>JBAYNW010000019.1:0-29508 GCA_041678605.1 Candidatus Gastranaerophilaceae bacterium | reverse complement strand
TCTCCCTAGAAAGGAGGTGATCCAGCCACACCTTCCGGTACGGCTACCTTGTTACGACTTCACCCCAGTCACCAACCCTGCCTTAGGACGCTGCTTCCTTGCGGTTAGCTCACGTACTTCGGGCGTGGTCGACTTCCATGGTGTGACGGGCGGTGTGTACAAGACCCGGGAACGTATTCAACGCAGCGTGCTGATCTGCGTTTACTAGCGATTCCGACTTCATGCAGTCGAGTTACAGACTGCAATCCGAACTGAGACCGGTTTTAAGAGATTTGCTCACTCTTGCGAGTTGGCGGCTCGTTGTACCGGCCATTGTAACACGTGTGTAGCCCAGAGCATAAGGGGCATGATGATTTGACGTCATCCTCACCTTCCTCCGGTTTATCACCGGCAGTCTCGCTAGAGAGCACTACAGCAGTAAACCGCTGCATGCAACTAACGACGAGGGTTGCGCTCGTTGCGGGACTTAACCCAACATCTCACGACACGAGCTGACGACAACCGTGCACCACCTGTCTTAACATTCTCCGAAGAGCACCCTCAACTTTCGCTGAGGTTTGTTAGATGTCAAGCCCTGGTAAGGTTCTTCGCGTTGCTTCGAATTAAACCACATGTTCCACCGCTTGTGCGGGTCCCCGTCAATTCCTTTGAGTTTCACACTTGCGTGCGTACTCCCCAGGCGGGATACTTATCGCGTTAGCTATGGCACTGCAGGGGTCGATACCCGCAACACCTAGTATCCATCGTTTACGGCCGGGACTACTGGGGTATCTAATCCCATTTGCTACCCCGGCTTTCGTTCCTCAGTGTCAATTACGGCCCAGTAAAGCGCTTACGCCACCGATGTTCCTCCTGATATCTACGCATTTCACCGCTACACCAGGAATTCCCTTTACCTCTACCGCATTCAAGCTTACCAGTATCCGGTGCCTTACAGAAGTTGAGCTTCTGCCTTTAACACCAGACTTAATATGCCACCTACGAACTCTTTACGCCCAATGATTCCGGACAACGCTTGCACCCTCCGTATTACCGCGGCTGCTGGCACGGAGTTAGCCGGTGCTTCCTCTGTGGGTACCGTCAAATTTCGTCCCCACTGACAGAACTTTACACCCCGAAGGGCTTAATCGTTCACGCGGCGTTGCTGCGTCAGGGTTTCCCCCATTGCGCAAAATTCCCTACTGCTGCCTCCCGTAGGAGTATGGGCCGTGTCTCAGTCCCATTGTGGCTGATCATCCTCTCAAACCAGCTACTGATCGTCGCCTTGGTGGTCCATTACACCACCAACAAGCTAATCAGATGCAGGCTCATCTTAGAGCACCGGAGTTTTCAAGATACCTATTTCAAGGTAGCTCATATGGGGTATTAGCAGAAGTTTCCCTCTGTTGTCCCCCTCTCTAAGGCAGATTTCCTACATATTACTCACCCGTCCGCCACTTTCCACTGACCGAAGTCAGCTTCTCGTTCGACTTGCATGTATGAAGCACGCCGCCAGCGTTCGTCCTGAGCCAGGATCAAACTCTCCATTGTCAGAAAGTTATGATTATTACATCTCGCTAAAAGATGTAAAATGCTCACTTTGTTGAACTGCTAGCATTACTGCTTGCGTTTCGTTCTTTGTCACTCGCTCGCCTTAAACGGCATTTCGGTCTTACGACCTCCAGCCTCGGCTCGCTCGTTCTGTCCGTTAAATCATTTTTTGTTGAATCAACAAGTATATTTAATTCAGCGTTCGCCATCAACGGCATTTCGGTCTTGCGACCTGGTGCCTCGGCTCACGCTTAAGTTTTCAGTTATTCTGTTTTCAATGTTCAGCTTTATTTTTACAGGGTCACAAAACTTGCACTCCGTTGAATCAACTCGGCAGTTTTTTGCGGCTCCCGCAGGACAAAAAAAAATTACTTTTTCTTTTTCCCGAAAATTCTGTTTCCCCGTAAGAGTTTAATTTCTTAAAGCATCCTAGAGTTGTACTATTTACAAAGGGATTCTTTGTAACCCCTCGGGGTTTTGTGTAGAGTTGGCAGATTATTCCTTTTCTTCTGATTTCGCTAGAGTATCATTTAATCGTTTTGGGCCAACACCTAAATACTAACCGCAATCTCTTGCGGTATTTACAATCATATTACTTTATTTTTTGTTTGTCAAGTGCTTTTTTAAAACTTTTTTTGTTTTCTTTAAAAAACTTATTATTTTAATTTTAAGAGTCAAACCGGGTGAGCCTGAAGCCCACTTTTTGTTCCACTTGCCATTTTAATTATTTCGGTATTTTTTAATGTTCTATTGTGCTTGGTGCACGTGTTTAATCATACATTGAAAAAAGCAGAAAATCAATCATTCTGGGGCATATCCTTTAAACTCTTTGGGTATACCCTTTAAAAACAAGCACTTCCGCCATTTACAAAACTTTATCTCAGGAAACAGAGAACGGGAAAGGGAATTGGGAAGGGGAAAACGTGAGACGTGAGAGGTGAGACGTGAGAAGAGAAACTGGAAAAGAAAAGCTTTAATTTTTTTTGTTGCACTTAATCACTTAATCACCCAGTCACTTAATCACTTCGTAAAAAGCCCTTAAGCCTTTCAGCCTTTAAGCGAAATATTACATTATATAAACTATTTCCTTTTTAATCAAAAGTATAATAAAATATTAAATGTATTAGTACAAAAAAATAGTTAAAAGGAGAATATCAATGAAAATCAACACAAACTTCAACAAAATCGCCCTGTCAATTGCTTTATTGGCAGCATGCTCAAATCTTGCGTTTGCCGACGGAAACGCTTTCACTCCGCTGAATTTTGATGACGCATCTTATTCAGCACCAAAAGCAGCTCCGGCAGCAGCAAAACCATCATCAAACCCTATTTCAAACGCACTATCTAAAGTTATGCCCTCAAAAAGTGCACCTGCGGCCAACGCAGCACCGGGCGAAGTTCCCATCGGCAACGACAACATTCAAAACGCAATTCTTGAGCTTGACAACGCTCAAGTCGGAATCAGAAATGATTTGCTGAACTACAAAGCAAAATATGCCGATGTTGATGCTCAGTACAAATTAATCAAAAATGAAAGAACCATGCTCAATCGGCAAGTTAATTCCATCGAAAGACGAATTAAAAACATCGACAGAGCTAAAGAAAAAATAAGAAGAAATATGCTTTAATTGAGATTTAGAAGATTAGAGGGTTAGAAGGTTGGCTTTTGCCGGTTTGCAAGGTCAACCTTTTTATTTCCGCCGGTTTCTTTATCAAATCCCAAAGCCTTCATCATAGGGTGAACTATGTAGTGGCTTAATTGAGGAGCCAGTATGGCTAAAGCCAGTACGGAGCCGACAATTGCACTAAATTCGTGTGCCCCTTTACCCAGATGGTATCTGGAATCGGTTTTAATGTTATTTTTTAAGTCTGTCTTTAATTTTCTCCATAATTCGGTATTTTTTGCTTTTTTCGCTTCTTCTATAGAATTTTCAGCAGTATTATACAGGTTTAATTTTCCTTCGTTAATCGTGTTTTTGTTACGCAACCATTTTGAAATTAGTTTATAGAGACCCTTTTTAACATAAGGAACCATGCACCAGTACAATGCAAGGCATGTCGCCTGATATAAAAATTCCTTGACGGAAGCATATTTTTTCTTTTCTTTCGTGTCCGCTTCCTTGTCAAGCCAAATAAAAGTAGGCCTTCCTGTCATTTTTAACACGGTTTCAATTGTAACGGCATACATGGTATTTTCGGTAAAGTCCGCAAATTTAGGGCTGCTGATTACTTTCTTAACGCTTTGGACTATGGGCGAAATTTTCATAAGCTTACCCCCATTCCAGATTTAGGCGAAATTGGCTTATAAATATTCAAATTTGCCGGCGTGATTTTGGTTGGTTGCGGAGCCTGAAGATTTTGAGGCGGTACCGCTGCCCATTCCGGTATTTGATAAGGTTTTTTAACATTATCCGTTTTCTTGCCGTCATGCCCGAAAGCTTTTAATATATGAGGCATGGCTAAATTACAAAGTCCTGGAATTACCACCAGAGCCGCTAAGCAAACCCCCAAAAACCCTAATGTCGATTTTGCATTTGACTTTGATCTATCAAAAATTTCCACTATGCTCTTATCCCCAAAAGCAAATTTAGGAGCCAATTTTTCTGTGGCCCAGGATAATAAAATGTATGTCGGCACGGCAATAAGCTCTGTGGCTCCTTCTCTTATTGCAGCATACTTTCTGGACTTAGGGTCTTGTTTTTTATCATTCATCGTAAAAATAGGGCGAAAAATACCTTTAAACAGGGCGATAGAAACAACCGTATAAACCGCTTTGTTCTTCTGCCCAAGTAAATTGCATTTATTTTCTATAAAATTTTTAAGCCCCATTTATATTCCACGCTTTGCATCACTATTTCTAACACACAATTGTATCAAAAACAAACAAAATAAAAAGTGCTAGTAAAACGGTAAATGTTAAGAAAAATTTACGCCCCGAAGTAATTTTTCAGACCTCTGTTTAAATTCGTATTTTTGCAAAGTTTTTTGAGCTTAGAAATAGCCCTGTTTTCAATCTGTCTTATTCTCTCCCTTGAAACACCGTATTGAGAGCCGATTTCGTCCAATGTTTTTTTCGTGCCGTTGTTGTCAAGTCCATATCTCAAAATCAAAACATCTCTCTCTTTCGGGCTTAATTGGCCGAGCATTTTTCTTATATCATCAAATAAATTTTCTTGAGAAACCCTGCTGTCAGGGGTTATTGTGCTTTCATCAACAATATAATCAGCAATTTTGCTCGAATCTTCTT
This sequence comes from Candidatus Gastranaerophilaceae bacterium, assembly GCA_041678605.1. GTDB lineage: Bacteria > Cyanobacteriota > Vampirovibrionia > Gastranaerophilales > Gastranaerophilaceae > JBAYNW01. Next base: position 24,731 of record JBAYNW010000019.1, on the reverse strand, counting down.
TCTGATTAGCCGGAGATTCAATACTGATAGTAGATTGAGCGGACTTAACCAATGAAGTTAATTTGTTAACCGTAAGTCCCAATCTGTAAGCTATTTCCTGCTTTGTGGGAGCCCTTCCGAGTTCCGTTGTCAAATCAAGCGTAGCTTTTCTTATTTTGCTCAAAGACTCAATCATGTGAATCGGAAGCCTTATTATTCTTGCTTTGTCCGCAATTGCCCTTGTGATTGACTGTTGCACCCACCATGTTGCGTAAGTCGAAAATTTATACCCTTTAGTGTAGTCAAATCTTTCCGCCGCCTTCATTAGCCCCATGTTGCCTTCCTGAATTAAATCAAGAAAAGAAAGCCCTCGCCCTATATATTTTTTGGCAATACTGACAACAAGCCTTAAATTCGCATTAACAAGCATGTTTTTGGCGATTTCGCTGTGTTCTTCCTGAATTTTCTTGGCAATATTTAATTCTTCCGGAGTTGACAGCAGGGGAATTTTCCCTATCTGCTGAAGATAAATTCTGACCGAATCATCCGTGTTGATTGAAGTTAAATTTTCCTGAACCTTTGGTTCTTCAACAGATTCGAGGATATCTTCGTCTTCCTCCGGCTCCAATTTTGCCAAATCTACGTCTTCCTCTTCAGGATTGCCTGACTCTATATCTAATATTTCTCCGTCTTTTGCCATTGTTTGCTCTCCCGTTGAATTAATTATATCATAAATTTTTGAATAAGTGACTGAGGAAGTTGAAAAGTTGAAAGGTTGAAAGGCTTAAGGGCTTAAGGGGTGAATGGCCGAAAGGTTATAAGTTTATCAGTCGATAAGTTGATAGGTCGAATGGTCGATAAGTCCAGTTTCTCTTCTCACGTCTCACCTCTCACGTCTCACGTTTTCCCCTTCCCAATTTCCTTTCCCCTTCCCCGTTTTCTCTTCACTTTCCACTTTTCGGTCTTACTCTCTCGCACTAAACGGGTCTACTGTCCTCCAAAGCCACGCACTCCTGCGTGTCATTTCGGACATCCGCCCTCTGCTCGCTCGTGCTGTCTTACTGTTTCAAAAATTATTGCACTGAGGGCGTTTGAGACATTTAAAGAGTTAAAATCCTTTAACATTGGGATTTTTACCAGAAAATCCGCCTCTTTTATCAAGGATTTTGAAACTCCGGCATGCTCCGCACCCATAATTAAAGCGAAATTCATATCGCAGTAATTTATATTATAATAATTATCTTTGGCGGAGGCATCCGTGGCAATTACCCACCAGTCGGAATTTTTTAGCTTTTGGACTGCACTGATTAGGCTATTGACTTTTATTATCGGAATGTGATTAATCGCACCCGCCGAGGTTTTTTCGACAATAGAATTAATCTGGACATTTCTTCTGCTCGGAATAATAATGGCCGAAACACCCGCACAAACACATGTTCTGATTATCGCACCCATATTGTGGGAATCTTCGACTCCGTCTAAAATCACAAGCGAATCGTTTTCATGCTTTTTTTCGAGAAATTCGTCTAAATCGGCATATTTTATGGGAGAAATTTGAGCAATAACACCCTGATGATTGCCTTCAATCCCCTGAAATTTTTCCGCAGGTACAAATTGAAAAATAATTCCGTTTTTTTGTGCAAGCTCTTTTATCCGATTCAATTTTTCGTCGGAGTGCAGGTTTTTTGAGATTAAAATCTTGTTAATCTCTCTATCGCCCGCAATAAGTGCCTCTAAAACGGAGTTTTTGCCGTATATGATTTCTGATTGTTCGTCCATGTTGTACCTGATAATATCTAATTGTAATAATTATACCTGATTGTGCGTAAATAGTCAAAGGCAAGGCGTGAGACGTGAGAAGAGAAACGGGAAACGGGAAAAGGGAAAAGGGAAAAGGGAAAAGGGAAAAGGAAATTTTTAATTTTTTTTGTTGCACTTAGTCACTTAATCACCCAGTCACTTAATCACTTCGTAAAAAGCCTTTCACCCCTTAAGCCCTTAAGCCTTTCAACTTATCAACTCCCTTAATCACTTAATCACTTCGTAAAAAGCCTTTAGCACTGGCCGGCCAACTCAAAAGACATATGGGAAACTCTTTGGGTTTCCTCATCGATAATTCCCCGCTTAAGCTCTCTGTAAGAGGAGTTTTTTGAGTTAAATTTATTTTTCAAATATTGATAAGAGACTTTTGGGTCACATTTGTCACCGCAAGTAAATAAATCCACTGCGGCATAGCCTAATTCCGGCCATGTATGGATTGCGAGGTGACTTTCAGCTATAATAACTACTCCGCTGACTCCGTAAGGGTTAAACATATGAAAACATTTTTGGACTACGGTTGCACCACATTCAAGAGCCGCTTCCATCATTAATTTTTCTATTAAAGATACATTATTTAAAATATTCGGGTCACATTCAAAAAATTCGGCTAAAACATGTTGACCCAAATGAAATTGTTTTTTTCCGTCTTTGTTCATACTTGTAAAAGGTGAAGTTACTTCCAATTCATGTGCCTCCTTATGGTGTGCTATTACATACCTAAATCTTTAGTGACAATTTACATATTACTATAAAAACCAAAAAATTTGTAATTGTTAATACGCCGAGAGAAAATTTTTATAAATCGTAACAAAAACATACCCCAGAACCCGCTATAAAAGGTCATTCAAACGAGGTGTTTTGTAAATTTTTGTTAAATTACATGAGAATGCGGAATTATTCCAAAAAACGACTCACGTCATGCTGAACTTGTTTCAGCATCGCATCAGCGAGCGACTTTGCGACCCTGCCTCTTGTTTTCTTTGCGAGAAACGAGCTTAGAAAACAGTGTCGGGGAGATAGATTTTGTTTACAAAATCATCTCCGCGGAAATTAATTCAGGGTGACGTGAAAGGGAATAATTCCGCATCCTCCATGATTAAGATTTTTGTTATAAAATTAAACTATGAATAAAATTTTAGTAATTGATGATGAAAAATCTATAAACGAATTGATAAAAATCAACCTTGAATTGGCCGGATACAATGTTATTCAGGCTCTTGACGGAACAAAAGGTTTTGCGTTGGCGAAGCAGGAGCTTCCAAACGCTGTAATTTTGGATGTTATGATGCCCGAAGTCGACGGATACACCGTTGCACAGAGAATAAGACAAAACCCTTCGACAAAAAATGTTCCAATTTTGATGCTTACGGCCCTCTCTCAGCTTAGCGACAAGGTGAAAGGCTTTGACATCGGGGTGGACGACTATCTTGTAAAACCATTTGAGATGGAAGAATTAAAAGCCCGCCTGCGTGCAATCTTAAAGCGTTCACACCAAATTCCCGAATCAATAGCCATAAGAGAACTTCTAACTGTCAAAGAAATTACGCTCATACCCGAAACTTATTCGGTGAAAATTCACGACAAAGTTGCAAAATTAACCCCGATTGAGTTTGAAATTTTTAATCTGTTGTTCCAAAACCACGGGAATATGGTTTCTTCCGCCAAATTATTAAGCGATATTTGGGGTTATTCACCCGACGATGAAATAGAAACAATAAGAGTCCACATAAGACACTTGAGAACCAAAATCGACAAAATTGCCAACGGTAAAAAATACATCGAAACAATTTATGGCGGAGGGTATAAGTTGAACGTCTGAAAGCAAGGACCAAAAGCCTCTTGCCCTGGTTGAAAAGTTGAAAAGTCGAAAGGTCGAAGGGTTGAAGAGTTTTTAATTTGCTAACCGTTAACCCATTCACCTCATCACCCTTTAACCCAATACTTGATTTTTTGTAATTTTATAATAAGGTAGTACTAATGACAGAAGACAGGACATCAATAAAAAATATAATACAGGCAATGGGATTAGTTTTTGGAGATATCGGAACGAGCCCCATTTATACGTTTACAGTAATATTTTTAACTACACAGGTAACCACGGAAAATATCATAAGCATATTGTCCTTAATAATTTGGACGCTTTTATTGATTGTAACCGCACAGTACACATGGCTGGCTATGAGCCTCAGCAAAAGAGGTGAGGGCGGAACAATCGTGCTTAACGAGGTTCTAAGAAAACTTTTAAAAGGCGTCCGTCCGATAGTTTTCTTCTCTTTTCTCACTTATATCGGCATATCGCTGTTGATAGGCGACAGCGTAATCACGCCGGCGATAAGTATTTTATCTGCGGTTGAAGGTTTAAAACTGGTTCATGTTTTGCACAATATTCCTCAGTCGTTAATTTTGCTGATAACCTTAATAATCGCCATCGGGCTTTTTGCGATACAAAAAAGAGGAACGGAAAGAATATCAAAAATTTTCGGTCCTATTATGTTCGTGTGGTTTTTGGCACTGGGCATTTCCGGACTTGCATCTTTAAGCCACAACCTAGTTGTACTGCAGGCCTTTAATCCTATCCACGGACTAAGATTTGTTACACACCATGGATTGCCCGGATTTTTTGTATTGTCGGAAGTAATTCTTTGTGCAACCGGAGCCGAAGCACTTTATGCGGACATGGGGCATTTGGGCAGAAAACCAATTACCGGAGCGTGGGTTATTGTACTTTTTGTACTATTATGCAACTATCTGGGGCAAGGCTCATTTTTGCTTGCACATCCCGAAAGCAACAATGTGTTGTTTGCGATGGTTGTATCTCAGGCAAAATTTTTGTATATTCCGTTTTTGGCTATAAGCATTTTGGCGACAATTATTGCTTCGCAAGCTATGATTAGCGGGCTGTTTGCGATAGTTTATCAGGGCATAAACACGAGAATTTTGCCGATGTTCAAGGTTGAATACACTTCGGAAAAAATTAACTCGCAAATCTACATAGGAACGGCAAACTGGTTTTTAATGTTCTTTGTAATTTTGGTTATTTTAATGTTCAAAGAATCTGCAAATTTGGCTTCAGCTTACGGCTTTGCTGTAACCGGAACCTTCACAATCACAGGAATTATGATTTCAACAATCTTTTTCTTGCGAAAAAAATATTTCCATTTTCTAATTGCAATATCTCTTATGTTTATTGACTTTGCATTTCTCCTTGCAACTTTTTCAAAAATTCCGACAGGTGCGTACTGGTCAATTATAATTGCAACCATTCCTTTGTCCTTAATAATTCTCTATGTAAAAGGCCAAAAGGCGATGTTTAATGCGATTAATTTGATGGACAAAGATACATTTTTGGGCAAATACGAGAAACTTTATAAGGATGTCAGCAAAATTGAAGGCAAGGCACTGTTTTTTGCAAGAGGGATTGAAAAAGTCCCGCCTTATATTGTTCAAACGATGTTTATAAACAACATAATGTACAAAGAAAACATTTTTATCCAAATAAATAAAACAAATGAAGCCTTCGGCCTGCATTATGACTTAAGCCGGGTTGCCGACGGGTTGAACATCTTGACAATTGACGTCGGTTACATGGAAGTATTTAAGCTGGAAAAAGTGTTAAGAGTTTTGGATATAGAGGAAAAGGCGATTTTTTACGGAGTTGAAGAGATTGAAACAAGCAATTTCTTCTGGCATATATTCTCCATAATCAAAAAAGTCACTCCGACCTTTGTAAGCTTTTACAAACTGCCCGTACACAAAATCCACGGAGTAATTACGCAGATTAATCTGTAAGAACCAAAGATGACCTGGGAGGTGAAGAGTTGAATGGTCGATAAGTCCAGTTTCTCTTCTCACGTCTCACCTCTCACCTTCCCCCTTCCCCGTTCACATCTCTCCATCGTGTATTTCAGATGAAATGCCTGTCATTTCATCATAGGTAGATATAAAATGCAGGTATCTTTCCATGCGTAATTTTAACCAGCTCAGCATCGTGTCAGACCCGTAAACTTCTATTATTCTCATCCGTGAAAAATGCTTGTAAGTCTGATTGTAAGATTCTTCAATATAAGTTTTGCATTTGCAGTTCAACTCCTCTATCAAATCATAGAGAGTTTTTAGCCATGCGGCTTGAACATGCGTTTCGTTTACTTTATACTCAAGAATCATGATGTCTCCGTTTATTGGGGATATATTTTAGATATACATTGTATATTATAACGGATGTTTTACAAAAAAATAGAGCATGAGTACATGAAAATTTACAATTCTACACAGAACAATTTAATAGCGGATGATGTAAAAGTGGCGAAAACCTTTTTGACAAGGACTTTTGGGCTTATACCGAGAAAATCGATTTCAAAGGACGAGGGATTGATTATTAAGCCCTGCTGTTCAATACACACATTTTTTATGAAATTTGCAATTGATGTTTTGTTTATCAACGGCAAAAATGAGATAGTGGCTTTGTATGAAAACGTCAAGCCGTGGCGAATTCTGCCGATACATCTTTCGTCAGGCTATGTAATTGAACTTGCCGCAGGCAATGTTTATGCGAAGAATATCCAAAAAGGTGATATAATAGGGATGGAATAAGGAATAAGATATGGATATTCAAAATTTGGTAATCGCTCATCATCACATAAATTTGGTGAGAGCAATGAAAGATTATCACATAAGGCATTACGTATGGGAAATAGCTAAAGTATTTATCCCTGTTTTTTTAACAGGTTTTATAACTGTTGTTGTTATGCGAGCTAATGATAGTCGGAATAAAAAAAGATGGTTGAACGATTCATTTGTAAAACATCAAAACGATTTAATCATAAAAGTGAATACTCTTTTGATAGACTTTTTCGATAAATTTAGTAAGTATTTTAATGCATACGACGTTAAAACCGTTGATATAAAGCTGGTAAACGGGTTTTTTGATAAATATGCCTCTGAGATTGAAGAATTGCAAACTTCATATTATCAATTGCTTGAAATGTATAAAATTAAAATAACGCCGTTGATAAACTCATTTTCTCAGCTTGATTTTGTAAATAAATATGTAAAAGCTAATATTGAATCAAATCCCGACAAATCAAGCATTATTCTTCCTGATGCAGAGGAAGAAATTGATTTTGAGGATTATTTACTTGCTATTTCCTCTGATCTTTCACAGGCTAAAGAAGCTATGATTAAAGTCATACAGAAGAAGTTAAGATAAGTTTATTACGTTCATTTCTTTTCCCTGCGGGGCGTTCAGGTGACACCCCTGAAACCCCGTTGAGCAATTATTTAAAAACTTATTGTATAATCTAATTATGAACAAAACTTTATCCGAAAAATTGAAATTATTGCCGTCTTTGTCGGGGTGTTATCTTTACCACGATGGAAAAGGTGAGATAATTTATGTCGGCAAGGCAAAAAATCTTAAAAACAGGGTAAGAAGTTACTTTCACAAGACGTTAGACAGTGCAAAACTGAACGTTATGGTGCCGCAGATTGAAAATCTTGAATACATAATCACAAATTCAGAAGCCGAAGCACTGATTTTGGAATCCCATCTGATTAAAAAACACAAGCCAAAGTACAATATTTTACTCAAAGACGACAAAAAATACCCTTATTTTCTGATAACGGACGAGGATTTTCCCCGGATTATCGTCACGAGAAAAAAAAATCTTAACCTCGAAAAAGGCCGATATTACGGACCTTATACGGATGTTCGGGCGATGTATTCCACCCTCGATTTTTTAAAAAAGATTTTTCCCCTGAAACAGTGCAAAACGCCTAAATTCAAAAACAGGCCATGTCTTTATTATCAAATCGGGAGATGCCTTGCACCTTGTCAGCAGCTTGTTTCTTCGGAAGAATACAAAGCGATTGTGGCAAAGGCAGAATTGTTCTTGCATGGCAAGCAGAGCGAATTGTTGAAACAATTGATGGAACAGGTTAAAAAATATTCGGCCTCCCAGCAGTACGAAAAGGCGGCAAGGCTCCGTGACAGTTATTTGGATTTGAAAAAGACACTTGAACGCCAAAAAGTTGTCTATGAAAACACGAAACTTAACGAGGATGTGATTTCTATGATGTACGAGGACGGAGTTTTTGCGATTGTAATTTTGATGATACGTGAAGGCCGGTTGATTGATAAAAAAGATTTTACGTATTTTGTGGAAGAAACCGATAAAACTGGCTTTTTTGAAACATTTTTCAGAGATTATTACAGCAATCTTGCCGTTGAATTCCCTGACAAAATCGTTTCCAGAGAGCTTGAGGCACTCGGAGAAAAAGAACTTTATCAGCAATGGCTTGAAATTTTGTCAAAGAAAAAAGTCAAAATCAGTTATGGAAAAACCAAGCAAGGTGTGGAGTTGCAGGCTCTTGGGGACAAGAATGCAAAAGTGCTTTTAAATAACGCAAAACTCGAAAAAATGTCAAAAATAAGGGATGATTTTAACGAAATCGGCTCGTTTTTAGCTGAAAAATTAAAGCTGAAAAATTTTCCTCACAGGATAGAATGTTACGATATTTCCCACATTCAAGGCACAAACACGGTTGCTTCAATGGTAACATTCATAAACGGCTTGAGTAAAAAATCCGCTTACAAAAAATTTAAAATCAAGCTGGCGGAGGGCAAGCCGGATGATTTTCTTTCCATGAAAGAGGTTTTGACCCGAAGGCTCAGCAGGCTGGGAGAGGAAAATTGGGAAAAACCTGATTTGATAATTATAGACGGTGGAAAAGGGCAGCTATCGGCAGTTATGCAGGTTTTCGAGGGGTTTAAAAACAAAAATATTTTGTCTTTGCGAGAAACGAACAAAGTGAGTGATGAAGCAATCCAAGAAAAGTCTTTTGGATTGCCGAGTCGTGCCTTCAGCACTCCTCGCAACGACATAGACTTTTCAACAATTGATTTTGTTTCCCTTGCAAAACGGGAGGAAGAAATTTTCTTGCCGAAGCAGTCAAAACCAGTTGTTTTGCCTCGTAATTCCTCTGCTTTGTTTTTATTTCAAAGAATAAGGGATGAAGCACACAGGTTCGCTGTAACTTATCACAGGAAACTGCGTTCCAGGGAAATATCCAATAAACAGATGAACACGTAAGCGGCAAATGATGGGATAATAAGCGTTGAAGTAGGTTGGGCTTTCCAGCCCAACAACATAGAGATATCAAATGCTAAAATTTTACAAACCATACGTTCCATATTTATTTTTGCTCCCTGCGGGGGTGATTTTGCTGGTATTTTTTTTCATCCCGTTTTTTCAAACGATTGTTTTAAGTTTTCAGGACTATTCGGCAAGCATTTATAATCCTGCGTGGATTGGACTTCAGAATTATTTCAAACTGCTTCACTCTCCGATTTTTTATCAGGTTTTGCTCAATACTTTTTTGTATTTGTTTATTGCGGTGCCGATTTTGGCGATTTTTCCGCTATTTTTGGCAATTTTGATTAACCGGAAAATAAATGGCATAACTTTGTACAAAATTTTGATTTACCTGCCGGTAATTGTATCAATTGTAGTTGCTGCGATTGCTTTTAAGTGGCTTTATGCGGATCAGGGGATTTTGAATTTTGCGATTGAGAAATTGGGATTTGGGCCTATCGGATGGCTGACGGATACAAGATTTGCACTGATTTCTGTAATTATTGTGACTATTTGGAAAGGTATCGGATATTACATGATGATTTATCTTGCGGCACTGATGAGCGTGCCAAAAGAATTGTACGAGGCTTGCGACATTGACGGAGCGAGTGCTTTCAGAAAGCATTTGACGGTCACAATTCCTCACATAATGCCCACTCTTGCCCTTGTTTCAACAATCAGTGCGATTTCTGCGATGAAGGTTTTTGCTGAAATTTATGTAATGACAAAGGGCGGGCCGCTGAATTCAAGTAAAACAATTGTTTATTATATTTACGAGCGGGCTTTTGAGAACTTGGATTTGGGCTATGCATCGGCGATGGCGGTTGTGCTATTGGTTATCGTAATGGCGTTTTCGCTTGTGAATATAATGTTTTTTGAGAAAAACAAATACCAGATATAACAGTTGTCGTTGCGAGGAATGAAATGACGAAGCAATCCAAAAACATTCAATTCTGAAATCCTGAAACAAGTTCAGGATGACGTAAAAAGAAAAGGAATAAACAAGCCAAATGATTAAACGATTTTTCAATAAAATAGGAATACACTCAATTTTAATTTTCGTATCGCTGTTGTCGATATTCCCTTTTATATGGCTGATTTCAACCTCATTAAAAGGCAATGCGGAAAATATTTTCGCCTATCCGCCACAAATTATTCCGACGGATTTTACATGGGCAAATTACGTCGGGGTATGGAAAAGGGTTGATTTTGTGGCTTATTTTGTAAACTCTATGATTGTTGCGGGAGCGACGGTGTTTTTAAACCTGCTTTTATCGGCTCTGGCGGCATATCCGTTGGCAAGGATGGAATTTGGCGGGAAGAAGGCTTCATTTTTTGCCGTTTTGGCAACGATTATGGTACCGTTTCAGGCGATTATGCTCCCCGTTTATTTGATTACATTAAAATTAAATATGGTTGATTCCGTAAACAATCTTATGGGGTATTTAGGTCTTGTAATGCCATTTGCCGTAAGTGCGTTCGGGATTTTTCTCATGAGGCAGGCGTTTTTGGCAATTCCGAAGGAAATGGAAGAGGCGGCAATAGTTGACGGCTGCAACGTTTTTCAGGTATTTTTCAGAGTGCTGTTGCCGATGGTAAAACCTTCTCTTGCAGTGCTTGCGATATTTACATTTATTGGAAGCTGGGGCGAATTTCTCTGGCCGAGCATTGTTCTGACAAAAGAATCCATGTATACGCTTCCGGTTGGGGTAAACAATTTACAGGGAATGTTCAGTTCAAACTGGCGGTTTATCGCCGCGGGCTCGATTTTGGCAACAATTCCGATTGTAATATTCTTTCTTGCAATGCAAAAATACTTCATCTCAGGCGAAAACGAGGGAGCGGTTAAAGGATAAAGGGCGGAGAAAAGTGAGACGGGAAAAAGGAAACTGGGAAGAGGGAACTGGGAACAGGAAAGGGGGAGACGTGAGACGTGAGAAGAGAAACTGGAAAAGGAAAGTTTTAATTTTTTTTGTTGCACTTAATCACTTAATCACCCAGTCACTTAATCACTTCTTAAAAAGCCTTTCACCCCTTAAGCCCTTAAGCCTAAAAAAATCTTATAAAGATTATCTCAATTTTTTTAAGAAAAGCGTTTTTGTTATATAATGTAATAGAAACCATTTTTTAACGTATAAAGAGGAAAGCATTTGAAGAGTTCAAAACTTACACTGGCAATATTTTTATCCTTAATTTTGGGTGTTATAGTCGGGTGGATTGCACCTGAATTTTCTCAAAAACTTCACCCTCTGGCTGTAATTTTCTTAAAAATGGTAAAGATGATTATCGCTCCGCTGCTGTTTGCGACTCTGGTGGTTGGAATTGCCGGACACGGCGATGCTAAAAGCATCGGTAAGGTCGGACTAAAAACTCTTGTTTATTTTGAAATCGTAACCACTCTGGCCCTCGTAATAGGACTCGGCGTAGGGAATTTGTTCAAACCCGGAACGGGTTTTGGGCTTACGGTTAACCCTAACGCCTTGAAAACCGCTGCCGAAATGGCGACAGTAAACGTTCACACTTCCGTAACTCAAATGGTTGTGGACATTTTTCCGACCAGCGTAATTCAATCAATGGCTGAAGGAAACCTGCTTCAAATTGTCGTTTTTTCAATATTTTTTGCTCTTGCTATCTGTGCCGTAGGCCAAAAAGCAAAGCCTGTTCTGGACGTTTTGAGTTCCCTGTCCGAGGTAATGTTCAAATTTACCGAATATGTAATGTATTTTGCACCGATAGGGATTTTCGGAGCAATTGCCTCCACTGTCGGGGAAAACGGTATCGGAATTTTAAAAAACTATGCGAAGGTAATTTTTTCGCTCTATTTTGCTTTGGCCTTGTTTGTTGTAATTGTTTTGTTCATTGCCTGCAAAATCGCCAGAATTTCCTTCAGAAATCTTTTGAATGTAATCAAAGAGCCTGCCATTTTGGCATTCTCTACAGCAAGTTCTGAGGCGGCACTGCCAAAGGCAATGGAAATAATGGAAAAATTCGGTGTGCCTAAAAATATTGTCGGTTTTGTAATGCCGACCGGATACACCTTTAATCTCGATGGAAGCACCTTATATCTGGCTTTGGGGGTACTTTTTGCCACACAAATTGTCGGGATAAACATGTCATTTGAACAGCAAATTATGATTATGCTTGCCTTAATGCTCACAAGCAAGGGAGTTGCGGCAGTTCCGAGGGTATCCTTGATAGTTTTGGCCGGAACCCTCGCAAGTTTCAATATTCCTATAATAGGGGTTGCAATTCTGCTCGGAATTGACCAAATCCTTGATATGGGCAGAACGACGGTCAACTTAATCGGAAACTGCGTTGCGACGGTCGTAATTGCAAGGTGGGAAAATGAGTTTGATTATGTTAAAATGCATGAGTTTGTAAGAGGAATTAAAATAAAAAAGTTCGAGGATGCGAAAATAACTGAACAAAATCAAGAAGAATTGAGTATTTCGGGCTAAATTGATGAAATATTGAAAGTAGGTTGGGTTTTCCAACCCAACAAAGGAAGTAGGATGGGCTTTAGCCCTTCAATGTTAAGGATGGGAAAATGACGGAACAAGAGAAAGTTGAGTATAAAAACACACTAAATTTGCCGCAAACTACGCTCGCAATGCGTGCGAATGCTGCACAGAGAGAACCGGAAATTCAAAAAATCTGGGAAGAAAATGATATTTATAAAAAAAATATTGAACAAAAAGACAAATCACATTCTTTTATTCTGCACGACGGACCGCCCTATTTGAGTTCGGAAAAAATCCACATAGGCACGGCTCTTAACAAAATTTTAAAAGATATTTTAATCAAATACAAATCACAAGCGGGTTATTATGCTCCTTATGTGCCGGGCTATGACGGGCATGGACTTCCGATTGAAAATGCCGTTGTTAAAAATATAAAAGGCGGCAGAGAAGCAATTACGCCTGTTGAGCTTCGCCAAAAATGCAGAGAATTTGCCCATAAAAATTTAAAAGGTCAGGAGGCAGAATTCAAAAGGCTTGGCGTTTTGGGAAATTGGGAAAACCCTTATTTGACGATTAATCCAGAATTTGAAGCTGAACAGATAAGGGTTTTCGGCGAAATGTACAAAAAAGGCTATATAGAAAAAGGCCTTAAGCCGGTTTACTGGTGTGCGGCATGTGAAACTGCTCTGGCAGAAGCGGAAGTCGAGTATGCAGATCACACTTCAACCTCAATTTATGTACGTTTCCGGTTTGATGAAGAGTCAACAGAAAATATAAAAAGGCTTATTTCCCCTTCCCTCTTTCCTCTTTCCTCTTCCCCCGTCTACGCAGTAGTTTGGACCACAACTCCTTGGACAATTCCGTCTAATTTGGCAATCTGTTTGCACCCGAGGTTTGAATACACTTTCCTTGAAAAAGACGGCGGCGTTTACATGATTGGGCAGGATTTACTGGCAAGCTTTTTGGCAGACGTTTCGTGGGAAGAAAAAGATATAAAAGTTCTTGGCAGTGCAAAAGGTCAGGATTTGGAATTTTTAAACACCAAACACCCTTTGTATGACAGAAAATCACCGTTAATTCTTGGTGAACACGTTACGACAGAAGCCGGCACAGGCGAAGTTCACACGGCCCCCGGTCACGGGCTTGAGGACTACGAAGTCGGGAGCAAATATAATCTTGACATACTCTCCCCGCTTGACAGCAAGGGTATGTGGACAGATGAAATACCTGATTTAAAAGGGATTCCTTACTACAAGGGCAATGCGATTGTCATAGAAAAATTGGAACAGGCAGGGGCTCTGCTGGCTAAAAGTGAGATTGTACACTCTTATCCGCACTGTTGGCGTTGCAAAAAACCGGTAATTTACCGTGCGACCCCACAGTGGTTTGTTAAAGTCGATAAATTCAGGGCTGAAACTTTAGAAGAAATAAAAAAAGTTAAATGGATTCCTTCAAGCGGCGAAATTAGAATTTCGAACATGGTTGAAGGCCGCTCCGACTGGTGTATTTCGCGGCAAAGGGCGTGGGGCGTTCCGATTCCTGTTTTCTACTGCAAAGATTGCGGAGAAGTCATTGTAACAGATGAAACAATCAAACATATTGCAGATTTGTTTGACAAAGAAAGTTCTGATGCGTGGGTAAAATATTCTGAAAAAGAATTGTTGCCGAATAATTTTAAGTGTCCAAAATGTAAGGGCGAAAATTTCAGAAAAGAAAAAGACATCATGGATGTTTGGTTTGATTCTGGCATAACATGGAGAGCAGTTGTCGAAAAACGTTTTCAGGAGCTGGGTCACATTCCGGTGGATATGTATCTTGAAGGTTCAGACCAGCATAGAGGCTGGTTTCAGTCATCGCTTTTGACGGCGGTTGCCACAGAAGGGAAAGCTCCTTACAAGGAAGTTTTGACCCACGGTTTTGTACTTGACGGCGAGGGCAGAAAGATGTCAAAATCTTTGGGAAATGTCATCGCACCGCAAGAAATTATCAAAACCTACGGGGCTGATGTGTTAAGGCTCTGGGCAGCTTCCGTTGACTACAGAAACGATATTAAAATCAGCGAAAACGCCATTAAACAGCTTGTTGAAATATTTAAAAAAACAAGAAATACGGTCAGATTTTTGCTTGGAAATCTTTATGATTTTGACCCGTCAAAAGATTATGTTCAATATAATGAGCTTAAAAATCTCGATAAATTTGCACTGCACAAATTAAATCAGCTTGTAAAACAGGTCACGGAAGCGTTTGAAAATTACGAATTTTATAAATATTTTCAGCATCTTCAAAATTTTGCGGCGATTGATTTAAGTTCCTTTTACCTTGATATTGTAAAAGACAGACTTTACACAGCGGGTAAAAAATCACTTTCCCGCCGTGCTTGCCAGACCGTTTTATTTGAAATATCGCAGGCATTGATTCGGATTTTAACTCCGGTTATGCCGCATCAGGCGGAAGATATTTGGCAAAACGTTGAAGCTTGCCAGAAAAACGGCCAAAATGGTTCAATCCAAAGCATTTTGCTCTCTGATTGGCCAAAAGTTAATCCGAGATGGGAAAATACATTGATTGAAGAAGAATTTGCAACTATTTTGAAAGTAAGAGAAATTGCGACAAAAGCAATCGAGCCTCTAAGAGCCGACAAACAGGTCGGAAGCTCACTTGAAGTTGCAGTTTATATAAAAGTTTCAGACGATACGGCAAATATTTTGAAAAATAATGAGGACGAATTGTGCAATATATTCATAACTTCTCAGGCAATTTTAACGGAAGAAAAACCGCAGGACGTTTTGAATGAGTACCACGAAGAAGGTTTCATTGTCTGGGTAACAAAAGCCCATGGCGAAAAGTGCGAAAGATGCTGGAAATACAGGGTATTGGGCAAACACGAAAGACACGAAACAATCTGCAGTGAATGTTTTGATGCAATCAGCGAATAATCTTAAACAATGTTTTTTCCGTCATAATAAGTTTTAATATATGAGTAATATTTCTCTAAAGCAGGAATTTGCTTTAATTCTTCAAGTTTTGCAATAAAAACCTCATTTATTCCTTCAAGAAAAACCAAAGGAGTTCCTTTCTTTGCGTCTTCACCGTCTGCTAAAATTCCCCAAAAACGCCCCCAAGTATCCCCGCTTTGGGCAATAGTATTGTACCGGCACAAAGGAGAACTCTTTTTGCTTAAAACATGACACTCTAAATCATCCAATGCATTTAATATTTTGGGGTCTTTTGTCCAAAGTTTAGTATAATCGCCAAAGCTTATTTTATCGGTTCTCATAAATTTACCTCCTATCTGAGTTTAACATAAGTTAAATATTTCTGTAAATCTTCAATTATTCCTTTGAATTCTTCATCAGAATATGTTTTTTCGCTTAAAAAATGCTTATCGGCTGTTTTTGTCGGAACGAATTTTTGCAGATAATATTTATCTGCCCCCTTAATTATTTCCCCGATTTTTTCAAAATCGGCGTGCGAAAGCTGGGATTTCACGACAGTTGTTCTAAATTCATAGTCAATATTTGAATTTTTAAGGATTTCGATACTTTTTAGAATATTTTTAGTATCCACTTTGGAGCAAACAACTTCTGAATATTTTTCTAAAGGTGCTTTAATGTCCATCGCAACATAGTCGATAAGATTTTTATCAAGCAATTGTCGAAGCATCTCGGGATTTGTACCGTTTGTGTCAAGCTTAACCAAAAACCCCATATCCTTAATCTGTTTGATAAATTCAGGCAAACTTTTTTGTAAAGTAGGTTCACCGCCGGTTATTACAACACCGTCGAGCTTGTCCTTACGGGAGTTTAAGAATTCAAGAATTTGTTCTCTATTCCCTCTTTCCTTTTCCATTTTCCCTTCAATCAATTCCGGATTATGACAATATGGGCACCTGAAATTACACCCTTGAGTAAAGATTATCGCAGAAATTTTTTCGGGATAATCAATCAAAGAACTCTTTTGTAATCCGCCGATTGAAATCACAGTTTAACTCCTTGCCATTGCGAGGCTTTAGCCACTCTGCCGAAAAAACAGTTGAATATCGTTTTTGAGGAGCAAATCCAAATTAACATACTTTTTGGATTGCCGCGTCGTTCGCTATGCTCACTTCTCGCAATGACGAATTGTCTTCAATCACAAAGGTTTTTCTCGCCGCAAATTCGGCCCTTTTTCCTTCATTCCACTGCCTGACGGGTCTTATGTAGCCAACAACTCTTGAAAATACTTCGCAGTCTTCGCCGCATTTCGGACACATGAAGTGTTCGCCGGCTATATATCCGTGTGTCGGGCAGGTGCTAAATGTCGGTGAAAAAGTGAAATAAGGCAGTTTGTAATTTGTGCAAACTTTTTTGACCAAATTTTTCATGACTTTTGCATCGTGTATTCTTTCGCCTGCATAAATATGTACAACTGTTCCGCCGGTATATTTTGTTTGCAAATCGTCCTGATGGTCAAGCACCTCAAAAATATCATCACTAAAATTCACAGGCAGCTGGGTTGAATTTGTATAAAAAGGTTTTGCACTCTTTGAGTAGTAATCCTCGTCGTTGGCACATTTAATATCAACCAATTTTTCCTTATCCATTTTTGCCAGACGGTAAGAAGTTCCCTCCGCCGGTGTTGCCTCAAGATTGTAGTTATTGCCGGTTTCCCTCTGATATTGAGCAATTTTATCACGCATAAAATCCATGACTCTTAATGCAAATTTCTTGCCAATTTCACTGCCAATTCCTTCATTAAACAAGTTCAGGCAGGCTTCATTCATGCCGACAAGCCCGATTGTCGAGAAATGGTTTTTCCAGTAAACGCCATATCGTTGTTTGATATCTCTCAAGTAAAATTTGGTATAAGGGTACAGATCTTTATCCGTGAAGCTTTCAAGAACTTTCCTTTTCTTTTCTAAACTTTCTTTTGCCAGCTCCATATTCTCAGCCAAAATTCCCAGAAATTCCTGTTCACTATCCGCTAAGAAGGCCATCCTCGGCAAATTCATTGTCACAACACCGACAGAGCCTGTCAGCGGGTTTGACCCGAAGAGTCCGCCGCCTCTGTATTCAAGCTTTCTGTTGTCAATTCTTAAACGGCAACACATAGAACGGGCATCTTCAGGACTCATATCGGAATTTATAAAATTTGAGAAATAAGGGATGCCGTACTTTGCAGACATTTCCCAGAGTCCTTCAAGTTCGGAATTTTCCCAATCAAAATCTTTTGTAATGTTGTACGTCGGAATCGGGAATGTGAAAACTTGCCCTTTCGAATCGCCCTGCATCATTACCTCAAAATAAGCACTGTTGAGCATGTCCATTTCATTTTGAAATTCTTTGTAAGTTTCTTTTTGAGGCTCCCCGCCGATTATAACACTTTGTTCGGCATAATAACTCGGTACTGTCAAATCCATTGTGATATTGGTAAATGGAGTTTGAAACCCTGTGCGTGTAGGTACATTAAGATTAAAAATGAACTCCTGCATCGCCTGTTTGACTTGATTATATTCAAGCCCGTCATATCTTATAAAAGGTGCCAAAAGCGTATCAAAATTTGAAAAAGCCTGAGCTCCCGTGGCTTCACCCTGCATTGTGTACATAAAATTTACGATTTGTCCGAGAGCTGTCCTGAAATGTTTTGCAGGCGAACACTGAACTTTTCCCTGAACTCCTGTAAATCCTTGTGTTAGGAGGTCTTTTAAATCCCAGCCGACACAGTAAACTGAGAGCATGCTCAAATCGTGGATATGAAAATTCCCGCTCAAGTGTGCCTCTTTGATTTCTTTTGAATAAATTTTATTCAGCCAGTAATTTTTGCTGAGGTGGGCTGCAATATAATTGTTTAACCCCTGAATTGAGTAAGACATGTTGGAATTTTCGTTGACTTCCCAGTCAAGCTGTTTAAGGTAATCATCAACCATGTCAATATTGGCATTCTTGGTAAATTCCCTTATTTTTGCCTGCTGTTCACGGTAAAGCACATAGGATTTCGCCGTATTTTTGTAATCGGATGATAACAAAACCTGCTCGACAATATCCTGAATTTCTTCAACAGATGCGGCTTTCAGATTTTCGCTTTTTTTGCTTACCAATTCCCGAGTAAGCTCAATAACCTTTTCAGTTAAGCTTTTGGCTATATTTATATCAAATTCTTTTGTGGCCTGTGCGGCTTTTTCAATTGCTTTGGTAATTTTTTCGGAATCAAACCTTACGATTTTCCCGTCTCTTTTTACAACCTTCTCCATTTTTTCTCCATCAGACATTAAAACTAATCCTTACCCCACCCATCTTGGGTTAGTCTTTCAATTATATTACTTATTTATAGTCATGTCAAGAATATTAATCACATATTATTAAGTATTATTATTTTTTTTTAAACCATTTACAAAGTCGCCCAATAAGTAGGCCTCATTTGGCCCTACAAGGATTTCAAATTCCGGCAAAACTTCTTCGATTTCTTCTTTCATATGCGACAGAAGTCCGGGGATTATTATTCGTTTGTTTTTAACCTTTTCCGACAATTTGAAACGTTTCACTGTTTTTGCGACAATTTGTGCGGTAAATTTTTCAGCCGACCATGCCGTCAGAACGCTCATGCCCTCAGACGGCGTTACAACGAGGTAAGCCGGTTTATTCAAGGCCTCTATTTCGTTTGCGACCGCAAAATATGTAAGTGCAAAATTTGTTGTTAAGAATATTAAGGAGTTTTCGTCAGGATTGTTAAATTCGTAAACTTTTGACTCGACTTGCAAAGGCTTCTGCGGGTCGGTGTAAATATTTTGACGCAAAGTCATTAATGTCGAAATTAAAGCTTCATCAAAATCTTCAAAAACGAGCATATTCGCATATTTGCAAAGGTAAAAGCTTGCTCGTGCTGTCAACTCCGGCAGAAAACTGTCATCCCGCACTTGATATGGAATCTGTTTCTCAGCCGTTCGTTTGTGCGATCCTGAAACGAATTCAGGATGACGTGATGGAAAATAAATCATTACAGGATTTGAAAAATTTTCGTCTTTTTCTAAAACAGCTTTTTTGCGTATACTTGTGAGAGTCTCAATTGTTTCAAAAACAGATGTTTCCTCCACTTGTTTAAGGTCTTTCAGGTCATCTTCAACAATCCATGCAAAACCCAAATCGTCAAGTTTTTGAGTGAGTTCGGCGAATACTCCTTCGTCATTCGTTTCCCTACCTTTCAAATAAATTAAATCAATTTTAAATGTGTCACTGATTCTTGTTATTTCAAAATCTGTTATTCGTTTTAATTTTTCTTCCCGGTCGGGTTTAGAAACATCTAAAACAATTGCGATTGCGGTTTTGTTTACGAATGTTTTGTCATGGCGGAACAAAACATTTTCCCCGCCGATTAAAACTTTGTTTTTATGCCCCAATATCAATTCTTTTTGGGGTTTTTTCATGCTTTGGGCAAAAAGTTCCTTTAATTCATCTGTTACATAGGGGCAAAGCTCGATTTTGGCCTGATTTTTAGCCAATTTTAGTGCAAATGCCATGCAGGTCGGGTACCCGCATTTTTTGCAGTTGCCCTCCGGCCGCTTCTTCGCCGCCGGTAAGTGTTTAAATATTTGCAACACTGACAGCTCACTCATTTATCAACCCTTTCAACACTTTAACGCTCTCCGGATGTTCCAGCACTATTAAATTGGCCCCTGCTGCGATTACAGCCGATGCCGTCGTGATTTCATACATAATCGAACGCTCTTTGAAATCCCCGAAACTTTTTGAAAACGTATCCGACTTAGTTTCCTTTGCCCTCAAAGCCTCTTCGCCGGCAAACGCAATCAGCGGCATATTCAGCATTTTGTCGCCCTCAAAAGCCGCAAGTTTAATCCGCTCCATAATACTGTATCCGTATTCAAGCCCGTAGCCAAGTCCGCCCATATCTGTGTCAATCAGTATTTTGTCGAGGCTCAATCCCATATCGGAGGTCAAAATGTTCATTTCTTTTGCCAAATTGATGTCAATCGGCGTTCTGATAGCCAAAATGTGTCCGCCTTTCACAACCGAAGGCACAATTTCTTTATAAGTGTTCTCGTCCGCAAAGGCAATGATAACTTCCCGATCAAGAACTTCCATAAGTGCAGGCAAAAGTTTTATATCAACAGATTTGTTATTCGCACCCCGCACAAGCAAAGGCTTTTTGATGTGGGGCAAAAGCTCACATAAGAGAGCTTTTGCCCTTTTAATATTTTCATCCAAACCATCTTCCGGCAGGTTGAATTTCAACGCAAGAATGTCACAATCGGTTGCCTGTGCAATATTTATAAGTGCGAGAGGCGACGGGTAGAGGTTTGGAGGCGTAGTTTTCTCTTCCCCCTTCTCTGTTTCCTGTTCCCTCTCGTACCAGTCTTTTACTACGTGCGAGGATGCTTCAAAATCAAAGATATTCAATTCCAGTGCCAAAACAGGCTTAATTAAAAATTCTGATTCTCCACCGATATTTAGACCTTGAAACGAAATATTTCTTATTGCCAGAGTATTTGCCTCACCTCTCACCTCTAACTTTTTACCCCCTGTCATTTTTTACTTTTTCCATAAGGGCGACGAACTCTTTTTCATCGATGGTTTCTTCTTCCAACAGCTTTTTGGCAATATATTCAAGCATATCTCTGTTTTCTTCAAGCAATTTATGTGCGTCCTGATAACAGTCATCAACTATTTTTTTGACTTCTTTATCTATATCGGCGGCAATTTCCTCCGAAAAATCTCTCGTATGGCCAAAGTCACGTCCCATAAACACGTGTTCTTCGCTTTTCCCATAGGCCATAGTTCCCATTTTATTGCTCATACCGTAGGCAGTGACCATCTTACGGGCAAGTGCGGTAACTTTTTCTAAATCATTTGAAGCCCCTGTCGTAATTGAATCAGGTCCGTAAATAAGCTCTTCGGCTACCCGACCGCCGAGTGTCATGGTAATTCTGTCCAGCAATTGAACCTTTTTCATCGTCAGATAGTCTTTTTCCGGCAAAGTCATCGTAATTCCCAGTGCCATGCCCCTCGGAATAATGGAAACTTTATGAAGCGGATCGCAATTTTTAAGCAATTTGGACAAAAGAGCGTGTCCGACTTCGTGATACGCTGTGTTTTCTTTTTCTTCATCAGAAATAATTCGGCTTTTCTTTTCAGGCCCTGCCATAACTTTATCGATAGCTTCTTCAAGATCATCCATTTGAATTTTTGATTTGTTATGTCTGGCGGCCAAGAGAGCAGCTTCATTCAAAAGGTTTTGCAAATCGGCTCCGGTAAATCCCGGTGTGCGTTTTGCCAGAACTTTTAAATCAACTTCATCAGCAAGCGGTTTATTTTTGGCATGAACCATTAAGATTTGTTCTCTGCCTAAGATATCAGGCCTGTTGATTACAATTTGTCTGTCAAATCTGCCCGGTCTTAAAAGGGCATTATCCAGAATGTCCGGACGGTTTGTGGCAGCAATTATAATAATATTTGTATTTTCGTCAAACCCATCCATTTCAACAAGCAGTTGGTTAAGAGTCTGTTCTCTTTCGTCATGCCCGCCGCCGAGACCTGCTCCCCGCTGACGTCCGACCGCATCGATTTCATCTATAAAAATAATGCAGGGCTGATGTTTTTTCGCCTGTTCAAATAAGTCACGAACTCTGCTTGCTCCGACTCCGACAAACATTTCCACGAAGTCTGAGCCGCTTATTGAGAAGAACGGAACTCCAGCTTCTCCCGCAACAGCCTTCGCCATAAGAGTTTTCCCTGTTCCGGGAACACCCAAAAGCAAAACTCCTTTTGGAATTTTTGCACCTAATTTAATATATTTTTCACCATTTTTTAAGAAATCAACAATTTCTTCAAGTTCTTTTTTTTCTTCATCAATTCCGGCAACGTCCTTGAATGCAATCTTAACCTTGTTATCAATCATTAATTTGGCCCTGCTCTTGCCAAAAGACATGGCCTGAGTTCCCCCTGCCTGAAGCCCTTTTGCAATCATTACGCCAAACAAAACGATTAATATCAAAGGCAGCAAAGAGCCTAAAACATTCATCCACTGTGAGGATTCACTCGGCTTTTTTACATTGACATCAACATTCGAACTTTCCAATTTTGTCATTAATCCCGGATCGCTCGGTGTTAAAACCTTGTATTGAATAATCGGCGTTTTTTGCCCGCCATACAGAGATTTCATCGACTCAGTGCTTTCTTTTTTCAATGCGGGAGGCTGAATTTTCGGATGTGCTGTCAGAGAAGCCGTGTCTTTGTCTATTTCGACACTTTTTATATCGCCGGCTTTAACTTTTTGTAAAAATTCCGTATAGGATAATTCCTGAGTACTCGTGTTCGGACCCGACATAAGCATGGATACAAACGCAAGAATCATTATTCCCAGTATTACATACATTCCCATTGATTGACTTTTATTCATCGAAAAACCTCTGCTTCTACTCTGATAATCTCTCTTTTATTATACTCCAAAAGTTGCCGATGTGCTAATTTTGTTGCATTTAATTTATTTAAAGCTTATTATACATTCACAATAGGGGGTTAATTTTTTTAAGAGCAAAGGTCATAAATGGATGATCATTTGGCCTAAACGCAAATAAGGGCATTACTAACTTATCAAGTAATTTATTACACCGGGTTTTATAAAAACTTTCTTTTACAGAATCTCTAAATTCACTAAGCGTCAAATGATCGATTAATTCAATATCTTTATTTCGGGCGAAAATACTTTTTAATTCTTCAAAATTCACGTAATTAAAGCCTCTGCCTTTGAAATCTTTTTCTTCTAAACATTCCTCTTTCATTGAAGCAAACAACACACCGCCCCCTTTTAGATGATTTATTAAATTCATTAATGACTGTTCAAATTCATCTTTTGGTACATGAAGTAAAGATGCCCAAGCCCAAATTCCATCGAATTTTTTAGCTGATTTAAAATCGGCGAAGGTAGTATTAATTACCTTAAGTCCGGTATTTATGGATGCCAGCTTTGCAAGTTGCTCAGATGCATCAAAAGCTGTAACTTTGTATTTCATTTGGGAAAAAGCCTTTGAGTCACGCCCGGAACCACAACCTGCATCAAGAATTTCACCACCGGAAGGAAGATGTTTCAAAAAAGGAGGATACTCTTCTTCCATAGAAACGATATTTGTTTCGTTAAAGTACATTTCCGCATTTTTATCATACCAATCTATCGTTTCTTTATTTGAATTTCTTCCGACAAAGGAAATCTCATCCGTTTTAGGCAGAACGGAACTATCTTTTGAAAGAGTATTTATTCTTTTACAGCCACAGTTCTTTCTTTTTTGAGTAACTTCCACATCAAAAAGAACCTTTTTTATGAACATAATTTAATATTTCCTAAAATTTTAAATGCTTAAAACATATCCGCCGTTATCGGCGTTTTGTAACTTTCCGCCATCTATCTTGGAGCGAAGATTTTTGATATATTTATAAACGTAATCTCTTGGTAAATCAAGCAATTTTGCCAAATCTTTTGCATAAACAATCTGGTTTTTATTGTTGAAAAAATAGTCAAAAACCAATTGCTCTCTATCTGTGAGTGACTTGTTTAAAGTTAATCTGACATCTTCTCTTAAAGAGTTTCTGCCAAAGGATTTTGGCCCTTCAATTTTTTCAGATTTAATAATTGTTTTTTCGGCTTTTTTAAGTGTGCCATGATATTTCTTTTCGTTTACCGAAACGGAAAAAGGCGTTTGTGAGATTGCTTTCTCACGGTCAAAGGCTCTTTGGGCAATAGAATTTATCTTTTCACCCCTTAGTTGGGTAAAATCGTCGGCTTTCGACATAACCGGCTGCCCCTTCAAGACCATATCCACAAGGTCATTGGTGTGTTTTTCTTCTTCTATGACCTTCCCTAATCTGGCAGCATATTCCTCTAATGTAATTTTTTCTAATGAGCTTCTCCAGTGTTTAACTTCTTCTTTGCTCAAATAATCTGACATATAAGCATCTCCTTGACTAAAAATTCATACTGTGTATTTTATAAATTTAGCATAAAACTTTTAAAGTGGAGCAAAATATTTCATAACGTAAATTTTTGTTTTAATTAGTTTACATTGTTAAGATAGATGAAGGGGGAAGGAGGGTTGAACGGTCGAAAGGTTGAAAGGCTTTTGAAGAAGTGATTAAGTGACTGAGTGATTAAGTGATTAAGTTCAATAATGCTTCGCAAATTTTTAAAAAAAGGTAACAGGGAACGGAATTTCTTGTCGTTGCGAGGAGAAACAAAGTTTCGACGAAGCAATCGGGAGCTTACCGAATTTTAATGAAACTTAAATTTCTACTCTGTCAAAGAAGGGATTTTCACGTTAGGGAAAATCCCTTCTTTGAGATTTTTGCCCGTCAGTTTA
>JBAYNW010000018.1:0-30091 GCA_041678605.1 Candidatus Gastranaerophilaceae bacterium | reverse complement strand
TGTAAACAAAATCTATCTCCCCGACACTGTTTTCTAAGCTCGTTCCTCGCAAAGAAAACAAGAGGCAGGATCGCAAAAGCGAACGACCATGCGATGCTGAAATAAATTCAGCATGACGTGAGAGCTATAGGTTGATTGCAACTCGGTATTACAAGTTTCTGCCGCACAAACGCACCGGCACAGAATAATGAGGCAATTTTTTGGATTGTCTTGGATTATCGGCTGCTCGGAAAAGCGTGGTTTCCCTCGCATGGGCGAGTTTCGCACGGCTCACTCTTGCCGAAATCCGCTGCTTCGTCGCAAATTTGCTCCTCGCAACGACAAGAAATTCCGTTCCCTGCCCCCCGTTCCCTGTTTTTTAAAAATTTGCGAAGCATTATTGAACTTAATCACTTAATCACTCAGTCACTTCGTTCCTTCGTTCTTAGTAATTCATCTGCCAGCCTTCGTCGATGATTCGGCCGATACACCAGAAACCTCGTTTATCTGTTCCGTTGTTATACCCATAGTCACAAACTTTATTAGTTTTCCAATAGCCATATTTAGCCCCACCCATAGGATATAAAGCAGGTCCGTTAGTATTGTCAATTACAAATCTAAATATATCACGCCCTAAAGCATTTGGTTTTTTGAGTCCATTTATATCAACAAGAACATAAGCCATACATATTTTTGTTAAAGAACTACCTGAACCGCCACAGCCTAAAGAGGCAGTATTGAGCCTGACGGCTACGCCATCTGCTGTTATAAATCTGTAAGCAGCATCATATCCGCTTGCGGTGTCACTGCCATCAAAATTTCCAGCCACTGTGTCGGAAAAACAGCCTGATGTGGTCGTGTCACAGTTTTTAACCACGTTGAAATAACCGGCTATTTTATCGCCCATGGTATGTAAATCCGCAGAATCAAAAAAACAGCTCAAATCACCTATACAGCCGCCATCGGCGGCCATTTGGATTAATGCCTGATTCCACTTTGAATAGGCACTTTTTACGCCCGCAACGTATGCGGCCTTTTGGGAGTCTGCAATCAATGCAGTGATTGTATAAGCCGCAACCACGCCTATAATACCTAATACGATTAGGACTTCGGCGAGAGTGAAGGCGGGTTGAAAGGTCAATTTTTTAGCGTCGTTGCGAGGAGAAACAGTGAGACGTGAGAGGTGAGACGTGAGAAGAGAAATTGGAGAAGAGAAACGGAATTTCCCGTCGTTGCGAGGGGGTAAATGTTCTGCTCCATGCAAAAGAGCGTTCTCGTCATTGCGAGGAGAAACAAAGTTTCGACGAAGCAATCTTGCCAATGTACACCCACAGGATAGATTGCTTCGGTGGATTCCCTTTGTCAGGGCCGATAACCACTGTCTCGCAATGACGTAAAAGCGTGCAATTGTATTTCTGTTTGGCATTTTGCTTCCTCCAATTTATTTAATGGGATTATTATAGGTTATTTTCAAGAAAAAAGCAAATTGTTTACATTTTATTAAGGGAACGGGGAAAACGTGAGACGTGAGAGGTGAGACGTGAGAAGAGAAACGGGAAAAGGAAAGTTTTAATTTTTTTTGTTGAACTTAATCACTTAATCACCCAGTCACTTACTCACTTCGCAAAAAGCCTTTCACCCGTTCGCCCTTCAGGCCACCTGTTTTCGTGCCAAAAAACGCTCATATTGCTGAACTTTTCCGTATCCAAGCATCATTCCCAATATAAAATCTTCTTCTACCGAGAGTTTATTTAATTCTTCACAAGAAAACTGTTTAACGATTTCAATGCATTCGGGCATGCCGAAATATACGTTAATTTTGTTATTGTCTATATCGCAAATCAGGTATTTTATGCCCTGATTTTCAAGTGATTTTACTATTTTGCTCTTCAATTCGTTGGAACATGTCAACAAACACAAATCCCGTAAACCCTTTTGATACTCATAAATAAGATGGTAAAAAACCTGCATTCCCAGCCCTCTAACATTCTAAAAACTCTTCCCCTACATACTTAAGACTTAAATCGCCAAACATTGTTCCTTTATGATAGAATAATTTTACAGAAAGAGGGATTATGCCTGCGAATTATAAAATTGCATTGTTAATGAGTTTTTTAGCCGGAATGTCGACGGTTGTCGGCGGGTTTTTCACATTTTTCATAAAAAGAACGAATATAAGGGCGTTATCAGTCGGACTGGGGTTTTCGGCAGGGGTAATGATATATTTGTCGTTCACTGAAATACTGCAGATTTCGAACAGCATGCTTGTGAAATTTTTCCCAAATACCTCAAATTGGCTTGTTTTTGCGGGCTTTGCTTTTGGTATAATTGTGGCTATTTTAATTGACTATTTTATACCTGACCATATAGAAGAAGATTTATTTTGTCCGCAGGAAAATTGCAACCACATTCACCACAGGATTAAAAGAGCGGGGCTTTTGACTGCTGTAGCAATTTGCATCCATAACTTTCCCGAAGGGATGGCAACGTTTTTTGTTACAACTCAAAATCTTACACTGGGTTTTTCGGTAGCTATGGCAATTGCGATACACAATATACCCGAAGGGATTGCGGTCGCACTGCCGATTTACCATGCCACGGGCAAGAAGCGTTTGGCGATTTGGTATACTTTTTTGTCAGGTATTTCCGAGCCGATAGGTGCGATTATAGGCTTGTTTGCACTTCAATATTTTCTTCCGCAGGCGGCAGTCGGACTTTTGTTCGCCTCGGTTGCGGGAATTATGGTTTATATATCGTTTGATACCATTTTGCCGCTTTCAAGAGAGTATGGCGACGGCCACTATTCGGTTTTTGGAATAATGTCCGGTATTTTCTTTATCTGGACAAGTCTTTTGCTGTTTAATTAACTCCGGCTGTACGGTTTTTTTAGTCGATAAGTTGGAGGGTCGAAAGGTTGAAGGGTCGAAAGGTCGAACGGTTATGTTCTCAATTCCCAATTCCCAATTACCCATTTCCCCTTTTACCGTTTAATCCTCGCCACGCAGCTATCGTCCGCCTTGTCGATTTTTCCGTCAAAGTCGTTGTCTATTCCATCATTGCATGAACCGATGGAATCAGGAGATTCGGCTCTGGCGTTATATTTTAGCCACTTATCAGGAATTCTTTTCCACAAATATTGGAAAAAAGTCTTGTAAAATAAAGCAATTTCCCTGTTTTTTATAATAATTAAATTTTCATCATTCACCGTTTCACCGCTCCTGGAAAAATTCATTGAACCGATTACCGTATACAAATCGTCTATGATAATCGATTTTGAATGAAGTTTTCCCGCCAGATTTTCCGTTTTAACCTGAATTCCGTTTTGCCTTAAAACCTTTAGCTTTGAATAATTCCCATGGGTGTTGGTCGCATCAAGTATTAATTTTACCGCAACCCCGCGTCTTGAGGCACTGATTAAGCTTTGTACAAGGCCCTTGTGGGTTATCAAAAACGCCGGCATGTAAACGTATTTTTGGGAATTATCAATCAACGGAATAATCTGTTCCGTTATAGATTTGTCTTGCGGAGAAAAATAAATATTAATCATATCGTCGGCTTTACTGTCAATTTTTAATTTTTGTTTGTGAAATTTGCCGGAATACATCTGCTCAAATTCCCGTGAATAAACATCGGCGATTTTTTCCGAATTGATTAAAACAACTGCGTTCGAATTAAACCCGGACATATCGGTATTGCTGATGTTTGCGGAGCCAGTAAAAACAGTTTTTTTATCAAAAATAAAAAATTTGTCGTGCATAAGCTGTGATTCAATGTCGTGTTGATTGTTTTTTAAAACTTTTGATAAATAAACGGTATCGGGGTAAATATTGCTGCCGTTCTCATTCAAATCGTAGACAAATCTGACCTTAACCCCTCTTTGTTCAGCATTTTCCAGAGCCTTTTGAAGTGTTGGGATTTTTGTGTAACCGTAAATGGCAAAATCAATTGAACTTTGAGCAGAGTTGATTTCTTTCGCCAGAGCTTTGCAAACTGGCGTAGTGCAAGTGTTTGAGGGCTTTAGAACTTTGGTAAAATCGGTTAAAAATATTTTTATTGAATTTGCCTGAAAAATTGTTGCGGGACTTTTTACATAAGGAATTTCATCAATTATCACTTTTCCCTTTCTTCTTTCTCCTTTCCCCTTCGCTGTTTTTACAAGACAGAATTTACAAGGTTTTGCGTCTTTTGGGATTTGAGATGCCGGCAAAATCTGTGAATTGTGTGCCAAGAGTCCGTACTTACAGTTCAGTTTATGATATTTTTGGCTTTTGTTGTTAAAAATCCGCAAATTAAGCTTCCGGACTTTTTCGAGATTTTGCCAAAATTTTTGGGTAGGGGCCTTGCCCTTTTCAAGGGCAAGGCCCCCGTTTAAAAGCATTTTTTGATAGTTTTTATTATTTACTGTTATTTTAGAATTTTGTATTTTAATTTTTTTTCCATCCAAGGTTTCTTTTGCAAAATTTTCG
Organism: Candidatus Gastranaerophilaceae bacterium; assembly: GCA_041678605.1. Lineage (GTDB taxonomy): Bacteria > Cyanobacteriota > Vampirovibrionia > Gastranaerophilales > Gastranaerophilaceae > JBAYNW01. The sequence goes on along the minus strand of JBAYNW010000018.1, from coordinate 25,646 downwards.
GCTAGAAACCCAAGTCCCATGGCATCTTCTTCGGTTATTTTTAAACTTTTTGCAAGCTCATTTTGTGCCTTGTTAGGTTTAGACGAAAACGTCAGAATATTTTCAAGCAAAATTGTTTCATCATCATCCTCAACGCCGTTTTTGTTTAAATCAACCACAATTTTGTTCGGGGAAATAATTCTAAGCACCTGAAAATCAGCACTTTTTTGGGTTTGATAGAATAAAAAGACCAAAAAAAACAAAACTAAAAAAGTTATTGAAAAACCTTTCAATCCTTCACCCGCTCATCCTTCAACTTTTATAATTCACAATTTCAAACCCCAAACGCTGAATTTTATCCTTCAAATCCATGTTTTGAGTAATTATAAATTCTGTTTGGTGCTGATTTTTATTTTTCAAATTAGCAAAATTGCAAGGGTGAATCAGAGCCTCGACCGTCGCATCTTCTTTTATTGCAGAAAGCCCGCAGAAAATTGTTTTATCATCCATAAGCCCCGTATATCCTACTCCTATTATATAATCGTTGGTTGTAAGCCCGTATTGCTTTATTTGGTCCCTATTTTTAAGAGTAAAAGCATTTAAAAGAAGTACTTTCAAAATATTTGGCGGATACTTTAAATTGAGATGTTTTTTTATATCAGGCACAAAACAGAATTTTTCGAACTGGGTTCTAACCTGCTTTATACCATATTCTTTGGCCAATTTACAGGTAATTTCAAAAATCTTTGGAATAGCATGGACATGCACGTGAGAATCAAGATGGTCAACCTTTGTATATTGCAGGACTTTTTCAATTTGAAGCCTGAATTCCTTTTCAACCTCCTCCAAAAACCAGCTGTTGTTAGACAAATACATTAATTTCAGATAATTATTATTAAATTCACTGCTCAAATTGGTAAGCATGCCTGTTTTTGTAAAGTCCTGTAAAGACTTTCCTTCAATAATATTAAGATGAACACCTATGCCAAGATTTGAACATTCAGGGATAATTTCGTTCACAGCGGGGCCAAACGCCTCACCGTTGGCACAAATGCTTGCACTGGTGAGAAAACCGTTGTTATACCCATCCAAAACCGCCTTGTTGAAAGCGTTAGACATCCCAAAATCATCCGCATTAAGTATGAATTTTTTGTTACTCAAAGTAAACTTTTCCTTGCCCTAATTACAAAATTATTATAATATAAATATGAAGAATGTAATATGGAGCAATATGAAAAAACCAACTTTGGCGATTATTATACCATGTTTTAACGAAGAATTGTTGATTGAAAGCACCGTCAGCAGCCTTTTTGAGGTGATTAATTCGTTGATTGAAAAGGGTAAAATTTTAGAGGACAGCTACATTTATCTTGTAGATGACGGTTCAAGGGACAAAACATGGTCCATTATAGAAGATTTGCACAAAAAAAATCCACTGGTAAAAGGGGTCAGGTTTGTAAAAAATTACGGTAACCAAAAGGCTTTGATGGCAGGTCTTTTGGGGGTAAGAGAACTCGGATGCGACTGTGTTGTATCAATTGATGCGGACTTACAGCAGGATCAATGGGCGATTGAAGCCTTTGTTGATAAGTATTCCGAAGGTTATGACATAGTTTCGGGGATTAGAAACGGCAGAGATACAGACTCGTTCTTTAAAAAATATACAGCCTTATTTTTCTATAAGGTAATGCATTTATTGGGTGCGGCAATCCCCGTAAATCATTCCGATTACAGGCTCGTAAGCAAGCGTGCTTTGGATATTTTGGCTCAATACACAGAAAAACAGCTGTTTTTGCGTGGATTTTTCCATGAAATTGGGCTGAAAACCGCTTATGTCAAGTTCAACGTAAAACCGAGGATGCTGGGAAAATCTAAGTTCAATTTCATAAGCCTGCTCGGGCTTGCACTCAACGGAATAACTTCTTTCAGTATAATTCCTCTGAGAATAATCGCCGTTCTGGGATTTTTCATGGCACTTTTCAGTTTTGGACTCGGCATTGAAGTTTTATATGAAAAGATATTTTTAAACTCCACCCCAAAAGGCTGGGCAACACAGGTTGCAATGTCGGCTTTCTTCGGCGGTATACAGATTTTCTGTCTGGGTATAATCGGCGAATATGTTGGGCAGGTTTATCGGGAAGTCAAGGCAAGACCGAGGTATATCAAGGATGTTGAATTGTATTAAAGCGAGGGTGTTTTCCCGCCTGTGCAATCAGAGATTGCTTCGCTCCTTTCACTCTCGTTTCAGTCGCAACGGCGGTATCGAAAGGTTACGTTTTGCCCTGCTTGTCTTGCTAACGCAAGCCAACACCGGCAAAACTCCACACACGGCTCACGCATAAAAAAAAGCCGACCAATAAAGGCGGCTACTAGACTTGGGGAGGAGGTTAATGAAAAACCTTTTGCGGTTTTCCACGTTATTATTTTCGGTATTATTAGAAAAAACTTTAAAAATCTCATCTGTTTGGTTTACTTTTCGCAATAAATCGGATATAATCGGCTTATGCAATTAAAAGTAGTAAAAACGAATGCCCTAAAAGGCGAAATCACAATCCCTGCGGACAAATCGATTTCCCACCGTGCAGTGATGCTTTCTTCACTTGCCAAGGGCGTTTCCGTAATTGAAAATTTTTCCAAAGGTGCGGATTGCCTTTCAACGCTTGAAGTCGTCAGGTCACTCGGTGTGGAAGCCGAATTTAAAGACGAAAAAGCTCTTATAATAAATTCAAAAAAAAAGTTCGTAGAGCCGAAGGATGAACTTTACTGCGGAAATTCAGGCACAACCATGAGGCTTATGGCGGGAATTTTAGCGGGGCAAAATTTTAACTCTGTTTTGACGGGAGATGAAAGTCTTTCGAAACGCCCGATGGGACGGATTATTGAGCCTCTTGGGCTTATGGGGGCTGTCATAGAGGGAACCGGAAACGGGGAACAGGGAACTGTAGACAGAAATCAGAAAATTGAAAACCTTTCACCTATTCACCTACTCACCTATTCACCCAAAATCACTGCCCCTTTGAAAATAACAGGAACAAAGCTGCACGGAATTGATTACATTTCTAAATTGGCGTCCGCTCAGGTTAAATCCTGCGTGCTTTTGGCCGGATTGCATGCAAGCGGAAAAACGAGCTTTACGGAGCCTTATCCGTCAAGAAATCACACCGAGCTGATGCTTGAATATCTGGGAGCAAATATTCAAGTCGAAAGGCCTAATTCAAAAAACAGCTCAACCGTCCAACTGTCCGACCATGCAACCAGTACAATTATTAAACCCTCAATACTTCAATCACGCAACATCACCGTGCCGGGCGACATCTCTTCTGCGGCGTTTTTTATCGTAGCAGGACTGATTGTACCAAAGTCGGAAATAACCCTCAAAAACGTCGGCTTAAACCCTACCCGCACAGGAATTTTGGAAGTTATTGAAAAAATGGGCGGACAAATGGAAATTCTGGATGAAAAAACCGTTTCAAACGAGATTGTGGGGGATTTAAGAGTAAAACATTCAGAATTAAAAGGCTGCGTCATTGAAGGAGAGATTGTCCCGAAGCTGATTGACGAACTGCCTGTTATCGCTGTGCTTGCTACGCAGGCGGAAGGCAAGACGATTGTCAGAGATGCTCAGGATTTGAGAAACAAAGAGTCCGACAGGATTAAGGCTATTGTGACGGAATTAAAAAAACTCGGTGCGAATATTGAGGAAACCGAAGACGGGTTTATCGTTACAGGAAAAACAAAACTCAAAGGCGGGGCGGGGGTTGAGACTTATCGGGACCACAGACTTGCAATGAGCCTGTATGCAGCAGGTCTAATCTGCGAAGAGCCGATTTTAATCAACGGTTTTGAGTGGGCAAATATTTCATTTCCGGAATTTGAGGAGCTAATCGGGAGATTAACTTAGTATTAGAGCATTCGAAAAAGCCTAATCCCCAGACAAAAAAGTCACAAATTTTTGCGAGTATTTCTTCTGTTTAATCAGTTTAAAACCAAAATCTGAAAAATTTATCTCTGTTACGTGTTCTAAAATTACAATCCCGCCTTCTTTTAGAAGCGAACTTTCTTTAATTTTTTCAAGGCTTTTTTCATAAATTCCGCTGAAATAAGGCGGGTCCAGATAAATTACGTCAAATTTTTCGCTCAATTTCTGTTTTAGACTGTCACCAATAATCAAATTGGGCTTAATTTTAATATTTTCGTAATTTTCTTTTAATATTTTTGCGGCTTTTGGATTTTTCTCAATAGCCAAAACATTTTCAAACCCTCTTGAAAGAGCCTCAAGCCCAATAATTCCCGAGCCTGCAAACATATCCAGAAAACTTTTCCCGTCAAAATCCATCATTGAAAAAAGCGTGTTAAAAATACTTTCTCTAATCTTAGACAAAGTAGGACGGACAATTTTTTCGTCAGGTGCGGCAACTTTTCGCCCCTTATAAATTCCTGCTGTTATAATCATAATGGAATTATAGCAGAAAAACGGCGTTCAGCCTTCTATCCTTCTAATTGTTGCTCAAAACAAGTCTGAAAGTTGCCAAATTTTTTATAGAAAGCATTTTGTGCTTGTTATGCTGATTTTCAGATATATCAAAAATTCTTACGATACGTTGAATTTCTTCGACGTCTTTTCTTGAGCCAAATTTATACACGTTGCAGATTGGATCTGAAACTACTGACATTAAAGTATTTAATTCTTGTTCTTTCATATTTGCCTCATAAAAATCGTATCTATATTAATAAAAACATTTGACCTCAAATAATTGCCTATTTTTTTAGTTTATGAGGTTATGAGTCGATAAGTTGATAGGTCGATAGGTCGAAGAGTTGAATGGTCGAACGGCTTAAGGGCTGAAGGGGTGAAGGGTTGAAGGGTTGAATGGTCGAACGGTTCTGCTCTCAATTACCAATTCCCAATTCCCAATTTCCTTTTTCCCGTTTCCCGTTTCCCGTTTCCCGTTTCCCGTTTCTCTTCTCACCTCTCACGTCTCACGTTTCCCCCTTTCCCCTCCGATAGTAAAAATAGGGTTGAAATTACTTTTTATTTAGATTACTATATTATTAGTAGTTTACCCGAACTAAAATGGAGAGATAATTTTATGATTTATGGCGTCCTTGAGATAGAAATTATGAATTCTATTTGGTATTTGCAAGATCAGGATGAAGATGCAAACATCTCCGTTGCCGATATTGTGGAGCATTTAGATGAAAATAAAGTTGCAAGAGCTTACACAACAATAAAAACAGTTATGGACAGGCTTGTGTCAAAGGGTGTTCTGGTTCGTTACAGGAACGGTAAAAAATTCTTTTACAGAAGCACTGTTGATAAAAGCGAGGCGGCAAAAAAATCTATCGCAGAAGTTTCAAACCAATTTTTTAACGGAAACCCTTTGCAGATGCTAAGATTTATTGAAAAAGAATGTGAAAACGTTTTGGTATAATCCGAATAATGGCTAAAAAAGATTACAAAGAGGATAGAAAAAAGGTTTCAAGGCTGATTTACATGGTTTTAGCCGAAACTTTGGATGTCAAAAGGGCGATTTTAGAATTTCCCAGAGATGTTAATGACTCAACAATTAAAACGGCTTACCATGCTCTTATTCACAGAGAAGCCGACGAAGATTTTCGAAGGATGGATTTGGATTATAAAGATGAACAGGATGACTATTTGGAATTTATAGCCCAAATTTTGCAAACGGGGGCGGCTCTCCCCCAAAATATCATCAAGAGTTATGATAAATATTACAAAAATATAGACACACCTCATTCTGAAAGTATGAAAGGTTTGATAAAAAGTTTATGCAAATTTTTAAATGTGTAAAGAATAAAGCAAAGCCGGCACAAAATTTAGTCGAATTCATTTTTATTTTTCCGATATTGATTTTTATAACGCTGGTAATCTTTGAGGTATCTCTTTATTGGCAGGAAGCAAATGCAATTTATGACCTGAATGCACAGATAAATGCCAATGTGGCATTAGAAGATACGAAAAATATGGCAATCGGAAGTGAATGTACGGCTGCAACAAAAGCACTGGAAATTTTGGAAGCCAAAGACTCCATGATTTCAATAAACAATCCTACATATACCAAAACAACGCTGGACGGCAGCGAGCCGTTCGCAATGTATAAATATTCGGCAAACAATATTACCGTAGGCGGGGTGACAAAACCTCAAATCTCCCTGTGGGTGGATTGCAGAAGTCCGTTTGAAAAGGGAATAACAACTCAGATAGAGTTTTACCATAAAACCTTGATTATGAAAGCTACGATTCCCCGCTTTGACAGCCCCGAAGGAATTGTTATTCTCCCTGAGAATATTTTTATCGCCAGCCCAAAACTTAACACTTTGAGGCATTTTTAGAAATGGAAAAGGGAAATGGGAAATGGGAAATGGGGAATTGGGAATTGGGAATTGGACCGTTCGACCATTCAACCCTTCGACCTTTCGACCGTTCAACCCAGTCACAGTCACTTAATAACTTCTTAAAAAGCCTTTCAGCCCTTAAGCCTTTCACCTCTTCTCCTTTCCCCGTTTGTCCTACGCTAGTTGTACAGCCAGCTTGTACCGTAGTATGTTTGATAGTCCTTGTCACCTATTGTTCCGCACTTATTACCGGAACAAATATTATAGTTATCACGAACAGGGACCACTTTAACGGGTAATCCTAAATCGGAACCGGAGGCCCCAGCTGAACATGTGGGGCTTTCGTTACACATAAAAAGAGCAAATCTGTCTTTACCCCATTGGTTTGGTTTTTTAAATCCGTTTGTGTCAACAAAAAATAGTCTACTGGCATTATTCCCGGATGCAAAATACATTGTCCAAGCCATACCCGAATTGTCAATAAATGCATAAGAACCTGTAAAAGGGCTTCCGTTAAATTTTTCACCTGTGCTTTCCCAGCATTGGTTATTGTCTGAGTTTATACATTTTTTTGATATTTTGAATTGATCCATAAAGGCTAAAAAATTATTATTATAGCCGTCAACATCTCCACTGACATTGGAAACCATAAGATATTCTGTATTTGCCATTGCAAGGGCCTGAGAAGCGGTAGAAAAAGCTTTTTTATAGGCACTTTTATATTGAATATCCTGCACCCCATTTATTAACGTCGGAATAGTAATGGCAGCGACTACTCCGATTATCCCCAGAGTAGTGAGTACCTCCACAAGCGTAAATCCTTTTTGCCCATTGCCCATTATTTCACACTTTCATATAAATATAGGTTAACTTTCACTATTATATATTTATAGTTTAACCTTTGTCAAGTATATATAATTTATTGTATGGATAAAAAGATTTTATTAAAAAAATTTGGACTAAATGTTAAATTTGAGCGTATGAAAAAAGAGTATACGCAGGAATTTTTGGCTGAAAAAGTTGGCGTACATAGAAATTACATCAGTAAAATCGAAAACGGTGAAATAAATATGTCGCTCGGCAAAATTCTGGAATTATCCAAGGCTCTGGATTTGGATGTCAAAATTTTACTTGAATTTTTGAAATATTAGGCTTAATTTTTCTGAATTTATGTTATAATTATCAAAAATAGGAGTAGATTGATGTCTGATAAAACTCTTGAAGAAATAACCCAAAGAATTTTAAATAAAATTTCTGCAAAAAAAATCATTCTTTTTGGCTCTCGCTCCCGTGAGCATTTTAAAGAAGATAGCGATTATGATTTGCTTGTGATTTGCGATGATGACATTGACGTAAAAAAAATATCAAAAGAAATTTATTTTCAATTCGTTGGTATAAACAAAGGTGTTGATGTTATCATTCGGCCTCAAAAATATATTAAAAAAAGTTTGAAACAGTTAAATTCTTTCATCGGTTCAATTGTAAAAGAAGGCAAGGTTATCTATGGATAAATCTTTGAATTTTAAAGAGTGGCTGAGTGATGAAGTGCAATAAAAAAGGGGAAAGAGAAAAGGGAAGTGAACTCTGTGTCGTTGCGAGGAGCAAGTTTGCGACGAAGCAATCCAAAAATTGCCTCATTATTCTATGCTAACGTCGTGCCGGAACATGGGTTATCGGCTCCTCGTAGATTGTCCTTAATCCGGCATCCCACAAGTGAGATCCCGAATTAAGGATGATTTTTTTGAGGCCGATAATTCATGTTTCGGGATGACAGTAATAGGGAAAGTTTTAATTTTTTTTATTGCACTTAATCACTTCTTAAAAAGCCTTTCAGCCATTCAGCCATTCAACCCTTACACATCAATCTGTTTTGCTTCAGCGAAAAAGCTCAGTTTGGTTTTTCTTTTTGCCTACTTTTTCTTTTTACCAAAAGAAAAAGTAGGTTGTCTTTTTGGTCAAATTATGTTAGAATGCCTTTGAAGGTGGTTTTTTTGATGATTAATGAAGGCTGTGAGAAAACAATATCGGATATAAAATCAGGAGCGAAGAAGATAATCAATTCAACTGATTTATATCAGTATAAAGGTTCTGTATCAAAATTATTGGGATTAACGGTTGAAGTCAAGTTACCGGGGCTAAAAATCGGGGATTTGTGTTATATCGAAACTCAGGAAGGGCAGAAAAAACCTGCCGAGGTAGTGGCATTTAAGGGTGAAGTTGCCCAACTGCTTTTGTTGTATGACGGAGCGGGTATCGGGCAGGGGAGTCTGGTACATAATACCGGCAAACCGATTGTTATTCCGGTCGGAGATTTTCTGCTCGGCAGACTTATAAACCCTATGGGAGAGCCGATTGACGGCAGACCGCTTGATACTATGGGGGCAAAATGGGTTTCGATTGAAGGAAACCCGCCGGATGCTTTTGAAAGACCGCTTATTAACACCATGTTTTCATCGGGAATAAGGGCGATTGATTCATGCCTGACTTTGGGCTGTGGTCAGCGTATGGGGCTTTTTGCAGGTTCAGGGGTGGGTAAAAGTACCATGCTTGGAATGATGGCAAGAAATTCAGATGCTGATGTCAATGTTATGGCACTTATTGGAGAACGTGGGCGGGAAGTAAAAGATTTTATTGAAAACTCACTCGGTACTGAGGGGATGAAAAAATCCGTGCTTGTTTGTTCAACGGGCGACCAGCCGCCTTTAATCAGACAAAAATGTTTACTTGCGGCAACGGCGGTATGTGAATATTTTAGGGATCAGGGCAAAAAGGTTTTTCTCATGACAGACACAATAACCCGTGCTGCTATGGCTGGGCGTGAAGTCGGATTGTCAATCGGCGAACCTCCTACTATGAAAGGTTATCCGCCATCTATTTTTTCATGGCTGCAAAAGGCACTCGAAAGGACAGGAAACAGCAAAAGAGGCTCTATAACCGCACTTTATACGGTTTTAATGGAAGGTGACGACATCAACGACCCTGTCGTTGACACGGTGAGGGGTATTGTAGACGGACACATTTTCTTATCCCGAAAAGTTGCGGAAATGAACCATTATCCTGCGATTGACGTTTTGGGAAGTATTTCGAGGCTGGCGACAGAAATCACAACTCAGGAACAGCAGGAGGCGGCGGCTAAAATGAGGAAAATCCTTGCGATTTACAGGGAGAATAAGGATTTGATTGACGTCGGAATGTACCAGCAGGGAACGAACGCAAAGCTTGATATTGCAATCGATATGATGCCGAAGGTTAATGCGTTTTTACAGCAAAAGACGGCTGATAGTGTTAATATGGATGAAACAATCTCAACCCTCATTTCCATGATGGCAGATGTAGATATTTGATAAATTTGAATGTGAAACAATCAAATTTACTCTTTATAAACTATTGAATTAAATTTGGTTTTTAGGGTATACTTTTTATGAAGAGAGATAGGACAAATATTTTCAAAGACAGCCATCGGCAACAGGAATTTTTTATGAAAAAACTGATTTTAATTTTAACCGTGCTTTTAATTATCTGCCCCAAAAGCTACGCCGAGGGAGATAATATTGCTCTGTTGGCGAAAAAAGGGTTTTTTGACCGCCCTGCACCGCAATCCGCTTTTATAAGCCCGTGCGAGGAAGTAAAAAGAACTTTATATATGCACCTTAAATATGCCAACAGCTATAATATTGAAGGTTTAAAATCCATATACGCAGACAATTACTCAAACGCCGACGGACTTAATAAGGAAATATACTTTGATTTGGTTAAAAAAACCTGGGAAAGCTACCCTGATATAAAATACAAAATAGACATCAGAAACATAGAAATTAACTCAAATGCGGCAGTTGCACAGGTTAATGAATATGCAATAGCCACAACAAATACAAAATCAGGGATTGTTAACGAAAAGGGGCTTTTGGAAAGCATTTCAAACAGCGTTTATTATCTTGAAAAAGTTAATGGTGAGTGGCTGATAACCTCAGATTCCATAATCTTTGAAAAAACATCCCTGAGATACGGCTCCGCAAAAAATATTGAAGTAAACTTAACCGCACCATGTCAAATGCCTGCGGACACTGAATATACTGCCTCTTTAAATCTGGAATGTCCGAAAGACAGCCTCATAATAGCTTCCCTCGGAAGGGAAAATATAACTTACCCCCAAAGAATTGCGGAAGAAGTTTTCAGAAAGCTTCCCGAAGATGGCGTTTTGGAAAGAGTTTTTATATCTAACAACAAGAACATAAATGAGTACGCAGTGGCATCTTTTGGAATAACAAAGGCTGAAATCAACAAAGGAACAGAGATTAAGATTTATGTAACGGGCGTTGGTTTTGTAATGTCAAGGGTTAACGTTATTCCAAAAAATGAGTTTGTAAAGGTTGCAAAAGATGAAAAAGCCAAATAAGTTTTTGTTCTTTTTGTTAACGTTTTTTCTTTTCGCAGGCGTAAATTTTTATCTTTCTAACATAATTTCCCATAAATTGCTGCAAGGCTGGCATTTTTCGAATTCATTAATCAATATAGTTTACATTGAAAACACAGGTGCGGCGTTCAGCATAATGCAAAATTCGACAAAATTTTTGATAATTTTGTCTGTTATTGCACTTCTGGCAATTTTTTATTACATAGTGAAACACCTTGAAACCGTGCAGCCGAAAGTGATTTTTTTCCTGTCCCTGCTTGCATCCGGAATATTCGGGAATTTGTATGAACGGCTTTTCTTTGGCCACGTCAGAGATTTTTTTGATTTGGTATTTATCAATTTCCCTATTTTTAACCTTTCGGACATTTTCATAAATATTGGTGTTTTAGGTATAATAATTCTAATATTACTAACGAAAAAACCGATTAAGATATTATGAATAATTACTGGTTTATAACAGATGAAAACGATGAGAATACGAGGCTTGACAATTATTTGTCGGAGCTTTTTGATGACTTTTCAAGGTCGCATTTTCAGGAAATGATTAAAAACGGCAAAATCTTAATTAACGGAAAAATCAAAAAATCCTCCTATAAAGTTAAAATCGGTGATAAAATTGAAGTTGAACTTGTAGAAAAAGAAGAAAAAATTATTTCCCCTCAAAACATTCGGCTTGATATAGTTTATGAAGATGAAAATATGCTTGTTGTGAACAAGCCGTCTGGCATGCTTACCCACCCGAGCGAAATTGAGTTTGAAAACACTCTTGTGAATGCACTTTTATACAAGTATGGGGAAAATCTATCCGATATTAACGGATATTTCAGACGAGGGATTGTCCACCGGCTTGACAGAAACACCTCGGGGCTTTTGATGGTGGCAAAAAACAACGAAACGCATGAATTTCTGGCCGAACAATTTAAGCCCAAAATACCTGTCTTGATTGAGGGGGAGGACAAAGGTGCGAGCAACTCCAGAACTTTAATTAAAAAATATTTGGCAATTGTAAAGGGTGTATTCAAGGAAGATTTTGGCACAATAAATTTGCCAATCGGCCGGCACCCGAAACAGCCCCACAAAATGGCGGTTGTAGAAGGTGGAAAGCCGAGCGTGACCGATTTTAAAGTTCTGGAGCGATTTAAGGATTGTACTTATCTGGAGCTTGATTTGAAGACCGGCCGTACGCACCAAATCAGGGTGCATTTGAGTTATATGAAACATCCTATTTTAAACGATACGCTTTATGGCGGCGGGAATTTCAAAGTAAAAACGCAGGAGCAAGTTTTACAGGCTTACAAAATTTCATTTACAAAACCGTTTTCTAATGATATAATTGAGCTTGAAATTGAACCTGATGAAAAAATCAAAAAGGTTCTGACTTACCTGCGAGGTAGGGGACAGGGATGATTGATGACCAAAAAGCTTAAATTTATGGATTTTTGTGCGGGAATTGGTGCAGGCAGGCTTGGGTTGGAAAATGCAGGCCTGAGTTGTGTTGCATTTAGTGAAATCGACAAGAATGCAGAAATAACATATCGGCAATTTTTTGGCAATAATGAAGAAAATTACGGAGATTTAACAAAAATTTCACCATCTGAGCTACCTGATTTTGACTTAATGATAGCAGGTTTTCCATGTCAAACATTTTCTGTAGTCGGGCAGAGAAAGGGTTTTGATGATGCTCGAGGAAGAATAATTTACTCGCTTATAAAAATATTGAAAGAAAAAAATATACCTTATTTTGTTTTGGAAAATGTTAAAGGTTTAATCAATCATAACAAGGGGCAAACGCTAAAAACCATATTAAAAGATTTAGATGATGTCGGTTATAATGTTTCTTATGAAGTTTTAAACAGCATTGATTATGGCGTTCCTCAGATGAGGGAACGAATTTATTTTATCGGAGTCAGGAAAGATTTGCCACAGGGTAAATTTAAATTTAAATGCCCGATTAGTAGCAAAACTGTAGATATAACAAGATTTTTAAGCTCAAGCAATAAAAACATTCTTGACGAAAAAAAACAAACTTACAAAACATTTTTAAAGTATTTAAATAATAAATATAATAAAGGTAGATTTAGTATTGAGGATTTACTGAAACAAGATTGCCTTGTTTTAGACACAAGGCAGTCAGATTTAAGGCTATATAAAAATAAAATACCAACGCTAAGAACGGGCAGACATGGTATTTTGTACGTAAAAGACAATAAATTCAAAAAATTATCCGGAGGGGAAGCCTTAATGTTACAGGGCATTCCCGAAAATCTGGTTCGCAGACTTGATGGGAAACTTGAAGAAGGCACAATCCTCAAACAGGCGGGGAATGCTATGACTGTAAACGTAATAGAACAGATTTCCAAACAATTGTTAGAACATGTGAGTTAAATATGGATAAAAACAAACTAATTGAATTAGGCTCCAAAACAGCTAAAGACGGCTTCCGCAACGAGGATGATGTCGTCAGAAAATTTAATAACTACCAACATGATGAAAATGCTCAATCTTGGCTTGAAATAATGGGATATAAAATAAGTGAGATAGAGAAGATTGTGGCATTAAAATTACACGGATTTAAAACTGACGTACAAATCCAAGTTACAATTTATTTTAAAGATGCAATTAATTTGCAAAATCTTTCAATCAAGCTTGTTTCTAATCCTCAAGGATTTAATCAAGTAGACAAAAGATGGGTGGACAAATATGTTGAAATGTGGGACATACCTAAAGAAGTTGAACAAATTTTTAGTTGTTTCTGATATTCTAAAGGGCAGAGGAGAATTTTCCGCAGATTGGATGCTAGTAGCATTAACTTCAAATAATCAGACAAAATGGGTGCTGAAATCAATAAATCATGTTATGAATGTTTTCGCAAACGGCAAAATAAAAATAACAACTCAAGGAAGTTTAAAAATTGGAGAAATAACAATGCAAAGAAAAGGTGGAGATAATGGTCGGCCAACGGCGAATATGCTTCAATTTAAGATTAATCCCGCATTATTATTCCAAAATCAGGTAAATTAAATGAGGAAAGGGGATTTTATATGAAAATTGTTTTTAACATTATTTCAATTTTGATGGTAGTTGCGGTTATTTTTCTTGCGGCCTTAAACCCTCAAATCGTGTCAAATTTTACGATTTGGAGTGTAAATAAAATACATACAGCAATTCTAACATTCTTCGTTGCGGGCATTTTGACCGGAACATTCTGGGCAAGCTCTTTTTACCTTTCTTCCCGAAAAAAATTGAAAGAATACCAAAGAAAATTGGAAAAAACTTCTGTTCAATCAACCGAAGACAGTTCAAAAGTGGAAGTTTTAGAAGCAAAAATTGAAGTACTTGAAAAAGCCCTAAAATTCGCGTTGGAAAATAAGTAATAGGAAAGAGGAATCAAGCGGAGGATTAAGCCACATCTCACCTCTCACTTTTCACTTTGTTGCGAGATTGTTAAAAACTTGTCCTATATTGTAAAATGAGTTAAACTATTAGTAATCAGATATGATAAATTGTACCAAAATTGATGGGGATAGTATGAAATCAAGCAAAATTCTCGTTGTTGATGATGACAAAATAGTTACATCTACATTAAAGACCCTTTTTAAAATAGAGGGATTTTCTGATGCCCATTATTTCAACGACCCTAAAGAGGCGGTTGAATTTTTGAAAATAGAAAAACCCGATTTAATCCTTTCCGATTTTTTAATGCCGGATATGAACGGTTTTGAGTTTCTTTCTATAGCAAAAGAGTTTTATCCCGAGGTCAGCATGATTTTGCTCACGGGCTATGCGGACAAGGAAAACGCAATAAGGGCGATTAACGAAATCGGACTTTACAAATATATTGAAAAGCCATGGGACAACGACGATTTGATTATGAATATCAAAAACGGGGTCGAAAGAAGTTATCTTTTAAGCCAATTGAGAGAAAAAATCGGTGAACTTGAAATCGCAAAATCCCAGTTAGAAAAATACTCACACGGTTTGGAAGAAATTGTTGCACAAAAGACAGCTGATTTAGTAATGGCTAATTCGAAATTGTCGGGAATTATTAACTATTGTGCGGACGGAATTATAATTATTGATGAAAACGGATATATTGAGCAGGCAAATCCGGCTTGCGAGAATTTTGTGGGGCTGTGCGAATCAACGCTTAAGAGCATGAATTTTTCTAATATTACTCATTGCGAGAATAAAAAGGATTTTAAAGAGGCATTAAAAGAAAAATCAGAAGTATTTTTGAGAGATTGTTACATTTTAAATTCGCTCAGGGACAAAAAAATTCCCGTTGAGATAAGTTTTGCGACAATTATTCCGGACGAAACCGAAAAAGTGAAAAAATTTGTCGGGGTTATAAGAGATATCAGGGTTCAAAAAGAGATGGAACGGCTTCGTGATGATTTTGTTGCTACCTTGACCCATGATTTGAGGACTCCGCTTTTAGCCGCAATCCAAACCTTAAAATTTTTTCTGGATGGCTCTTTGGGCAAGCTTGAGGAAAAACAAAAGGTACTTTTGTCCACAATGCAAAAAAGCAATGAAGATTTGCTGGGGCTTGTAAATGCACTTTTGGAAGTCTACAAGTATGAGGCCGGCAAACTGAATTTATGCAAAACAAATTTTTTGCTGAAAGACCTAATTACTCAATGTTTTAAGGAATTGGAACCTCTGGCAAAAAACAAAAACATTGAGTTTAGTTTGAAATTTGACTTCGGAGACGATTTAACAATAAATGCGGACAGAGGCGAAATCAGGCGGGTCATAACAAACTTATGCGGGAATGCAATTAATTATACAAATTTAGGCGGCAAAATAGATATTGAGGTCAAAGAACAAGCAGGCGACGTGATTTTTTCAGTTGCCGACAACGGAAACGGAATTCCGGCAGAGGATATCCCTCACTTGTTCAAACGTTTTTCACAGGGTACAAGCAAAAAACGCTCAACAGGAACGGGTTTGGGCTTGTATTTGTCAAGACAGATAATAGAAGCACACGGCGGAAAAATTTGGCTGGAAAGCAAGGTAAATAAGGGGAGCGAGTTTTCGTTTCTGTTAACAGGGGTAAGAGTAGGTGATAAGGTGATAAGGTGAATGGTTGGGCTTTAACTGATTAACCTTTCACCCTATAACCTGTTCACCCAAAAAAGGAGCAACAATGAACAATATAACAGTACTACTTGTAGAAGACCACACAATGACAAGGATGGGACTTTCTCTTGTGCTTGAAAAGGCTGATGGAATTGAGCTTATCGGTGAGGCTGAGGATGGAATTTCAGGGGTCGAAATGGCTCAAGAATTATCCCCGAATGTTGTGTTAATGGATATCGGTTTGCCCAACATTGACGGAATTGAGGCTACCAGAAGAATTAAAGAACAGGGATTAGAAACCAAAGTTTTGATTTTCACGTCACGCGACAGTGAAGACGATGTTTTTGCGAGTTTTAAGGCGGGTGCAGACGGTTATATTATGAAAGGCTCAAGTCCTGAGCAGACAACCGCTGCAATTAGGGCGGTAAGCGAAGGTATTGCATGGATTGATCCGGCAATAGCAAAACTGGTTTTGTCGAATATCCGAAAAAATAATTCAATCTCTACACCGACCGGCGAAATTAATTACAAGGCCGGCAGAAATGCTTACGGATTGACCGAACGGGAAATGGAAGTTTTGGCGTTGATTGTTGAGGGGCTTTCAAATCCGCAAATCGCCGACAGGCTCTTTATAACAAGAGCCACTGCGAAAGCCCATGTTCACAGTATTTTACAAAAATTATACGTTGATGATAGAACGAAAGCGGCCATTATGGCAATGAAAGAGGGACTTGTTTAGTGAGAGGTGAAAAATGAGAAGTGAGGAGAAAAGTTTTTTTATAAAAGCTTTTTTGGCAATATTAATTTGCCAAATTTTTTCTTATAACCCTTCATTTGCCCAGAGAGCAAAAGTCAGCACTCCTGAGGGCGAATACAAATATCAGCGGAAAGTTTTGAAAACTCTTGAAATTGAAAAATATAAAAGGAGTCTTTTGCCTCAATCCGGGTTTATGACAACCGAGGAATATGAAAATTTATCCAAAGATGTTACAAATGCCGATAGGGTGGTTCCGGAATATAAAGCACCCAAAGATATTAAAATGAAATATATTCCTCAGCCGACTTACAAGCTGGTACGTTACAATGACCCGCCGGGGTCTGCAGAACTGCTCCTTCAAAGGCGTTTTAAATTCGACAGACAGGTAAACGGCGGAGCGATTACCTCCCCGAATAAAGATATTCTGGTTTATCCTGTAGTTTATTATTATGTTTGCAACCAATGCACCGCGGGAGATTTGTTTGTAATTCCGCTTGACAAAACACTTTCGGATGTAGACAGAATTTCAAGGGCAAATGTGGTCAAAAAAATTCCCGAGCCGATTTTGTCTACCCCAAAAGAAATCAGCGAAAAATTTACTTTTAGAACAATGACCCCGATTGATTTTTCGCCCGACGGTTCAAAATTGGTTGCGAAAGAAAAAATAGGAAATGTTAACGACGGAATTTGGAAAACAAATTTGTGGGTTTATGATTTTAATACAAAGCAAGCCAAAAATTTGTTTGAAGTCCGTGACGCCATAAGATATTACTGGAAAAATCAAGAAGGGCTGGTGCTTGACGAAAAACGCTGGGATATCACGCCATTGGGGTTTGATGCAAACGACCCCGAAAGAATTGTCGTTTCGGCTTACGGATATACGGGCAAGGCACCAAAATTTTTGGGGAACTGGAGCGTAGATTACAAAGGCGAAAGAACCATGCTTCTTTCTTTGTTTGACGCAAAGGCAGAAGTCAGCGTAAACGGTTTTAAGCTGGTTCAATCCGGTGTAGTGGAACCCAAGGTGGTTCGCTCTGAAGAAAAAAAGCAGGACAAAGTTATTAAAAAAGACAAAAAGGCGGTAAAACACGAAAAAAAATTGGATAAAAAGCAAAAGAAACAAACCTTGAAAAAAAATCTGAAAGAAATAAAAAAAGAGGAAGTTACAGCTGTTAAACAATATAAAAAACATATAAACGCAACCGGCCCGACAGGGTTGAATTAGGGGGCGAGAAATGTTATTACAGGGTACAATATCGAGTGAAAAAACACAGAAGCTGGTTGAAAATTACGCCAAACTTTTAAATTCAGGTGTGGACAGCTCCAAAATCCTTGTTATACTGCAAAATTCAAGTAAAAAGAAGCAATTTATAGACCAAACTCTCGAAAAATTAACCGTTGATGTAATCGAAAAGCTTCAGGTTTATTCTTTTTTCGGGCTTGTCTACAACACGATTTCAGATAATTGGGCTTCGATCGAGAACAAAATTCCCGATACGCAAAATACTAAAATTATCCCCAATTTGACGGGACTTGAAATTTCTCAATTTATTATGAAAGAAATTATTTCCGAAATTAAATTTGAAGGCTATAATTCTAAAAAATCTCTGCTGCACCAGCTTTTTCGCCGTTATTCACTTATTGTCCAAAACAATCTTTCTGATGAAGATGTCAAATGGCGTTCGGAAGAGGTTTTGAAGGAAAGTTTTGCCCCTGATGCCAAGATTGCCCTCGATGAATTTAAGAAAAAAACCCTTGAGGCGAGAGCCCTTGACTATCTTAGGCAGAGCTTAATTTTTAATTATGTTTATCAAACTACCGGCTATTTTTCGAAAATAGAATATCTGATTGTAGATGACGCAGATGAAATCACCCCTATTTGTCTGGATTTTATAAAGTTTTTGAAACCGCAGCTTAAGGATGTCTTTGTTGCTTATGATGAAGCGGGCGGAAGCCGTTTGGGATACTTGAGTGCCGATAAAACAGCCGGATTTGAGCTTGAAAAATTGTTTGAAGAAAAAGATGCAAAGAGTGAAATGGCTGAAGAGGCGGAGCAAAATTCTATCTTAGTAACTCAGGCACCCGGACACTTAGCTACTCTGTCCAAACGTGCAGGGATGCTTGATTCAGGGATAAATGAAATAAAAAAGCTTATCAATAATGGTATAAAACCGTCTGAAATAGCAATTGTGACACCAATTGTGGATGATATGCTGCGTTTTTGTCTAAAGGATAATTTGAAATCCGACTGGGCGAATATTATATTTTTATCCGGAAGTGAAAAAATCATCCAAAACCCAATTGTGCTTGCGTCTTTAACTATTTTGAAACTATGCGGCAGCGAATTAAAGGAGGATTTGTCCGAATTTGACATAAGAGCCGTTTTGGATTTTCTCCAAATTCCATTGAGGCATTGTAAAGAAATTCTTGAAAATTTCGAAAAAACAAAAGAATTTATCAAGTTTGAATTTTCCCTGCCGGAATACAATGAAAAATACGAAAAATTCCTTGAATTACTGAAAAATTTGGGTGATTTTGAAAAATTATCCGAGCAGGTTTATGAAATTTACGAAAAATTTGTGGATATACAAAATTACACTGCCGGTGAAATTACCAAATTCAGCTTTTTTATAAAGCAGTTGGAAGATTTTGAGAATATTTTCGGCAACATAAAAAAAAGTGAAATAATTAATCAGATTGAGAATTCTATTATCTCTGAAAACCCTTATTCTACGCTTGAAATCAAAGACAATGATTTGGTTGTGGCGACTCCTCAAAAAATTATTGATAACCAAATTCAGACAAAATATCAATTTTGGTTTGATGTTTCAAGCGATGAATGGATAAAAAATGACACAGGTCCCCTGTACAATTCATGGGTGTTTCAGGCCGGCTGGGACAAACCTGAATATACGCTTCAAGACAATATTGAATTAAGCAGGCAAAAAACGAAACGGGTTTTGCGGAAATTAACCCTCTGTGCAAAAGAGAACATTTTTACCTACGCAAGCCTTTTTGACGGAAGCGGGATGGAAAATTTCTGCGGAATAGAAAAATATTTAAGCCATAATGAAGTTAAGACGGTAATTAAGGCCAAACCATTTACTCCCCGTGACGATCAGGAGCCTGTTTTAAAATACAAAAACGGCAAAATGGCTATTTCTGCCGTTCCCGGAGCCGGAAAAACCACGATTTTGCTTGCCCTTGTCATCAAACTTTTAAATGACAGAGTAAACCCCGAAAACATTTTTGTCTTGACTTATATGGATTCGGCTGCCCGAAATTTTAGGGAGCGGATACAAAACGCAAGTCAGGAGTTTTCACAGCTTCCCAATATAAGTACAATCCACGGGCTTGCACTTAAAATTCTTAAAGAGAATTCAAATTTTGAAAGACTGGGGCTGAATGCGGATTTCGAAATTTGTGATGAAACTCAGCGTTCAAGAATTTTAAGAGAAATCGGGGGCAAATTTGATATCAAGAAAACAGAGCTTGAGGATTTTGACCGTGCCGTTTCAATTCTTAAAATCGGCGGCAATGGAGGATTAAATGAGGGATTAAAACCTAAACCCACAGACAAAAAACTCGCCAAATTCCTTGAGTTTTTTAAAGAGTACAAGGCTGTTTTGCAGGCGAATAATTTGATTGATTATGATGATATGCTTTTGTTTTCAGTAAAATTATTGGAAGAAAACCCCGACATTTTGGATTATTATCAGGAAATTTGCCGCTACATAATTGAAGATGAAGCTCAGGATTCTTCTGCAATCCAACAGCGGCTGATTGAACTTTTGAGTGCAAAACATAAAAATCTAATTCGCTGCGGGGACATCAATCAGGCGATTACGACGACTTTTTCAAACGCCGATACCGAAGGTTTTAGGAAATTTATTAAGGAAAGCCAAATAAAAGTCGGCATGGACCGTTCACAACGCTGTACAAAGGATGTTTGGACACTTGCAAACAGCCTGATTTCCCACGCCGAAGCAAAACCCGAAACGAAAAATGCATTTTACAAAATTTTTATGCGGCCCGTTGAAGGCAAAAACCCGCAGGAAACAAAGGCCATAACGTCAATAATTTTTGAAAACGAATTTGTGGAAAAAAACTATGTTTTGAAGCAAATTAAGACACTATTGACAAAAAATCCGAAGGCAACTGTCGGAATTTTGCTCAGGGGTAACTATCAGGTAGCAAGTTGGACGAAGTTTATCAACAACTCGGGAATGAAAACCATTACAAGAAGCGAATGTTTGGAACAGAAAGGAATTTTTAGAACGATTTTTGCTGTTATGAAGATTATTTTAGACCCGTTTAACAATGAAAATATTGCCGAGAATTATGACACGCTTGCCGAATTGGGACATTACAAATCTAATTTATACCAGATAATAAAAAACTGCCCGAAGCCCTTTGTCCAAATGAATGCAGATGACATTGAAAATGTTGATTTGGCGGAATTTTATTGGGATTTAATTTATTGGCTGAGCTTTTCTTCGCTTCCTGCGGAAGAACTTGCGATAAAAATAGGACTTCACTACTACGACAGCGAGATAGAAAAATCGAACGTATACCTGATTTCCACCCTGATAAAACGGCTTGGAATGTCTTACAAAAAATATTCAACGCTTATCGAACGTCTTGGCGAATTGGCCAAAAAACCTAACTTGAGCGGATTTAAGTTTTTCTCTGAAGAGGATAAATCCGACAGAGAATTTTTGGCGGGAAAAGTCCAGATTATGACTCTTCATAAATCTAAGGGTGACGAATTTGATTTTGTGTTCCTGCCTGAAATGACTGAAAAGAACCTGCCGCTTTCCTTTGAAAATGTTTCACTGAAAAAAAATGCCGGATTTATGGAGGATGTTCGTGAGCTTAACCCTGCTTATCCCGCAAAGACCGATGATGAACTGAGAGAGTTTCTGCTGGCGGAAAACTTAAGACTTTTTTATGTTGCAGTAACAAGGGCAAAGCGAAAATTGTTTATCACTGCGAATAAAAGTGCCAAATATTCCAAGGTGCCTGAACCCAGCGTTATTTTCAAGGCATTGGCAGTAAAAGGGGGTAAGTCCTATGAATAACTATTCGCCAAATATGTTAAAAACATTTGATGAATGTCAACAGAAATTTTTCTTTAAATATATAGAAAAACTCTCTGTTCCTCAACGTTTCGCCATCTTCGAAAAAGGTAAAAAAATTCACGCATTGGCAAATTATTATTTGAGAGGCGAAAATGTTGAAAAAATGGAAAAAGTTTTGACTGCGGATGAAAAAAACGCATGGGATAATTTGAAATCAAATAAATATTTTAAGTTAAATGTGGTTAACACAGAATACAATTTGTCCTGTAGGGTCGGCCAATATTGGGTCGGCGGGCGACTTGACGCCCTGATGAGGGAAGGGGAAAGGGAAAACGGAAAAAGGGGAAAGGAAATTGGTAATTGCGAATTGGGAATTGAACCATTCGACCGTTCAACCCTTCGACCTTTCGACCCTTCACCCCTTCACCCGTTCACCCTTTCAGCTAATTTTGTCATTCTCGACTACAAGACTGGTAACATCCCAAAAGATGCCGAAAAGGAGTTTCAGACGATTGTATATTTGCTCTGTGCGGATAAGTTTTTACAACAGAAAGGCGGGTATGGCTCGCTCAAGTTCGTTTATATCGGATTAAAACCCCTCACTCCCAACTCCTCTTCTGCAAGGGGAGAGGGGAGTTCTCAACATACCGAAAAAGAAATTTTATTCAATGAGGATTTAAAAAAACAATACGAAGAAAAAATCCTGTCAACCTGCGGTAAAATTGATTTTGCGGTCAATTCAAATGTTTTCTCAAAAAACATTGAACGTTGCAAAACTTGCGAATATTGTAAATTATGTAAATAATTTACAATTTCAGGCAATTTTCAGACTTAAAAATACTTTATACATATATAGGTAGTGTATTTATGTAGGTTTATTTATGTCAAATGTTATTTCATCAGCAATATTTTGTGCAAGAAACGTCGATAAGGCCGAAAAGCAGGATAAAATCGGCCGCTGGGCCGTTGCTGCGGGACAGGCGAAAAAGGTCGTTGATTACGTTTCAACGCTTGACAACGAAGTCGGCAAAGGTGCAAGAACAGCTGTTAACGCCTTGAAAACATATTCTGAAAGTGAAAAACTTCTTTCATACGCCGGTAAAGCTATAGATTTTGCAAGCAGGAAAGTCAACCCGCTTATCTGCGTTTCTTCCGGCATAGACATTTTAAGAGCGGATGACAAAGATTCCGCCCTAATCAAAAATGCAGCGGCTTTGTCTTCTATGTTTGCGGTTGAACACTTGATGAAAAACCATTTGGACGATATCCCAAAAATAAAAGGTATAGACAAAATCGCCGAAAGGGTTATGAAATTTGCAGCAAAGTACAAAATTGAAGGAAAACTTCCCGCAATAATCCACGGAGTGGCCTTTGTAGTTGGTTCTTGCACGGCTTACAGCCTTGGCGATAAATTCGGGACTATGGTTGCCGGAGAAGTAAACGGCAAACAGTGAACGGGAAGTCTTTTTGCCTACTTTTTCTACAGAAAAAGTAGGTCTTTTCTCTTCTAGCCATTTGCTGTATAATCAAACAATGAAAAAAGTTATTGAAAAAATAAAGCAGATTGTTTCTCCCGAAAACGTTTTAACCGGAGTGGAAGAGCGTTACGTTTATGCACAGGATGCAACAAATAAGCAAAATATAGAAAATTTGCCCGACGTTGTTGTGTTTATCCAAACTGCTGAGCAGGTTCAAAAAATAATGAAGCTGGCTTACGAAAATGAAATTCCCGTAATCGCCCGTGGAGCAGGTACAAACCTCGTAGGAGCCTGCATTACGAAAAAATCGGACAGAGGCGGCGGAATTATCCTTAATTTTTCAAAAATGAATAGGATTTTAGAGATAAATCAGGAAAATTTGACCGCAAGAGTTCAAAGCGGGGTTGTGGTAGGTAAATTGCAGGAAGAAGCCGAAAAACTCGGGCTTTTTTACCCGCCTGATCCTTCAAATTTGGCGGTTTCAACAATCGGCGGAAGTATAGCACTTTCCTCCGGCGGTCCCAGAACTTTCAAATACGGTTCTACAAAAGACTACGTAATTGATTTGAAGATTGTGCTTGCAGACGGCAGAATTATCAACACAGGCTCAAATACCGCAAAAAATTCGACAGGATATCATCTTTCACAGCTTTTTATCGGTTCGGAAGGCACTCTCGGAATTGTGGTTGAGGCGTTGGTTAAATTAATCCCTAAACCTGAAGGCTCAAGAGTAATTTTGACTTATTTTGATAAAATTTCTGATGCAACACATGCCGTAAATGTTATTCTGCAAAATAAACTTATGCCCGCAACTCTTGATATTATGGACCAAAAAACTCTGCAAACAATAGAAAAATTTTATCCTGCGGGGCTTTTGACGGATAAAGATGCTGCTTTGTTTTTGGAAGTCGACGGGTATTTGTCCTCGCTTGATTATCAGCAAAACAAAGTTGTTGAACTTTGCAGAAAAGCAGGAGCAACTGAAATCCGCTTTTCTAAAACAGATGAGGAAGCCCTGCGGATTTGGACGGCCCGCCGCTCTGCCTTCGGGGCGTGTGCAAAACTTAAACCGAACGTCGTCACAGAAGATGTCGTTGTACCCAGAGAAAAAATTACGGACTTGGTTTTGGGTGTGCGAAAAATTTGTGATAAAAATAATTTGCCGGTCTGCATTATGGGCCACATCGGCGACGGCAATATTCACCCGAATATCCCGCTTGACTTAAGCAATGATGAAGATGCCGAAAATTATTCCAAAACAAAGGATGAAATTCATCAATTGGCAATAGATTTGGGCGGAACACTATCGGGGGAACACGGTATCGGCTGTGAAAAATCAAAATACATGACAAATGCGATTGATGGTGTAACATTGGAATATATGAGGAAAATTAAAAAGGTTTTTGATGAAAAAAATATCTTGAACCCGCAAAAAATATTTTCAGAGGGTTAGAAGATTAGAAGGTTAGAAGGTTAGTTAATAAATTTTTAAAAAGCCAACCCGTCCAAACCTCTAAACATCCAACCCTCCCAAAAAGGAGGCAATCATGGAATTTATCGTAATCTATTGTACCGTTCCCAATAAAAAAGAAGGGCTGGAAATCGCCAGAGAGCTTGTGGAAAACAATTTGGCGGCGTGTGTGAATATAATTGATAAAATGGAATCGGTTTTTTCGTGGGACGGTGAAATGTGCGAAGAAAAAGAGGCTTTGCTGATTATCAAAACAAAAAAAGAATTGTTTGACAAAATTAACCGGTTAATCCAAAAACTGCATTCTTACAACGTTCCAGAGGTTATTGCCTTGCCGATAATTGAGGCAGACGAAACCTATCTGAAGTGGATTTCACATGAAACTGTGTAAATATTTGTAACAAATTTTCAATATTTTTCACAATCACTAACAAGTTTTTCTTTTATGGTTTTTTAAACAAGTACTGCATCGTGTTATAGATTGTTTAGGAGAATGTGAAAAATGGAAATTATGAAAGTTACAAGTGCAAATAGCTCTGCTCAATGCCGCAAGGGCCATCCGGCTTTTGGAATGTATGTAAGTATGGATGACCGCACTGTCGGACTATTCGCAAACAAAGGCGGAAAGAAATTCGCCGATGGTTTTGAAAAGGTGGTTGACAAAATCTTAAACATAACCCTGAATGGAAAGCCGGTACTTGTACACATAAAAAATCTTGACAAAAACAATGTTAATGCCTTGGCGGTTTCCGACGGACGTGTTGTAAACTACAAATTTTCGGTTAATAAAAAAACTTCTTCAATAAGAGGATTTATGCGGGTTTTAGATGGCATTGTCAAAAATTTAAGTGGCCTCTCCAAGTATTAAATAATAATCCCAAAAAGAAGATGCGGAATTATTCCCGTTTACGTCACCCTGAATTTATTTCCGCGAAGGGGCTGACTAAAAAGTCCCCTCGTCATCCCGAAACATGAATTATCGGTTTCAAAAGGGATTGTCCTTAATTCGGGATCTCACGTGTTGGAT
>JBAYNW010000017.1:0-41491 GCA_041678605.1 Candidatus Gastranaerophilaceae bacterium | reverse complement strand
TAAATATTGTATTTAAAATATTAAAAGAGGATTGAACAAAACAGAGCAGGGAAACTCTAAATATTTCCCTGCTCTGTTTTTTGTTAATCTTTGTTAAAAAGTGCTAGAAATATCTCTGTTAATTATAAAAATTTATTATTTTTGAGGAATATTTTCTTTTATAAATGCGATTTTTGTATCTAATTTGCTTTAATTCTAACTTTTCCGTTGAAATCACCGCATCAGGAGTAAACAGATTAAAATAATCAGAGTTAATGTTCTTTAATAGTTTCCCTGCATTAATGTATTCTACACGTACGTCTTTAATATTTTGTCTTAATAACACTAACAAAGGATATTCTATAGTATCTCCTCCCAATATTATACCAATATTATGGCATTTATTAATTTTTGCCAAATTTGCAACCGACGAATAATTATATTGGGTTTGTTCCTTAGCCATACGAAAATATTGTTCTATCCTTGTTTTTTTAAATATACTTTGTCTTGAGCATAAAGTTCTGGTTTCATTATGAAAAATTCGCTGAAAACTTGATAACATAACTATTAATATAATTATGTTAACTGCTGCTTCCTTTGATATCTCGGACAAAACCCTGCCTACAAAAGGAAAAATTAAAACAACAAGTGGCAGCTGAAGCCTGCTGCCCCATGGCTGCCATTTTAAAATAAAACAGAATAATAACGCCCCTGCGGTTAACGTCAGTAAATAGCTTGCCATTCCGTCTTTTTCTTTATATTTTTTAACCCCAAAGAAAACAAAAATACTTATTAATATTAGACAAAAATGTATCGGATTAGCGGCGATATCTTCATGATTGTTTGACTCATATACATGAAATTTTTCATTGTAATAGTTGGTTCGATTGTCATTAACATCAACACCTGCAAATTTGGCAATTTTTGTTATTATTCTTGTTTCTTGATTATTAATATCAACAGAAGATGTTTTTGTCTGTAAATAAATATTTTTAAGTACGCTTATAGCAAAATAGTTAGGTGTAAAAACTAAATTTTGTTGCATCTTGGCGTCATCATCAGGAGAAAAAGGAGACCCGAAAAGCTGATAATTTCTTACCCAATATCCTAAGTTTATGATAACGGAGATTAAAACAATTATCAAAATAGGTTTATATGCATTAATTTTAAGTTTTTTGATAATGGAAATTCCAAACCAAACTAAAAATGGCAATGCAAAAATGTAAGCTGTGCCTTTTGTCAAAAACGCTAACCCTAAACTTGCACCACAGGCAAATGAATTAATAATAATTGACCTATTATCATCAACTTGCGTTGTTTTTAATAAATAATACACAAAACAAACAAGCCAAAAACTTACGACTAAATCGTTTTGTGTACTTGTTGCCTGTAAAATTCCCATGGGAATTGACAAAGTAAGCATTGAAGCAAAAATCTGACCACGAATATTCGCTCCCAATAATTTGGCTATAAGAGAAACGCCTGTAATACTGCCTAGCATAGCCAACCATTGAACTAAATTCGCAAAGCGGTCACCTCCTGAAAGAATCTGAAAATGCATTATATTGAACTCAGCCAACGGTCCTGAATATAATTGTCTCAAAATACCGGTAGGATAATGTGCTATACTTGAATTTTGCATCCAATGGATTATACGGGCCATGTGATATGTCATAGAATCATAGTTGTTAGGTGCCGCAACAATAGCGGTTAGTCCGGTTGCAACAATATAAACGCCTGCAATTATACACATAATTTTTAAATATATATCCAATTTAGGAAACAATGGCAATTTAATATTTTTAAATATATTTTTTTTAAATAAAATATATAAAATTAAAGCTAAGATTAAGTCAATTATTCCCCAAGATAATGCAATACATTTAAAATTAATCAGTTTAAAAATACTTAAACCTTCGGTAATAGAAACTAATAAAAGTCCCAATATTATAGAAGCTGACAATGCAGCACTTCGCCAACAATTGTTCATTCCATAAACGATGGTGAATAATAAAATAAATGAGATTAAAATTACTAAAATAAACATAAAATTATTATATAATAAATAACAATTTACATTTGAATATTACGCTAATTATTCAAGCAACGTTTCATAATGAACGATGCACAAAGAGTTAAAAACGAAGGTGAAAAATTTAGATTAAGCAGCAAGCCCCAGAGCCGCTTTGTTGTAGTTAGCTAATGCAGTTGCACCTGTCATTTTCCTGGCGGCTTCTAATTGTGAAAGTTCACTTGTAATAGTTGCGAATTGATTTTGATAATTATTGACATTAGATAGTTTAGTACCGTCAGTTCCGGCACTTGCTTGTAAAGTTGTAAGTTGGGTGCTTATTTTATTTAAAATGTCATCAAGTTTATCATTACTGCCAATCTCAATACCCATTGCAGAAGCTAAACTATTAACTTCGGTTTTAATAATTGATTCTAATGGATTTGAACCACCTGATTTTTTAGTACCTTCTTGTTTTTCTTGAGCATCTTTAATAGCTAGTTGAGCTTGAGTTTCTGATGTATATTTTGATGGATCTAATCCCAAAGCTTGCAATTTCTTTTTTGTATCATCACTTAAAGTCGAAGAAGATGAACGTGCTGCACTGGTTGCTACACTTGAGCTGGCTACTGAGCTTACTGCATCTATGGACATAATTGGCCTCGATTCATTTTTAATAACTCTCACTTATATATATAAAGTATATACAAGATGTCAAATTTCAATTTTTAGAAAAATAGTTACATTCTTAACATTTCGTTTATTGTAAAATACAGATATGAAAAAAGTTTTTTATTAATATAATATGTATTAAGAAGGGGTAAACATATGAAAATTCAACCAATAACTAACGATTATAAACCAAGTTTTTCATCGGCAAAAATTAAGACCGTAGATGCAGGACTTCTTTTGAAAAGTTATTATAAAACGGGTTCAAATGCATGGGGCAGATTTTTAAGACATTCTATTAATAATATTGTGGAGGATTCCAATTGGTTAGATCCAAAATTAAAAGGGATTATTGCAAAAGAAAAAGGATATATTTACAGCCTTTCACCCGGCGACTTGAAAAAATACAATGAAA
The DNA here is from genome assembly GCA_041678605.1 of Candidatus Gastranaerophilaceae bacterium. Taxonomy (GTDB): domain Bacteria; phylum Cyanobacteriota; class Vampirovibrionia; order Gastranaerophilales; family Gastranaerophilaceae; genus JBAYNW01. The sequence goes on along the minus strand of JBAYNW010000017.1, from coordinate 38,417 downwards.
TAGATAGTGAAGCAGTTTCTCAAGCTTTAAAGGTTTACAGATTTGGGCGTTATAGTACGGACTTCTCAGATTGGAAGGATAAATTTAATCAATTAGGCGGTTCAAGGTTTTTGGAGGAGAGACTTGGCAATTCCAAATTTTTAAATAAAAAAGAATTGCTTTCATTATTGAAAGAAGTTAGTGATAATCCTTCCAAATTTGAAGAGATTTTAGAAAAATTTACACATTCGTAATGAATTTTCCGCATCTTGACGTTGCCAATGAGTGCATTTCTGTAGTTTGGCTTTTTTACAAAAAAAGAATCTGGGGCGGAAGGATTCTACTGAATCGTAGGTGAGCGAGGGACGCGAACCGTACGAGTCAGTATGCCGATTTATCGGTTAACCTCGTTAGCGGCGACGGCGAGAGCCGATAGTAAATGTAAATTATCACATGGTTTGAGCTTTAGTGTCAGAGAGTTTGAGTCTTCTGTCTTATTAAGCAATTATTTCCAACAAAATTACCAATACGCTACATTGAAACAGCATAAGGTTGATAAGAAAAATAATTATAAAACTCTTCAAAGGTTTCAAAAGGTTTTTTAATTTCCCTTGTTGGAATATTTTTATTAAAAAGAATCAAAATTTCTTCTTTATCTAAAACCTTACTTTGCAAAATACTATCTATCATATGGTTTGCGTTAAAGGCAGGAACTGAACCGGGAGGATAACTCAAACTCAGGCTTAAAAATCTTTTAGCTAAATGAGGTTTTTTTGCTTCACCGCTTTTGTGGTAGCACGATACAATAATATCAGATACTATATCTTTATTTGTACTCATTGCATGTTTGCTGTTGTTATGTAAAATTTCAAAAACATTTAGGGCTTCATTAGTTAGCCTTTCTAATTTGTCAAGGTTTATTTGTCTTTTTGCAAAAGGTTTAAATAGGCTTTTTTCTCCTTTAAAAACTTTTTTTGAAAAAGTTTTTAATTCGTTTACAAGCCTCGTATTATTCATTCCAAAACTGACTGTATCTTGAAGCATAATGTTTTTCAGTATAATTCGTCTGTTGCCATCAGAAAGTCTGACACTAATATTATTTATAGATTCTAATTTCTCAATTGAGTTATTTGAATTAAATTTAGAATCTTGAATTTTTTTAATAAACATCCTCAATCCCTAGTTATTAGTTAACAAGAAAAGTATAATGAATAAATAAATAAATAACAATACCTAAGAAATATCTACTATTTATATAAAACCAGCCGGTAAATGCAGTATGTAGGCCAGGCAATGCCTGACTTTTATTTTCAAACTGCATAATTCGTTCATTGACTTGAAAGGTTTATGTTTCTAGGATTTAAGGCTAAATTTGTGAATTTCTGCTATGCACATTTTCGGGACGAAATCGGAATTTTTATGCACTTTGGCTCATTTTGTTTTCCGACTTCTGAAATCGGCAGGATTGCAATCCTGCCCTACTTTTCGCCTTTTGGACTTGACTTTTTGCCTACTCAACTTGCATGAAAAAATACACCCTGATTGCGTAAAAAACTCCTTGAACTTTTGTTCTAAGGAGTTTTTTATAAAGCTGGGGCTAGTAAGAGGAATCCGAACTTTTTATGAACAAAATCCTGCGGAATTCAAATTACTTTTACCAATGTTAAAAGAGTTAATTGCTTAATTTCTGTACGTAAAACTGCGGACTTTTGAAAATGTAAAAAATTTGTTATCATTATTTTATATACTTAAGGAGAAATAATGATAAATTTTAATAGTATAAAAACAACAATATCTGAAATTGTTAATGAAATATCTAAGGCTCTAAGTCAAAGTACTTCACTTATGCCTGTATTGGGATTAATCCGTCAATTTAAAACCTCAATAACCAGTGATTATGATTCTTTAATGAATCTACCACAGCCCAATAAAAGTAAAATTATGGGATTATATAATGATTTGAACGAGTTAGAATATTCTGTATATAGATATAATGAACTTTTGAAAGCTGATTTAATAAAAGAAGCTCAGGTTGAAGCCAATGTTATTAGTCAATTATCAGAAAAATTAATTACTAATTTTAATAGCAATATTGTAAATAAAACTGCAATTTCAAGTAAGACCAATACGACTTTAAATGCAAATAGTAATATCCAAGAGGTTTTAGATTTTTTACAAAAACATATTAAAAAAGTTGGTACCGAACAAGCTGTAAAAGATTTTCAAAGAGGTTTAAACATTTTAAATAAATATAATAAAAAATCTCCGATTGAAGCAAAACGTCCAGTTGAAGAAGACGGAATTTTAGGTAATCAGACTTATGCTTGCCTTGAAAATGTTTGTCAAAAATATACTCCACAAATTGTACAAAAATATGTTAGACGTGGTGCGGTTAATAATGCAATTTTTGATACAAAAAATGATGGAAGAATTGATACAGATAAAAAAGTTCTGAATATTTATAAAAATTTAGCAAAGGAGAAAACAAATGTCAGATGATGTTTTAAAGACAGGGATTAGCTATATAAAATATATTTGGCACGCAAATAGAGATAATCCATGTGAGCTTTGCGAAGATTTAGATGGGACTGAATATGAATTTGCTGATGAGATTCCAGATAGACCTCATCCCAATTGCAATTGTTATATAGAGGAAGTTTGTGAAAATGATTCAGAAGATGATGAAGAAATGTGTGATGGAATTGAAGAAGTAGAACAAAATCTTGAAGATGCAGATGAAGCATCTGGAGAAATTGAAAGTATGAAAGAAGATTCAGATGCAAATGGGGATGAAACAACTTCTTTAATGGGTGAAATACAATCATTTAGTGAGCAGGTAGAAGAAGCACGAGAAGAATTAATTGAAATGATAGAAAACTCTGACTTTGCTGAAGAGTATTTAGCTTCTTTCTCAGATTTGCTTACCCCGATTGATATTTCTATGGTGCTTACTTTGGGGCAAGACGTATTGTATGTGGTAAATGAAGTAATTGCTTCTTACCAGATATTTGAAGATTATAAAGACCAACTACAAGCCCTCCGAGATGCAGGATTATGTGATGAATGTACCGACAAATTTTACCATGCAAATGCTAATTATGATTGTACAAAAAGAAGCGAAGTCGGGGAAATTACAGCTAAAATTTTAAGTATCTTAAAAGAAGTTTGGGATTTAATTGATAAAATTAGCCATAAGAAAATGTCAGCTCAAAAAGCATGGGACGACAGCATGGGCGATTTGAGAGCAGATTGGTATGGAATCCAAAAAGCTAAAGAACAAATGAATTCTGAGAAAGACTTAAAAATGTCTGAAATTCGTGATATTTTTATGCCGAAAAAATAAAGTTTTCATATTATAATACATCTATGAATACTTTTTTAAAAATGCTAAAAATATTAATGAAGATAATTTTTTGTGGCATATTGTGCTTGTTCTTTTTTAGTTCAATTTTTATTGATAGAATGGTTTCAGGAGCTAGTGAAGAAACTTTATTAATGGCAATATTTTCATTAGTGATGATTCCACTGACCTGTATAATATTTTTTGTAAAGTCAAAATGGTACTTTAAGGTTTTATATGTATCAATTCTATTCGGTTATATAAATTTGCCTTTTATTTTACCAAAGTCAAGATTAGCTTGGGACAAAGACCAATGCTATGATGATGGCTATTGCAAAGAAGGTTTGAAATGGGCTGGAGAAATTGTAACTGAAGAATATTGCCTAAAGCATAAATTAACTTGGGACGAACGAAATAGAAGTTGTGATATGTATGCCAATACTAAACAAAAGGGACCAAAATGAAAGATTTAAAAAAAATAATATTATTAATTCTTGTCCTTATTATATTATTTTTTACGTTTAAAATCATTCAAAAAATAAAGTGTTTCATAGATGAAGATTTTTGTGTAGATACAGGGATTTGTGCTGAAGGATTGAGATTTGGGGAAAATATATTGACTAAAGAATATTGTTTAAAAAAACATTTTAAATGGGATGATAAAAGAAAAGAATGTGATATGGCTATTGAATCGAGAACCTGCAGAGAGCAAGGCTATGAATGGATTACCACAGAAGGTAGATGCAGCAATAAAATTATCAAAAATTGGTAAAATTTATACCTACAGTAAAAAACTCCTTGAACTTTTGTTCTAAGGAGGTTTTTATAAATCTGGGGCGGAAGGATTCTACTGAATCGTAGGTGAGCGAGAGACGCGAACCGTACGAGTCAGTATGCCGATTTATCGGTTAACCTCGTTAGCGGCGACGGCGAGAGCCGATAATCAGGTTCGGACCTTGCCCTGGTTATGCAAAAAACTCCTTGAACTTTTGTTCTAAGGAGTTTTTTATAAATCTGGGGCGGAAGGATTCGAACCTCCGGATGCCTGGACCAAAACCAGGTGCCTTACCGCTTGGCTACGCCCCAATAGGTCATATACTTAATTCTACCCGCTAAACCAGCTTTGTCAAGTTGAATTAAGCATGATAAATACAGACAAATATTCAGTTGAAGTGCCAAAAAATCAAGAAAAAGCCCGATTAATTACAATCGGGTCATAGCTGAATCGTGTTAAGTATAAAGTTTTAAAGAGTATTGTACGCTCTTTATTTCTTTATATACGTTATACATTATTATGCTTCTTTTGGGTATTAGACACGTGGCTATAAATTTACACCCGAATTGAAATTTCTTGATTTTTAAGCTCTTTTTTTAACGTTTTAACCGGTAATGTATCGTAATGAAAAATCGAAGCCGCCAACGCCGCATCAGCACCCGCTGAATTAAATACATCGACGAAATGCCCTACTTCCGCTCCCGCACCGCCCGAAGCGATTACCGGAATATTAACGTTTTCAGCCACAAGTTTTGTCATCTCTAAGTCAAACCCATCTTGGGTCCCGTCTGCGTCCATTGAGGTAAGCAAAATTTCACCCGCTCCTAGTGCCTCGGCTTTTTTTGCCCAATCTAAAAGTTTGAGGCCGGTATTTTTCTGCCCCGCATTGATAAAAACGTAAAAATCTTCCCCGATACGCTTTGCATCAATTGCCACAACGACACACTGCGAGCCAAAATATTCTGAAGCCTCTTTGATTAATTCTGGGTTTTTGACCGCTGCGGAGTTTATGGCAACTTTGTCGGCACCTGCTGAAAGCAGGTGCCGCATATCGTCAATCGATTTAATCCCGCCACCCACGGTAAAAGGAATAAAAGTCTGTTTCGCAACCTGCTCAACCATCTTTACGGTTGTTTTTCTGCCCTCATTTGTTGCCGTAATATCAAGAAAAACGAGTTCGTCGGCACCTTCGTCCGAATATTTTTTCGCCAATTCAATCGGATTGCCCGCATACTGCAGGTTCTCAAAGTTAATTCCTTTGACGGTTTCACCGTTTTTCACGTCCAAACATGGGATTATGCGTTTAGCTAACATTTTCGTCCTATTGATTTGATGGGCTGAAGCCCATCCTACTCTTTTTGCGACCCTATTTTAATTTTACCATTTTTTGCCATGCCTCTTTGCTTCTTTAAAGGCTTTCTAATGCTGCAATTTTCATTTTGTCTGTGTCGGGAAATTTTCCTGTCCAAATTTCAATTGCCTTTGCGGCTTGATTGATTAGCATATCAAGCCCGCTAATCGTTTCAAGTCCGTATCCTCTGGCTTTTTCAAGCAGAAGAGTTTTTGTCGGGTTGTAAACTATATCGTAAATTACGGTGTTTTTGTCCAGATTTTTGACGGTTTCGTAAGCCAAAGGCATCTGGTCGGCAGAATTTCCCTTCATGCCAATCGGCGTTGCATTGACTATCATGGCGGACTTGAACAATTCTCCGCTGCTTTGCATCTGGTACAGTTTGAACGTAACCCCGGGGAAAGTTTTCCTGAAATAATTAATCGTTTCGGACGTGTTGATTATATTTCTTGAAAAGAAATTAACCTGCTTAACTCCGAGTTCAATCAAACCCACCGCCGCGGCTCTCGCGGCTCCGCCTGTTCCCAAAATACTTACATTGGAACCGTTCAGTTTTTGTTGAATTTCGGCGGGAATTGCTTTTTGAAACCCGTAAATGTCGGTGTTAAACCCGTGAAAAGTCCTGTCAGTGCGTATTTTAATCGTGTTTACGCATCCTGAAACGTCGGCCGATTTATCCACATGGTCAAGGAATAGTGCCATAGGAACTTTCAATGGAATTGTTACGTTGAAACCATTGTAATCATTGGCTTTTAAAAATTTTATCCGCGAAATCAGCTCCTCGGGGGGTGTTTCCAAAATTTCATAAGTTCCGTCAATTCCCAGACTTTTCAGCCCTGCCCTGTGAATAATTGCAGAGATTGAATGCGAAAGGTTATATCCGATTAAACCTAATTTATACGCCATGCTTAAATTCCTTTTTATTTTTTTTATCACATCATCCTGAACTTATTTCAGTATTGTTTGATTATACCAAGAACTCGGCATTTTGTACAATGTTAAAATTTTTCTCGCAAGCTCAAAATTTATTCCTCTTCCATCGGCCTTTTGTAACTGCATTCCTTTTTTGAACATTCGATTGTGTTGCCGCGTTTTAAGAATTTTTTGACCAGCAAAGATTTACATTCGGGGCAGGTTTCACCGGTAGGCTCATTCCACAGGACAAAATCGCAATCAGGGTATTTGTTGCAGCCGTAAAATATTTTTCCAAACTTGGATTTCCTTTGGACGATTTCACCTTCGCAGCCTGCTTTGGGGCATTTTACACCTGTTGTTATAACTATCCGTTTTCTGTTTTTGCATTCTTCGTTTGTACATTGCAAATATTTACCGTAAGGTCCGACTTTAATAATCATTTCGGAACTGCACTTTTCGCATTTTTCATCGCTTTTCTCAGGCTCCGGAGCTTCGCTGCCGTTCAAAGGCATCATTGTTTTACATTCGGGATAGCCGGAACAGCCCAAAAATTGGGTTCCGTAGCGGCTGTTTCTCACGAGCATCACTTTGCCGCAGTTTGGACACATAACTTCGCTTTCAATGTTAACTTTTTCCATATTTTGCTTTGCGTTATTAACGGTTTCAATGAATGGTCCGTAAAATTCCTTTAAAACGTTGTTCCAGACGGCTTTTTTGTCGGCAATCGCATCTAATTTATCCTCCATGCCGGCCGTGAATTTATAATTCATAATATCAGTAAAATGTTCCACTAACTGTTTTGAAACAGTCCGGCCTAAGAGCGTTGGAGCGAGTGCTTTTTCGATTTTTTCAACGTAGCCTCTGGTTTGAATTTTTGTAATGATTGATGCGTAAGTCGAAGGACGCCCGATGCCGTTTTCTTCAAGAGCCTTAACCAGAGAAGCTTCTGAAAATCTTGGCGGAGGCTGGGTGAAATGCTGTTTCGGGTCAACCTTTTTGCATTTTAAGATGTCACCCTTTGCAAAGTCAGGGATGGTTTTTTTGTTCAAATCCTCTTCATCCTCACAGTAAACTTTTAAAAATCCGTCGAATGTAACCTTGCTTGCTCCGACTTTGAGTGTGTAATCACCCGCTTCAATGTCGATTGAGGTGTTTGAAACGTTTGCATTCGACATTTGAGATGACATAAATCTATCCCAAATCAATTTGTAAAGCTTGTGCTGTTCGCCTGTAAGGTATTTTTTTACACTTTCGGGAGTTTTCTCCGGATAAGAAGGCCGAATTGCTTCGTGGGCGTCCTGAACATTTTTCTTACCTGCTTTAACGTAATTATTCGGCTCTAGAGGGTAATATTTTTCGCCGTAATTTTTCAGGATAAAATCTTTTGAAGCCTCGACGGCATCATCTGAAATCCGCACGGAGTCTGTTCTCATATAGGTGATTAAACCGACTGAGCCTTCATCTCCGAGTTCCATCCCTTCGTAGAGTTTTTGGGCAACCTGCATTGTTTTTGAAACCCCGTAGCCCAATTTTGAACTTGCTTCTCTTTGCAGAGTTGAGGTTATAAAAGGTGCTGAGGGTCTTCGAATACTTTCACGTTTTGTTATTTTGGAAACTTCATATTTGGTGCTTTTGTCGCTCAAAAAATCTACAATTTTTTGAGCTTCGGCTTGATTATTAATCTCAATTTTTTTGTTTTTGTACTTGGAGAGTTCGGCCTCAATTGTTGTTCCTTTTTGGTCGAGTTCTGCCAAAATTGACCAGTATTCAACGGGGGTGAAGGCTTCAATTTCGTCTTCTCTTTCGCAAATCATGCGAAGTGCGACGGACTGAACTCTGCCGGCTGAAAGTTTGTAGTTTCTGAGTTTTTCCCAGAGGACGGGGCTTATCTTAAACCCGACGAGTTTATCCAGAATTTGTCTTGTGTGTTGGGCTTTGACAAGAGCCATGTTAATATTTCTTGAATGTTCAACAGCGTATTTTACGGCTTTCGGGGTGATTTCGTTGAACTCAATTCTGTAAATCTTTTCTTCAGGCACATCAAGAACCTGACGGACATGCCATGCAATTGCCTCTCCTTCACGGTCGGGGTCGGATGCGAGATAAACTTTATCACATTTTTTTGCAACTTCGTTTAACCTTGTAACAACCTTTTTCTTTTCAGGGATTATGACAAAAGTAGGTTCAAAATCATTTTGAATGTCAAACCCGAGGGTTTTTGGCGGTAAATCTCTAATATGGCCGTAACTTGCTTCAATTAAGAAATTATCACCCAAAATCTTTTTAATCGTTTTTGATTTGGCGGGTGACTCTACAATCACCAGAGCTTTTTCGCCTTTTGGGGATTTTTTTGTTGTTTTCATCTTAATTTCTTCGGTGGTTTTTTGGGGTTTTGTTGTTTTTGTCGTCATTTTTACTCTTCTTTAATATTAGTCGCTATAAAATTATAACATGCATAATATTTTGTGCAAATTTTATCGATTATGCATAAATTTTCCCTAGTGGTGTTACAAAATATTTACAAAAAGTCTTTAAAAAGTAATTTTTGAATATTTTGTTTTTATAATGAAATTTATAGTGAAGTGAAGCCCAAAAGCATAAAATTTGATTACTTTTGCCGGTCTGAGTCGCGGATTGTAACAAATGTAAAGTTGAATTTAAAATCCGCAAATGCTTTTCTGGAGTGCAATACGGCACTATTATAAAAAATAATATAAAAAAATAATAAGAAAACTAGCAAAAAATTTTTTGGACATGTTTTCTATGAATGTTACTAAGTAAAAAAAAGAAAGGACGTATTAGAATGGGAATTACACAAGTAGGAGCAGATGTTGCACAAAAGGTTTATCAAGCACCTAAATTTGTACCAAATGAGGTTAGATTATCTTTACAACAAGCAAAGCTCACACAAGAAATTGAAAAGGTTAAAGAATCATCAAAAGGTATGGCTTTAGAGTTTGTAAAGGACATTACAATAAGGCCAATACAAAAAGCAATCAAAAATTATGTTGATGATATCAAATTGAGAAAAGAAATCTTAATTGAGGAAAAAACAGCTATCAAAGCAAAAATTGCCAAACTGGAAGAAGAAAATCAGAAAATTGCTGAAAAATTTGCAAAAGAAGAAGCTGAAGTGGCAGAGGACAACGCAAGGATTACAGATGAAAATCTTAGTGAACATATAGTTCAAGCCTCTAAATTAAGCGATGCTCACGAAAAAGGGGAGCATTACTACAAGGGGATTGAATTATTAGATAAAATAGCCGCAAAAAAAGCTGAATTGACAAAAGTTGATGCTAAGTTGGAACGAATTACTAAAAAATTATCTAAACTACGTTCCGAAATTCGTGAAAAAGCTTTAGCGAAGGAAGCGGAAATTAAAGATGCCTTCGAAACAAAAGACGCCGCAATTAAAGAAGGTGCATATGCCGCAGAAGTAATAACAAGGGCTAAAAATATTTCTAACATCAGGAGAGCAAGATTAAAAGCTGAAGATAAACTTAATAAGCTTCACGCTAAGACTGACTCTCGGCGTTTAGGTACATTTGCAGAGGCTAAAGTCAAGCTTTCAAATCTTCAAGATAAGGCTGGTTCAAAACTTGCTGAAGTAAAGGCTGAACAAGAGTTAACAGAGGTTTGTCAAAATATTAATAATTTTAGCAAACTTAGACTTAGCCTACAAAAAAGCCTAGTCGAAAGAGTAGCGGATAAAAATAATTTTGGTGAAAACAAAGTTATAAACATTTTTGAATAACAACAGGTATAATCTTAAATAACAAAAGAGCATGGTGTTTCACAAAACGCTATGCTTTTTGTTATTCAACAAACTTTATACCTCTCGCCTTCGATTTGTTTGATTGAACCTTTGAGTTCAAGACCGGTGAGGCAAACCAGCAGGTTATTAAAGTCCAGACCGGTTTCTGAGGAAATTTTATCAAACCCTTTTGGCTCTATTTCAATCGAGGTTAAAACCTTTTTTTCGTCTTCCGAAAATTCACAAAGGGCCATTTGTAACTGTTTTTCAGCCTTGATTTCCCAGTTTAAAGCATTCAGAATATCAGCGGCACACGTAACCATCGCCGCTCCCTGTTTTAAAAGCTTGTAAATCCCCTCTGTGTTTGGGTTAGAAACAAGCCCCGGAATACACATCAACTCTCTTCCCTGCTCCAGGCACAAATTCGCTGTAATCAACGCCCCGCTTCTTATTGCCGCCTCCGCAACCAGCGTTCCGTAAGAAAGCCCCGAAACAATTCTGTTTCTTTGAGGAAATCTGAAAGGCAGCGGCTCAAATGTCGGAAAATACTCGGTTACAACAGCACCGCAACCATCCTCAATCCTTTTATAAAGCTCCCGATTTGAGGTCGGGTAGACAAAATCAAATCCGCTTGCCGTAACTCCGATTGTCTTGAGGTTGTTTGCCATAGCACCTTGATGTGCGGTTGTGTCAATTCCGGATGCAAGCCCCGAAACCACGCAGACATCAGTGTTCCTGAGCTCGGTTAAAATTTTTGTCAAAACGTCTTTGGCGTTTGTACTCGCTCTTCGTGAGCCGACGACCGCAATGGTTTTTTCTAAGTTACAAAGTTTCAAGTCGCCCTTAAAGTACAATACAGCAGGCGGGTCTGGAATATTTTTGAGCATGCAGGGATAATTTTCGTCATCAAGGGTCAAAAATGAAAGGTTTCTGCGGATAATTTCATCCAAAGCTTTGTCGGGATTGGTTTTCGCCCTTTTTTCAATGAATGTTTGGGTTTTTTTTACACTGAGTCCTTCGATTTGCGACAAATCCGCCAACGAAGCCCCGTAGGCGGTTTCAATATCTCCAAAGTAATTGTACAGCCTTTGCACAAACTTGCTGTCAATCTCTTCTATTGACGAAAAGGCTATCCAAAATTTTTTTTGCTGTTGGGTTGGCGAATCCAGCCTGCTCTTCTCGCTTTTCACTTCTCGCTTCTCACTTTATGAATTCGTTCGATTGTTTCTTTGATTGCCTTAATTTCCTCATCAGGAAGGTCAAATTTTATGTAATTCTCAAAGTATTCGAGGGCGTCTTCGTAGTCATTTCGAGCCAAAAACAGCACTCCTGCCTTTTTGTAGGCAGGATAGAAAGCTTCGCTTACCGTGATTGCCTTCAAATAATTAGAAAGTGCTTTATCTATTTCATTGTTGGTCTCATAAGCCTGTCCGATATAATAATGGACCCATTCGTTATCTTTTTTATACTCGATTACGTTTTCAAAATTTTCTATCGCCAAATCGTAGTTGCCGAGTTCAAAATATATCCTGCCCAAATCGTAATAAGCATCGTAGTTTTCGGGTTGTTCTTCAAGTATTTTGTCAAGTTCGTCGATTGCTAAATCAAGTCTTGCATCTTCCATATAAACTCTTGCCAAATAATGTTTCAGGACAAGGTTTTGAGGCAGTTCATAAACTCCGGTTTGCAAAAGATCTACTGCATTGGCAAAATCTCTCTGTCTGAAATATAAATCAGCCAGATTTATGTAGGCTTCGGCCAATTTCGGATTAAGGCTTAAGGCTTTCAGGAAAAACTTTTCGGCCTGTTCGTATTCACCGATATAGTAGTATGAAAGAGCCAGATTATTGTACAGTTCTACGTTGCCGGCCTCTTTTTCCAATATTCTGCTGAATGCGTCAATAGCTTTTTCATAATCTTTGTTCTTGAATAATTCAATCGCTTTTTTAATTTTACTATCCATGTTTTTATTCACCGTTTAACCTAAAACAAGCTCTCATCTTTGTTTTGTGCCTTGCCTACATCCTTAATTACCGTTTTTGTATTTCCTTCTGCGTAGAAGTTTTTCGGTTTTAAGATTATTTTTATTTTGTCGGCGTAAATCGTTTTTATGTCTTCGGTTATGCTTGAACGGCCGGTGAAGTAAATTTCATTCGGCTTATTTGTCTTTTTATCGGGATAGAAAGTGATTTTCGGCCCCTTGGCATAGTAGTCTTTGAACCAAACCTGAACATTTCCGCTGCCTAAAAAAGTGTTCGATTTTTTGTCATATTGCTGGTAATCGCCCTTTAAAACAAGCTTGGAGCCGTCGTCTAAGATGGCGTTTGATGTGGTATGTCCCATGGCGATTAATTCTTCCGAAAGAGGGCTGTAAATGAAGTGGTCAGCCATTGCAAGGTGTTTTTCCTGTTTGATTCTTGCAGTGCCAATCAGGTCAATTCTCTGCAAATCACCGTTTTTGTTAGTTTTGATTATCGCACGGTTTGAAAAAGTTTCCAACTCTTTATAATGTATAATCACACTGCCGTTGGCTTTCATAACGTTTGATTTTGTATCGTACTCTTGATTGTCTGCGGTTATTATAACAATGGGTTCTTTGCCGTCAAAGATGGTTGTTTGGGTTGCTCCTTCAGCTTTTATAACCTTATTTATCAGGGAAACTTTCAAAATATTCGATTTAACTTCACGTTTTTTATTGCCTTTAATCTCGTAGGCGTAAGGTTTTTCATAAAAAGTCGCTGTGTCAAGCTTGTTGTCTTTTGTTATAGTGACATCCGCCTTATCGCCCAAAACTCTTACATCGTCGATAGACACCCGAACATCGCCTTCGGCTTTCATCTTGTTATCTTTTTCAGAAAAAGTTTGGGTTTTTGACTGGATAATCAGGTCGGAAGCAATTGCAGAAAGCCCCAAAAATACAGTGATTACAGTCAATATAGTTAAAATCTTTTTCATTTTTTCTCCTTCAATTTATACAATTTTGTAACGGTTTTTCCGATTATTTTGAAATCGGCATAATCGGGGCTTATGACAGCCTTATCCGCCGTTGCAATGAGTTCGTTGTTTCTGTTAATTTTAATGTGTCCGTCTGCGATAACGTCTTTGTCCGAGCCTGACCATGTAAGCCTGTCGCAGTAAAGCGACGTTCCGTCTTTTATCACTATATGAGTGTCGTTGTAGAGTATGATTTGCTTTTTAATCTCGTTGTATGTGCCTTTTGAGGACTCAAAGCTCATGGAAACTTCGTTGCTGGAATAAAAATTTCCGGTTACGTTTTCAAGCAGAGCGACTTTGTTGTCGCTGTTGTAATAGCCTGTTTCGCCGTAAATTTCCCAATATTTTTTATCGCCTTTCGTTTCGGTAAGAATAATGCTCGAAATGTCCAATTCTTGACGATTTTCCGTTCCAACCAGCTGTTCGCGGTTAAAATTACGGGTAATTATTCCTGCAGAAATAAATGCCCATGTAAGTACCCCAACGACCGACAAAACCAAAGCTAAATAAATTGTTCTTTTTTTACCTAATTTTTTAAAGTCCATATTATAAGTTTATCATAAATGGAGGGAATAGTCGGAAAATAATTTACTTATGTTAAAGTTTTGGCATAAAACATAGATTTTGTTGTAAAATTGTTCATGTCATTGCATGTCTTTGCGAGGAGCAAACGCAGTGAGCGATGCGGCAGTCCAAAAAACAAATGACTTGCTTGGATTGCTTCGGCTAAAGCCTCGCAAAGACAAACAAAAAATAAACACCTGCATGTCGTTGCGAGGAGCAAATGCAGTGAGCGATGCGGCAGTCCAAAAAACAAATGACTTGCTTGGATTGCTTCGGCTAAAGCCTCGCAAAGACAAATAAAAAATAAACGCCTGCATGTCGTTGCGAGGAACGAGTGTAACGAGTGACGAAGCAATCCAAAAAAAAGGCAATAAATGGAGCAATTTAAACAATATTACATTTATATAATGACAAATTTTGAAAACGGGACACTTTACACAGGCGTGACTAATGATTTAGTCAGAAGAGTTTATGAACATAAAAACAAATTAATTGAAGGATTTACAAAAAAATACGAATTAGATAAATTGGTTTATTTTGAAGTTTTTGGTAGTATTGAATATGCCATCTTAAGAGAAAAGCAAATAAAAGGCGGGTCGAGGAAAAAGAAATTGAATTTAATAAACAATTTTAATAAAGAGTGGAAGGATTTGTACGAAGATATTATTTGAATTTGGATTGCCGCGTCGCTTCGCTCCTCGCAAAGACATGAACGGCTTGAGGAAGGGACAAAAACATTTACCCCCTCGCAAAGACATGAACGGCTTGAGGAAGGGACAAAAACATTTACCCCCCTCGCAAAGACACAAATGGGAAGTAGGAAATGACAGAACAAAAAACTCTAATTTTAATAGATGGACATGCATTGGCATTCAGGCAGTTTTTTGCACTTGAACGTACCGGCATGAAAACTACGGACAATCAGCCTACGTGGGCAGTTTTCGGGTTTTTTAAGGCTGTTTTCGATTTGCTGAAAAATCAAGACATAAAGCCGGATGCTATTACAGTTGCTTTCGACGTTGGCCGAAAAACATTCAGGGTCGAAAAATACGACCAGTACAAGGCTAATCGGGAAACAATGCCCGATACCCTGAGAAGTCAGATGGGGCTTATCTTTGAAGGCTTAAAGGCTTTCAATATCCCGATTTATACTAAGGAGGGCTACGAAGCTGACGATGTTATCGGAACAATTTGCGATAAAGCCACAAAACTGGGGCATAAAACGCTTATTTTGACCGGCGATCAGGATTCCTTTCAGCTGATTGACAAGGACGAATTTGTAAAAGTTTTAATCCCTTCAAAAGGTGAATTAATTGAATATAATTGGGATAAGGTTTACGAAAAATTGGGGGTTTATCCTAATCAGGTTGTGGATTACAAAGGTTTAAGGGGCGATACGTCCGACAACATCCCCGGCATCCGTGGAATTGGCGAAAAAACCGCTCAAAAATTACTGTCCCGTTACCCGAATATGGAAGAACTTTTTGCACACTGTGAAGAAATCCCTGAGAATGCTGTCAGGCAAAGAATTTGCGACGGCAAAGATATCGGAATGTTGAGCAAAGAACTTGCAACAATCGTAAAAGATGTGGATATTGATTTTGATTTTAAGCATACCCACATTGAACTGCCAAACATTGATGAAGTAACGGAATTTCTCAAAAAAATGCAGTTTTACAGCTTTATTCGCGGGATTGACGGAATTTTGGGCAGCTTTGATAAAGAGGGAGCGGGGAACAGGGAAATGGGAAATGGGAAATGGGAAATGGGAACGGGGAAAGGGGAACAGAACCGTTCGACCGTTCAACCCTCCAACACTCCAACCCCCCAACCTTCTAACCCTCAATTCGGGCAAATGCAGCTCGGCCTGTTCTCTCAGGAAGTTAAAAACAAGATAAATAAAGACAACGAAAAATTTGAAGCAAAAGCGATTACGACAAATGACGGCTTGAAAGAACTTGTTGAAACACTCAAAAAACAAAAACTTATCGCAATTGATACCGAAACGACTTCCGTGAACATTCAAGAGGCAGAACTTGTTGGCATTTCGGTTGCATTTGATGGAGAAAAACCTCTCGCCTCTAGCCTTTCGCCTCTCACTTACTATCTTCCCGTTTCACATCAATTCGGCGAACAACTTGAGTTAAAAGAAGTTTTGGGTGCTTTGAAACCGATTTTGGAAGACGAAAACATTAAAAAAACCCTGCAAAATGCTAAGTTTGACTATAATATCCTGCAAAATTACGGGATAAAAATTAAGGGTATAGTTTTTGATACAATGCTTGCAAGCTATATCAAGGACCCGACGAGAAAACACGGGCTTAAGACCCAATCATTGGAACATTTAAATCATGTTATGCAGGAAATAACAGAGCTTATTGGTTCGGGCAAAAACCAGATGACGATGGAGTGTGTTCCGGTTGAGGATGCAACGGCTTATGCTTGTGATGACGCCTTTGCAACGCTTGAGTTGACAAAGTTCTGGCAAAACAATTTGGATGAAAAAGAATTGAAACTTTTGTATGACGTTGAAGTTCCGCTTTCATTGGTGCTTGCACAGATGGAGTATGACGGGGTTTCGGTTGATGTTGAATATCTGAATAAACTTTCTGCGGAATTTAGCTCAAAACTTGCAGAGCTTGAAGGAAAGATTTTTGAAATTGCGGGTATCCCGTTTAACATAAATTCGCCAAAGCAGGTTGGAGAGATACTTTTTGACAGACTTAATATTGTATCAAGAAAAAAACGGGGAAAATCGGCCTATTCAACAAGTGCGGAAATTTTAGAGGAACTTGCTCAGGAAAATAAAATTTGTGAATATTTGCTTTTGCACCGTCAGTATTCAAAATTAAAATCGACATATACGGATTCCCTGCCTCAGCTGATAAGCAGAAAAGACGGGCGTATCCATACGAATTATAACCAAACTGTAACCACAACAGGGCGTTTGTCGTCCTCCAACCCGAATTTGCAGAACATTCCCATAAGAACCGAAGAGGGAAATAAACTCAGGCAGGCATTCATTGCAAAAGACAGAGAAAGGGGGCTTCTGCTTTCGGCTGACTATTCGCAAATTGAACTTCGGCTGCTCGCTCATGTTTCAAGAGATGATAATTTGATTGAGGCGTTTTGTTCGGGCGAAGACGTCCACGCCAAAACCGCAGCAAGCGTTTTTGAAGTTCCGCTTGAGGGTGTTACAAAAGATATGCGGTACAAAGCAAAGGCCGTTAATTTCGGAATTATCTACGGGCAAAGCAAATATGGGCTTGCAAAATCTCTCGGCATAGCACCGTTTGCAGCAGAAATGTTTATCGAAAAATACTTTGCGACTTATCCGAAAGTCCGCGAATATATGCAAAATACGATTAAATTCGCACACGAAAACGGTTATGTGGAGACGATTTTCGGGCGTAAAAGGTATTTGATGAACGACCTTGCAAGTCCGAGCCACCCGATAAAAGAAGCAGCGGAGCGTGCTGCGATTAACCAGCCGCTTCAAGGAACCGCTGCGGATTTAATCAAGATGGCTATGATTGAACTTGATAAAAAATTAAAAGAAAATAATCTGAAATCAAAGATGATTATGCAGGTGCATGATGAATTGATTTTGGAGGTCGAATCAGGCGAATTGGAAAAAGTGAAAAAACTTACGCTTGAAGCTATGGAGCTTAACCAACCGCTTTTGGTGCCTCTGGTGGTTGACGTAAGCGTTGGAAAAAGCTGGCTGGAAGGATAATCGAAAGGTTGATAGGTCTAATGGTTGAAAGAGTTAAACGAAAAATTTTTGTGCTTTTTTTGATTTTTTATATTGGCGGCAGTGCCGCACCGGTTTCGTGTGCCAACAATTACAATTACCCGCCTTTGAAAACCACCTTGCCTCCGATTTCGCAAATTTCGTCACCGCCACCGCCTGTTGCACCTCAGCCGGTTGATTTCGGCAATTGCAATAAGTTTTTTAAAATGGACAGCCGGAAGCTTTTTTACCTGACTCTCGCCGGGGCAAATGCAAACAGATTCAGGATTGATGAAATTCAAAGCAAAAGTGCTTATGTGCTTTTTACCGTTGCCCAAAGGCAGTTTTTAGCGAGCGTGATAACAATTGACTCGCAAAATTCAATGTTAAAGATAACGCCCTGCAATAATATCTACTATTTTCCGGCAGGAATTGTCCAAAATATGTTCAAATATATTGAGCTGAATACGAATACCCCGATTGAAAAGCTCGGAGTTTTGAGCGGAGTATTGTAACATTTTATTTACAAACCGGCAAAAATTTTTTTCAGGCGGTTTTAAACAAACGTTAGGCAGTTTTAAACAAACGTAATTATAAAAAGGAGTTAAAAAATGATATTACCTGTAAGTTATTCACAACACCAAACAAAACCGTATAAACAAAATTTCTGTGCGAATGTTTTCAAGCCGGTCGGAAGCAAGGTTTTAGATTCGGAAAATGTAAGTCAAGCGATTGGTATGTTTCAAACCCTGGTTAAAGACCTATACTATGGCGAAAATTTTGTGATGACCGAATTTGGAATAAGTTCTGAAAAATTTCTTGAAGGAACTCCGTTCAATTTTTTTAATTATACTTTTAGACCTAAACAATCCAGCGTTAAAACATTGAAGGAAATGGTAAACGTCATTGCTGAAAAGTTTCCTGACGTTGCTGCCAAATTGCGTTAATAAGGCATAATTCTTCTCCCGTGGCCGCATTTTTAAGGATGTGGGTTGAGGTTTCATTTTCTTCGTCAAGCTGTACTTGAGAAACAATGTTGTGTCCGAACGCTATTTCTTTTTTGTATGCAATGTCGAGAGTTTTTAGCCTGTGTTGGGCTTTGAACTCAAAAGGCAGTGCCTCAAACGCCCAGATAACGTAATTTGCATTGTTTACATGGCTGTTAACGTCAATATCGTCGTATCTGATTTCAAAGGTTTTTTCGTAATCAACTTTTTCAATCGGTGTAATTTTTTCAAACTCCATATCGGTTTCTCTTTTTTCGTATGCAGGCATGAAGTCTATTTCTTTTGAAAGCGAAACAGGCCTTTTAGTCTCCAAATTAACCAGCATCCAGTTGCTTGAAGCTCTGCCGAGCCTTTTTTTGTTGTCGGAAGTCCAAATTTCGAAATCACGGTTTGCTATTATTTTTGAGTACCCTCTTGCTTCTGTTTTTATCATAATTTCTTTAAGCTCCTGCGGGTAATCGTCAAATTCCATGTGATATTTAACCAAAAACCAGCCGTAATTTCTCGGATAAGTAAAGGAATACCCGAATCCAAACAATTCTGCGTTTATAGTCGCAGCATCCTGCATCAGATTTAAAAGTGCAGAGGGTTTTAAAACCTGCTTAAAATCCACCTCGTAATAAGCAATCGGATAAACCTTCGACCAGAAATATTTGCTGTCTTCAATTTTTGTTAGTGTTTTAGTTTCCATTTATAATTTTTTCCAAAATAGGCAATAACTCTTTTAAATCCTCTTTTGCACTGTCAAATACAATCGCTGTAGTCCCGTTCAGACATAATTAACCTCCGAAAGGATACGTTTTCCGATATTTTTTTTGAGATATTTTTTGAACGCAATATCAACCTTTATATTAAAAGTTTTATTTAAAAATTCTTCCAAATTTAACAATTTAAAAAAAGTCAGCCCCTTTTTATGGTCGAGAAGGAGGTCGATATCACTGTCCTTTGTCTGTTCTCCGTGCAAATAAGAGCCGAAAAGCCCTATTTCCGTGATATAATAGTCATTTTCCAAAATGGGTTTGAGTTCTTTTAATATTCTTAAAATTTCGTCTTTATCTTTCATAATTGCCAATTATAACACATTTTTTTTAAATACTCAAGTAATAATCTTTAATCAATTTGCAGTCGTCTTCAATATTCGGGCTTTCACAGACCAATGCCCCTTTTACGTCGAATTTTTTCAGTGCTTTCAATAAATCTTTGTAATTCATATCGGATTGTTTAAGTTCAAGGTGGTTTCTTTCGCCCTTGTCTGAATACGCAATCCCCGCCAAATGTCCGTGGAAGTTATCTAAGGCATATTGTCCTATTTCGTTGCCGATTTTTTCAAGGATTGTGCAGAATTCATTATAAGTATTCCATTTACCCCCTGTTCTGGCATGTAAGTGCGAAAAATCCACGCATGGCAGAACTTGTTTAAACTCTTTTGAAAGTGCAACTATTTCATCTAAATCTCCCCATTGGGTCGCCTTTCCGGTTGTTTCAGGGCGTATCCAAACCTTTAAACCCTCTTTTTCGACAATGTCAATAATACGTTGAGTTTCTTTAACGACCATGTCAAAGACGATTTTTTTATCGTTGCCCATATAAAATGCGGCGTGGTAAGTTATGCTGTAAGCTCCCACCTTATCGGCCATAGAGGCAGTTTCAATAATTCTTGTGACGCTCGCGTCAATTTTTTCCTGCTCTTTTGAATTAAGATTGATATAATAAGGTCCGTGAGCGGTTATTACAAAATTTTCGGATGCTTTTTTGACAACATTTTGCGAGCCTTCGCTCATTCTTACCCCGTGGACAAATTCCAGCTCAATGCCGTCAAGCTGCATTTCTTCCAAAACTCTGAAAGCGTTATCGTAGTCTTTGGGTTCGGTTCTTAAAGGAATTCCGGCCGTTAAAAAATTTAGTCCAACCATTCGAATTTTTCTCCGATTTTTGGGTTTAAAATTTTGATGAAATCACTTGCCGTTCCTGTAAAAAAGCTTCCAAATTGAAGCACGGTCGGGCAAAGCAGGCCGTCTTTTGTTGCTATATAAAATTTATCGTCCCCGATTTTTACAATCGTTCCGGGCAAAGCCTCAGATTTTCCCTTCGCACTTTGGGCTGCGAAAATCTTAACCGGATTTTTCCTAAATCCTGTTGTTGCAATAAGAAACGGGTTAAGCGAGCGGATGAAACGCTCTATTTCTTCGGCTGTTTTTTCGTAATTAATGAAAAACAAGTCACCGTCAAAAAGCTTTCCTTCCTCAAACTTGCCGTCGGGCTGTTTTTTTCTCGGTAAATCGGATTTTTCGTATTCCTTGAGCGTTTCAACCAGCATGCCGAGGGCAAGCATATTAAGCCGGTTAAAAAGCGTACCCATAGTTTCCATTGATGATATTTGTATTTTCTTTTGAGAAATTATATCGCCTGTGTCAAAATTTTCGTCCATAAAATGCAGGGTAACGCCGGTTTCTTTTTCGTTGTTAATTATTGCCGCCGAATAAGGATTGGCACCCCTGTACTTAGGCAAGAGCGACGGATGAACGTTTATAAACCCGCCTTTCACGGCTTCCAGCAAAACCTTTGGGATTTTGTAATTAAAAGAACAAACGACGGCGATGTCCGCTTTCAGCACCTTTATTTCATCTATAAAATTTTTATCATCCAGCCTGTCATATTCAATAAAATTAAGGTCTCGAGATTTGGCAAAGTTTTTAAAACTTAAATAGGTCGGATGATCTTTTTTTGCACCCAAAACCCCGACGATATTAACTCCGGACATGACAAGTCCGTCAAGGCAAATATACGCCATATCTGGAATTCCTAAAAATAAAACTCTTTTTTTGAATGGCTCTTCTTTCATAACCTGCTTTCCAAACTCTGCAAAACCCTTCACAAACAAGGGGCTAACCCCTTGTTTGGTGGTTATTTTATGTCACTGAGAGCAGCAACAGCCTAAAGTAGATTGCTCTCTGAGTTGTTTGGCCTTCTCGGTATTTTCCCATGGAACTTCAAAATCTACTCTGCCCATATGTCCGTAAGCCGCAAGTTTCTGGTAGAATTTGCCGCCATTTTTAGCCGGCAACCCTCTCAAATTAAACTGATTAATTATTGCGGAAGGTTTCAGGTTGAAGTTTTGTTTGACCAGTTCGCAAATTTCTTCGTCGGAAATTTTGCCCGTGTCAAAAGTGTCAACCATGACAGAGATTGGTTCTGCAACCCCGATTGCGTAAGCTAATTCAAGCTCGCATTTTTCAGCCAAACCTGCTGCTACAATGTTTTTAGCAACCCATCTTGCAGCATAAGCCGCTGAACGGTCAACTTTTGTAGGGTCTTTTCCCGAAAAAGCACCGCCGCCGTGTCTTGAATAGCCGCCGTATGTGTCAACAATAATTTTTCTTCCCGTAACTCCGGCATCACCTTGAGGCCCGCCGATTACGAAACGTCCTGACGGATTGATTAAATATTTTGTCGTTTCGTCGGGTTTTAATGTTTCACTTTCAAAAACATAGCCTATAACAAGCTTAATCAGGTCTTTTTTAATAATCGCCTGAACTTCTTTATTATCGCTTACTCCGTTAATTTCGGGGTCGTGCTGGGTTGATATTAAAATAGTATCAATCCTGAAAGGTTTGCCATC
This sequence comes from Candidatus Gastranaerophilaceae bacterium, assembly GCA_041678605.1. Classification (GTDB taxonomy): domain Bacteria; phylum Cyanobacteriota; class Vampirovibrionia; order Gastranaerophilales; family Gastranaerophilaceae; genus JBAYNW01. The sequence goes on along the minus strand of JBAYNW010000017.1, from coordinate 16,386 downwards.
TTTATACTCAACGGTAACTTGTGATTTGCCGTCGGGTCTAAGGTAATTAACCAGATTTTGTTTTCTCACTTGTGAAAGTCTGTAAGCTAACTTATGAGCCAAGCTGATTGGTAAAGGCATAAGTTCAGGCGTTTCGTTGCATGCATAACCAAACATAATACCCTGATCGCCCGCTCCGATATCTTCCGTTTCATACACAGAAGTGTTTGCATTGTCATCACGGGTTTCAAACGCCTTGTTTACGCCGCCTGCTATGTCGGATGACTGCTCGTCAATACTTGTTAAAACAGCACAGGTTTTATAATCAAACCCGCCGCCTCCTTCTCCGTCATAGCCTATATTTTTTATAGTGTTTCTGACTACTTGTGGGATATCGACGTAACAATCGGAAGTTATTTCTCCGCAAACAAGTGCCATGCCGGTTGTTACGGTTGTTTCCGCTGCTACTCTTGATTTAGGATCTTTTGTCAAAAATTCATCCAAAATTGCATCAGATATTTGATCGCAAACCTTGTCGGGATGCCCTTCAGTTACTGATTCTGAGGTAAATAAAAAGTTTTTCGATGCCATCTTTCTTCTCCTTAATTTTTTTGCGTCGGTAAGTTTTTAATGCCAACCCGACTCATATTTACGTTAAATTTATTAGCAATAAATTTACAATAAGATGATAGAATAAAAATGTTTTAAAATCAATTTAATTTAAAATAAAAATGCAAAAAAAAGGGAGGCTCCGCCTCCCAAAAAGTACAACTATCATTAAATAAATTGAGGTAATTATTTGCCCTCGTCTTCTTATACTGATTGTGGTTGATTCCACAAAGAATCTCTGAATTTATTTGTGCTTGCAGTCGCATCGACTGACAAAACAACGTTGCTCGGTGTAAAAATGAAAACCATATCTCCGACTTTTTGCGGCTTGCCGTTTATTGCATGAGCTGCTCCGCAAACGAAATCAATAGTTCTTTGAGATTGCTCTTTATCCAGAAGGTGAAGATTTAAAACAATTGTTTTTCTTTCTTTCAGGTTCTGAACAATTTGTCCTGCTTCGCCGAAAGAACGAGGTTCAATAACCATAACCTCGTAACCTTTATAATTAGGATGAGCAACAACTTTTAGGTCATTCCTGTCATTTCTTTCATTTCGATAAGAATTTGAATACGCAGGAGCAAGAGCAAGGTTATCTTCTACCGGATAATCCATCTCTAATTCTTCTGCCATATCTTCAAACATGTCATCTCTTTGTTCAAACCCCTGTGTTAAAAATCCTACTAATGATTTAATTTTTTCTGAAACTGCCACTAATCTTTCCTCCAATTTATCTTACTGACTAAACAACTTTCTTCCGATTCGTATCATTGTAGCCCCTGCTACAACTGCCTCTTTATAATCACCGCTCATTCCCATCGAAATCTCTTTCAATTCGCAATCAAATTCTTTTTCCAATCTGCATTTCAACTCAACAATATCTCTAAATAATTCACTCAAAGCCCGTTTTTCCAACCCGAGAGGTGCTATATTCATCAGGCCGACAACCTCAAGGCCATTTAAGGATTTAATTTCTTCAAAATTTTTGAGGATTTCATCCTTTGAAAAACCAAACTTTTGTTCTTCATTTGCGTTATTGATTTGCAGCAAAACCTTTTGTTTTATTCCTATTCTCAAAGCTTCTTCAGAAAGTGTCTGAGCCAATTTTAAAGAATCAACCGAGTGGATATAATCAAAATTTCCAACTGCCCTGCGGGCTTTATTTGCTTGCAGATGCCCGATTAAATGGAAATTCGAATTTTCTCTGACTTCTTGCGGTAATTTTTCAATTTTCTCGATTGCCTCAAGAACTCTTGATTCGCCAAAATCACGCAAACCTGCGTTGTAAGCCTCAGCAATTTTGCTTTCATCGAAATACTTTGTGACTGCGATAATATTCGGTGTATAAGGTGCGATGTCTTCTTCTATTTGTGAGAGATTTTCTCTAATTTTACTGCTCATGATTTCTTCCTGAACTGTCGTTTCGCCGATTTCGGCGATGGCTAAATTATTTACCCTCTCCCCACAAGCTTCTGCCACCAAAAGCAGAACATGTTTTAATTATATTCTATCTTTTACGTTTGGACAAGTATTTGTTTTTTTGGTGTTTTTCTCCTTTTAGCTTTTCCCCTCAAACCCATGATGAACATGCTTTTCGGGGGATTTAATATTTCTTCACATTTAGCAACATTGCTTAATAATTCAAAACCCCTGTCCTGATTGAGGCATGCTCGTCATGGGTTTTATTTTCTTTTAAGTTTTCAATTGCTTTCACTTCCTCCAGAGCATTGCTCACTTCAAGTTGCTTGAACCTGAGAATGTCGCTGATATTTTCAACAGCCTTTGCCTGATTATTCCTATCTAAAAATATCTTTGACATGTAATTTTTGTAACTGCTGATTTCGAGGATATCCGGCTCCTTTTTTGAAACAAGTTTTTCCAGCTTTCGGTTTTGCTCATTCAGCTGAGCGATAGTCTCGGCCATTTCGAGTTTTTTGTCCTCAAGCTTTTTTTCACGCATATCAAGAGCACTCTGGAATTTAAACGAATACTTTTTCAAAAAACATCCCTCCCTTAACTTGCATAACTACACCTGTAAACAGACTACAACATAAGGTTGGTGTTCAACATCCTCCAGAATGTGTATATTTTGACGGTTGAAGGGTTGAAAGGTTGAAGGGTTGAACGGTCGAACGGCTTTTTACGAAGTGATTAAGTGACTGGGTGATTAAGTGATTAAGTGCAACAAAAAAATTAAAACTTTCCCTTTCCCTTCTCACGTCTCACCTCTCACGTCTCACCGTTCCCCCCGTTCCCTTAATAAAATGTAAACAATTTGACAAAACCCCTAAAAAAATGTTATACTTAAGGCCAATTAATCAGAAAGGGTAAAGAATTGAAAAATTTTTGTAAATGTTTTTTTGGATTTTCCTCTCGTCAAAAGATACATTCAGTATCTTTTAACTCGGCAGAGTGGCTAAAGCCTCGCAACGACGGGAAATTCCGTTTCTCTTCTCCAATTTCTCTTCTCACGTCTCACCTCTCACGTCTCACGGTTTCCCCTCGCAACGACGCTAAAAAATTGACCATTCGACCCGCCTTCACTCTCGCCGAAGTCCTTATCGTGCTTGGTATAATCGGAGTTGTGGCTGAATATACAATCCCAACCTTGGTAGCAAATACGCAAAAGCAGATTTATGTTACAAGCTTACAAAAAGCTTACTCAAACTGGAATCAAGCACTTGTGCAAATGGCCGCCGATGGCGGCTGTATAGGCGATCTGAGCTGTTTCTTTGATTCGAATGATTTAAAAACCATGGGAGATAAAATAGCTAAGTATTTTAAAGTAGTAAAAAACTGTGATACAACTACAACAGGCTGTTTTCCAAATACGATAGCACGAAGTTTTGACGGCAGTGACACCGCAAGCGGATATGATGGCTCAAATTATTACAGATTTATAACAGCAGATGGAATGGCGGTCAGGTTTTATACTCCTTCTTTAGGCTGTAGTGCTACAAGCGGTTCTTTAACCAAAGTGTGCATAACTTGGGTTAATATTGATGTAAATGGATTCAAAAAACCAAATGCCCTTGGCCGTGATATATTTCAGTTTGTGATTGACAATACTAGCGGACCAGCTTTATATCCTACGGGTGGGGCTAAATATGCCTATTGGAAAACCGGCCTTTGTAACTATGGATATAATGGTGGAACCGATAAAGAGGGTTACTATTGTACCGGCCGTATCATCGACGAAGGCTGGCAGATGAATTACTAGCGGGGAAATGGGAAATGGGTAATTGGGAATAGAACCGTTCAACTTATCGACTCATCGACTTATTCTATGCTAAGTGATTAAGTGCAATAATGCTTCGCGAATTTTTAAAAAGGTAACAGGGAACGGAATTTCTTGTCGTTGCGAGGAGCAAATTTGCGACGAAGCAATCCAAATTCCTTGTTGTCGGACAAATTTAAGCCCCCCACCCCAAACCCTCACCCTCGATTGCCCCCCGCCTCAATCCTCCCCCTCAAGGGGGGAGGAAGAATAACAATTTTGCAAATATAAACTTGGGGGAGGGGGTCAGTCAAAAGCCCAACCAACCTTCTTTGACTGCTAATTAGTGTCAGATCCCGCATCAGAATGAATAACACAAGCCAACCGCCATGCCCTAACCGGTGCGGGATGACAATAAGAGGGAAAAAGGAAAACGTGAGACGTGAGAGGTGAGACGTGAGAAGAGAAACGGGAAAAGAAAAGTTTTAATTTTTTTGTTGCACTTAATCACTTAATCACACAGTCACTTAATCACTTCATAAAAAGCCCTTCGACCCTTTAACTTATCGTCTAGTACCCGATTGACCAGGTGAAAGGTTTTTGAGTATCAATTTTTTTATCGGCAACTTTATTTAAAGAAACTGCGGGAATTTCAATTACCTGCTGGGCTTTCCTTAACATATTATTCTTTTGCATTGTTATATCAACGTTGTTGAAAGATTTCAGCCTGTCCAATCTGTTTTGCAAATCGGAATTCTCATCATTTAAAACAACGGTTTGCCGGCTTAAATTGTTCAAAACCATTTCATTGGCAGTCGCAAAATAATAGCTTACGGCCGTCAGGACGAGAGAAACAAATAACAGGGTAGTCAAAGTCGTATTAATCTTTCTAATTGCCATTTCTTTTCTTGTGTTCTCCTTTGGAAAATAGCCCTCAATTATAGGACTGTACTGCTGAGGATTGCTTTGATAACGTTCTTGGTATTCATATGCATAACTATTACTTTGAACTTGGTTTTTACTCAATTATCCTACTCCCTAACTATAAAGTTTTTTAGCAACCCTGCACTCAATTGGAACAGGGATTACGATTTCCTTCTCGCAACCCTTAATTTAGCACTTCTTGACGGCGGGTTTTCTTTTATTTCTTCTGCACTTGCCAAAACAGGTTTTTTTGTAACAATTTCCAATTCCGGCGGTCCGCATTTGCATATCATCTGATTTTTTTCACATCTGCACTTTAGCGAATGATATTTAAAGAAATTTTTTACAATCCTATCCTCAAGAGAATGAAAACTTATTACGCTAATTATAGCACCATCTGCCAATAAAGCCAACACTTCTTCCAGTGCTTTTTTTACATTTGTTAACTCTTGATTGACCTCTATCCGAATGGCCTGAAACACCCTTGTGGCCGGATGAATGGATGATTTTACGCGGGGAGTCACATCTAATATTAAATCAGCCAACTCGCCAGTAGTGTCAATGGTTTTAGCCTTCCTTTGCTCTACTATTTTTTTTGCAATTCGCTTTGAAAATCTTTCCTCGCCGTATTCGCTAAAAATACGCACCAAGTCCGCTTCACTATAGGAATTCACCGCATCGAAAGCCGAAAAATCCGCGTCTTTATTAAATCGCATGTCTAAAGGGGCATCTTTTGAGAAAGAAAACCCACGTTCCGCAAGGGTTAATTGATGGTACGAAGCCCCCAAATCAAAGAGTATTCCGCCCGTTATCTTATCTATTTTTAATTCTTGTAAAACTTTCTTAATATTTGTATAAGAGCCTTTCACTATTGTTAAGTTATTGTAATCTTTCAGCCGCTCCGATGCCGCATTGATTGCGTCATCGTCGATGTCGAAAGAAATCAACCGGCCGGAGGGTTTAGTTTTTTGCAAAATTAACTCGCTGTGACCGCCGCCGCCCAAAGTCGCATCAACGTAAACAAGTCCGCCTCTATTTTCATCACCGCACATTAGAGCGTCGACCGCTTCGTGTTTCATGACCGTATAGTGCCGATAAGGTTGAAGAGTTGAAGGGTTGAATGGTCGAACGGTTCTGTTCCCAATTCCCAATTCCCAATTACCAATTTCCTTTCCCCTTTTACCGTTCCCCGTTTCCTGTTTCCTTTTGCTCACTTCTCACTTCCCCTCACACATTTCCCCACTCACCATTTTACCATGCACAAAACGAGCCGTTTCCGTGGTTTCAGGAACTTTTCCATCAAAATGGCGTCTCTCTCTTTAATCGAAGATTGAAAATTTGTTTGGAATTAACCCAATGTAGATTAGTGATGTGTTACAAATTCATCCCAAATGCTTGGTACCACTATCAATGCTGCATAAACGATGAAGCCGAATAGAACTAAATTAAAAGCTTCCATAATATTCACTCCTATAGCTTACAGTATACTGTTCCACATGTTTAATATTCATTAACATTGATTTCAAATAACTTCATAAAACTTAATAAATTAGATTTTATGTTCAATTTAGGCGGACGGGTAGGATAGCGTTTTGTGTTAGAATTAAAGTTGAGGGTAGTTATGAAAAGAAAAATAGCCACATTATTTAAGGAATTATGTTGCTCTGCGTGTAAATCGGATTTTGATGAAAATTCGGTTGAAATTATGCGGGAAGAGAAGACAAAAGACGAGGAGATGATTGTCCTTAAACTTGTTTGTCAAAAATGCGGAAAAAGTTTTGGTGTAGCATTTTTGGGGATTTCTGATTTCGAATTAAAAAATTACACCGAAGATGATTTAGCCCTGCATGTGCAAGAGGGTGCCGCACCCATAAGTGCTGATGAAGTACTGGACGCACACAAATTTATAAAAAAACTTGACAAAGATTGGAAAAAATTTATTGCCGACATGGGTGAAGATTAAAAAATTATTCTTCCGTTTGTCCGGATTTTTCGGGTGGTTTTTTAACGATAACCAGCTTGGTAACTCTTGCACCGTCGATTTCTTTAACCTTAAACTCAAGGTTTCGGATTTCGACGACATCTCCGATTTGTGCAATTCTGCCAATAAGTTTAACTACTAAACCGCCTATTGTATCTACATCTTCGTCTATAATTTCTACGTTAAAAAATTCGGTTATTTCATCCAGCCGCATCATTGCATTTGCCAAATAAGTATTTTCGGAAATTTCTTTGATATCAGCTTCTTCATCTTCATCAAATTCGTCTTGAACTTCCCCGAAGATTTCCTCCAAGACATCTTCAAGAGTTATAAGCCCTGAAGTACCCCCGAATTCGTCTATAACAATTGCCATTTGACTCTGGCGTTTTTTAAATTCTCTGACAAGATTGTTCATCGTGATTGTTTCAGGCACCAGCAAGACCGGCCGTAAAATCTTTTCAATCAAAAACTCTTCATTTTTTACAGATAAGCCATACAAATCTTTGGCGTGGATTATTCCGGAAATATGGTCAAGATTTTCTTCATAGACGGGGTATCTTGTGTATTGGCTTTCCATCGTAAGAGCATTTAACTCCTCAATGCTTATATCTGAAGGGATACAAGCCATATCGGTTCTTGGTACCATAACCTGTTTTGCTGTTAAATCGGAGAATTTGAAAACATTGTGAAGCATTTCCTTCTCAGCCTCGTCCAAAACACCCTCTTTGTAGCTTGCATTGATAAGCATATTCAATTCTTCTATCGAGTGTGCCAGATGCGAAGTTTGAGCGGGCGGGATTTTTAAAAGTTTCAGCAAGAACCCTCCCAGTCCGTTTAAGGCAGATATTAAAGGGTCGAATAATTTTGTAATCAATTTCATCGGCAAGGCAATGAAAAGAGAAGTCCTTTCGGGATATTGCAGGGCAATTGATTTCGGCACCAACTCACCGATTACAACGTGTAAGACGGTTATCAAAGAAAAGGCAATTGCCACGGAAACGCTATGAGCGGCGACAAGCTGATAATTTGCAGGCAGAAATTCAAACAAAGGTTCAACCATCCTGACCAGAGTGGCTTCGCCGACCCACCCGAGTCCGATGCTTGAAATTGTAACTCCCAATTGAACTGCCGCAATGAATTTATCCAAATCTTTTAAGGCTTCCAGAGCCAGTTTGGCACTAAAATTCCCCTCGTTCGTAAGTTGAGTTATACGGGTCTTCCGCACACTTACAATTGAAAATTCGGCCGCAACAAAAAATCCGTTTGAAAAGAGCAAAAGTCCGATTACAAACCAATTGAAGATTATACTACCGATTTCGTTCATTAAATATCCTTAAATAATTATTGTTTTTATTATAATATTATAAACGAAAAAATTACATGAGCAAGGGGCAAAATGAGATTACGGGAATTATGGGGTTTTTTCTAAAAACAATTGCAAGTCAGTATTTCTTTTACTGATTGTTTTCCATCAGTTTGTTATAAAATCCCAAATACTGTTTTGATAATTTTGGTTTGTTAAGCATTTTATACGTGTAGGCCAAATTGTAATGAAAATTCGGCTCTGTATTTTTAAGTTCAATCGCCTTTAAGAAGGCTATTTTCGCCTTATTTAAATTCCCTATTTTTAAGTAAGCACAGCCTAAATTGTAATAGGCATAAGGGAATTGATTGTTCGCCTTATTTGCCTTACGGTAATTTTCAATCGCGAGATAAGGTTTCTCTTCCTCTAAATATATATTGCCCAAATTATAATAAGGTTTGTAGAAATTAGGATTTAGCAAAATCGCCCGTTGATACATAAAAATTGCATCTGAAGTCCGGTTTTGGTCCTGAAGGATGTTTCCCAGCAAAACCCAGTCTTGAGCTTTGCGGTCAACTTCTTTTATCCCTAAAAGGACATCAAGAGAACCTTTTAAATTGTTTTCATTGTAGAGCAAAACGGCCTGTTCGCTTGGGGTTAATTCCCCGTCGGCAGAAGTTTTCGCAGCCACGGGAGCTTGCGTTTTATGCATCAGATTTTTAAGATAATTCAAGTTAAAACCTTGTGCCGATGCACAGTTCGCTGATAACAAAGCAAATACAAATAATAAAACAATCTTTTTCATAACAGTATTATAGCTTAAAAAGTTAGAAGTGAGTAGTGAGTATTAGAAAGGTCGATGGGTTGAACTGTTGAATGATTAAGCTTTTGCACTACTTTTTATGCCGCAAAAAGGAATCCTTGCCAGAGGTTGTTTTTAGGCAGTTTCCGGCAAGGACCAATCAGTAAAAGAGACATCACTAACATCTTGGCACATGTTTTTTTTAAGTCAAATAGCGAGAAAAAGGGGAACGGGAAAGGGGAAAGGAAATTGGGAATTGGGAATTGGGAAGGGGAAAACGTGAGACGTGAGAGGTGAGACGTGAGAAGGAAAGTTTTAATTTTTTTGTTGCACTTAATCACTTAATCACCCAGTCACTTAATCACTTCGTAAAAAGCCATTCAACCACTTATGTTAAGTTTTCGTTACAAAATTACAACATAAAACGCAATTTAGCAAAGCCAAATGTTTTTATAAATGTATGGAAGGTTTATTTATTTAATTTGGAGGTTTTGGTTATGCCTAATGAGGTTATCACGCGTGTTAATACGCAAGGACAGGTTCCACCTAATTATTACGCACAGCTTTACGCGAATCAGGCGGGAGTGGCAGATTTAGCCGACGACACATTTGTCGGAATGAATCCTCTCTGCGGCAGCGGAAGCGTTTTTGGCGGAAGTTACGGAATGGGTATGGGGTCAATGGGAATGGGTTACGGACCCGGTTCTGAAGTTATGAATATGTCCCAGATTGATTATTTAAAATATCAGGAAACAATGGAAAATTTCCAATTGGCCAAACAGGGAAGGCAAAAAAAGGCACTTGAGTTTGCAGAATTTGCTTCAACTGCGGCTGATGACGTAATTGCAAGGCAAACAGGTATTTTGCAACGGCAAGTCAGAAACAACGAGCAAGATTATGTTATGGGCGAATACAATAAATTGACGGAAGCTGTAAAGGCAAAATTCAAAGAAGCAGGCTACGTAAATGTACCTGAAGCTGAAGTTAAGGCTCACGCAGAACGCCTATACTACCAAGCGACGGGTAAGAGCATAACAGATGATTTGCAAGAACACGGCGACAGCAGTTTTGTTCAAGGCCTAAAACAAGGTGCATTCGGCTTAGGCTGGCTGGTTGCAAACAACAAAAACTATAAAGATAATATATCAGATATGACAGGCGAACCGCAAAGCGTTTCGGATAAAATCTGGAAGTACGTAGGAATAGGCGTATCGGCCCTTCTTACAGGCGGACTTGCCATCTTCGGTGCTATAAAAGGAACAAAGGGGCTAAAGGGCATCAAAGCAAAAACTTAATGAGCAAAGTGGGCATAGTTAGTGCATATATAGTGTAAATGAAAGTTAGTGAATGTGTTAGGTTGGTAGAAATACCAACCTTCTTTTTGAGATAAATTCTTTGACCCCAGTACTAAAGAGCGTTCACCGTTTACCGTTTTCCTGTTCGATTTCTTCTTTATCTTCTTTTTTTATATTAAAATCCCTCGGCAACAATATCTGGTGCTGTATAGCCTGAGCCTTAATCTTTGAAACAACTTCTCTGACCTCGTCTTCGGTAAGCTCCTGCTGAGCATTAAAAGAAACGATGAATTTTCTTTTATTAAAAACATAGATGCTAAATGTAATTATTGCCCAGAGCAAAGCCCCGCCCCCAAAGCTAATTGAAGGGAAAGAACCCGTTTTAACCGCAAGATAATTCCAGACATTCATTGTTAAAAAGGCAGGAAATACAATAAAACCGGCAATAATGCAGCTGATAATAAATAAAGTCAGGAACAATCCCCTAAGTCCGTTTATTTGCAGCACCCGCAAGTTTCTTTTCATACAATATTTTCCTCATTTATCATTTTTAAAAACTCTTTTTCTGATAATATTATAACACCTAAATTCTCTGCTTTCACTAATTTTGACCCCGCACTTTCACCCGCCAGAACATACGAAGTATTTTTGCTCACTGATGACGAGGTTTTCCCGCCAAACAGCTTAATTTTTTCACCCGCTTCATCTCTCGTCATACTTTGCAATGTTCCGGTTAAAACGAAGGTTTTTCCGGCAAACAGGTCGGATTTTGCCTCAAAAACCTCGGACGTCGGTTCAACTCCCAGTTTTTTGAGCTGATTTAAAAATTTAATTGAATCTTCACTATGGAAAAAATCCCAAACACTTTGGGCAATTTTTTCTCCGACACCCTCTATTTGAGAAAGTTCTTCAATTTGCGAGTTTGAAACATTTTCCAAAGTCCTAAAATGAGAAGCAAGAATTTGAGCCGTTTCTTTTCCTACATGTCTTATTGAAAGTGCTGTCAAAAACCTTGCCAGCGGCCTATTTTTGCTCGCCTGAATTGAATTATAAATATTAAAGGCGGATTTGTCCTGAACTAATTCCAACTGCATAAAATCCTGTTGCGAAAGCCCATACAAATCAGCCGCAGACTTAATCATATCCATTTCAAATAACTGTTCAATAATTGAAGGCCCTACAAAATCAATGTCCATCGCCTCTTTTGAAACCCAGTATTCAATTTTCGCCTTAATCTGTGCAGGACAAAACATCGAATTCGGGCAGTACAAATTTACTTCTCCCTCTCGTGTTACAAGCGGGGCATGGCATATTGGACATTCTGCGGGAACAATAATTTCAGGCATATTTGCCACTCTGGATTGCTCATCAACCTTTATAACTTTTGGTATAATTTCTGCGGCTTTTTTTATAAGAACAGTATCGCCTTTTCTTATGTCAAGGCGTTTTATCTCATCAAAATTGTGCAGACTCGCCCTTGAAACCGTACTCCCTGCGAGCAAAACAGGCTCAAGAATTGCAACGGGAGTTACCGCACCTGTTTTCCCCACGTTAATCTCAATATCCAAAAGTTTGGTGTTAACTTCCTCAGGCGGAAATTTGAACGCCGTTGCCCATTTTGGAGCACGTGAAGTAAATCCCAATTCTTCCTGCAAATGTAAGTCGTTGACTTTAATTACCACCCCGTCGGTTGCATAATCGAGTTCAAACCGTTTATGTTCCCATTTTTTGCAGTATTCAATTGCTTCTTCAATGTTTTTTACAACTTGAATATTTGGATTAACTTTAAATCCCAGTTCTTTTAACTTCAAAATGCTTTCATAATGTGATTTGATGGAAATATTTTCAGCTAAAATGGCAGTGTAGCAGAACATGGATAAATCACGTTTGGCCGTTATTGAGCTGTCAAGCTGTCTGATAGAGCCGCTTGCTGCGTTTCTCGGGTTAGCAAAAATCTTTTCGCCGTTTTTTAAATTTTCTTCATTCAATTTTTCAAACGAAGTTTTCGGCATGTAGATTTCGCCCCTGACTTCGACATTCTGTCCCTCAAAAAGCTTCAAAGGAATTGCCTTAATAGTTTTTAAGTTATTTGTAATATTTTCACCGACGACCCCGTCGCCACGGGTCACGCCTGTCCTAAAAATCCCGTTTTCGTAAGTCAAAGCAATCGCAAGTCCGTCAATTTTAAGCTCGCATACAAGTTCTACCCCTTCACCAACTTCTTTTGTCACCCGCTCATACCATTTAATTAATTCTTCGTAATTATTTGAGTTGTCAAGGCTGTAGAGTCTGTATTTATGCTTGTAAGGCTCAAATTTTGTGCCCAGCGAACCTAATCTTTGCGTCGGGCTGTCGAGAGTCACCAAAAGCGGGTTTTCTTGCTCAAGCTTTTTTAATTCACGAAACATTTCGTCGTACTCAAAATCGCTCAAAGACGGGTTTTCATCAACATAATAAAGGTAATTATGCCGATTAATCTCATTTTTTAAAAAATTAATTCTTTCAACTATATTCATAAGCACATTAATAATTCTCTGATAACTTTTGCCGCAACCGCTGTAGAAACACCGCTTGCGTCGTAATGCGGTGCAAGTTCCACAACATCGGCTCCAATTATATTTAGTCCTTTTATTTCTTTAAACCAATCCATCAATTCATTAAATGTCAATCCGCCTGCTTCCGGAGTGCCTGTTCCGGACATTACAGAAGGGTCTAAAACATCCAAGTCAACAGAAACAAAGACATTTTTATTTTTCAATTGCCCTAATTGTTCGGGAAAATCCAAACGGGTTTTGTATTTTTTCATCAAATCAAATTCTTCTTTCGTACCGGAGCGAATTCCGATTTGCTTAATGTTTTTGAATCCGATAAGCTCTCCGATATGGTACATTACCGCAGCATGCGACATTTCTTCGCCCAGATATTCTTTTCTTAAATCGGTATGGGCATCAAAATGCACAACAGTAAAATCTTTGTAAAATTTAGAAATAGCCTGAATTGTCGGCAAAGTAACCAAATGTTCGCCGCCTACCCCAAAAACACGCTTCTTGTCTGTATAAATTTGCTCTACGTTATTTTTAATCAACTCAAGTGATTTGTAAGTGTTTCCCAAAGGAAAACTCAAATCACCGATGTCATGGAAATTTACGTCTTCCAAATCTTTGTCAAAATAAGGCGAATAAGTTTCAAGCCCACAGCTTGCAAGACGTATCAACTCAGGTGCAAACCTTGAACCCGTGCGATAAGAAACTGTCCCATCAAAAGGCATTCCGAGCATAACAACATCACTCGATTTATATTCGGGATTTTGCCCCATCCAATTTCGGTCTAAAAACGGCCCTTTTTTCATGTTTTACTTTCCTTTTAATTTATTGAATTTATTTATGGTTTTTATAATATTCTTTTCATTTGATTTTACTTTGCGTTCTAATTTTTTAATATCATCCTCAGGCGGAAGTTTTTCCGGTTTGATCCCACTTTTTCCAAGCAAATCTCTAACCTCCCTGTTGTTTTTCACATGTTCTGATGTTATTTTGCTTTCGCCATAAAAATTACCCTTTTTAACATTAAAATTAGTAATCTCCGTTGCCAAGTCTTTTGCCTTTATGGTAATTGTCGGCAAAAAATCTGCAAGTGGCCTGTTATCGGGTATGCCAAGTTTCCTTTTCATCTCTGCCGTGTTACAGCCTCCGAATAATACGCAATCTCCTTTGCTTCTTATACGTCCAAATCCTTTACTGTCAACACCTTTTTCATATATTAATTCTGATAGTTCTGTTTCTGTTGCCGTTAATTTTTCCCTTGCTTCAAGCCTTTCGGCCAGTGAAATTCTTTCTTCCAAAATTTCTTGTTTCCTTGTTTGAATGGCAAAATAACTTTGAGCAAAAGCAATTTCCTCTTTTCTGGGGTCTCCATTTTGGGCTATTAGATAACACGCATAGCGTGTCAGTAATATATCACCTATCTCTTTTGTCGCATCTTTAGGCATTTTAATCGTTTTGCTGACGTCGGCAAAATGTTCAAGAACTTCTTGCTTCGATGTTTTGCAGGAATCTTTTGCCTTATTTATTATATTTTCAAAATTTCGCCACTGACTGTATCCTAATAAATACTGCAATTCCCTTGCAGACCAACATTCTACGCCTTCATATTCAAAAGCAGCGCCTTCAAAGTTCTTGTTCAATTTTATTATAACTTCTTTTTCCACAACCAATAAACCTCATTCTATGACAGGATAATTATATCATAAAAAAAAGCCGCCTCTTTCGAAGCGACTCTTTCTATATTTTAATCTTGCCTGATATTAGCCAAGAATTTTGTCTACGACACCTGAACCAACGGTTCTTCCGCCTTCTCTAATCGCAAATCTCATACCGGCTTCAATAGCAACCGGTGCGATTAATTCAACTTCCATAACTACGTTGTCACCAGGCATTACCATTTCGCCCTGGAATTTGATTGAACCGGTTACGTCAGTTGTTCTGATGTAGAACTGAGGTCTGTAACCAGGGAAGAATGGAGTGTGACGTCCACCTTCGTCTTTTGTCAATACATAAACGTTAGCCGTGAATTTTGTGTGAGGCTTGATTGAACCAGGAGCCGCCAAAACTTGTCCTCTTTGGATTTCAGTCTTGTCAACACCACGAAGCAATAAACCTACGTTATCGCCGGCCATACCTTCATCAAGAAGTTTTCTGAACATTTCAACGCCGGTAACGGTTGTTTTTCTTGTGTCACCAAAGCCTACTAATTCAACTTCACCGCCGACTTTAACACGTCCTCTTTCAATTCTGCCGGTAGCAACTGTACCACGGCCGGTAATTGAGAAAACGTCTTCAACAGGCATCAAGAATGGTTTGTCTAAATCACGTACAGGAGTCGGAATGTAACTGTCAACAGCGTCCATTAATTCCCAAATCTTGTCAACCCATTTGTCTTCGCCTCTTTTAATTTTTGGATTAGCGATTACAGCTTCCAACGCCTTCAATGCTGAACCGTGGATAAACGGAGTTTTGTCGCCGTCAAATTCATAAGATGTCAGCAATTCTCTAACTTCCATTTCAACCAGTTCCAACAATTCAGGATCGTCTACTGCGTCGCATTTGTTCAAGAATACAACCAGCTCAGGAACACCAACTTGTCTTGCAAGCAGAATGTGTTCACGAGTTTGAGGCATTGCACCGTCTGTTGCTGCTACTACCAGAATTGCTCCGTCCATTTGAGCCGCACCCGTAATCATGTTTTTTACATAATCGGCGTGTCCCGGACAGTCAACGTGTGCATAGTGTCTTGCATCTGTTTCATACTCAACGTGAGCAGTCGAGATGGTTATACCTCTCGCTTTTTCTTCCGGTGCAGCATCGATTTCGTCAAATTTCTTTGCCTGTGCTTTTCCAACTGCTGCCATTGTACCTGTCATTGCTGCAGTTAATGTGGTTTTACCGTGGTCTACGTGACCAATGGTACCTACGTTAACGTGCGGCTTGTTACGTTCAAATTTTTCGCGTGCCATGAGATTAATCTCCTTTTTAATTATACTACCTATTTTACTTAATATTTTAAGTCTATATACCTATTCTATACGCTCAATATTTAAAGTCAACCTTCTTTTTCTGAAGAAAAAGAAGGCAAAAAGACTTTTGGAACTTTGGCTCTTTCACTAAAGCAAAACAGTTTGATGCTTAGGGGGTTCTTTTGGTAAAAAGAAAAAGTAGGCAAAAAGAAAAACCACACTCTCGCCTTTTTACTAAAGCAAAACAGATTGATGCTTAAAGGTTTCTTTTAGTAAAAAGAAAAAGAAGGCAAAAAGACTTTTGGAACTTTGGCTCTTTCACTAAAGCAAAACAGTTTGATGCGGAGAAGTTGTTGAATGGTCGAACGGTTGAACGGCTGAACGGCTTTTTATGAAGTGATTAAGTGACTGGGTGATTAAGTGATTAAGTTCAACAAAAAAAATTAAAACTTTCCGTTTCCCGTCTTCTAGTTGATAAGTCGAAGGGTCGAACGGTTCTGCTCTCAATTCCCAATTGCCAATTTCCAATTACCTTTTCACTTTATTGTCATCCCGCACTGCTTAGGGCATGGCGGTTGGCTTGTGTTATTCATTCTGATGCGGGATCTGGATTTAAGTCACTAAGTTGAAAGGTCGAAGGGTTATTTTTCCTCCCCCCTTGAGGGGGAGGTCTGTTTTCGGCTTGAGCAGAAGCCTGCGAAAGTCAGAAAACAGGGTGGGGGGAATTGCAGCCAGCATGAGCCTTTTCACCCCCTCCCTGAATTTCT
>JBAYNW010000016.1:0-44044 GCA_041678605.1 Candidatus Gastranaerophilaceae bacterium | reverse complement strand
ATTGTCCTTAATTCGGGATCTCACGTGTTGGATGCCGGATTAAGGGCATTCCATGAAGAGCCGATAATCATGTTCCGGCACGACGCTAGTTGCCAAGGGGGGACTTTTTGGACATCCTCTTTTTGTGAAAGCAATGTAAAAAAAGGGAGTGAGTATTTGTAAAGACCCGAACACTTTTGGCTTCGGTCAAAACATTTGCCCTCTCCCGATTACTATGTTGAGTATTTTTAAGTCAAATTTATCCTTGCTTTTTTCATGTTTTTTTCGTAAATCCTTGTCATTGAGTCTAAAAATTTTATGCTGTCAATATTTGCCGTTTTAGGTTTTGCACTAATCGGTACAGTCCTCAGGGTAAATTTTTGAGCCGTATTCATAGCTAAACGAGGTGCAGGGTCTTCTGAATTTGCGGGTTGCCAAGCCTCTAAACTTCTAAGCTTCCTAATTTCTTTCTCGCTTGTTGATTCATTTCCCCTGATATTGACTCCTCCCTTGTAGAAGTCAAGCTCTCTCTGTTTTAAATTTTGACTCAAATCAAGGTTAAACCTGTCATTTTTGTCCTCATTTTTACTTCTTTTGGGTGAAAATATACCGAACAGAATTGTTAACAAAAGTCCCAAAATTAAAATCAGGCTGTTTTTTTCGGTTTTTAGAATGTTGTCAATCGGGCTGTTCTCACCTAAGACGCCCAAAGGAGCTTTTGAAGTATTGAAATAAACCTCGGCATTGCCGATATTATTGGCCTGTACGAATATTTTTAAAGAGTCCTCGCCTGTCGGTTCAACCACTACGCTATCGACGTTTAAGGTATTGTTGTATATCATATTAATAGTTTTTGAAGCCCTGATGCCCTTCAAATCAAGCACTATTTTGTTTGGAGATTGAACAGTTTTCTTAAGTTGTGCGGCGTTATCGGACTTAAGGACAATATTATAGCCATCCTTAACTCCCTCAACCTGTATTGCCTGCAAAATATTTTCCGACGCAAAAACACTGTTTCCAACAAAAATAAAACCTATTGCAAACATTAAAAAAGTTTTTCTTAAACTCACCGCTTTATAACTAGTCAATTTCATACTCCCAACGTAATTTTTACTCAACCTCATGCCATAATCATACTTGTTTTAAGGGAATAAGACATCAATCATTGGGTCAAACTTGTCATAGACCATTGGGTTTACTCTTTTGCCTCAATCGAAGATGCGGAATTATTACCGTTTACGTCACCCTGAATTTATTTCAGGGTCGCAAAGTCGCTCGCTGATGCGATGCTGAAACAAGTTCAGCATGACGTGAGTCGTTTTTTGGAATAATTCCGCATCCTCATCTATTTAATAAAA
The DNA here is from genome assembly GCA_041678605.1 of Candidatus Gastranaerophilaceae bacterium. GTDB lineage: Bacteria > Cyanobacteriota > Vampirovibrionia > Gastranaerophilales > Gastranaerophilaceae > JBAYNW01. Next base: position 42,707 of record JBAYNW010000016.1, on the reverse strand, counting down.
CGTTACAATCCTGAATTCATTAATATAAAAGGGCTTGGGGGAGTTAAAACCCAGGCTGCGGCATGCTCTGAGCAATTTTTGTATATACTTTATACTTAATTAATATATGATATAAATTTGCTTAACAAGCAAAAGGAGAGAAAAATGGCACGAGAAGTATATTTAGACTTGGATGTTAATGGCAATCGCGGACAGCAAAAACCACAAGGAGTACATGTCGGACTCAATTTTTTGAGCAGTTTGTTTGGCGGAGGCTTTGGCAGATGCGGTTTTGGTAATTTCGGTTTTAATAATTTTAGTTCCGGCAACAGTTGCTTCGACGGCGGATACGGCAACAACTTCTACGGCGGATACGGCAACAACTTCTACGGCGGATACGGCAACAACTTCTACGGCGGATTTGACAATTCTGACGGATTCAGCGGATACGGCGGATTTAATGATTTCGGCTATGGCAATTTCGGCGGATTTGAAGGCCGTGGCGGTCATCGCCGCGGAAGATATATGCCACAGTCCGAAGGTTTCTTTGGACAAATGTTTGCCGGACTTCTCGGAGGATTCCTCGGGGGATTTTTGGGGAACAAATTAGCTCACCGTAAAGAAGCTGCACAAACACAAACACAAGCACAAGCACCGGTAGCCCCAGCACCAGCACCTGCACCGGCTCCTATACTTACACCGGCACCTAAGCATGAAGCACCAACCCCTATTCGGGATTATAATATAGAAGAATTAGCACCTAAAAGCGGAATTGACAATAAGCCGTCAGAAAATCTTAAAATGAGACACTCTGACGCGAAAGACATCGCCTTAGGAACAGAACCTGCCGAAAGAAGCCAAAGGCAAGAATTACGCGACCTTAGAATTACAAGAAAGGCTTATAAAAAAGCCGAAGCAGGAGACAAAGACGCCTCAAGAGAGGAATTTAACAAGGAAGTTTCCGATGTTAAAGAACTTGTAAGAACAAAAGAGGATGAAATTATCGGACTTGACAAGACAATCGCTAATTCTGACAAGATAATTAATAACAGTAATGACAAAATAGTCGAGATGGGCGAGAAAATCGATGCTAAAGAGTATGCAATTTTTGAAAATACGGCAAGAACCGACCAACTGACAGCCAGAGCAGAACTTGAACCGCTCAAAGACAGATTCACAGCCCAAACTCCGGAAGCAAAAAAGGCAAAAGAAAACGCAAAACAAGCAAAGGCTGACGCAGAAGCAAAGAAAGAACAAATTACACAAGAAATAACTCATTTGAATAAAAAATTGGGTAAAGCACAAGGAAAATTCGACAAAATAACAGCAGCCGACGAAGCACAAAAGGCCGAACAAGCGAGACAAACTAAAGAGTTAATACAATCTATAAAGGCAAGACGGGCAGAAGAAGCAAAACAAGCTGAAGCAGCAAGACAAAAAGAGATGGATAAACAATCTGCCATTTTGCCTAAGAATTTGGAAGGAATATTTACAGTTCCACAATGGCTTAATTTAACAGATGAACAAAGGCAAAATTATTTACCGGAGCAGACCAAAGCTCCGCAAAAGACCACAGGAGAAAGAAAAATAGCTCCGTCTATATACAACTAATATTAAAAGGTTAATATAAAAAAAGAGGCCCAAACGCCTCTTTTTTATTGGTTAAATTACAAATTTTCCGTCTTTATAAACAAGTTCATCATCGGCATAGATTTCCCCGCCCTCTTTCATGTTTTTAATTATGTCCCAGTGGAGTCCGGAGACATTTTTCCCGCCTGTTTCAGGATAAGATGACCCTACTGCCATATGAATTGAACCGCCGATTTTTTCGTCAAATAAAATATTGCCCGTAACGTCTTGAATCATTTCATTCGTACCGATTGCAATCTCACCCACAAATCTTGAACCTTCGTCCATATCAAGCATGGCGTTCAAAAATTCTTCACCTTTTTCGGCAACTGCTTTGATGACTTTTCCGTTTTTCAGCGTCAGGTGAATTTTATGAGCCTCATTTCCTCTGTAAATTGCCGGAAAATCAAAGTAAATTTCACCCTCGGCACTGTCTTCAACCGGTGAGGTAAAAACTTCACCGTCAGGGTAATTGTTAAGCCCCGAGCAGCTTACCCACGTTCTGCCTTTTGTCGAGAAGGTTATGTCAGTCTTTTCGCCGACAATTCGGATTCTGCTTTTTTTGTCAAGATATTCAGACATGCGTTTTTGTTCTTTGTCCATTTCAAGAAGTTTTGCGACAGGGTCATCCAGATTCAAAAAGCATGCGTTGAATAAAAATTCACTGTATTCGTCAAACGACATTTTTGCTTCCTGGGCAAGTGCATTTGTCGGAACGTCCGCTATAACCCAGCTTGCTTCGCCTCTGGCAGAGCGTGAAAGCAGAAGTTCAGAAAGCTCTCTTGTTGCTTTAGAGCGTCTTGCAAGCTTTGTTTTATCTGCACGGGCCATGTTTTTAACGTTCAAAGGTGCCCCGATTGAAATATATTTGTCCACTTTTTCGTATTCAAGTTTTGAAATCGGATCAACATAATCCAATTGTTCATCGGTTGCATATTTTATAAAAATATCCGACATATCACAGATTGAAGTTCTCAGCACTGGATTTGCACCCTTTTGAAGAACTCTTTTGTAAACGGCTTTAACAAGGTCTTCAGCCATAGGGCTTGTTGCCCTTATTATTACCAAATCGCCTTTTTGTACGTTTGTTGAATAATCAACCAGTACGGCTGCGTATTTTTCCCATTTTTCCATAATTTTACCCACCTGTATTAAGGGGCTAAGTCCCTTTTGCTTTTGAGCTTGCGGAAAAATCAAACTTATTTTTAGACTTTTTCCGCATCCTCTTTCTAATTAACACCCAGTTGGTCCACAATTGGAATGGCTCTGATTCTTTCCTTGTGGACTTTTAGTGAAACTCCGCGTTTTGAAGACTGCACGAATTCAATCATTTCTTCGACCTGCTCGTTTATTCTACCTTCACTTTTTATTTTTTCTATCGCCTGAGAAGTATTATATTCAGGGGATGTTAATAATTTAAAAGCCTCATTCATAATTGTTCTGTCTTCTTGTGAGAAGCCCCTGCGTTTAAGTGCAATCACGTTTAAGCCGGTAGCGGAAGCCGGACACCCGTCATTTTTCGAATACGGTAAAATATCTTGTCTGGCGGCTGAAAATCCGCTTATAATACACATTTTACCGATTCTAATATTCTGATGATATACCCCCATTCCGCCGATAAAGGCTCCGAAACCGACTTGAACATGCCCGCCAAGTGTTACCAAATTTGCAAGAATAACTTCATCCTCAAGTTTGCAGTTATGAGCAACGTGGGCTCCAACCATAAGCAGGCATTTGTCACCGACAATTGTTGAATTTCCTTCGCCTGAAGCACGGTTTATCGTTACGTTTTCTTTTATCAGACAATTTTTGCCGACAATAACATTCGTCGGTTCGTTTTTGTATCCCAAATCTTGCGGAGGGGTCCCGATAGTTGCAAAAGGACTTATTACAGTGCCTTCGCCTATTTCGCAAAATTCAAGGTAAGCATTTGCAATAATTTTTACTCCGCTCTTGATTTTAACATTTTCCCCTATTATAACATTTGGTCCGATAATCACATCATCGGCTATTTGTGCCGATTTGTGTATAATTGCTGTTTTGTCTATCATTTTTTCACCTCACTTCATACATACCGTCATATCTGCTTCTACAACCACTTTGCCGTCGACGTAACCAACCGCATGGCTTTTTCCGATTGGCCCTTTTAGTTTTAAAAGTTCGATTTCCATATCAAACCTGTCGCCCGGCCGTACTATATTTTTAAATCTGACATTATCTGCTGCTGCAAATAACGCCAATTTGTCTTTGTATTCATCTAATGCCAAGAGAATCGGAGCTGAACATTGGGCTAATGCTTCAAGCTGCAAAACACCCGGCATAATGGGATTGTTCGGAAAATGTCCCTGAAAAAACTCTTCATTTGCCGTAATATTTTTGTAACCTTTTGAATATTTGCCCGGAACGCACTCCGTAATTTTATCCACAAGTAAAAACGGATATCTGTGCGGAATCATTTTCATGATATCTACAATATCCAGGCTTATTTTTTTTTCAGTCATTTCATTCTCCTTTTTTGTTTTAAAGGTTGAATAGTTGAACGGTTATTTCTAAATTAAAATTAAACCTTTCGCCTTTTCAACTTTGTATTATTTTCTCTTTCAGCATTTTTGCTGCTTTAATATGCACGGCATGGCCGGCCTCTTTTACTATTATTTGTGCCTTCAGGTCAAGAGGATTAATGCCCGTCAGGTATAAATCCCCTATTAAATCCAGAATTTTGTGTTTTATGGGTTCAAACTCACTTCGAAGCTCGACAGTATAGTTGTTTCCTTCAAGCCCCACCGTGTTTTCGTAAGTTACTCCCCTCGCAAAACCAAAAAACTGAAACTTTTTTAAGTCCTTCAAAAATCCGAAGGTTCTTGCTTCAATAATTTCTTCAACGTTTTTTTCGTTGAAAGAAATCCATTTATTTTTTAAATCAGGGTGGTTGTAATTCACTGCATAAGTGATATTTAACTCTTCATCGGGCAGAATAACCATATAAGTTTTACCGTTCAAATAATAAACAGGCTCTTTGAGAGTATAAAACTTTCTTTTACCGTTTTGTTTTTCCACACCGGCTTGCCTGAGCAATTCAACCCATTTTTTCGAACTGCCGTCTAGAATAGGCATTTCCGTATTTGAAACATGTACGTCCAAAGAATTTATGCCCAGAAAAGCACAGGCAGCAACGAAATGCTCCGACAGCATAATCTTACTTCGCTTATTGCCCAAAGTAACACAATGATTTGTAGAAACGACATTCTCAACATCTGCAATTATGGGGTCAGTTGAATTTTCAACGAAAAATTTTATTTGTCCCTCATCGGAAGGTAAAACCCGAACACAACTCGGCCGGTTTTTCATCAAGCCGTTGCCTGTTATTTCAATTTCATTTAAGATTGTCGTCATTCATCCTTGCTTTCGTTTTCAAATGTCTGTAAAAAAGGCTCGTATTTTTTGAATTTTTTTATCAACTCTTCTGCGTCTTTCATCGTCTTAAGCTGACGGATAAAGTCTTTTCTCGGCACTGCGGGGATACCTACAACAATAGATTTTTCAGGAAAACTTTTTGTAACTCCGGCTTTTGCGGTTAAAATTGAGTCGCTTCCTATGCTGATGTGGTCAGCAAGCCCCGCTTGACCTGCAATAACAACTCTATCACCTATTACGCAGCTTCCCGCAATCCCGACTTGTGAAACTATCATACAGCCCTTGCCGATTTTACAGTTGTGGCCTATCATAACCTGATTATCTATTTTTGTGTCTTCACCGATGAAAGTATCTTCTATAGTACCTCTGTCAATGGTCGTGTTTGCACCTATTTCAACGTTGTCGGAAATTTCAACCGAACCGATTGAAGGAATTTTAAAGATTTTATGGGAAGTGTTTTCTTCCAGAACAGCTCCGTCTTTCCTCGCTTGCTCTATGTTGTCGGGATTCTCCGTAACAAAGCTGAAACCGTCTGCACCAAGACTCACACCGTGATGTAAAATTACATCGTTGCCGATTTTAACTCTGTCACCGATATTTACACCTGCGTGGAAAAAACATCCGCTGCCTATTTTCACACCGCCGCCTATGTAAGAATTGGCAACAATCTTTGTATTATCGCCTATTTCCGCATTGCGTGATATAACAACATTCGGGCCGATTGAAATGTTTTTCCCCAGTTTTGCACTGCTGTGGACAGTTGCGGATGGATGAACGCCGATTTGAGTTTCGGGTTCAATATAAAACATCTGTAATAATTTCATCATCGCCAATCGAGGTCTTTCAACCTCAATTGTTGTAATGTTTTCAAGACTTACCCCTAACGGTACAAGCACCGCTTTCGCTTTTGTCTGCGAAATGTTTTCGATTTCTTCTTCACTCAACGCAAGTGCCAGAGCATTTTCATCCGCAAGCAACGGCGGAGCTATACTTGAAATTTGAGCGTCCTTAACCTTGTTCAGCAAGCCCCCGACTACTTTTGTTATTTCTTCAATTGTGTATGTTTTCATATACTTCCCCCGATTATTGGTTATTTTCTAATTTTAATACTAACTTGAATAATTTTCAATTTGTTAAGTTGTCAAATTAATTTTCTCATTGTTTCGATTGTATTGGTGGTTGATTTTCCTTCAACAAAAGTTATGAATTCGATTTTTCCGCCGTTTTTCAGAATCACATCTGCCTCAGGAAGTGTCCCTACAGAATAATCAGCCCCCTTCGTATGTATATTGGGCTTTATTTCATCCAGAAGGTCCCCCGGTGAGCTTTCGTCAAACAAAACGACGTAATCTACGCAGGACAAAGCACATAGAATTTCCGCCCTGTCATTTTCGTTATTTATCGGGCGGCCTTCACCCTTGATTAATTTGACGGACTTGTCCGAATTCAAAAGAATGACTGAATAATCCGCAAAACTTTTTGTTTTTTGCAAATACCGGACATGGCCGACATGCAGAATATCAAAACAGCCATTTGTCGTAACAACCGTTTTTCCGGACTCTTGAAGCCCTTTTACGACCTGTCTTATGCTCTCTCTTTTTATTACTTCGCCCATAACATATCACCTTTATCTTAGAATATCACAAATAAGTGAAAAGTGGAACTTTTCAACTTATAAACTAAAATATTTTTCTGTTAAGTTCTGCTTTTCTTATTCTGATATTTTTAGGCGTGATTTCAAGCAATTCGTCTTCCGAAATATATTCCAGACAATCTTCCAGTGACATAATCCTTGGAGCCTGAAGCGTTACCATCACATCTGCGGTTGAGCTTCTCATATTGGTTAATTTTTTAGTCTTGCAGATATTTACGGCAATATCCTGTGAGCGGTTGCCTTCACCGATTATCATGCCCCTGTAAACTTTAGTTTTCGGGGTTACAAAGAATACGCCTCTGTCCTCAAACTGAGCCAGAGCGTAAGGAATTGCCTCTCCTGCCTCCAGAGAAATCAGAGAACCTGTTCTCTGGCGTGGAATTTCACCGGCATATGGCTGATATTTATAAAAAGTATGATACATAATCCCGTCGCCGCGTGTCATTCGGATGAATTCGCTTCTGAATCCTATTAGGCCTCTTGCAGGGATTAAAAATTTCAAATGAGTTCGGCCCGTTGATACACTCATCTCCTGCATTTCTGCTTTTCTTTGCGAAAGCTTGTCAATGCAGCTTCCGGCATATTCTTCGGGTGCGTCTATAATTAAATTTTCAAAAGGTTCGTGCTGAACACCCTTGAAGGTTTTGAATATGACTTCGGGCTTTGAAACCTGAAACTCATAACCCTCACGCCGCATTGTTTCAATTAAAATTCCCAAATGCAGTTCGCCCCGCCCGCTTACTTTGAAAACGTCCGTGCTGTCAGTGTCTTCAACTCTTAAGCTGACATTTTTTTCAAGCTCAAGGTAAAGCCTTTTTCTAAGCTGCCGTGATGTAACAAATTTCCCTTCTGTTCCTGAAAAAGGGCTGTCGTTTACGGAAAAATTCATCTGTAATGTCGGTTCATCAACGTGAATTAAAGGAAGGGCGACAGGGTTTGTTAAAGGGCAAATGGTTTCGCCGATTTGAATATCTGAAAACCCTGCGACACCAACGATATCGCCTGCTTCGGCTTCTTCTATTTCAACCCTGCCTAAGTCCTTAAATCCGTACAATTTTGTAATTTTGCCTCTCTCCTGAGAGCCGTCAGCTTTTACCACACAAACCTGTTCTTGAGATTTTATAACCCCGTTTACCACACGTCCGATAACAATTCTCCCGACATATTCGTTGTAGTCAAGTGTTGTAGCTTGAAATTGAAGCGGTTTTTTGACATCGCCGGACGGCGTTTTTATATTTTCCAAAATGCAATCCAAAAGCGGGGTAATGCCATCTCTTTCGTCGTCCAAATCTTTTATCGCAAAGCCAAGAAGGCTGCTGGCAAATATAAACGGGAAATCTAGCAAATCTTCTCTGTCCGTTAGTTCGGTGAACAGGTCAAAAACCTTGTCGAGAGCCGTCAAAGGCTCTGCACCCTGCCGGTCGATTTTGTTGATTACAACAATAATTTTAATCCCCAATTCCAGTGCTTTTGACAAAACAAATCTCGTTTGGGGCATCGGACCTTCCGCAGCATCAACGATTAACAAAGCTCCATCAACCATCCCTAAAACCCGCTCGACTTCTCCGCCAAAATCGGCGTGGCCGGGGGTGTCAACGACATTAATTTTATAATCCTTGTAATTTATGGAAATATTTTTTGATAGTATTGTAATTCCGCGTTCCCGTTCCAAATCGTTGCTGTCCAGAACGCATTGCTGAACGACCTGATTTTCTCTAAACACGCCGCTCTGTTTGAGCATACAATCGACAAGTGTCGTTTTTCCATGGTCAACGTGAGCGATAATCGCTATATTCCGCAGTTTTTTATCTTCTAAATTCATTTTTCCAAGTCTACTTTGCAAAAGTGTAAATATTACACTTTTATTTTATCGCAAAAACTTTTATTTGCAAGTGGCAGGGATGGAAAAAAGTGAGGGGCGAGAGGTTGAATAGTCGATAAGTCCAGTTTCTCTTCTCACGTCTCACCTCTCACGTCTCACGTTTTCCCCTTCCCGTTCCCAATTTCCCGTTCCCATTTTTCCTCCAAAAAGATGATTTATTGAGCATTTTCTTGTGCTAATTTTATTCTGTTGAGTCAATTTATAATTAAAAGAGAGGCGTATATGGAAATCAAAAAAATTTCACAGAATTTTTTTAAAACTGCATCAAACAAAATCGAAAGCAATCAAACTAATCCCTTTGGGGTTAGCTTTAAAGGGAATATAATTACGGCGGATATAATTACTGCGGACGTTTTTACAAAAGTCGGTTCAAATCTGGCGGAGAAAGCTTCAAAAAAAAGCAAGATGCTGACAAGTGCAATTGTCGGGTCGATAAACGCCGTAAGCAAATCCATAAGTACAAGACTCGACTCGGTTGTGACTTTTGGCAAGAGAATCGGAGCAAATGCCGCCGATTTGTGGGACAAAGCTAATCACATAGAAGTTCCGATGCCCAACATAGAAAGCATAAAAAACATTGTAAAAGAACAAGTAGCAGCATTTAACAGTTATAGTGTACCCAGTTTAAAGAAACTTCTAATACCTTCTATTGAAGATGAATTCAAAAATATTTTGTTAGCCGGAGGTAAATATGAATAACGACAAAAAATTGCACAATATAATAGAAGCATTGTCGCAACACTCCGATAGTGCGGCTGTTGGGGTTTTGGAAAGAGTCGGAACTAACTGTCCCGACGACGAGGTCAGAAGGCTGACAGCAAGAGCTTTGATAAAAAGAAACACACACGATGCCTTGGCTGTTGTAATTCTTGAAAAAGGCAAAGGAATTAATGATTTAAGCACAAACGTCGCTATGAGTTCGATTAATGAACTTTTATCCTTAAAAGATAAAGCCGAGGCAATAAAACTCCTTGAAGAAGCTCAAGAAACTCATTCCGATGAAATGGTAAGAGACACCGCACGCTCGGTGAAAGCGTTAATGGCATTTTCTTAGAAAAGTAACAAAGAGGACTTTTTTAATTTTCTCTTTTTCCTTTTCCCTTTTACCACTTTGTAACAAACTATAATATTATTGATTTCTTGAGGATGAGGAAATATAATGTACTTATGAAAAAAAGTTGGTTAATATTTGCAATAGTTCTTCTGGTGATAGTTTGCGAACGGATGTTCTCTCTATTTTCTCTGTTTGATGACAAACTCGAGTTGATGACCTACGATTTAAGAGCAAAAATTGCGACCGACAATGGCCCTTTCGGGGGAAAATTTAAACCTGCCGACAAAAGAATAGTGATGGTTATTTTTGATGATTTTTCCAGAAGGGAAATAGGAAAAAATCCGCAACTAAATTTGAGTTCATGGCCGTGGCGAAGAGATGTTTGGGGCGGGGTTGTCGATTTTATTGAGCAGGGCAAGCCAAAAGCAATATTATTCGATTTGGTTTTTAACGGGGTGAATGATAATTTCTGGAATGACAAAAGATTTGCAGGGGTTTTGCAAAAGTATGACAATGTAGTTCTGGCAACTACACTTAACGACCCCAAATATTTGGTGGATGAAGTGTCCGAAAGTGCCAAATCTGAAATAGAGGCCTCAAACAGTGAGTATCTTCCGGCACCAAAATCGCTTAATGTCAAATTTGACAACGAAAAAATTAATAATTCCATAACTTATTATTCGCATGCTCCCGTGCAGAACCTTTACACCGAACATAATATGATGGGAGTCGTGAATAAAGTAGTCAGGGTAGATTCCGTTATAAGAAAAAATCAGCCTATATTTAAACTGGTTAAGGAAAATAAAACTTATTACATGCCCTCGCTGGCTTTCGCAGGGTTTTTGAAATATATGGGCGAAGACGGTGACATCGTAGTTAAAAATAACGAAATCCGTTATAAAGACAGAGTAATTCCTATTAATGAGGACGGAGAAATAAACATTGCATGGCATGGGTTGGGGAAAAATTATTCATACATGCCTATTTCAAGGCTGCTGTTGAGCGAAGGTACCGACAGATACGTAAAACCATCATATTTTAAAGACAAAATAGTAATAATTGGAAGCACGGAAGCGGGAAGAGATATTCATCCGAGTTCCGTAAACCCTTCCTATATGGGGCCGGAATCTAATGCAACCGCTCTTGATAACTTTATAAACGACACTGACTTACACAACAAAAACGCAAGAAAATTTATTTCCAGAATGTCTAAATCTTCCGAGTGCACTCTGGTGTTTCTATCGTGCTTGTTTGTTATATTCTTAGGCTTTGTGTCCAAAAATGCCCTGATAGGATTTATAAACAGTTTTGTGTCTATAATACTGTATGTTTTAATTTGTGTGTGGCTCTTTGCGAATCCCGCATTCAGAATTTGGGTTCCGATAGTTACTCCGCTTTATTATTTATTAATGACTTCGGGGATTGTTTTTGCGTTCAAATTCCAAAAGGAATTGGCAAAGAGGGCTTCGGTCACGGATGCATTCGGGAAATTCGTTTCTCCCAAAGTACTTGCAACACTGCTTAAAGAACAGGATAATTTAATATTAAAAAGTACAAAAAAACGCATAACAATGATGTTTTGCGATGTGAAAGATTTTACAACTTTGTCTGAAAAGTGCAATCCGCAACAGCTGGTAGATAATTTGAACGAATTGTTTAATGAAATAGTTAACGTTATATTTAAAAATGAAGGTACGGTTGATAAATTTATCGGGGACTGCATTATGGCTTACTGGGGCGACCCGATTGCACATGAGGACGATTCCTTTATGGCGGTCAAGACGGCGTTAGAGATTAAAGAAAAAGTTAATGAATTAAAAATCAAGAATGCACATGAAGGTAAAATTATTTTTGATGTAAAAATTGGAATCAGTACCGGTGATGCACTCTTAGGACTTGCGGGCTCGGAAAAAATTATGAGTTATACGGCGATGGGTGATGTAGTAAATGTTGCCTCAAGACTTGAATCTAATTGTTCAAAATTAAAGCGTGACATATTAATTTCCAAAACAACATACGAAGATGTAAAATCAAAAATATTGGCTCTTGAGGCAGGTAAAATAAAACTTAAGGGCAAAGATGAACGGGTGGAAGCTTACGAACCGATAGGGCTTGTCGGAGAGGACATTACAGATAAAAAACAACAGGTATCAATTCTTTGATATAATAGTGCTATGAAGAAAAATGTTTTAATTATTTTGGGTGTAATTATATTTGCGGTCCTCGTTGAGCGTATACTTGCAAACGCCGCTTTTTTTGAACATTTGGAGTTGATGTCCTATGATTTAAGGTCCAGAATTGACACCGATGCCAGATTTTTCGGAAAAAATTCCGGCTATGCCGATAAAGATATTGTAATTGTTGCTATTGACAATGAATCTGAAAAGGTTCTTTTGGCAAATCCTAAGGCTTGGGAAGCTAATGTATGGAAAAATGTTATGATGTTCATTGAAAAAGACAAACCAAAAGCCGTAATGTTTGATATGGTTTTTGAAAGATTAACCGATGAACCATGGTATAACAAGACATTCGCAGAAAGTTTAGTGCCTTATGATAACACCGTCTTGGGAACTTATCTTGATAAACCGCTTTTGAAAGAAACCAATTTCAGTAAAAAAATCAATTTGGTGGACAATGATTATATTCCGACAATGACGCCCCTTGATGTAACAATTGATGACAAAAAACTTGATGATACGATAACTTATACGGAAAACTCCCCTATTGACAGGCTTTATGAAAGATATAATACAATCGGTGTTTTAAACAGTGTTTTGGATTCAGATTCCGTTGTGAGAAAAAATCAGCCTATATTCAAATTAGTTAAAGGGGGTAAGTCTTATTACATGCCTTCTCTGGCGTTTGCCGGATTTCTAAAATATATGGGTGAAGGCGACAAGATTGTAATAAAAAAGCAAAAAATTTATTATAAAAACAGGGTAATTCCAATTGATGAAAATGGTGTAGTAAATATAAGCCGACATAGATTAGGGCATAATTACTCTTATATTCCAATATCAAAAATCCTGTTAAACAAAGGCGGAAAAAATGGTATTAAGCCGGGATTTTTTAAGAATAAGCTTGTAATTATAGGCCAAACCGCAACTGGAGGAAATGTTAACTTAAGTTCAATAATAAATTCTACTTACACCGGCCCTGAGGCAAACGCTATCGCTCTGGATAATTTTATAAACGACTCAATTCCAAGCAACAAAAAATCAAGGAGATTCATTTATGAAATCCCAAAACCGGTGCAGTTTCTTTTAACGGCAGCGGCTTGTATCATTGTGGCGGGATTAGGACTTGTTTCCAAAAGTGCTTTTATCGGTTGTATAAATGGGGCTTTATCAATATTTATTTATATTATATTTTGTTTTTGGCTGTTTGTAAATCCTACCTCAAGGGTTTGGGTGCCGATTGTTGTTCCTTTGTACTACCTGTCTTTGACCTCGGGGATTGTTTTTGCCTACCGGTTTTATAAAGAAATGACAAGAAAAAATTCTATAATGAATACTTTTGGAAAGTTTGTTTCCCCAGCGGTGCTTAAGACCGTCATGAAAAATCCTGAAAATATGGTTTTAAAGAATACAAAAAAACGTATAACGATTTTGTTTTGCGATGTGAAAGATTTTTCAAGTCTTTCTGAAAAGTATGACCCTGAAAAGTTAGTCAATAACCTCAATGAGCTTTTCAAGGAAATTGTTAACATTATATTTGAAAACAACGGCACGGTTGATAAATTTATCGGCGACTGCATTATGGCCTACTGGGGCGACCTCGTGGATTCTGAAGACAGTGAATTTATGGCTGTAAAAACGGCACTGGAAATTAAACAGAAAATTCAAGAATTAAAGATTAAAAATGCACATGAAGGTAAAATTATTTTTGATGTAAAAATCGGTATTAATACGGGCGAGGCTATTTTAGGGCTTACGGGAACCGACAGAATAATGAGCTACACGGCAATGGGTGACGCGGTAAATGTTGCGTCCCGTCTGGAAAACTCCTGTACTAAATATAAAAGAGATATTTTGATTTCCAAATCCACTTATGATGCGATTAAGGACAAAGTTACAGCACTTGATGTCGGCCAAATTGCCGTTAAGGGTAAAAACGAGCTGATTGAAACTTATGAGCCTATCGCATTGGTTGGGGATAATGACTATCAGGAAGAAAAAGAATTTGTTGCGGATAAAAAATGACAAATTTTGATTTTAAAATTCTAAATTTGTTTATCGAAGAAAATATGGATTTTCTTCAAGGCGGCCGGTTGCAAAAAATTCAGCAGCCGACAAGGCAGGAGTTCGTTTTTTCTCTGAGAAACAAAGGTGAAACTAAAAAACTTTATATTAATATCCATCCCAAATTTTTTCACCTGTGTTTTATGTCCGGAGAGAACGAGAAAAAGCGTTTGATTGAAATCCCCAAAAGCCCTCCTATGTTTTGCATGCTGCTAAGAAAATATCTGGAAAGTGCTAAGATTGCAAAGGTTTGCCAGCCCCAAAACGGTGAGATATTAGAGCGGATTTTGGAATTTTATTTTGAAACGTACAACGGACTTTCCGAGAAAATCTATCTGTGTCTGGCAATTGAATTGATGGGAAAACATTCCAATGTCGTACTTTACAACTATGATACGAATATAATAACAGGCTGTGCACACAATGTCGGGGCGGAAAAGAGCAGCGTCAGGGAAATTATCGGAGGGCTGCCTTATGCATACCCGCCAAAACACGATAACCAAAAGTTTTTGGGCCTGTCGAGCCTTTTAAAATCGGGTAACTCTGCAAATGAGACGATAGACAATTACTTTGCACCCCTGCAGGAAGCCGAAAAAATCAGGGCAATAAAATCGAAGCTTACATCCGCCGTTAATGCAAAATTAAAAAAGATAAATAATTCTCTCGGTAAAGTCCAAAAGCAATTAAAAACCTCGTCGGAGGCTGATTTATACCGCAAGAAAGGTGACTTGATTATGGCGGATGCAAATGTCTGTTCAAATAAAACTTTTTCAGATGAAATCGAAATTTTAGACTGGGAAACCAGTTTACCGATGAAGATTCAACTGGATAAAACAAAAACTTTAAAAGAAAACGCCAATGAATATTACAAATTGTACAAAAAAGCAAAAATGGCAAAATTAAAATCTCAGGAAATGTCAGAGGCTTTAAAACTTGAAAAGGATTATTTGGAACAGGTTTTATACTCAATTGAAAGTGCGGAGTTTATCGGCGATTTATTGGATATTGAAGAAGAGGCCAAGGGGGACAAGAGAACAGGAAACAGGAAACAGGGAACGGGGAAGAGGAAATGGGAAATGGGAAATGGGAAATGGACTTCTCAGCCCTTCAGCCTTTCAACACAAAAACAGTTTACTGTTTTTGTCGGCAAAAACAACAAACAGAACGACTATATAGTATCAAAACTGGCACGGGATGGGGATTTGTGGTTCCATGTTCACAACTGTGCGGGTTCGCATGTGCTTTTGCGGGTTGATGCGGGGCAAGAGGCCGACGAAGAGGTTATTTTTGAATGTGCAAATCTTGCAAAAGAATATTCTAGTGCAAAGAATTCATCCAAAGTCGGGGTTATTTACACTAAGGCAAAAAACCTTAAAAAACCGCCCGGTGCAAACTTAGGCTACGTAACCTACAAGGGCGAAAAAGAAATTATTGTGGATTAATTGGGGGACATTAATTTGTCATTTTAAATATATTTATCCCTAAGCCATTTTTCAATATTTTTAAATTCGAATTTGTTTGAATTGTATAAGCCATTAATATATTGAATTGCTTCTTTTGTGTCTATTTTGGGCCTATGGCCATTCAAGGTTAAAAAAGTATAAGTAGCCGCAAGAGCAACTCTTTTATTTCCGTCTAAAAAAGGATGGTTTTGAGACAAACTTTCCCAAAGGGCTGCGGCTTCTTCTATAACATCTCCGTAATAACCCGTTTGCGGCCGAAATAAGGCAGCTTCCAATGCCCCCATATCTCTTACTCCATCCATTCCGCCATATTTCTGAACTAATATTTTATGAAGGCTCAAAACTTCTATTATGGTTAAATATTCTAATTTACCCCTCACATTTACCCCCCATTTACCCCCCCCCATTTACCCCTCTTTTATTTAGCCAGCTCTTTGTATAAATCATCAAGTTCATCTAAACTTTGTTCAAAAATAGCCATAACATTTTTCCTCGGCTTAGTTTGTTTTCTTTTTTCAACCAAATCTTCAAACGCTTCATTTATTAAAACTTGAAATTGCTTACCTTCTTTTTGAGCAATTTCCTTTACTTCATATAATAAATTTTCCCTTGCCTGAGCGGAAAATTTTTTTAATGCTTTTGCCATGGTAACACCTCTTTTTATTTATTATAAACCTATTCAGAAAGTTTGTCAAGATATTTCTTGATGTTTCTTGATTTGCCTTATCGGTCGATGGAGGAATTATGCAAATTAAAAGGTGCAAGTATAAAAAATAATGAAAAGCAGGTGCCGTTAAGGCTTTAAGCTAAAGGATTTTGTGGGGTTGCTTGTCCGCAATGCACCATCATAATGCTAATTATAATTATACAGCCAGCTTTCGCTATAGAAAGTCTTATAATCTTTGTCACCGACAGTTCCGCATTTGTTGTAAAGACAAGCAGAGGGATCATTCTCGTAGACCACAATTTTTATTGGTATACCGGTTTTAACATTTCCATTTATGTCCGGCAAGTAGAAACAAAACCTATCTTTACCCCATTGGTTTGGTTTCTTAAATCCGTTTGTATCTACAAAGTACATTGCTATAAAACCGCTAGCATACAATGCCCAGTCCATGCCCGACGCATCAACTACCGCCAAATCGTTTTTACAGGGATAGCCATTACTATAGGAACTGGAGTTGTATTCCTCTCCGTCTTTGTACCAACACTCTGAGCTATCGTAGTCATAGCAGGTTTTTTGTAGTTTCAAATATGACATTATCGTCTTAAAATTTAGTGAATGTACAGGATCATAGGACCCGCTTGCGTATTCTAGAGCATTATCCCCATTAGCCTGAGTCAAGGCCTGATAAAGTGCCGAATAGGCCTTTTTGTAGGCGGTTTTATATTGAATGTCCTGAATATAATTATTAAGTGCCGGAATTACCATGACCGCTATCACAGCGATTATCCCGAGTGTGATTAAAACGTCTGAAAGAGTAAAAGCCCAATGGAAGCTTCGGCATCTGACACTTTTTACTTTTTTAGATTCAATTTTCTTCATATTTTTCCAATTAATGTTACGATTTCTTAAAATTAGTTACATTATTTTGATTGTAATTAAAACCATATTATTTTAATAAGAAAATAAAGTCAAGTTGATTTGCTTGTAAGTATCATAAAAATTAATAATTAACATTATAATTAATGTATGAAAGTAACAAACGCCAGAGAATTTTTAAAAATTCTTTTAATGAAAGAAAACATGTCGGTCAGCAAATTAGCCGAAAAATTGACACAGCTTAAAGGTGAACATGTTTATCAACAAACATTATCCCAAAAATTAATAAAAGGAACATTGAAATTCAATGAAATGCTTGATATTTGTGACATTTTGGGCTATGAAATCGAGTTTAAAAAAATTTAGAAATGTGTCCTCTTGTTCCCCTTTTTATGCTATAATCATTTCAAGAATTGGGAGGTGGCAACCATGGACATCAGATGGAAACAAAGGTTTAGCAATCTTGAACTTGCACACAATAACTTAATTGAAATGCTTGATTTACTGGATAAAGAACCATCCAGCAAGGCTTATAAACTTGCGGTTATCCAATCCTATGAAATGGATATTGAACTTGCCTGGAAAACATTGAAAGATTACCTGAATTATTTGGGTTATAAATCGCAAGCCCCGAGAGAGGTTATAAAGCAATCTTTCGCAATTGAAATTATCGAAGATGGAGAAACTTGGTTGAAAATGCTTGACGACAGAAATTTGACATCGCATATTTATGATGAAGCCAAGGCTCAGGAAGTTATTGATAGCATCAAGCTGGAATATTTTTCCAAATTAGATTCCGCATATAATTTTTTAAAAGGCAAATTGAATGATTGACTTTGGTTTAAGTGAAAAAACCGCCGAAATATTGAAGGGCTATTTTTCTCAAATACCCAAAATTAGTATGGTTAAAATTTATGGTTCAAGAGCAATGGGAAATTACCGTAAGGGTTCTGACATAGATTTTGCCCTGTATGGAAATATTGATAAGGAAGTGGTGAAAAAAATCGGTTTTGAACTTGATGAACTTAACACCCCTTACATGTTTGATGTAACTGATTATGCCACAATTCAAAACGAAAAATTAAAAGAACATATTGATAACTACGGAAAAATTTTCTTTGTAAAAATGGGCTGATATTATTTTTATTCAGCAGGTCTGTTAAAATAATCTCTCATGATTTTTTCTATTTTTTCCGACGATTTACCGTCGCCGTAAGGATTTTGGACGTTTAGGCGAGAAGCTGATTTTTCATTTTGCAAAATCTTTTCACTCTGTTTAAGTATCTTGCCGTAATCCGCTCCGACCAAAACCGAAGCTCCTACATCAATTCCCTCGCGGCGTTCTGTTTCGTAACGCATTACAAGCGTCGGACACCCGAAAGACGGTGCTTCCTCCTGAATTCCCCCCGAATCAGTCAAAATCAGTTTTGCATTTTTCATCAGATACACCAAATTCGTATAATCTAAAGGCGGGAAAAGTTTAACGTTATCAAAATGCCCCAAATTTTCATAAATTTTGGACTTAACATTAGGATTTGGGTGAACCGGCAAAACAAATGTGTGATTGGAATATTCCCCCGCCAAGCTTGAAATAGCCTGAATAATCCTGTCAAGCCTTTCTCCGTGATTTTCACGTCTGTGGACGGTTATTAAAACCAGTTTGTCATCAATCTTAACCCCCGCCTCCTTAAAAAATTCTTCGGATTTATTCATAACTTCTTCGGAAAGGCAGAAAAGTGCGTCTATAACGGTGTTTCCAACGACCGATACTTTAGCCGCATCAATATTCTCAAGCAAAAGAGCTTTTTTGTTAGCCTCTGTCGGGGCAAAATGAATGTCTGCAACCCTGCTTGTCATTTGACGCATAACTTCTTCGGGGAACGGTTCAAAAATGTCGTAAGAACGAAGCCCCGCTTCTACGTGGAAAACAGGTACTTTGTGGTAAAAGCTTACAAGAGAACCGGTTAGCACAGTTATGGTGTCACCCTGAACAATTGTTGCGTCAATTTTATTTTCGTTAAAAATCTTATCCAATGCCTCCAAAATTCTTGACTGAACACTCGCAAGAGTCTGGTTTTCTCTCATGCAGTCCAAATTTATATTGGCCTTAAGCCCGAAATAAGAAAGCGTCTGGTTAGACAACTCCCTTTGCTGTTCGGTGTTGCAGACAATTACGTTGTAATCCTCGGGATATTTTTTCAACTCCAAAATAACCGGAGCCAGCTTAATCACCTCCGGACGCGTTCCAAACACAAATAAAATATTTTTCTTAGCCATAATTTTATTATATAATAAAAAATTTGTCCCATTTCTTTTCTTTTTTTGTTGCGATGCAAAAAAAGAAAAGAAATCGAACGGAAAGAAAGCGGATTGCGAGCAGAGAGTGGCTATCTTTTGCAAAAATGGCAAAATTGTTTTGCAAAAGATGGAACTCGTTTAACGCTCGCAACCAAGCAGAGAAAAAAACCGCGTACAAAATGCCAAAGCGTCAGGGCTACCGCCCCGAACCCCGTTGGCGAAATGGAAAGTTGAAAAATTTCTCTCCTGAGAGTAGTGAGTTAGAAATTTTTTTTTAAACAATATCTCTTAATAATTTATAAATTAAATATCACACTAATGTTATAATTAACCTGTAGCTATAGACAAGAGATAAAACAAGATGAATAAAAATTTCAAATCAGGGTTTGTCGCAATAATAGGCCGGCCAAATGTCGGGAAATCAACACTTTTGAACCAAATTTTGGGCCAAAAAATTGTTATTGCAACAGATAAAGCCCAAACAACAAGAAAAAGAATAAAGGGCATTTTGACCACAGATGAAGGCCAAATAATTTTTGTAGATACTCCGGGCGTGCATAAACCGCTAAATAAACTGGGGCAATTTTTGCTTGATGAGGCAAAAATTGCCGTTCCTGACGCAGATTTAATCTTGTTTTTGGTTGATGGTTCAGAACCTGCAGGCAAGGGCGACAAGTGGATTGTGGAAAATATTTTAAATAAAACCAAAACCCCCGTTTTGTTAGTCTTGAATAAAATTGATATAATTAAAGACCCTGAGAAAATTGATATAAATTTAGAAACATATAAAAATCTTCCGACCGTTCCGCCGTTTGACAATTCAACCATTCAACTCTCCGCAAAAACCGGTAAAAACAAAGACGCTTTGATTGAAAATATTATGAAAATCCTGCCGGAAGGCGAAATGCTTTATCCCGAGGACGTTGTGACTGAGGAAACAATGCGTTCCATCGCTCAAGAAATCATCAGGGAAAAGATTTTAATTAATACGAAAGAGGAAATTCCCCATTCTGTAGCGGTTTTGGTTGAAAAATACGAAGAAAAAGACAAGATTGACAAAATTTATGCAACAATTTACTGCGAACAAAAAAGCCAGAAGGGGATTTTGGTAGGCAAGGGCGGAAGCATGATTAAAATTATCGGAACTCAGGCAAGGCTTGAACTTGAAGAAATTACGCAGAAAAAAGTTTATCTTGAGTTGAATGTAAAAGTCGAAAAAGATTGGCGAAAAAATGACAAATCGCTCAAAAATCTCGGCTACGAAAATCCATAGGCCTAAATTTGCCTGAAACTGTGAGTGTAAACGTCTTTATTGAGCAAAATACGTGCAGTTTTGATAATTTCAACCTGTGTTGGGTCGGTTTTATCATAGCTGACATCTTCCAAATTAGCAAAATCCCTCATCATATCAGCCAAATCAATATAAAGTTTTTCCGTTTCATCGGCAGGGGAATGATTTTCAAGGATTTTGACTGTACTAATTAACTCGCTGTCGAAAGAATCAATTATTGCACTGTCAAGCCCCGCCCCAAAAGCCAGAACGGCAAAAATCCTGTTAATTAAAGGCCGAATTTCTTTTGGTGAGCCGTTTGAGATGTTTGAAAGTCCGATTGTCGTCATAACCTCCGGGTCAAAGCTCTGTTTAATCATCTGAATTGTGTTCAACGCCTCCTGAGCCTGCGACTGGTCAACGCTTACCGGCAAAATTAACGGGTCGAAGAAAATCTTTTCGTTTTGGACTTCTTTTTGCTTACATTTTTCAAAAATTTCGAACGCCAAATTAAGTCTGTCATCGGCGGATTTTGGGATGCCGATTTCTTTGTTCATGGTTAAGGCAATGAGATTTGCCCCAAAATCCGCCGCCAAATCTGTCAATTTTTCAAGTCGGACTTCATCTGCGGAGGTGCTGTTCAGCAAGCAGTCCTGAGGGTTTCTGCTCTTTTCCAAACCTTTTTCCATTTCCACAGCGTTTGTTGTGTCAAAAGAAATTTTCAAATCCGTACTTTTTTCAACGAGTTCGCAAAGCCATGGCAAAACTCCCTCAAGTTCGCCTTTGGCCGGCCCGACGTTCAAGTCGATATAATTCATATGAGATTGTTTTTTGATTAAATCCAAAGTGAATTCTTCGTCTCTTTCGGCAAGAGCCGACTGAACCGCTTTGGAAATTATATGTATGTTTTCGCCGATTAAAATCATTTTTTACTCTTTCCTAGGGCCTGTTGACACATAAACATTATACATAAAAAATTTGTGATAAAATAGGAATATGTTAGTGCTACGGCTAAAATTGAACTTTCTTTACCACAAATATTTTTAACAGCGGGCGATTTTATATCCTCGCTACGTTAATCGCTAGACTTGACGTTAACAGTTAAAATAACGCTCGGGCTACGAATAATGTTCGGGCTACGGCTAAATTGAACTTTTTTATCACGAATATTTTATGTAGCGAACGATTTTGCATCCTCACTTCGTTCGGGCTACGGCTAATGGAGAGGTGTCCGAGCGGTCGATGGTGCAATCTTGGAAAGGTTGTGTGGGAGCAATTTCACCGGGGGTTCGAATCCCCCTCTCTCCGAACTTCGCCAAGGCTTCGTTCGGCTAGCCCTCCGAAGTTTTAACGAAGGAGGGCAATGAATAATTGTCATTAAAGAAGTGAGGAGAATGCTCCGAAGCTTATCTTGAAGTTATTATATAAATTTTGGTTGAGAAAAGAGCGTAGGAGTATCTTATTAATATGTTTTATACTTATATATTGAAATCTATAAACCATCCGGAGCAATATTATGTCGGTTATACCAATGACTTAAAAGAAAGATTTGAAAGACATAATAAAGGATATGTAAAACATACATCAAAATTTTTGCCTTGGAAAATACATGCCTATTTTGCACTTCAGACAAAAGAATTAGCTATGGACTTTGAAAAATACTTGAAATCTGGTTCAGGCATTGCTTTTAGAAATAAGCATTTTAAATAACGGAGAACATTGCTGCCAAAACCGCAATATCCGAACTTCGCCAAGGCTTCGTTCGGCTAGCCCTCCGAAGTTTTAACGAAGGAGGGCAATGAATAATTGTCATTAAAGAAGTGAGGAGTATCCGTTTTCTTTTTTGTAAAAAAGAACCCAAAAAACTTTAGGTACTCTGCTTCAATTTATACTAAAGCAAAACAGATTGATGTGGAGGTGTTGAAAGGCTTAAGGGCTGAGAAGTCCATTTCCCATTTCCCATTCCCTATTTCCCATTTCCTATTTCCCATTTCCCATTCCCCATTCCCCGTTTCCCCTTTTCACGGGCGTTGGACGTTAAGCAGAACATCCTGAGGGATGAACGAATCTTTTATCCCGAAGTTTGCGTTTGCGAAGAAAAATTCAAGTCTTTCGCCCGAAGCGATGTCCAAATTTTCAAAAGGAACGCTTATGTCGATAACTTTTTGAAAAACCGTCTTTATATTTTTTGTATTTTGTATAGCCCATAACCCGCTGCACATGGCCTTTGTAAGCCGTGTAGGGTACAATTTACCCTCTACCATGGCTATTCTCAGCTCATTATGAAATTTTTCTCTCATTATCGGGAAAATATTTTCTGTTTTATTTATTACCCTTATCGACGATAAAAGCTGTTTCTTGTCACAATTTCTCATATAAACGTAAAATTGGTAGACAATAGGTGTGGCAGGGCGGTCTTCCTGAACTGAACCGTTTAGATAAAGTCTTAAATAAAAATTGTTTTCATCCGCTCCGTAGCAAATTTTATCAAACAGTTTGTTCTCACGCAAAACAGGCCCGTCCGGCATATTTATGCAGCCTGCGTTAAGCCACTCTTCATCATCCTGCCCCCCCATTCCGTCAATTTTAGGTGTTATAGTATCTTTCGGATATCTTGACGGTTTCGTAAATGTTGAAATAAGCGGAGAATTTAGGTATGCAGGCTGTTCAAGACCCAAATACCTGTAAGCGTTTTTCAAATGTTCTCGAAACAAATAATCAAAAATATGGTCCTGTCCCGAATCATTCGGCTCCCCGTACCACCAAAACCAATCGCTGCCTTGATCTATCATTAATTCTTTATGTGCAAGCTTTAAGTTCTCGTTTTGAGGGTTTTCTCTGGCAAAATTGTTTAAGTCCTCTTTTGCCTGTTTTAAACAAGTCCAGGCTAAATTTTTAACAGGCTCGGCTATCCACAGCTGAAAATTTTTGTTTACCCAAGAGCCGGAGTGAATTTTTTCAAGTTTTTTGGGATGCTTTTCTTTAGCCAAATAATCGCTTATTAAAACCGTTTCAAGGGTTTCATCTTCTTCTATCATTGAATAAATAGTCTCAAGGAAGGTGTGGCCGTCCTCAACGTAATTTTCCCAACAATTTTCTCCGTCCATCGCAATTGTCAAAAGATGGTTTTTATCGGGCGAAGATTGCAGTTTGTTCTGGATAACCTTTATTCTGTCATATAAATCTGCCGCCGCAACTTTAGGGTCGTGATTTGCATATTCAAAACTGATTAAATTAGGCAAAACCGAATCCCTGAAAACCAGCTGGATGTCGGAGTTTTTGGTTTTATACTTGTAAGCCTTCATCAAAAAGTAAGGGTCTTCCAAATATCCTTTAAAATCTCTTATAAATTCAAAATCTATTGAATTTGTTAAAATACCTTCGTCGGAAACAGCCCAATCAATTCCCAGTTCTTTAAAAAGCTCAAGTTCTTGAGGGCTTATGCTGTTTTCTGGAGGCCAGATTCCGCTCGGCCGCTTGCCAAAAAGTTCTTCTACTCTGTCAAGTGCGTATTTTGTTTGCAGTTTTGCATCTTCCGCCATATTTAAATCAAAAAGTGACGGATCTATGTTGGAAAGATTTTCCTGAGATGCTTTAATGTCAAGCAAAATCGGTAAAATCGGGTGATAATAAGGGCTTGTGGTAATCTCAATTCGCCCTTTTTCAAGAAATTCCTTATAAGTAGGAATTATCATTCGGATTATTTTTCGATGAAGTTCTATTATTTCTTCTCTGTCCTTAAGTGTATAATTTTCACCTTTTTCAAGCAATTTGTTCAACTCCGGAAACATATTTTTATAAATCGGGTCAACCCAAACAAGGTTAAACCAAGCCATAATATCAGAATATTCCTGATCGGAAAAATCGCACACGTTAGCATTTTCTCCGGCAAAACGCTTTTGATAAAGCCGATTGTAAGGCTCATGTTTGTAAATCATTGAAGAATAATTCGCATCAAAAAAGTTATTCAAAATAAATTCTTTGTCATCGTTAGTTAAATCCGAAGTTTCTGTTACGGTCAGCCTTGAATGAATGTCATGACTTCCCTTTTCCCCATAATCAATGAAAGAATCCAACAAAACAGGAACCAGATTAAAATTCAGCTTCAGGTTTTCAAAATCTTTCATAATCAACAGCATGTCAAGGTAGTCCTTCACACCATGCAGACGAACCCATGGCATAAGATAGTCGCTGTCAGCATTCAGCTGATAGACCGGTTGATGCATGTGCCAATAAAAAGCTATTGATAATTTTTTCCTAACACTAATCATTAAATTAATTATAGCAAAATTTTTCCAAAATGTATATTATGTTATAATAATTTTTATGAAAATCCTTTTTATAACCGACTTATATCCGATAGAGAAGGGTGAAATCAACACCCCGACAACTTTACATAACTTTGTTTTTGAATGGATTAAGCAAGGACACAAAGTGGACGTTATCAAGCCGAACTTTGTTTTCAACAGTTTTTTAAGGGGGAAAAAGTTTTATCCCGACGGTTTTTATGAATATGACGGGGTAAAAATTTTCAACGTAAATTATTTTACTCCGTTTTGGTTAGGTTTTATCAAAAAAATTCCCAAAGAATTTGATTTTAAAAGCTATGACCTTATTATCTCCCATATGCCTTCGGGGATAATTTTTGCTAACAAATCAGCTAAAAAATTCAACAAACCACTCGTTTGCGGAGTGCATGTTTCCGATATTGAGGTCTTAACAAATCCTTTGTACAAATTTTATTTTTACGGGCAAATGAAAGACGCTTACAAAAACGCCCAAAAAATTGCCTGCCGGTCTTTGGTTTTGCAAAAAAAGTTTAATGAAATTTTACCAGAATTTGCAGGGAAAACCTTTGTGGCACCTTCCGGAATTGCGAAGATGCAAAGCTGCAAAGATAAGATACAAAGTAAATCTCTCCGGGTCCTCACTTGTGCCAACCTGATTAAACGCAAAAATATTGATAAATTAATTTTGGCGATAAGAGAACTGGAAGGCTTTGAGCTGAGTGTAATAGGCGATGGCAGAGAATTAAATAATTTAAAAAAAATTAAGGCTTCCAATGTGAAATTTTTGGGCCATTTACCAAATGAGGAGGTTTTGCAGCAGATGCAAAACGCTGACGTTTTCATTTTGCCGAGCGTAAATGAAACTTTCGGGATGGTTTATTTGGAAGCAATGGCATCGGGTTGCGTTACTGTCTGTACTAAAAATGACGGTATCGACGGAATTATCAGGGACGAAGAAAACGGATTTTTGTGTGAACCCGCACCGGAGGGCATTAAAAAGATTCTTTTGAAAATAAAAAACTTCAAAAATATAGAAAAAATAATTGAAGCCGGCCTTAAAACAGCAAAAGATTACTCAACGGAAAATTGTGCAAAAAATTATCTGAACGGTGCGGGGGCTGGAAAGGCGAGAAAAATTAGGGGTCGAAAGGTTGAAAGGCTTAAGGGCTGAATGGCTGAAAGGTTATAAGTTTATAAGTCGATAAGTTGATAGGTCGAATGGTCGGTAAGTCCCGTTTCTCTTCTCACCTCTCACGTCTCACATCTCACGTCTCACGTTTTCCCCGTTCCCTTAATAAAATGTAAACAATTTGCTTTTTTCTTGAAAATAACCTATAATAATTCCATTAAATGAAATCAGAGGATTTTAAATGCTAAACAGAAATACAATTGCACGCTAATACGTCATTGCGAGACATGAGGTTTATAGGGGCATGAAAAGATTTGCATTTCGAAGCAATCTTTCCAACGTACGCCCATAGGATAGATTGCTTCGGTGGGTTTCCTTTGTCAGGGCCGACAACCAATGTCTCACTCGTTCCTGCACCAACAGGGTCACACGTTTCGCACGGCTCAACGGTTCCCTTTGTTTCGCAATGACGCAAGATTTGTTTGCTTTTTTACCTGACCTGTTGCCTTCCAAATCATCATGTAAAGAAATGTAACAAAAGTATATACTTTATGAAATTAGTATATACTTTTTGTTTTTATATATATATAAGTTTAAATAAGAGGTAAAACAAAATGTCATACGCCGGAGTTTTAGCAACAGTAAATCTTTATACAGCCCAAAAGGATGAGCTGACCAGTGAAATATCTGATATTATGATGGAAATCACAAGTGCCAGCAAGCAAACTACGCAAATCTCGGAAGATTACAGCGATGCAAGAAAAGATGCAAAAGAATCCTTCAAGGACGAATCGCTGACCAACAGGGAAGCGTTTTACGAGGGTTATTCAGATGCCACAGAATATGAACAAGCCATTCTTGATGACCTTAAAAGTGATTATGAATGCAAATTAGCCAACGTAAACGACTGGGAAGCCGAGCTGGAAGCGAAAAAACAAACACTTCAAACAGAAGTACAGGCGGCATCAGCTACTTTGGAAAGCTACACTTCCGTACTAAAAAGCAACATTAAAAGAGATTTCACATACGGTAAAGGCACTTCAGGTTAAAGAAAAAAATAAAAAGAGACTAAAAAAGAGGCTGTCTAAAAAAGCCCCCCCCCTTAACAACTAACGTCTTGCCGGAACATGAATTGCCGGCTGTTTATAGAATGTCCTTAATCCGGCATCTCAAGTGTGAGTTCCCGAATTAAGGACAATTTCTTTTGAAGCCGATAATCCATGTTTCGGGACGACGAAGGAGGACTTTTTTAGACAGCCTCTTTTTTTTGGTTATAATAAAGATATGTTTAAAAAAAGTTTTAAAAACAATAGATTGGGAGCTTTTATTGTCCCGACCGGAATTGGGGCATCAATAGGCGGATATGCAGGGGATGCAAGTGTTTGGGCAAGAAGATTCGCACAAAAAGCAACATTAATCGTCAACCCCAACGTTGTAAACGCCGGCGGCTTCTCAGGAATTACCGAAAATATGCTCTACGTTGAGGGCTATACTTTAGATGAGTTTTTCAAGGGCAAAGTCAATTTACTGCCTTCAGAAAAAAACAAAATAGGGGTTGTTTTCGACAAAGAAATTTCAAGAGAAGTTTTAAACATTCACCTAAACACGATAAATGCGGTCAAAACCGTTTATGATATAGAAATAATCCATGAAATTACCAGAGACAACGTCGGAGTGGAGTTTTTTGTTGATAATTCGGGAATTTCAACAGGAAAAGTTAAAAACATCGAAACCCTCTTGCCCGCTGCCAAAAGTCTGTTACAAAAAGGTGCAGAGGCAATTGCCGTAGTTTGCAGATTTGAAGATGACAATGAAAATGCAGATTATGAAAACGGTTCGGGTGTTGATCCGGTAGGCGGAGTGGAGGCGGTAATTTCCCACTACCTTTCAAAAGAGTTAAAAGTTCCGACAGCACACGCTCCGGCGTTTGAAGATTTTTCAATTTCTACCGAAATTGTTAACCCAAAAGCAAGTGCCGAGTACATTACGCCGACTTTTTTGCCGTGCATCCTTCTCGGCTTGCATCAGGCACCCAAAATTACAACCTCAAAAACCGCGATAAATATTTCGGATTTGGATTTTCTTATAATGCCTTACGATGCACTCGGCTCAACCCCTGTGTTTGAGTCACTTAAACGAGGAATTAAAGTTTTTGCGATAAAAGAAAATAAAACCGTTTTAAACATCACCAAAGATTTATTATTCCTCGACAAAATCACGGAAGTAGAAACTTATCAGGAATGTTTCAATATAATGTAAATTTTTAATAAAATAGTCGACCGGCTACTATCTTTTATTTTATTTTTTTCATAAAGTGTTAGAAACATTCGAAAAGGTCCACTTCCCCAATTTACGGAGCATAAATATGAGTAGTCAAAGAGTAAGTGAGTTCATGTCACGGAAACTTTGTGAACAAAAAATTACCCAAAATCAGTTTACCAATATAGTAGCTTATCCCCAAAATGATGCCAGAGAGCTTGCAAGGATTATGACAGATATCAGAATTGAATGTCTGCCCGTCTTGTTTAGCCCCTGGAACAGGAAACTGATAGGCTTTATTGAACTTAACAAAATAAAAGTGTTCTTGAACGACTGATTAACTCACTAAAAATCTGAAATATATATAGAAAGAGCTTAAAGTCAGTGAAACAAAGGTTATTAAGATGCCGTATTTCATGAATTTCATAAATGAAATCGGATGTCCTGACGCAGAGGCGGTTTCTGAAACTATTACGTTTGCGGCTGCCCCTATTATTGTCATGTTTCCGCCCAGACAGGCACCCAAAGATAAGCACCACCAGAGCGGATGCGTGTATTCAGCCCCCATAACACTCTGGATTTGAACCAGCATCGGCGACATTGTAACAGTATATGGGATGTTGTCAACGATTCCGGATAAAATTCCTGATGCCCAGAGAATTACCATTGCCGTTGCACTCTGAGACCCTTGTGTAATGTTCAGAAGCCACTTTGCCATCAATGCAATTCCGCCTGATGCCTCAAGTCCGCCGATTATTATGAATAACCCTATAAAAAAGAAAATCGTGTTCCATTCCACATTGTGCAAAATTTCGTGCTGAGGTTTTTCAAACACCAGAAGAAAACTCGCTCCGGCCATCGCTACAATGCAAGATTGAATATGGATTACGTCATGCAGTATAAATCCTAAAATCACAAGCCCCAAAACAATTGCACAGCGGAGCATTAAAGGATAATCGGTTATAGTTCCAGAATTGTCAATCTTCGTTACGCGGAGCATTCTTTCGGGAGATGTTTTAAGTTTTTTTCTAAATATAAACATCAAAAAAATCATACTTACAAGTAAAATCAGGACGATAATTCCTGTTAATTCCAATAAAAAATCCAAAAACGAAAGCCCTGCCGCACTGCCTATTATTATGTTCGGGGGGTCGCCTATTAAAGTCGATGTTCCCCCGATATTTGAGGCAAAAATTTCCGTTATAAGCAAAGGCACAGGGTCAATATCCAGTTCCTTTGCGATTACAAATGTCACAGGCATCACCAAAATTACTGTTGTAACGTTATCCAAAAAAGCCGACGCAACGGCGGTAAAAATTCCCAGAGTAAACAAAACCCTTTTCGGGTGGCCTTTGGTGAATTTCAACAACTCATTCGCAGTCCAATTAAACATCCCGCTTCTCGCCGCTATATTTACAATAATCATCATTGCCACAAGCAGGAAAATAACGTTAAAATCAATGAAATTTATGAAATAATCCGGATCAAGGCTTCCATTCGCACCTTTATCCTGAGACAACAACCCCAAAATTATTGTAATTACCGCACCGAGCAGAGCGACCGTAACTTTTGGAATTTTTTCAGCTGCGATAAAAAAATACGCCGCAATCAAAATCCCCGCAGAAAAAGCAATGCTATGAAGTTGAACAAAATCGTGAAAAAATTCCATAACAATATGATACGACAAAAAAAGTCTGTGTATAATTTTTACACCGAGTTGCAATCAATATACGTCATCCTGAACTTGTTTCAGGATCGCAAAAGCGAACGACCATGCGATGCTGAAATAAATTCAGCATGACGTGAAGGTTATAGGTTGATTGCAACTTGGTGGTATAATTTTTACCTCAAATCGGGCAATTTATTGACAAAATCGGGAATTGCCGGCTGCTGCTTTTGAGGCGGATTGTACTGCTGAATTTGAGATTGAGGCTGAGCAAGTTTAGGATTTGATATCCATTTAAAAGACTTGACTGAACTCTGCCTGTTGATTTCCCCGTCAATTATAACCTTAAATTCTTTTGTAGAAAATTCCGTTCTCGGCGTCAGGTAAGGAATCATAGATACGTTCTCATAGTTTGGGTTTACAGTATATTGATTAACGAAAAGCGAAGTAATTTCGCCTATTTTTGGGATAGAAGAAATAACCTTGCTCATAGAAAGCTCGCCCAGCGGCCCCAAGATTATTACGACATCATCTGAAATTCTTCCCAATATAACCAGACTGGCCGTGTTGTAAAGCAGGTTGTATCTGCCTGTGAGATACAGACTCATTGAAGGACCGGATGTTTTAATCCAGTCGATATTTGCCCATCCGCCCGCAAACGTTATCTTGCCTTTCATGTATTTGTAAACGCCGGTATTTTTCGCAGCAATTGCTTTGGCTATTACATTCAAAGTGGTTCTAAAAACATTGTTTGAAATTATATTTTGTGCATAAAGTAAATGTTCAAATTTGCCTAATGCACCCATCTTGCCGTTGGAAATTATAAAATTTGTGTGTCCGTTCAAACTGTTAAGCAATTCGGATTTTGAATATCCCGCCATGGAAAGGCTGCTGTCAAAGTCCAGAATTCCGTTTATATCATTATTTCTGCCGGTAAGCCCTATCATTGCGGGATTTGCACTCAACCCCCGACCTTGCAGATTAAGCGTGGTTTTTCGATTTTTTAAATCATAATTCACAACCCCCGCAATTTTTCCATAATAAGCATCGGAGCGTAAATTATCAAGTCTAAGAATGTTATTTTTCAAACTAATGCCTGAAGTGATATTGCTTGCTGCAATTCCGCCCGTTCTGAATTTTTCAATCGAACTTTTCCCGCTTAAAATTGTTATATCCGAGTTGGGATTCGGCTGAATATTTTTAAAAGCGGAAGTTAAATAATTCAAATCAAGATTACTTGCAGTAAAATTAACGTTTTTGGCAACAATTCCCTTTGACAAATCCCCGTTTATTCGAGCATTAAAGGCAAATGAAGAATTCGCTATTTGTGCCTGCTGGCATGTGAGGCTAATTTCTTTGTCAATTTGAAGAGCAGTATTTTTGAAAACGGCTGATATAGATGGAATACGGATTAAAGGAATCGCAAACGCCCCCTTTATATCAGGTTTGTACAGGTCGCCATTGAGTGCCAGATTGCCCTTTAAAACAACACTTGAGCCGGCATACTCCTTTATAGGCACAGAAATTTGGTTCGGCACACTTATATTTACGGAATTTAATTGTGGGATTGAGTTTATATCGGAAATTTTACCCGACAAATTTGTCTTTATATTGTTGATGTACAAATAAGTTTTTTCTATGTTCAGATTTTTCCCGTCAAAAACCAGAGCAATCACAGGAGCTGAAATTATTGCAGGGGCATTGGGCAAAACTTTTAGCCCTGTAATTTCCGCTCTGACCTTGTTCTTTCCGTCGCAATCGGTCTTAATAAAAGCTTTGGCAATTTTAACCTGAGTTTTGGTCAATTTATTTTTCACATCAATATTGCTGACAAAAATATTAACTCTCAGAGGAGTCTTATCCAAACGCCCTTTTAAAAAGGCCTTTACGCTTACCAGACCATTTAAAATATCATTTTCTTTTAAAATTTTTGTCCTGCCGGAAGCCAGCAGAAAGCCTTTTAACTGGAGATTATCGGCCAGAATTGAAATATCGGCATTGGCATTTTTGTCAATATTCCCTCTTATCGTAATCGGCTGCGAATTCAGATTTGCACTTGCCTGCCTTATGTTAACTGCGTTTTGAGAAAAATCCACGTCAGCATTCACAGAACTCAGCGAAACATTGTACAACTTGTTCGTTATATTTGCGTTTTTAATCTTTAAATACCCGCTTGACTGAACTTTTTTGAAATCGCTTTTTATGCTGAAATTTGCCTTTGCGTAGCCTTTTGCGTCAATTCCTTCAAGCCTTTTTATTCCGAGCGGTTTTAAAATAGTATTAGTGATTAAAATTGCATTTTCCAAACTGATTTTGTCACTTGTGACACGCAAATCAATTGACTTATGCCTTCCGCTTTTAAAAAAGCCGTCAATAGCCGCCCTTGAATTGGTGTCCGTATACAAATTAGAGTTGATTTTCACTTTGTCGCCGTTAAAATCCAGATTCAAATTGCTTTTAGGGAAAGTTTTTCCGCCAAAGACAAAAGATATTTCATCCAGATTTAGTTTACCGCCAATATCCGAATCTCCTGATTTATTGGATATTTTAAGGTTTGCATTAAGCTTTGCCTGCACGTTATATTTATACAAATCATCAAATACTTTTATAAAATCCGTTTTCTGCCCTTTGTTTTGCGGAAAAACTTTTGAAAAAACCCCAATATCGTAAATGATTTGTCTTCTGTCATTTAAAATCAAATCCCCGCTTGTTTTCAGCTTAATTCTTTTGTTCCAAACAAAATCAGAAATTTTTAAATTTTCGCCTTTGAGCGAATATTTATTTTGCCCGCTTAAAAAAGAAATCCTGTATCTTTTAATCGATACATCAGGCATATTGGGCGAAAAGCGGAAGCCGGATGATGGTTTATTCAGGGGCGAATTTTTGCCCAAATACCGGCTTAGCAAAAATTCGCCCTTTTCGTCCATATCCAAATTCAAAAGGACTTTATCGGCATCAATTTTATCCACTCTGACATTCCCAAAAACCAGCGGAAGAAGCGACAATTTCACTTGCAGTCCGTTAATTTGGGCAAATTTTTCTCCCTCAGGGTATTTCAAATCAGTTTTATCAATCAAAGCACCCGCGGACAAATTCCAGGCAGTCTTTACTTTAAGTCCCTTGAGGTCGACCTGAATCCCGGTATTTTCCTGAATTATTTTTGTAATTTGGGTTGAATACTTGTTTAAATCAACCGCATAAGGCAGAACAAACAAAAACGCAAGATATGTTATGATAAATACCGATAAAATACTTAATAAAACAATCTTTAACGCTTTCATAAATCCTCTCCGCTGGCTTTATAATAACATGAATAAACTTGTATTATAATTGTTTTTAACATAAAATTATAAAAAAGGGATAGCAAGCAGGAAGGGCCTTGGCCCATTAAAGAGGGAAAAATGAGAATTGAAGCAAAAAATCTTGTGAAGATATACGGAGACAGAAGCGTTGTAAACGATGTTTCTTTTGAGGTTAACAAAGGCGAAGTTGTCTGCCTTTTGGGACCAAACGGAGCGGGCAAAACGACCACTTTCTACATGGTCGTGGGACTCGTAAAACCAAACAGGGGACAAATATTCATAGACGGAAATGATATTTCCGCATGGCCGATGAACCTTCGTGCAAAAGCCGGTATCGGTTATCTGCCTCAAGAGGCTTCGATTTTTAGAAAATTAAATGTTCAAGATAATATTAAACTCGTCCTTGAGATGAATGATAAATTAACCGTGGACGAAAAGAGCAAAAAACTTGAAGAACTGCTTTTTGAATTTGGCATCCTCAAATTGAGAGATGAATCCGCCGTATCGCTTTCGGGCGGAGAGAGAAGAAGAGTTGAGCTTGCAAGAGCCTTAGCCGCAAGTCCCGATTTTATCCTTCTGGACGAACCGTTTACAGGTATCGACCCGATTGCAATAGGAGAAATCAAACAAAATATACGAAAACTTTCCGAAGATAAAGGGCTTGGAGTTCTGGTAACAGACCACAACCCAAAAGCCACGCTTTCCATAACAGACAGAGCATACGTTATTTTTGACGGAAAAATCAAAATCCACGGAAACAGCGAAGACGTCGCAAACGACCCTATCGCCAAAGAATTCTATTTAGGAAAGGATTTTGAGCTTTGATTAAATCGCTTTCAAAAATAAAATTATACGATAAATATATTTTTGAACAGGTTTTGATGACAACTCTTGTGGCAATTCTGCTGTTTACGGTAATTTGGATAGCACCTGAAATGCTTTTGAATACAATTCGAAAGGCTTTGGAAGGTGAATATAGTGTTAAAACAGCCATTCTGGTTATTTTTTACGAACTCCCGAACATTCTGGGTAAAGCTCTTCCTGTCGGGCTTTTGCTTGGTTCATTGTTTACTTTTGACAAATTGAGCAAGGATTTTGAGCTGACAATTTTTAGAGTTGCCGGGCTTTCTTTTTGGCGAATTTTGGCTCCTGTTCTGGTTTTGAGCGTCATTATAACAGCCTTTTGTTTTATTACTTACGACAAATTAATCCCATTTTCGTCTGAAAAATTGGTGAACATTAAAAAAGAATACAGCCCTTCTCAGTATATTTATACCCAAAAGGATAAAAAAGGCCAGCCGACGCTGGGTGTAGTTGTTTCCAGATTTAATTCCAGTAAAATATCCAATGTCATAGTTCTTGATTTTTCGGAACAAAATTATGCGGATTTGCACGCATTATCCCACATTTTTGTCGCCAAAAGTGCCGACCATTACTCCGACAAATGGATACTGCATGACGTTATAGAATACAAAATTTCAAGCGACGGTATTTTTGAAAATATCAGGACGCTTAAATCCATGGATATTTTGCAGGGGGAGTCCGCTCAGGATGCTTACAAACTAATGATGTACTCGCTTAAAAGGGATAGAGAAATCGACAATCATGACCTGTGGAGTTATATAAAGCTTTTGAAGAAACAAAATTTGCAGGAAGAATACAGGTTTATGCTGAACAAATATTTTCAGCGGTTTGCAAATCCGTTTGTTTGCATTTTACTGGCAACATTGGGATGTCTGTTGGGATTTAGCAAACCCAGAGAACAGCGTTTGGTCGGATTTACGATAGCGATAGGTGCCATTTTCCTATATTATATTACCTTGCCGTTTTTTGATTTACTGGCGGAAAAAGGCGTTCTGCACCCGCTTATTACGGCAGCCTTCCCTCCTTTGGCCTTTTTGGCGGCTATCTGGGCATTCTACAAAACTAAAGATTTGTAAGGTGAGAAATGAAAAGATTTTTAATATTGCTTTGTTTATTCTTTACCGTTTTAGCTTCAATTGCCATGGCAAGCTGTGAGCCGATTAAAATAAACTATGATAACGGAATTTACCATATAATTTTGGATGGGAAAAAGGCGGAAAAAAAGCTTAAATTTGTTTCGAGCGAAAAACTCATGACAAATAAAGAAGCTCATTTGACGTCCCGTTCTATTTTAACTATAAATGCAGGGTTTTTTGACCCGAATAATCAAAAAACAATTTCTTACATTGTAACGGACAGAAACACTGCTGCTGACCCGCTTTTTAATGAAAATTTGTTAATGAATCCGATTTTAAGACAAAATATTGATAAAATAACCGATAGAACAGAATTTAGAGTGGTTGAATGTGACGACAAATTTCACTATGAAATAGTTCCGCACAAAACTCCGGTTGATTTTGCCTGTTCTGTCGTAACTTCCGCTCAGGGCGGCCCGATGATTTTGCCCGACTTAAAATTGGAAGAAGAATTTTTCATCTTAAAAAAGGATGGAAAAATAGTAAGAGAATCTGCTTCTGTACTCGAAAAAACGGCAAGAACCGTCATTGGCCTGAAAAAATGCGGTAGGGAAGACGAAATACATATTTTAGTAATTACAAACAAAAATCCGAAAACGATTTACGAAGTGAGAGATTTATGCAAAGAACTCGGGCTTGACAGGGCCATGGCCTTTGACGGAGGAAGTTCAACATCCCTAAGCTACAAAGATTCAATCGACGTCGTTTCAACATCCGACTCCGGCGGCAGGATGCTGAAATCGTTTATGATTTACGGCGGAAAGTGATTTAAAATTTATTCGCTCAAGACCGCTTTTGTTAAACTTCTGGGTTTATCAGGATTTTTCCCTTGAATTTTAGTCAGTTCGTTCGCAAGCATTTGAAATCTTGAAACCACATACACCGGTGAAAATTTTTCATCTATTGAAGGTATATCAATAAATTGGCAATTCTTGAATACAGGTTCTTCCTCGATTGCTTTATTAGCCTGATTTTTTATGATGATAACTTTTTGAGGGCTTCTTTTATTAATTATTTCTTTAATGTTATTGTAAGCCAAATTGTAGTTTTCATCACTATTTCCTCCCTGAACTATTTGAATAACAGGTGTAGTTTCATCCACCGATGCAATATATCCGTGCAGAAATTCACCCGAAGCCGAAGATACAGGATTGGAATAGGTTGTTTCTCTAAGTTTTAAGGCCCCCTCCATCGTAGAGCCGTAATTAGGGCCTCTTCCCAATATATAATAAATATTTTCACCAACTAAATTTTTGGCTATTTTTTTTATCGGTTTGTCATCCTTCAGCATTTTTTCTAAGTTTTGGGGAATACTTTTTAATCCCCTTGCCCAGCTGTTTATTTGCCCCTGAGAAATGGTACCTTTTATTTCGGCTAATTTTAGGCCGATAGCATATAAGTTTATCAATTGAGCCGTTACTGACTTTGTAGCAGCAACCGCAAGTTCTTTTCCTGCACCCACTTCCACTGCTGTAGTTGCGTTTTCATGAATTTTTGAACCGGGCGTATTTGTTAAGGCTATTGATTTTAAATTCAAAGGATTTGCCTTGGTCAAGGCCGCAAACGTATCAGCTGTTTCACCCGATTGAGAAATAAACATCATTAAATCGTTTTTATTCGCAACTGTTTTTTTATGTGCAAACTCGCTTGCGAATTGGATGTCCACCGGAATACCCGTAACTTCCTCAATAAAATCCCTTGCCATTTCCGCAACATTCTTTGATGAACCCGATGCAACTATTCTTATTCCTGTCATTTTATTAATATCTTTTTTAGACAATCCGAGTTCCAAATTTGATACTTTACCCGATGTTGAAAAATACTTGTCAACCAGCTTTTGAATAACTTCAGGCTGCTCATATATTTCCTTAATATAATTTGTTTTTAACAGAGCAGAAAAACTGATTTGTGAAAAATTTGTAGAATATGGGTTATAAGGTGCCAAAGTGCCGATTTCCCTACCAGAATAATTTTGATTGCCTGCAAAAGTTTTTGGTTTTATACCGATATTTGCAACCCTTGGCTGAATTTGAGTGTAAAGTTGTACTTTCATTTTATTTCTCCTATACTATGCTATAAATGTTTTTTCAGGTTTAAGTGTTTTTTTGTCCCACACCACAAAATTCGGGACACTATCCGGTTTTAATTGATATCTTTTTTCTATCCCTAAGTTCTCGGCGGGATTAACCGAGCTAAAGCGTATAAAATCTTCAAATGTTATTTTGGTACTTTCAACAATTTTTTTCGCCATATCTGATAAAAAATGCACACTGCCCGCTAACGTTCCGTCGCTGCTTTTAGCAGTACCATCAACAATATCAATTTTTAACCCGTTCATATAAAAATAATTTTCCTCGCAATGTGTCCCTTCCAGAGCATCTGAAATGAGAATTATTTTATCTTTCGGTTTTATTCTTAGAGTTAAATCAACCATTTCCGGAGCTACAAGATTTAGGTCACTGTTAAGTTCGGTATATAGTTTGTCATTCAATAACGCCTCGTTAGTTGCACTCAGATTCCTGTGCTGAATGGCCGGCATGGCATTGTATAAATGCGTTATTTGCTTAACTCCCGATTTTCTTATATCTTCGGCTGTCGCCATAGTGTGGCCCGCCGAAGGGATTATGCCTTTTGAGTTTAAATATTCTGTTAATTTGTAATCTTTGTCCAACTCAGGTGCAATTGTAACCATTTTAATATCGTCTGATTTAATTTTGTCAAAATCTTCAACAGAAGGCTTAATTAATATCTCGGGGAGGTGTATTCCGGATTTTTCAGGGCTGAAAAACGGGCCTTCCAGATTAACTCCGAAGATTTGCGTGCTGCCTCTTTTAGGATTTTTTATAATTTCACTTAATATTTTTAGCTGTTTGTTAATGTTTTCGATTTTATCGGGGATAAGAGTAGCCAAAATTTCCGAACAACCATACTTTTGCATTTTTTTCAAAAAATATTCTATTTGTTCTTTGGCGGCAGTGTTAAAATTAAGCCCAAATCCGCCGTGTATGTGCTGTTCAATGACTGCAGGAGTTAAATATTTATTTTTTAAATTAATTAAAGCAATATGTGCTTTCTTAGATATTTTATTTTCGTCAAAATCGTTAACGGCAACCAGTCTGCTGTCCTTGAACAACAAATCGGCTTTTCTGATTTTGTTGTTAGGCAAAAATACATCAGCGTTGATAAATGCCGTATACCCTTTCATTCGATGACTGTTCAGCGAGGGCGTTTTTACTAAACCCTTAATTTGCCGAATATCTTTAATTTTCATTCCGAAAGACACATTGATGTCAGAATTCATATTTACCTCTTTTTTGTCTCTTTTGTATTATATAAACCCTGAATATTTTTTTTTGCTAGCAAAATTGGCACAAATCCTCAAAAGCCTCATTAAATAAGCTTAAAAGCGACATTTACACTTCTTAATATGCAAATTGGGATTTTTTTGTTAATTTTTTGTAATATTCTGGCAAATTTTTTTTTCAGGGGGTTTTAATAGTGTAAAGGTTATTTTTTAGTGTGTATTAGTATATGAAAGGAATGAAGAATTATGAATTTAACTATTGAACCCGTTACTCAGAAAATATTACAAAGGGGGCGAATATTTAAAGTCCCCAAGGGGCAGAAGGACAAAATAAACCCTGTGGCCAAAAAAATTGTTGAATTATTAAAACAAGATTATCCGGAAATTGCCAAAAAAAATAGAAAACGGGAGGATTTTTTAAGAACCCTTCTTGCAAAATTCAAAGGGGAAATGCCAAAAGAAGTTTCTCACAAGCTTTTTGCAGCCAATATTATTGAAAAAATAACGCAAAATCCAAAAATAAATTCCGAAATTGAAAAACTTTCAGATGTACTTTACATCTAGATAGCATAAAAAGGTAGGCGGGCATACTTGCCCGCCTACCTTTTTGTGTCCTTGCTAATCTACATAAGTCAAATCAGAAAATTTAATACCCAAAACATCTGCAATTAAAAATAATTTTCTCAAACTTATGTATTTTTGCCCATTTTCAACCCGCGTAATATATTCACGGCTTAAATCAACTTTTTCAGCTAAAACCTCCTGCGACCATTTTTTAGCTTCTCTATATTTACAAATATTTTTACCTAAAACACACAATCTTGACATGTGAACTATTTTGCCGTAAAATTCCAGATATGTCAGTGACCTATTTGTCCGAAAATAAAAATATAGGAATGCCATGAAAAAGAAAAAAAATATTTTAGGCCGTGGAATCGGAGGTCTGCACAATCACGCTGGATTTTCGCTTGCGGAAGTTTTAATCGCTCTCGGCATTATCGGGATAGTTTCCGCCATGACAATTCCGACACTTATAAATAATAAAGCAAAACAGGAAACCATTGCCAAATTACAAAAAAATTACACAATACTTGCACAAGCAATAAAGCTTTCAGAGATTGACAATGGTTCTGTTGATTATTGGGACTATTCAAATGCACAAAGTTTTTATACTACGTATCTAAAACCATATTTAATTATAGCTCAAGAATATATTGGGGTTGCAAAACCTGAAAATATTGAATATAAGACATTAAATAATCAATCTTTTAGTACTGGTGCGAGTTATTATTATTCCTCAACGCCAAAATTTATATTAAATGATGGTACACTTATGGCTATTAGTAATCTTGGGAGTAACTATAAAATAATCAATGTTGACGTGAACGGATTCAACAAACCAAATCAAATGGGTAAAGATATGTTTTCATTATGTATTCAACCAAAATACGGCTTAACACCTTATGGCTTTGGTAATGCCTATACAGGTGATAGCTTTGGGACAAATTATGATAGGGCAATAATAATGTCAAATTCAAATGATTCTGCCTGTAATAAAGCGAAAATGGGAACTTGGTGTGCAGCTTTAATTTTGCTGGATGGCTGGCAAATAAAAGACGATTATCCGTGGAATTAATATGCAAGCAGTAGGTAGGATGCCATCTTTACATTACATTTTATAAAATATGCAGGCGGGCATACTTGTCCACAAATCCTTAAGCTTTTCAACCATTCAGCCTTTCAACAAAAAAGCCCAATCTTTCAATTGGGCTTTTTTTAAAATAGATTCTGGCAACGAGCTATCTTCCCAGGCGGTGGTCCGCCAAGTATTTTCGCCGCAATGAGTCTTTACGACCGTGTTCGGGATGGGAACGGGTGGTTTCCTCACGCTTGATCACCAGAAATACTTAATCGGATTTTCAATTAAGAAACATCCAATGGTACAAAGTACCCTGAAAGTTGCACAAAATTATAAGCTGTCTTAGATTATTCGCCGATAAACGAGTTCCAAAGCCTTGCCCTTCGGCAAGTCTTTTCACTCTCTGGCGAAAATCCGCTAACGCATCATCTTAAACCGCTTTAGCAAATAAATTGACCACGTCATGCTGAATTTATTTCAGCATCGCAAGGTCGTTCGCTTATGAAATCCTGAAACAAGTTCAGGATGACGTAACGTTTATTGCTATCGCATTTTAGGAAAAGCCCTCGTCCTATTAGTATCAGTCGACTGAATATGTTGCCATACTTATATCTCTGACCTATCAACCGTGTAATCTGCACGGGGACTTACTAGCTTATGCTATGAGAGAACTCATCTTATGGTGGGCTTCGTACTTATATGCTTTCAGCACTTATCCGCTTCGAACACAGCTACCGGGCGTTTACCACTGGCGTGATAACCCGTACACTGGAGGTTCGCTCTTCCCGGTCCTCTCGTACTAAGGAAGACTCCATTCAATTCTCTTGCGCGTATACCGGATATGGACCGAACTGTCTCACGACGTTCTGAACCCAGCTCGCGTGCCGCTTTAATGGGCGAACAGCCCAACCCTTGGAACGTACTACCGCTCCAGGATGCGACGAGCCGACATCGAGGTGCCAAACCTCCCCGTCGATGTGGACTCTTGGGGGAGATAAGCCTGTTATCCCTATGGTAACTTTTATCCGATGAGCGATGGCCCTTCCATACAGAACCACCGGATCACTATATCCTACTTTCGTACCTGTTCGACTTGTATGTCTCACAGTCAAGCTCCCTTTTGCTATTGCACTCAATGGTTGATTTCCGACCAACCTGAGGGAACCTTTGAACGCCTCCGTTACATTTTAGGAGGCGACCGCCCCAGTCAAACTGCCTACCAGAAACTGTTCCTCGCCCTGTTGTTAGAGGGATCGAGGTTAGAATTCAAATCATTACAGAGTGGTATCTCAACGATGACTCCACAAAAGCTGACGCTTTCGCTTCAAAGTCTCCCACCTATACTGCACAATAATAACCCGAATTCAATTTCAAGCTACAGTAAAGCTCAATAGGGTCTTTCTGTCCTGGTACACGTAATCCGTATCTTCACGGATAATCCAATTTCGCCGAGCCTCTCGCCGAGACAGCGCCCAGATCGTTACGCCATTCGTGCGGGTCAGAACTTACCTGACAAGGAATTTCGCTACCTTAGGACCGTTATAGTTACGGCCGCCGTTCACTGGGGCTTAATTTCGGAGCTTCGCATTGCTGCTAACCCTTCCATGTAACCTTCCAGCACCGGGCAGGCGTCAGCCCCTATACATCGTCTTAATAGACTTAGCAGAGACCTGTGTTTTTGGTAAACAGTCGCCTGGGCCAATTCACTGCGACTCTATCACGCTTCAGCTGCAAGAGCTTACACGCTACCAGAGTACCTCTTCTCCCGAAGTTACGAGGTGATTTTGCCGAGTTCCTTAGCGAGAGTTGTCTCGCGCACCTTAGTATATTCTACCAACCTACCTGTGGCGGTTTACGGTACGGATACCTAATAATCTCGATTGCGAAGATTTTCTTGGCAGTGTGGATTCAACATCTTCGAGTCCGTAGACTCTCCTCATAACGCCTCAGTTTATAACGAAATAGCGGATTTTCCTACTACTTCTACCTACACGCTTAAACAGCCACTTCCGATCGGCTGCATGCTTATCCTCCTGCGTCCCTCCGCATCTAGTAACGATTACCAGATAGTACAGGAATATCAACCTGTTGTCCATCGACTACGCCTTTGGGCCTCATCTTAGGATCCGACTAACCCCCCGCGGACGAGCCTGCCAGGGGAAACCTTAGGTTTACGGTGCATTGGATTCTCACCAATGTTTTCGCTACTCATGCCGACATTCTCACTTCTGCTTCGTCCATGTGTCTTTACAGTCACACTTCAACCTACAACAGAACGCTCCCCTACCCAATATAGTAAACTATATTGACACAGTTTCGGTTATATACATAGTCCCGGTGTATTTTCGGCGCGGAGTC
Organism: Candidatus Gastranaerophilaceae bacterium; assembly: GCA_041678605.1. GTDB lineage: Bacteria > Cyanobacteriota > Vampirovibrionia > Gastranaerophilales > Gastranaerophilaceae > JBAYNW01. The sequence continues at coordinate 334 of JBAYNW010000016.1, read as the reverse complement.
GCTTGACCAGTGAGCTATTACGCACTCTTTCAAGGAATGGCTGCTTCTGAGCCAACCTCCTGGTTGTCGCGGCAACTCTACCTCCTTAATCACTTAGTATATATTTGGGACCTTAACTGGTGTTCTGGGCTGTTTCCCTTTTGGCCATGGATCTTATCACTCATAGCCTCACTGCCAGACAGTAACATTACAGGCATTCGGAGTTTGACATGATTTGGTACGAAGTTTCTTCGCCCGCATCAAACCAGTGCTCTACCTCCTGTAAGATAAATCTGACGCTGTGCCTAAACGCATTTCGGGGAGAACCAGCTAGCTCTTGGCTCGATTGGCATTT
>JBAYNW010000015.1:0-45282 GCA_041678605.1 Candidatus Gastranaerophilaceae bacterium | reverse complement strand
GGGCGGGAGCAGTAAAAGTATGTGAAGATCAAGGCATGAGATTACCGGCAGGAAAAGACGCCAACAGTGAACTGGATAAAATGTATCAACACAGAGATGAACTCGGGATGCCGAGTGCCGGCTTTTACTGGTCCGCTACTGAGTACAGTGCAATCGGCTCATGGGGCCAGTATTTCAGTACAGGCTTTCGGAGCTACGGCACCAAGGGCAGCAGCCTCGTCAAGGCTCGTTGTGTCAGGTGACCTTGTTGACCTTTTGGCCATTTGAACCATTAGAAGAGGGGGGATACAGGGGGGAACCTTCCCCCCTGTAAGATAAGCGAAAGAGAGGCATTAAAATATGAAATACAAACAATTACCGATATACAAGTCTTCTTATGATCTGTTAATCCGATAGGTGCAACTAGTTAAAAATTTCGGAAGAGAGTATAAATATACATTAGGAGAAAAGATTGAAAATGAGGCAATTAGTTTGGTAATTTGTGTATATAAGGCAAATCAAAAAGAAAGGAGGGAGTCGGCAATTCAAGAAATGTTAGAGCATATCCAATTATTAGAATTATTTTTACGTATTGCCCATGATTTAAAAATAATTTCCATGGAACATTACGTGCAAGTAGTCGAAATGATTGATAATATTTCTCGTCAATCGCAAGGATGGTTAAATTCAATTAATGGGAAGACGCCGGAGCTTGTTCAGGCTAAAACCTGACAAGGAGTGTGCTTTCCATCTCGTCGGAGGCGGTAACTTCTAAAGTAACCAAGGCAGAAACTTCAATTGAAAAATTAAAGCGAAAGTTAATATTAATGAAAGATTCGTTTTTATTATCAGTAGTCCTCCGTTTTTGGTGCCGGCTATTACTGGTCCGCTACTGAGTACAGTGCAATCAACTCATGGAACCAGAATTTCAGTACAGGCAATCGGAACAACAACAACAAGAACAACAGCAACATCAAGGCTCGTTGTGTCAGGTGATGGAATTTTCTTCTCATTAATTGAGTTTAAACTTGGAGATAAAAAATGGATGGATTTACTCTGATGGATTTATTCAGGGCCTATTTTGACTGCAGAAAAAATAAACGAAATACAGCTTCCGCTCTGGAATTTGAATTTAACTTAGAAAGTAACCTAATGCAACTTTATCATGAGTTAAAAGAAGGAAAATATGAAATAGGACGCAGTATTTGTTTTGTTGTTTTAAAACCTAAGCCCAGAGAAGTTTGGGCGGCAAATTTTAGAGACAGAATTGTTCATCATTTGGTATATAATGCTATTAAAGACCGTTTTTATAACAGATTTATTTATGATACTTACAGTTGTATACCGAAAAAAGGAACTTTGGCTTCAGCAAAAAGAATTCAACATTTTTCACGTTCCATAACCAAAAACTATACACAAAATGCTTATTACTTAAAAGCAGACCTCTCTAATTTTTTCGTTAGTATTGATAAAAAAATATTATTCAATCAACTAAAGAGATATGTTTTCGAAGAATGGATTTTAGAACTTCTGGAACAAATTATTTTTCACGACCCTAAGCCTAACGCTTTTATTAAATCAAGCAAAAAAAAGTTTCGATTTATCCCAAATTACAAAAGTTTATGGCATACTTCACGCGGGAAAGGCTTGCCTATAGGTAATTTGACATCTCAGTTTTTCAGCAATGTTTATTTGAACGATTTGGATTAATATGTTAAACATCAATTGAAATGTAGGTATTATTGCAGATATGTAGACGATTTTATTATTTTTTATGAAAATCCTGAACAATTAAATGAGTGGAGTACTCAAATAAACAAATTTTTGAAAGAGAATTTACATCAGCACTTACATCCCTGTAAAAAATTAGTTAATAAACTTTTTGCAGGGATTGATTTTGTCGGATTTGTTGTTAAACCAAATCGAATATTGTTAAGACAATCAACCTTAAAAAGAAGTTATTCAACAATAAAAAAATGGAAAAAGTCAAAGGATTTTGAAAAAAATTCTTTAGTCAAATTTTTCAAGACGATGAACAGTTATCTTGGAATGTTAAGTTCTATTGACGGATATATGTTAAGAAAAGATTTATGCCTCAGCGTTGTAAGTCTTTTTTTAAGTTGTGATATTGAGTTTAAAAAATTAAAGTTGGTAAAAAACCTTATTTATAATTGAAGCCTTAACCTATTGTTTATAATTCGTTATCTCTCACAGAGTGTCCACGAGAAACGTAACTTCTCAACCATTCAACCGTTCGACCTTTCAACTTATCGACTTATCAACTAGAAGACGGGAAAAGAAAAGTTTTAATTTTTTTGTTGCACTTAATCACTTAATCACTCAGTCACTTAATCACTTCTTCAAAAGCCTTTAAGCCATTCACCCTTTCACCCCTCAACTTATTTACCCTTCATTATTTATATGCTATAATATCTGTGGGAAAGGGAAGTAAAGGAATTTACAGATGGCAATAAAAAAAATTTTGAAGTATGGAACTCCTTCTTTGCGTGAAAAATCAAAGGAAATTTATAAGGTTTCAAAGAAAATTAAGGATTTGGTCAAAGATTTATTGGATACACTGTATTCAGAAAACGGGGTTGGACTTGCAGCCCCTCAAATCGGAGAAAATTACAGGGTTTTTGTTGTTGATACATCATCGGGCGACGAACCGCTGAATCCTCTGGTATTTATTAATCCTAAAATAATCAAAAAATCCGGTGCTTTCGTGAGTAACGAGGGTTGTCTCAGTTTTCCCGAAGTCTATGCCGACGTGAGAAGATATGCAAATATTCTTGTGAAAGCCATGGATTCTCACGGCCGTTCTTTTGTAATGGAGGCAAAAGACGGGGGTTTGCTTGTAAAAGCAGTCCAGCATGAACTTGACCATTTGGACGGAATTTTGTTTATCGACCACGTAAGAAACAGGTTTGAATTGGAAAATGAACTCGCCAAGAAAAATTTGCCGCCTATTGAAGTTGACAAGTTGATTAACGAAAGCGAATTGGAAAAGGAAATTCAAGAAAATTTAGCAAAGGGAAATAAATGATAAAAGTTATATTCTTTGCAACACCAAAAATCGCACTAAAATCTTTGGATTATCTTGTAAAATCCGGTAAAATAGACATCTTGGCTATTGTCACGCAGCCGGACAAGCCGACAGGAAGAGGACACAAGATTTTACCGCCGCCGGTTAAGGAATATGCCATTGAGCATAATATACCGATTTTTCAGCCTGTTTCAATCAGAAAAGATTTTGAAATTCAGGCGGAGTTGAAAAAATTAGAGCCGGACTTTTTTGTAACCTTTGCATTCGGACAAATTTTGTCAAAAGAAGTTTTGGAAATTCCCAAATATGCAACAATAAACCTTCACGCATCTTTGCTGCCGCTTTATCGGGGGGCAAATCCAATTCAGCGTGTGCTTATCAACGGGGATAAAAAAACCGGAATTTGCACAATGATAACAGAGGAAGGACTTGATTGCGGTGCGATTTGCCTCAAAGATGAAATCGACATTACAGAAAATATGAATTATGAGGAACTTTTTGAACTTATTTCGGAAAAATCACCGGAATTAATTGAAGCGACACTTTTGAACATGAAAAGCGGTAAAATTAATCCGGCTGAACAGAGTTGTGAAAATATTTCATACGCCCATAAAATTAAAAAAGAAGATGCCCAGATTGATTGGTCAAAGTCGGCAAGAGAAATTCACAACCTCGTACGGGGGCTTTACAAATCACCGTCAGCACACTGTTTTTTCAGAGAAAAACTTGTTAAAATAATGCAAACCGGAGTTGTTGATGAAGATTTTAAAGGAAATTCGGGGGAAGTTTTAAAAATTACAAAAGAGGGAATAGAAGTCGCATCCGCAAAAGGGATTTTGCTGATTTTAAGGGTAAAACCGGAAGGCAAAAGTGAAATGCCTGCACGTGACTGGGTTAACGGGTTAAAAATTTCAACGGGAGAAAAATTTTTATGATTACAAAAGGAATAAGAGGGGCGATAACCGTCGAAAGCAACACCTCAAAAGTTATTGAAGAAGCTACGCTTGAGCTTTTGGAAGAATTAATAAGTCAAAATAAAATCGAAAAGGATTTGATTTCGTACGTTATTTTTACCCTGACCGAAGATTTAAACGCTAATTTTCCGGCGAAGTTTGCAAGGGAAAAACTCGCATGGGATGAGGTTGCAATGATGTGTTTTCACGAACTTGATGTGCCAAACTCTCTTAAAATGTGCCTGAGGGTTTTGATTGTTATTAACTGCGAACAATCATTTATTCCAAAATTTGTATACCTAAAGGGTGCAAAAACTCTGCGGGCATAAAGCCCGCCATCCAATATTTCAGTCTTTAGAAAATTCGTAATGTAACATTTTGCAAAAAATTCGACCTATTTTGTTTTATGGTTACAATATAAATGAGGAGGTAGATTTTGGCTAAGATTTTATTCGTTTCTGAAGATGAAAAAAAGGGTAAGCAAATTCAAGAGATTTTGCAGAAAAATTCTCATGGGTTTTCCTATGCCGATAATGAGGCTATGGCGGTTGATGTCCTGAAAACAGAGCTTCCTGATATTATAATTTTGGATACTGAGGTTAAAAAATTCGGACTAAAAAATATCAACAAAAAAATTAAATCTTTCGGCAATGTTTTAACCATTTTGCTCACAAAAGGCGGGGATATCGAACCGGAATTGCTGAAAAACACTAATGCGTTTTTGCAGGAACCTGTTTCTAACAATCTTCTTATTGCGACAATCAATTCTAATTTAAAGACAAAAAATTCTCTTGAAAAGCTTTCAGATTCAAATCAGGAACTTGCAAGGAGCCTTTATCAGCTGAACGTTTTGTATAATACGAGTTCGCAATTCGCAGGAACGCTGGACAAAGACAAGCTTATAGACATAATGATTGAGGGTATGGACAAGAGTTTAAGCTTCGGGCTGGCATGTGCTTTGACTTTCAGAAATGAAGGCGAACCCGTTTTAATCATTAATTCTTTGTATAAAATTTCAGAAAGACTGCTTGAAGCCTTAAAACTGAGAGCAACGTTGAATTATAAATCAATTTTTGAAAAAAAAGAAATGCCCTTTGAGCTTGATATAAAAAAATTGAAGGTCGAAAAACGCATTAAACACGCAATGAAGGAGTATGATTTTTCTGTTTTAAGAAGCGACAACATGTTTGCTCCGATTGTTTTGAGCGATAATTTTTTCGGGTTTATTGAAATCTTCCGTGAAGCCGAATTCACGACCGAAGATGCTACCTGTTTTCAAACCCTCGCACAGCAAGTGTCTTTGCCACTAAAGAGTGCTTCTTTGTATGAGGAAATTAAAAAGAGCAACAAAAAACTGGAGCGGCTGGAACGTTTAAAATCCGAATTCATCTCCATTGTTTCGCACGAATTGAGAACACCGTTAACAGCGATTAAAAACTCGCTTGATATTATTTTGAGCGGAAAAACAGGGGTCTTGGCAGAAACGGCAAGCAAATTCGTAAATATGGCAAAAAGGAACGTCACAAGGCTTTCGGGGATTATTAACGACCTTTTGGATTTGTCAAAAATCGAAGCTGGAAAAATGGATTTCAAATTTGAGCTGATAAAAATCGAGCCTGTGATTGAGTACGTGAAAACCAGTTTGGAAGAAATGGCCAGAGAAAAGAATTTGACCCTAAAAACAAGAATTGAGGACAATTTTGCGGAGATTTATGCGGACTCACGCAGATTGGAGCAGGTTTTGACGAACCTTGTTTCAAACGCCATAAAATTTACTCCCGAGGGCGGGCAGATTGAAATAAGAACGGCGGTGATGGACGCAAAGGAAATAAATTATGTTGAAATGTTTGACGAAGAATTTAAACAAATGCACGGAAAATATCTGGTGCTTTGTGTCAAAGACAACGGAATAGGGATTTCTCAGGAAAATTTGGCACATGTTTTTGATAAGTTTGCACAAATTGAAAACTCGCTTTCAAGAAAAGTCGGCGGCTCTGGACTCGGCCTTCCGATTGCAAGACAGCTGTTGGAGGCTCACAACGGTACAATCTGGTGCAACAGCAAACCGGAAAAAGGTTCTTCTTTTTACTTTGTGATACCTGTTGCCGATGAAATGAATAAATTTTTGTTGGAGTTTAAACAGAATTTGCAGAAGGCAAAAATTAATAACTCATCCATTGCTTTGATAAAAATAAAGGGCGAAAACGAGTTAATTGAGGATATTCTCAAAGAAAAAAATCTGATTAACAAAAATTATCTTAACAATTTTGTTAAGGAAGCCGAAGGCAAAAATACAACTCTGACCATGGTAATTCCTGACGGTGACAAGTTTTCGGCGAATTTTTTAAAGAAGAAAATGCAAGGGTATATTAAGTCCCACAAAAATTTGTATCCGAATTATGCTATAATGTATTCATACGGGGTGTATCCTGAAGATTCTCTCGATGATGCCGGGTTGATTAGAAAAGTCGAAGAATCTATGCAAAAAATAAGGGAGTGAAAAGTGAAAAAGGTACTAATAGTTGATGATGAACAGGATATTGTAGAGAGTTTACAATTTGTGCTGGAAGCCGCCGGATTTGAATGCCACTGTGCTTATAACGGCGAAGAAGGTCTGAATATGGCAAGAAAAATCCAGCCTGATTTGATAATTCTGGATGTTATGATGCCAAAAATTAACGGATATAAAATTTGCAGGCTTTTAAAATATGACAATAAATACAAAAACATTCCAATTTTGATGGTCACGGCACGTTCTCAGGATGAGGACAAATTAATCGGCGAAGAAACAGGAGTCGACGAATATATTACAAAACCTTTTGAACTTGATGAGATTGTGAAAAAGGTCGAAGGGTATTTAAAGTGATGTATAGAGGTATGGAGGTCAAGAAGGATGGCAAAATTTAAGGCCATACATTCAGGATTCCAGCCTTCAGGTACATCTCGCGGAGCAAAATGGAGCAGTTAGTAACAAACAAAACTTTAGAAAAACTTAAATACGACCTTGTGAGAGATTCTCTGGTTGAGTACGAAACTGTGGAAAAAGCACAGGAGATTGCTAACGCCCAAAATATTAATATCGGTCAGGCACTTATTAATTCAGGCTCTCTAAGCGAGGAAGCCCTTTTGAAATTTCTTGAAGCAAAGCTTCATATCCCGTACGTTAATCTGGAAGATTATACGCTTGACAAAAACTGCTTAAAATATATAAACTTCGCCGATGCACAGCGGTACAGAATTATCCCGCTTTTTAAGATAGAAGATGTTCTGACTGTTGCGATGGCTGATCCTCTGGATTTATTTGCAATTGATAAGATTGTTGAAACAGCAGGGTGTGCAATTGAGCCGGTAGTTTCTTCGGAGATGAGCATTGTAAAAAAAATTGACGAGTATTACAAAACCGAGAATACGGTGGGCGAAATATTTACAGACAATCGGGCTTTTGATTATGACTGGAGAGAAGAGCTGCACAAGGAAGATTTGAGTGAAGAACACATCCAAAAAGTTATCCGTGCGATTTTAAAACAGGCAATTTTGGAAAATGTCCACGAAGTTTATTTTGAATATATGGAAGACGGTTTGGGAGTTAATTTTAAGCAAAATTCTGAGGTTCTGGATAGGGGCTATGTTCCTTCTGTTCTTACATCTTCATTTACTTCTAAACTGAAATCGCTTTCTAATCTTGACCCTTCTGTCAGTGAAGTTCCGCAGTTGGGCAAACTTTGTTTTAAAGTTGATGATATGGCACTTATTGCCAGTATTTCTGCGTTTCCGACGATTATGGGCGAGAGAATTTCTCTAAAAATATATAAACCGCCAAAAAAATTAAGACAAATTATTCCCGATGAGGCAATGATAAATAATATTAAAAACGCTCTTGCGATGCCGGGCATAATTCTGGTTTGCGGATCGTCTTTAAGCGGGAAAACCCACGTTATTTACTCACTTTTGCTTGAAGTTGCAGATAGCGGAAAAAATATTATGACGATTGAATCCATTGCCAAATACAATTTGGAAAACGTCAATCAGTGCGAAATGAACGAAAACATCGGGTTTAATCTGGACAAAGCCCTCCGATTTATCGAATTTCAGTCGCCTGACGTGATTTATTTAGAGGGAGTTAAGACAAAAGAAGCATTTGATTATTTTTCCGGCCTTGTATTTAATGACAAGACCGTTATTACGGAATTTTTAGCAAATAATATGGCAGATTTACGCAAAAAACTTGCATTTGCCGATTTTGAAATGTTTAAATCGCTAATCAACTGTATGATTTTCATTCACTCGCCTGAAAGCATAGAAGTTTTCGACAAAGCAACCGTGCAAAAATATCTGGCGTGAGGGTAAATAGTTGAAAGATTTGAGGGTTCAAACTGCATAATCCTGTAATTTATTTAATAATTAAAGAAAAATTTTTCGGCAGGTTTTTTTCAACAAGTTTGATGAAATCAGACGCTTTCATGTTAAATGCTTCAGCTAACTTAAATATTGTCGTCAATTGAGGGTCTTTTTTCCCGTTTTCTAAATTACTCAAAATAGAAGTTGAAATATCATTTTCAGCACCTAGCATAAACTTGCTTTTGTCACCCCTTAGATTGGTGACAACTTTGCCTATTGCATGGCGAATTAATTTTTTTTCTTCAAAGTATTGCATTTTATTATTTTACAGGTATTATGGTTTTGTTATTTTCTCGTACGTGAAAGGGTAGTTTGGGAAATTATGGTTAAAGCAAGCAGAGAAGTGCTGTGGGCCTCAGCAAATCAAAATGGATTTTCTCTAGCAGAGGTCTTGATTGCTTTGGGGGTAATCGGCGTAGTTGTTGTCCTAACCGTATCAACTTTAATTACAAATGTCCAAAAAAATCAAACGGTAACCCAACTTCAAAAAGTATATTCGGAAATGTCACAAGTTCTTTTGAATTCCACGGCCGAAAACGGATTTCCAAACACTTGGGATTGGGGTACTACTTATGATAGTGACAATAACAAAAGATTCATTGAAACATATTTTTTGCCATATATTTCGGCTCAACAAAACTGTGAATTTACAACCACAGGAGCATGTACAAGGATTGCTAAAAAATACTTGGATGAAAAAACCGCGTTTTCATTGGCGGGTAATCGTTATTTAATTATATTGGGAGATGGCAAACAGTTGTACCTTACTCTTGATGGAGGCACTACGCCCACATATTTTATGATTTATGTTGATTTAAACGGAAACAAAAAACCCAACATAGTTGGTAAGGATATTTTTTTGATTTATTATTATAAAACACTTACAAAACCATTTTTTTGGGGGCAAGGAAGCGATAGAGATACAATTTTAAACAATTCCTACTATGGATGTAATGAAGCCGCAACATCCCAGGGGGGACTTTTTTGCGGGGCATTAATTCAATATGACGGATGGCAAATCAAAAGCGATTATCCATGGTAGGAATAAATGTTATGAATCTTTTATTTCATCACCTCTCCACCTTGAAACTCATATTTTAACGATTTATAGATTGCTTCGGTGGACACTTTTTGTCGGAGCCGATAACTCACGTCTCGCAATGACGCGGACGCTCTTTGGCATAGGCCAAAAATTTACCCCTGCAATGACGCAAGACGCGGAAGCCCCACCCAGAGCGTCATTGCGAGGAGGGGTAAAGCCAAGCTTGGCATTGGAATTAAAACTGTGTACCCCGACGCGGCAATCTAAAAAGCTAAATATTTTAAAATAAATTTATCTCGGACAGTTGTGCCACCTTGAGGTAGACTGAAATTAGCCTTTTCCGTTTGCTATTCACTTGTCACTGTTTGCATCTTACGAGGCGTTCTTTTGCTCAAAATCCTTGCCGCCGACGATTTTAAGGTGGCGTTGTTCTCCTTCGCCTATACTTTGGCTTGCCAGATTATGCTGTTCAATAAGCTCATGCTGCATTTTTCTTATCTTTTGGTTTTGAGGCGTTAATTCAATGTGTTCCGCCCCTTCCATTATCTTTGCAATAGCCGCCTTCGCTTCGTCCAAAGCTCTTTCTGCTTCATCATAGTACCCCTGCAGGGTTTCGGATGTTTCTTGTATTCCCAGAGCCTCTTTTATAACCTTCTGAATTTGTGCCATGGAGTTGGTCTTTACGTAAAAGACCTGTATACGGTAGTCATTCGCCGTGCTGAGAATTTTTGCACCGCCCTTTGCAAAATTTTTGTGTGCGATTACGACGTCTGCATCCTCAATGCTTCTGGTGATTTCTGCATTCAAATCAAGCCTTTCGATAACTTTTTCCACGATGCTTCTTGAAACCGCATAGATATAAATCTTTTTGAAATTCTTAACCTCTTTGACATAATTTTGTCTTGAGAAGCTGAATTTCAGGCTATCTGTCGGAGTCGGCGAAACCTTCTGTTCAATAGATGCAATTTTGGATTGGACCGTTTCGCTTTGTTTCGCATCGTAAGTTTGGTCAACTTTCCTGATTTCAGGTCTTATAGGCCACCCCCTAAGGATGTAATCAACCGCCTCGGCCGTATCTTTGTAAACTGCGAGAGTATTTCTGTCAATAATTTCTATTACAATATCAAAAGTAGGCTGTTTTTCCCTTTCCAAAACTGTTTTTTGGCTGCCTCTGCGTTTTGCCTCATCATCTCCCAGCGTTACTGATTGAATTGAACCGACCAAATCTGACAGAGTCGGGTTTTTAATAAGGTTTTCAAGAGTATTCCCGTGTGCTGTCGCAATAAGCATAACCCCCCGCTCGGCAATCGTTCTTGCCGCCTGAGCCTCTTCTTCCGTTCCGATTTCATCAACCACAATAACTTCAGGGGTATGGTTTTCAACCGCTTCAATCATAATATCTTTTTGAAACTCGGGCTGTCTGACCTGCATTCGGCGGGCTTTTCCAATCGCAGGATGCGGGAAATCTCCGTCGCCGGCAATTTCGTTTGAAGTATCTACAACGATAACCCTTTTCCCCATTTCATCAGCCATAAGTCTTGAAATTTCCCTCAATTTTGTGGTTTTTCCGACTCCCGGACGGCCCAAAAACAGAATACTTTTGCCTGCCGTGACGAAATCTTTTATACACGCAATTGTCCCCGTAACTACTCTGCCAATTCTGCAAGTAAGACCTATAATTTTACCCTGTCTGTTTCTTATTGCACTAATTCTGTGGAGCGTTCCGGGGATTCCTGAACGGTTATCCGAAGTAAAATCCTGCACCCTCTGGGTAATATAAACCAAATCCTCATTATTTATCGGCTCAACGCCCAAACAATCAATTTTCCCTCCCGCGTGCCGAACTTCAGGCAATCTGCCTATGTCCAACACTATTTCAATGACATCATTCATATTTTCGTAAGTTATGTGCCTTTTTACCTTTTCAGGCAGAATTTCAATTAATCTGTCCAGATCACTGTGAAATTGCACGTCATTCATATATTGACCCTTTCTTTGGAGAGTGTATTGACTGTTTAATGTTCTATCGCATTTTTTAATCCTTTATTTCCGAGGGGCAAGCCCCTCAACCCCATTATACCACTTTTTAATATTTTTGCCCACTTTAATCCTCCAGCCGGACTACTAATCTTTACATATCTTTATAAAAACAATATGTCTTAAATGGTGTTGCCATAAAGCTTTTAGCGTTTGTAAAGTTTTTTAAGTTATAATTTTGGCACCTAATATAAATTCAACGAAAGTTGAAAGGTTGAAAGGTTGAAAGGTTGAAGGGTTATTTTCTATTATGCCCTGTTCTAACCCAAGAATGCATGCAGGGCAAGAGGTTAGAATATAATCAGCATTTGTTGAGATTGCGTTTTGTGCTTTCTGTGCGGAGATAGCTTGTGATAATTCAGAATTTTTAACCGCAAATTCGCCTGAAAATCCGCAGCATTTATCAAAATCTTTCATCTCAATGTATTCAACATTCTTGGATTTTTTTAAAAATTCTTTCAAAAAATCCATATTTTCCAAATGGCATGGTTTGTGAAAAGTAAACGAGGTTTTTTCCTCAAATTCAAAACTTTTTGCATTTTTTACTATAAAATCAACTACATTCATCGATTTTTTGAGAATTTTATCCAGTTTTTTAAGCAATTTTTCATCTTCAATGTAATTTTTGTACTCTCTGAAAGCGTTTTGACAACTTGCACAATCGGTCAAAAAGAAATCAAAATCCTCAGGAATTTGAGAGAGGTTAAACTCTGCCTGTTTTTTGAATTGTTCGGCGTTTCCGCAGGATAAAAAAGGTACCCCGCAGCATTCAAGGGGTAAATGCGGGTTTAATATTTCAGTACCCATTTGTTTTAAAATGTTTTCCGTCGCATTTTTCACACGTGGGTTGATATATTCATTGACGCAGCCTTTGAAATAGATAACGGTGAGAGGTGAGAGGTGAGAGGTGAGAGGAATACTCCCTCCCCCCTTGACAAAGCGAACCGCTAAGGTACGAAGCGTGTGAGCCTGGCGGCGTAGCGAAGCGAGTGAGAGGGGTGAGGGTTGGGGTGGGGGGTAAATAACAAGTTCATTTGCCAGAATTATTTTTTTTCCAAATTTTCCCATTTTTAACAACATCGGATAAAAATATCTGACCAATTTATCCAACTTTAAAAATCGATATGTATTTGCTGAAAATTTAACCAAATTCATGAATGTTTTAAATACAGGAGGCGAATTCAAAATTCGGATGAATTTTGAATTCGCCGCATTGTTAAAATATTCTTCCTTCGCAGCAAGAAAAATTTTTCTTGCATCAATTCCGCTCGGACAAAAGTTCTTGCAGGCGTTACATTTAAGACACATATCAAGATATTTATTTACATTTTTGTTTAACTTCAGGTCGCCTTTTATGATACCGTTCAGCATAATAAATTTCCCGCGTGAAACTGCACAGTCGTTGCCGGTAATTTCATAAACCGGACAAACGGATTGGCACAGCCCGCATTTCGAGCATTTGTGTATTTCGTCTTTGTAATCAGTTATTTTTTTCATTTCTCTCTTTGGCGGGATGGCAATCCCGCCCTACATCCTACCTTAAAAACATGAGTCCGTTTTGTTTTAGTAAATAGGCTGGAGTGCCTAAAGCCTGAAAAACAAGTTACCCCTGCATTAATTCTTCATAATTTAGATTATGATTTCTGGCATACTCAATAAATTGCTTTTCTTTTTCGGAGACCCTTATTCTAAAATCCAAAACTACACCTGTTTTAGGCTTTCTTCCCGCATTTTTACGCTTACCGCCCCATTTTTCGACTTCAGCTTTTACTTCGGCATGTACACGTGCTGCTGCTTCCGGAGGGAGTAGCGTATTAATTAATTCTTCAGTTGTAAATTTGTTTGTCATTGTTATAATTCCTTATTTTTTTGCCGGGATATTTCAATATTACTTATTGCTTGTTTGATATATCTTTTTGGTGCTTTTTGCGTCTTCTTTAATACAATGAAACCTATTGTAATAATTCTGTTTTTTTCATATTTAAAATATGCCCTTATTTTGTCTGCTTTAATTTCGAATAGACCATTATTTCCTAAATCTCTACTATTTTTTGCGTGTACACCCATATATTCAAACAAATTAATTGCTTTCAATATTTTTTCACGATTGTTTAAATTAAGGTCCTTTAACTGTTCAAAAGCTTCATTTGTGTATTTGGCATTAAATAGCTTCATATTGTTATCCTTATTTCCATTATACATGATTTTGTCCCAAAAATCAAGTGGCGATTTTATAGAGCAAAATTGCCGCCACTCACTACTCGTTACTTATCCTGTAATTGCTCCTAAGCTTGCACTTTGGACAGTTTTTGCATATCTGGCCAAATACCCGCTTTTGGGCAATTCGAAAGGTTTCAGCTCACTTTTTCTTTTTGCAAGCTCATTTTCGTCGACCAAAAGTTCGATTGAACGTTTATTAATATCTATCTTTATTTTATCACCTTTTTTAACTAACGCCAAAGTCCCGCCCTCTGCTGCTTCCGGCACAATGTGTCCGACACAAATTCCTCTTGTACCGCCGGAAAATCGTCCGTCAGTAACCAACGCCGCAGTTTTCCCAAGCCCTTTTCCAACCAAAAGCGAAGTAGGTGCGAGCATTTCCCGCATGCCGGGTCCGCCCTTCGGCCCTTCATAGCGGATTACAACCACGTCACCGGCTTTTATCTCGTCGTTCTCGAGTGCCAACATGGCTTTTTCTTCGCTGTCAAATGGCCGGGCTATTCCTTCAAATTCAAAACAGCTCTCATCCACGCCCGAAATCTTTATGACAGCCCCGTCCTGAGCCAAATTTCCGTATAAAATTCCAAGTCCCGGTTTGTTCCAAATCGGCTTATCATAAGGTTTTATAACTTCTTCATCTACCCAAGCCGAATTTGCAATTTTTTCAATCGACAATCCTGAGGCAGTTTTGACATTTTTTAATTCAGGAGTTTTTCCGTAAATGGTTTTCAAGGCTCCGGGAATTCCGCCTGCGTTGTGAAAATCAGTCATTGTAGCACTTGCGGACGGGTCAAGCTTAATTATTTGAGGGATTTTAAAACTTAATTCTTCAAAATCTTTCAGCGAAATGTCTGTTCCTCCGCCGTTTACCCCCTGATTTGCGATTGCAAGAAGGTGCAAGACAGAATTTGTCGAACCCCCGAGTGCCAAATCCATTACGATAGCGTTTCTTATGGAGTCTTTTGTTATTATATCAAGCGGTTTTACGTCGTTTTTAACCATATCGACGATTGTCATCCCGCTTTCAAAAGCAATTCTGCGTTTTTTAGCCGAAACCGCACTTGATGTCGCACAGTAAGGCAAACTAAACCCCATTGCTTCTGCCAAACAGGCCATTGTGTTTGCGGTGTAAAGCCCCTGACAGGCTCCTGCGGACGGGCAAGATTCTTCTTCCATCTCAAGAAGCCTTTCTTCGGTGATTTCGCCTGCTCTAAATTTCCCTATAGCTTCAAAAGAACCCTTTATCATGGTAAGTTTTTCTCTTTTCGAACAGCCGTCGAGCATCGGCCCTGCAGTCACGATTATAGCCGGAATATTTAATCTTAATGCACCCAAAATCATGCCGGGGGTAATTTTGTCGCAGCCCGAAAGCAAAACAAGCCCGTCCAGCTGGTGAGCGGCGGCAACGCTTTCTACGCAGTCGGCAATTAAATCACGGGAAGGCAGCGAGTACCTCATTCCCGAATGGCCCATTGATATTCCGTCGCAAATTGCCGGAGTTCCGAAAATGAACGCCTGACCGCCTCCCGAGTGGATACCTTTTTCAATTTGGCGTTCCAAATCTCTCATCCCGATATGCCCCGGCACCAAATCTGAAAACGAGCTTGCAATACCAATGAACGGTTTGTCAATATTTTTTTTGCTGACTCCCGCCGCATACAAAAGCCCCCTGTGCGGTGTTCTGGCTATGCCTTTTTTGATAATATCACTATTCATGCTTTTTACCTCAACACGAAACCTTTGTGGTTTCGCTCTTACTAGCTTAAGAAACATTCTAATAACTTTTTCCTTTTATCGGTTTTCCCGATTAATTCATCAGTTAATCTTTTCAATGTCAGAACAATTTTAGCAAGAAACCGGCCGATTTACAAATATTACAAAATGTAAAAAAAATGGCATATGCTAGCAATAAATATTTTGGGTAGTTTTTAAGTAAACAGAAAATTAAAATTTAAAAGGAGTAAAAATTATGATTACAAAGATACAAAATATCGGCTTTAAAAAATATCAAAATAATATATCAGAGGTTCACAATAGTTCTTCTGTGGCAACCAAAAACATCAATTTTAACGGAAAACTTACAGAAGTTGATAATGAATTTAGAACTTTAGTTTTTAAAGCAATTGATAAACTCCAAGAAATTACCAAAATAAGCCAATCACAAGGATTCAGTATTAACGGCTTCAATGTTAAATGTGGCGGAGAACTTAACATACCAAAAATAAATCCAATTAGTTCAATATCAAAACAAGCAAAAGACGGAGTCATTTTCGGCATAAGAAGGGAAGACTCCAGCTATAATTATGATAATGGACTAGAAATCTTTTTTAAGAAGCCAAATACTCTGTACGGACAGGATAAAAAAATAAGATTGCGGTGTTTTGATGAATGGAATAGCAGAATTTATAAAAATTCTTTAGAAAAATTTGAAGATGGGATTAAAGAAAATAATCCTGATATAGACGATGAAGTAATTAAAATTGCAAAAAAATATTTATCTGAACTATAAAACAAAATTTGTCGGGATAGTAATCCAGCCCTAGTGCTACTTTCACAAAAAATTTTCTTAACCGGCTTTTTGAAAAAAATCCAGTTATCCCCCGATTTCATGAAGTTTTATAAAGTTTGTTTTGCCCACAAGTAAATCAGGCAAAGCTCCCGTGAAGATTACTTTGTCGCCTTCCTTAAAATGAAACCGCTCAATCAGGCATTTGTCTAAAATTTCCAGAGTTGCTCTGTTAATTCCCTCGGTTAATTCCATTTCAACCGGATAAACATCGCTGTAAAGCATCATTCTGCGGCTGTTTCTATAGCTCGGGCAAAAGCTGAAAATCGGCACACTCGGTTTTGCTTTTGAAAGCAGCTTCGGTGTATACCCGCTTGCAGTAAGTGCAAGAATAGCTTTTACGTCAATTTTTTCAACCATATCAATAATTGCGGTGCAAATCGCAATTGAATCATCGTTACAGCAATCAATTAAATCATCAGAATAATGGTTATGGTGCATTATTTTGCTGTTTTCGACGTTTTGAGCGATAGATTTCATCATTTTGACCGCCTCAACCGCATATTTACCGGCAGCCGTTTCGCCCGAAAGCATAATCGCATCTGTTCCGTCGATAATTGCGTTTGCAACATCAGACGCTTCTGCACGTGTCGGAATAGGCTGTTCTATCATTGATTCAAGCATTTGTGTCGCTACAATAACTACTTTTCGCTGCGAGTTTGCCTTTTTTATGACTTCTTTTTGCACAATCGGAACCTTCTCCGGTGAAATTTCTATCCCCAAATCACCCCGTGCAACCATAATCCCGGCCGACTTTGTAATTATTTCGTCAATGTTTTTAAGTGCCTGCGGTTTTTCGATTTTGGAAATAATTTTAATTTTTCCGTTTTGCTCTTTTATAAGTTCCTTTAACTCCATAATATCTTTTACATCTCTCACAAAAGACAGCCCCAAGTAATCAATTTCGTTCTCTATCGCAAATTTTACGAACCCGATATCACGTTGGGTTAAAACGTTTATGCTTCCGGTTGAACCCGGAATATTAATCCCTTTTCTTTGCTGTAAAAATCCACCGCAAAGCACTTTTGCACTTAGAATATCACCCTCAATTTTGACAACCTCCAAAACAAGCTTGCCGTCATCAAGCAAAATCTTTTCACCAACTTCGGCGTCTTTGGCAATTTCCGCACAATCAACGGGGATAATTCCGCCAATATATTTTTCCTGATGCCTGAATTTAACAATTGACCCTTCTATCAGTTCAATCGGTTCATCAAGAAGCCCCACCCTGATTTTAGGACCTTGCAAATCCAATAAAGTCGGAATTGGATACCCCACTTCCTTTTCAATTTCCCGTATATAATTAAGCCTTTTCAAATGCTCTGCTTCGTCCCCATGGGCTGAATTTAGCCTGAACATTGTTACGCCGGCCTTTGTGAGAGCTTTTATCTCTTCTTTTGTGTCGGAACTGGGACCCAAGGTGGCTATTATCTTTGTGCTTATTAAATTTTTCATGTTTTCTCCCCTGTTTATTAATATAAAATCATTTTACCTCAAAATTTCAACCCTTCAACCTACTTTACAAATATGGATTTATGCTTTATAATGTTAATAAAAATAATAATGCTTATTTGAGAGGTGCTAGCATGAAGAAAATATTAGCAAGTTTTTTGACTCTTTGTTTATTTGGTTTAAATATTTTACCCGCATTTGCCGGCGGCTGTGGCTGTCCTTGCTCCTGTCCTGAAGTCGTAATGCGTCAGGAACATTTGAACGTAAATAAAAAAGCCCAGGCCAATACGGTTACGATAACCAATTACAGGAAGGTTATTTGTGCAAATAATGTTCTTGCGGTTGCTTTTGAGTGTAAATTCAATTCAAAAAAATCCTGTGCGGGCGATGTTGTAAATTTTGTAATCCCCGAGGCTCTTTACACACAAGAAGGCACTTTAATTCTTCCTGCATGTACAAAAGTAGTTGCGGAAATCACAAAAATACAACGGCCAAAATGGTTTAATAAAAACGCCAGAGTCAGTTTATTGTTTAAATGCATAGTTCTCCCTGACGGCAGAGTTATGCCGATATGTGCGAAACCTTTTACCAAAGACTGTACACTTAAGGAAGGACCTTGGATGACAACAGGCAAAATAGTTCTTTCTACAGTTACTCTTGGGATTATCGGTGCGGGCGTAGGTGCCGGATTCGGATTTATTCCTTCTCCCACAAATATTGGTGTAGGACTTGCGGCAGGTATTCCGGCCGGCTGCGGAATCGGTCTTTTGGCAGCTCTTATCTCAAAAGGTTTGCAATATAAAGCAAAAGCCGGAGAAGAAATTTTTATAATTTTAATCAATGATGCAAATGTTTATAACTAAACTCGGGTAGCCTGCCGCCAATTAAACATTTTTTACCCCTCCTTACATCTAGCCCGATTGTCTAGTGGCGGAAGTCTAAACACTGCCTGTTTAGATATAGTTTTTAATCTCTATCACTATAGAATTGATAGAGTAGTGGAATAATCAAAAAATGAATTAGATTATTGCAGCCACGAGTTTGAAAAAAGAAGGAGAATTTTATTATGAAAAAAACGTTAGTAACTTTGGGTACATTGCTGGTATTAGTATTTGGGACTCAAGCAACATTTGCAGCATGCTGCCAAACATCCAGCCCTTGCTGTCCTTCAGTGTCAGCTTGTCCCTGTGCGGTAGCTGCACCATGTCCGGCATGCCCGATTGCAAGCCCTTGCCCATGTTCATCAAATTGTAATTCTTATGGAAATTATTACAATTCCGGCTATAACGGATGTAACAATTGCTGTCGTGAAAAATGCCGTTGGTGGAAATTCTGGCAAAATAAAAATTGCTGCGACAAATGCGACTGCGGCTGTTGTGACTAAAACCATACTCCGGTAATCCAGTAAGTTTCAACTAATCTAAAATAAAAATGCTGAACAAAATTGATTTTTTGTTCAGCATTTTGCGTGGTCCATAATCCAATTGTCTAACATAGATATACCCATAAATACTGCCCGAGTAGATATAGTTTTTTATTTATATGAGTATAAAATTAGAATATGAAGATTTTTTAGACGAACTAATTGTAGAACCTGTTTAATAGAAAAGGAGAATTGTATTATGAAAAAAACATTAGTAGCTCTGTTTACCCTGGTTGCGTTAGCCATTGGTATTCAAATGACCTTTGCGGCTTGTCCTTGCACAAATCCGTGTCCTAGTCCTTGTGCCGCAGCACCTTGTAACCCTTGTGCAACACCTGCACCTTGTCAAACCTATGATTCTTGCGACAACAACTGCTGCGACAACGGAAATTGCAGACCAAAATGTAAATGTACCTGGTGGAAAATTTTTGAAGACAAAACTTGCTGCTATAAATGCAACAATGAATGCAACAGCTGCTTAAGTGCCAAAAGAGCTCACTGGTATAAATTCTGGACAGACAGATGCGTCGTAAAAAACAATAAGTGCGATTGCAAATGCCCTTGCAACTAACACCAAGCTGTTCTGAAAATTAAATTTAAAGGGGCCAAACCGTCAGGTTTGGCCCCTTTTTTTAATCTAAATTACAATCTGCTTGACAACATTTTGCAATGCATCAATTGCGTCCGGCGGCAATTTATCCAATCCCGCCTTTTCTTTTTCCCTTGATTTAACAAAATCAATTCTATCCGTCATGCTTTTTTTAAATTCTTTTGCATATTCTTTATCATTAAAATCTGCCACAAAACCTTCGACATGCATTGTTTGGATATCGGAAAAGTCACCCGATTTTTCAAACTTTGCACTGCCTTCGGCAATCGCTTCAATTATTCCCAGAGTATCTTTCGGCTGAATTTTTTTGCCCATAAAGTCCCCTGTGTTAAGTACATAGCAATCAACGCCGTCCTCAAACAGCTTTTTAAACCTCGTATAATCCATCTCAAGCGGATATACTCTGAAAGGGTTTGCATAAGGCTCAAAAACAAGTGCATTGGCATCAACTCCGTCGGGCAATCTTTCCGCCGAAGTTCTTTTTGTTGCAAGTGTTGCACCCATGGCGGCTCCCAAAGACGGTCCCAAAAGCTTTATCACAGGAGGAATTGCAGGGTCTTTCATCAGCCAAAAAATTGCATTGATGGCTTCATCAATTCTGTCAAGACGGTTTGGCGACCAGAGTTTCGACTTAACCGCACGTCCGTTGCCGTTTCTTACATCCTCGGTAATTGAGTAAAGTTTTCCGTCTTTACCCTGAATCACCCCGTTATTTTGCTGTGTAATTATATATTTGTTGTCTTCGCATTCAATCGGGTAATCCTGAGTTTTGTCAAAATAGGCCGGCTCCAATGCTATTGAATACTTATCTTTGACATTTATGATGAACGCATCGTCATGCAGCACGGTAACATCATATTTACCTTTTGCATGCGTAATTGTTGACTTGCCGGAGCCTGAAAGTCCGAAAACCGCCGCCTGAAAAGATTTTTTCCCTAAATTATACTTTTTCATTCCGCCATGGCAGGATGCGTAACCGTTTCTTGCAGCTGCTCCCCATGCGAGAGTTAGAGTTCCCTTTTTATGTTCGCCGAAATATCTCATCCCCAAAATTGCCGCACAATTGTGTTTTGGGTCAAAGAAGGTTAATCCGTAAGGAAAATCCGGATGTGTCCAATCGGGGTCTGAAAAGACGTAAATATCGCCCTCGTTGATTTTTCGTGATTTTTTATACATATTTTCGTAAGTTTTTGTTATGTACTGAAAATTCAGCATCCAGGAATACAGGTTGTTTACGAAGGGTTTCGGGATAAGCAGGTGGGCTTTTATCATAAAATCCTTATCTAATCCGACTACGACTTCGCTTTTGTACATTAATTTGCTGCGGGTTTGGTAGACTGCCTCTCTGATAATCGGAAGCAATGCTGCAATATCGCAATTCGGCTCGCCGACGATTTTTCTCGCCGCGGCACAACGTCCGACAACCGCCCCGTCATTGAACAAAAGCTGGTTGGCACCTCTTGGTAAGCCCAATTTTTCGGGCTTAAACACGGGCATGCCTGTCAATTCAACAGTCCCGGGGCTGTTTTTTGACAAATTATAAGCTTCCTCGACATCTTTGACCACTTTTACATTGTTTCCGAAAAATGGTGCCATGATTGTAGCACGTGCCGCAGAAGTAATCGATTTCAGTTCATCCGAATCAGTAAAAAATTCTAAGGTAGCCATTCGTTTCTCCTTAACTCAAATCTGCATTTTATCCTACTTTAGCACAAAAAAAGCGGTCAATGACCGCTTTTTAAAAATTCTCTTAATCTCTTAAATCCTCAATAAAAATTTCACAAATATCGAGTGCCTCATCCTCAGCTGCCTGTGTTTTCCTTAAGTTCAGCCTGTTAGTCCAGTAGTGCGTCTAAAATTGCCGCATTTTTTGTTGCCAGTTGATTATCCCTTACTTTGTTTCTGTGTATGTAAGTTCTTAATGCTTCTCTGATTAACTCAGAACGTGAACGGTTTTCATTGCCCGCAACTGTGTCAATTTCATCTAAAAATCTCTCAGGCATTGAAATTAAAACTCTTGCCATTTTTGTTCTCCTTTTATAACTTGTACTCTTTAATATCCTCGTATCTATATAAAGATATTTTTTAGATAAAAATTGCCTATTTTGTATATACTTCTTATAAATTTCTTAATATTTCTTAATAATAGGTGACGAAAAAGTGCCAAAAACAAAGGAAAAAGGAGATTTTTTAAAATCTCCTTCAATAATGTAAATTTCTTTGTAATCCTCTAGGCGAATACGTTTAGGCCTTCTTCTTTTTCTTCCTTCTTGGCATTCAGCAATTCGCCTTTGTAGAAAGGGTTTGAGCCTCTTCTGTCTGAATCTAAATCAGCAGTTTCAGTCAGGCGGCCGAATGTAGGCAATTCGAAACTTTTTTGATTTTTATAAACTTCTTGGTTTTCCGCTAAGGTAATTTTACCGTCGACGCTTTTGAAGATTGATTTAGAAGCTTCGCCGCTCAGGTATTTCAGGCTGTTAAGAGCATTTTCACTCAAACTAACCTGTATTCCTGAGTTTGCCATAGAAATTTGGCGGGCAGTATCTGCATCGATTTTTCCGCTGTACAAATCTGTTCCAAGGCTGGCTCTGTTGAATTTGGTTAAGTCCAGGCTTGACAAATCAGCGGGTTTTGAGTTTGCTCTTTGAAAGATTTGTTGAGTAACTTCTTTCAAAGCAGCTGCGTCAATTCCGTTTCTTATATTTTGATTGTATGAAACACTTAGACTCATTTTCCGATACCTTTATCCCTATTTTTTCGTAATCTCTTTTGCTTGTGATTTATTAATCGGCATTTTTTAACCAAACTTTATATTTTGTAGCAATATTGAAATATTTCTTCACAAAAACTGGAACTTGTTCCCGTTTTCGACTATTATCTTCTGATGGGTAGTTGTTTTAGACTTAATTTGAACGGTAATTATGAGAAATAAATTAATTGCTATTTTAATAGGGATATTTGTGGGCCAATTTGTATTAGCAGACGAAGTTAAGACCGGTTCTGTCGAGAAATTGGACCTGAGTTTTGAGCAGGCCTATGAACTTATGCTGACCAACAACAATGGGATTAAGGCCACCTTAGAGGAAGTTAAGGAAAAAAAATACCAAAAAAAAGCTGCAATCGGGCATTTTTTCCCAAAAATCGGCATAAACAGCAGCCTTATACATTTTAACGGCCCAATAACCGTCGGGATGGGAGCTTTAGGGGCTGTAACCCTGCAGGATGAAAACCTCTGGCTCACAACGGCCGGAGCCACATGGAATATATTTACCGGAGGAAAAATCCTCGCCCTCAATGCCGCTGCCAGAGCCAAGCTTGAGGCCACAAACGAAAAGTACCGGCTTGTTACAAACGACCTGACCGCCGAGCTGGTTAAGCGTTACTACGGTCTGAGGCTGGCCGAAGACGTCGTAACTGTAAGAAAACAGGTTTACGAAACAACAAAAAAACATTTGGAAGATGCCAAAAAACTTGAAAAAGCGGGGATTATTCCAAAATCAGAAAGACTCCACGCCGAAGTTGCTTTTGCTCAGGCAGAAAGGGAGTTTGAAGCATCTGTCAGAGATAAAAATATTGTAGAAGAAGGCCTAAAAACCCTTATCAAAGCTGATAATGTAGATTTGAAGGGAATTGAGATAATCCCAAGTTCTCTTTTATTTGTTTACAACAGCGATTTTGCGAAATTGGATGAATTTAAAAGGCTTGCTCTTGAAAAAAACCCTAATCTTAAGCAAATGGATGCCAAGAAGAAGCTTGCTCAGGCAAATTACAGGAGTGAGGTTGCAAATTACTCTCCGACGGTAACACTTTTTGCTTATGATGTTCTGGCTTCGCAAAACCAATCTTATCAAATTCCAAGTTGGGCTGTCGGAGGTACTGTAAATTGGATGCTTTTCGACGGATTAACACGTGAAAATAACGTCAAAGCTGCAGATTGCGTCAGAAAACAGGTTAATTATGAAAAAATAGACGCCCAAAACAACGTTGAAAGCCTTGTTACAAAAAAGTATGAAGAATTAATGAAATACAAAGAACAGTATGACAGTACGAACAAATCAATAGAAAATGCGGATGAGGCTTTGAGAACCACTACTCTGGCATTTAACGAAGGTTTTGGTACTTCCCTGTCCGTTACTGACGCTCAAACAGCACTTTCGGGCGTAAAAATCCAAAGGCTGAATGCGATTTACAATTACGATGTGACTTTAACCGAACTTTTGAAAACGGACGGAAGTGCGGAAGAAATTTTGAATTATATTAAAAATTCGACAAAAGAGAAACTGTGAGGATGAAAATGAATAAAAAAAGTTTAATAGTTATATTATTGATTGTAGCAATACTTATTCTGACGGCTATTGCGGTCAAGAAAAACCGCACAATGCTTATTCAGGGCGAGGTTGACACAAAAACGGTTGATTTGTCATCGAAAATCACGGGCAGAGTCAAGGCAATCCATGTTAAAAAAGGTGAAATGATAGAAGCCGGCCAGCTTCTTATCACGCTTGACACTCCGGATATTTCGGCCAAAGTTTCCCAATCCGACGCCGCACTTGATTTGGCACTGGCTCAGGAGGAAAAAGTTAATAACGGTGCGAGGTCTGAGCAGCGGAACATGGCATTGAGCAGTTTAAGACAGGCACAAGCTGGCATGGAACTGGCTCAAAAGACTTACAACAGAATGAACAAACTTCACGCCGAAGGGGTCATTGCAACCCAAAAGCTTGACGAAGCCACAGCCCAGTATAAGAGTGCGTCCAGATCGGTCGATGCCGCAAAATCTAATTACCAGATGCTTATGAGGGGCGAAAGGGTTGAGGATAAAATGTCCGCTGTTGCCAACGTTAACAGAGCAAAAGGGGCTGTCAGCGAGGTGAATTCTTACCTGAGTGAAAACCAGATTAAATCGCCGATTTCAGGGCAGATTACCGATATTTCGGTTGAGGAAGGCGAGTTGGTCGGGGCCGGATACCCGATTATAACTGTGGTAAGCGTAGACGACAATTGGGTTGTGTTTAATCTGAGAGAAGATTTAATTGCAAAAATCCGCATCGGGAGCGAATTTGACGTAAAAATTCCCGCAATCGGCAAAAAGCCTGTAAGGGTCAGGGTCAATTACATTTCAGCATTGGGAAATTTTGCGACATGGCGTGCAACAAGAATCCGCGGTGATTTTGACATGAAAACATTTGAAGTCCG
Source organism: Candidatus Gastranaerophilaceae bacterium (assembly GCA_041678605.1). Taxonomy (GTDB): domain Bacteria; phylum Cyanobacteriota; class Vampirovibrionia; order Gastranaerophilales; family Gastranaerophilaceae; genus JBAYNW01. The sequence continues at coordinate 20,360 of JBAYNW010000015.1, read as the reverse complement.
AGCTGTTCCGATTGAAAAAACCGACGGCCTGCGTGCGGGCATGACGGCTGTCGTGGACTGGAACAGGGTCAAATAAAAAGAGGAAAGGAAATTGGTAATTGGTAATTGAGAACAGAACCGTTCGACCCTTCGACCTTTCAACCCTTAAGCCCTTAAGCCTTTCAGCCCTTCGACTTATCGACCCTTTTACTATTTTACTCTTGTCCTGCTTGTTTTTTGTTGAAGATTATAAATCTTCATTTTTGATAAATTCTTCTATTTTTTCGGGAGTGAGGGCTTTTAATTGATCTTCAAGCGAGTCTTTAGAATTTTTCTCCGTAAGAAGCATGGTATAAGATTCAGCAAGACTAGAGAAGCCGCCTTTTTGCCGACGGATTTTCGGATCTGCATTTACAAGTTTCTTTATATTTAATTTTAATGTATTGCTCCAAAAAGAATATTTAGCAAAGATATCATATTCCTTGCCAATCTCCTTCATGTTTTTTGAATTTGCCAATACATTGGCAACTACATCGGGTACCCAGTTACCAACATGAATGGACTTGAAGCTTGGTTGGCTGATTTGTTTGTTGTTTTGGTTTGAACTATTATAGTTCAATGCTGTTGAAAATCCGACTTTCATCTTTTCTCCTTTTTAGTTTATTTTACCCCTACACCATTGCCTAAAACATGCTGAAAGAATTTTTTTGCTAGTTTTGTAATAAAAATTAACATTATTTTCAGCGGTAATAGTTCAGCAGGAATCAAGTAGAGCTGAAACTCTTTAATAATAGGCGTTCGCTTGCCCGCCCCCTTGAGGGGAGGGATGAATTTCGGTGCGAGGTACCGAGTGCCAGAAATTCAGGGAGGGGGTGAAAAGCTGATTGTGATTGCGTTTTACCCTCACCCGCCTTTCTAACGTTCGCGTCTTCGCCGCTCACATTGAAAGGACGGCCTCCCCGCAAGGGGAAGGCAATTAGTACGTTAAATCTCGATACTTAAGACCGTGATAATTCCTGCTAACGATTACGGTTCAGCACGTTAATTTATGTAAAAATCGGCATGTAAAAAGGCAATTTTTTCTAAAAAAATGTGTTTATATATGTGTGTGAAAGATTTGGAATTTTTAAATTTCCGAAAGGGGTGTTATGTATAGCCACGAATTTATGAGATTTTTGATTAATTATCAAAAGCCAGAATATAACGAAAATGTAAATAAGCAGGTTAAAAACTTCAGATTTAGCCTGAAAAATAACAGATTAGCTTCCGTTCTTTTGCTTAACAAAAAATAATTGTTAACAAAGCTTAATTAAATGTTTTTTCAATTTCCCACGAATAGCCAGTATTTGTGGGAAATTTGTCATGCAAATCAACCAAATAAAGTATAGATTTGAGTTCCTTACATTTGTATAGTAAAATATAGAGTGGGATAGGAATTTATGCGGAAAAATAAGAATACATCAAAAATAATTCTGGCAATCATAGTTGCAGCCTTGGCAACGATGATTTCTTACTCTGTTTTTAAAAACATGAACAATCAGCTGGTCGAAAAGCAAAAATTAATTGAGCTTATACAGAAAACAAAAGCAAGCGAGTACAAAAACAATTATGCATATGCTGTGGCCAAAACCGATTTAAAGGCAGGGGAAATTGTTTCGGATGAAGATGTTGATTTTAAGCAGTTCGAAGCGGACAATAAGAACGCTTTTGATAACCGCTCCGATGTTGTAAACAAAATTTTATTACAAGATATATCAAGCGGGGATGTTTTTACGACAGCTCAAATAGCACGTATTTCTAACGATGATATAAGCCTAAAAGAAGGTTATAGAGCCGTAACATTGCCGGCTGTCAGCTTTCAAGGCAAATCCGACAGCATGAAGGCCGGTTCTCTGGTTGATGTTTATAAAACCGATAGTGATTGGTCTTTGGAAAATGTCAAAATAATGGGTTTTGAAGGCGGGAAGCTGGGAGTTACAAATATTTCCAACGCAAGCGGAATAACTTTTGAAATAGCAGCGGATGAAATTTCTGATTTTATTTCAAACAGTTCCAAAGGTAATGTGATATTGATAGCAAGAAATGCAGGCGACAAAAAAGTTCTTCGCAAAAAACATAAAACTGCTTATAAAAGCAGTTACAGTGCCGGGGCCGGCATGTCATCGCTGCCAAATTTGCCGTCATCACCACCAATAAGCAATTTTTCCGGATTGCCGCAGCCTATACAGCCTGTAATTCAAGGACCTTCAGTCGAAATAATAGAAGCAAATGTTAAGTCTAAAGTCACGTTTGACTAAAAGGAGTTTGATTTGAAAAAGAGTATAATACTTTTAATAATATTATTTTTGTTATCCTTGGTGATTTCAAGCTTTGTAAAGGCGGCCGCCGCGGATTATACGGGACAACCCATCCCTCAATCTATTGCGAAGAACGGCAATTTACCGCCTAAAACTATAAATATAAGCCCTTACAAGGATAATAACGAAAAATTATATTCAACAGTCGGCAAAACCCAATTGATAAAATTTGATGAACCTGTCAAGAGAATTTCGATAACCGACCCGTCTTTGGCCGATTTAGTTTTGCTTTCGCCTAAAGAACTGCTTTTAAACGGGAAAAAAGCCGGAAGGACAAGCTTAGTTTTCTGGGGAAATTCCGATAAGCCTGTGTTCTTTAATATGGTTGTACAGCAGGATACGGATGCCTTTATTCAGGCAGTTGAGCAAATTGCACCGGGAGAAAACATAAAGTATTCGTTCACTGATGACGGCGTTATAATGTCAGGTCACATCTCTTCAACAACAGTTAAGAAAAACATCGAGAACGTAATAAAGGCTTACAACGTAAAGCTGGTGGATTTAACGGAAAGTCCGACCAAGCAGGTTTTGCTTGAGGTAAAAATAACCGAGGCATCCAGAAACTTTACAAAGACTCTGCAATCTCAATTTTGTATAGGTGAAAATTATTCCAACTTCCTTACCGATGTACTTAAGATAAGTGACCTCAAGGATTTAAGCAATGCGACAGTCAACGGTGCGGGACAGTATTTATACTCGTCCTCATCCGCAAATGTTGCATGGGCAATAAACGCAGCCGAAACAAAGGGGCTGGTAAAAATACTTGCCGAACCGAAACTTTTGGCAATTGACGGGCAGGCAGGAAGTTTCAATGTCGGTAATGAAATTCCGTACCCCGCATCAGTTGCGATGTCCGGCTCAACCGCATATGCTTTTAAAAATACCGGTGTAATACTGAATTTCACCCCGACTATCATGGAAAAGTCTAACAGGGTTATTTTAAAGCTATCGCCGGAGGTGTCAGAGGTAGATGAAGCCTACCAGACAAAATACGGAGTTCCGGGTTTTAAAACCAGAAAGGTTGATACAACAGTGGAATTAGCGGATGGAGAAACTTTAATTATCGCAGGATTGCTTTCTCACTCAACTTCATCCTCTGATACAAAAGTACCGGGCCTCGGGGATATTCCGGGTATTGGATTTTTATTTTCAAGCCTTTTAAGAACAAAGTATGAAACCGAACTGGTTATTTTTATAACGCCAAAAATTGTGGAAGCAGATAAAAACAACAGCAGGATGGAATTATGACAAACCAAATCCCGACAGTAATAATAGACACCGAAGCTCAATCCATAGAATTGCTAAAATTGTATCTGAAGGATTTAGATTTTCATATCACCGGTGAATTCGTCGATATAATAAAAGGTTATAATGCTATTTTAGAAGAAAGACCTTCCATTGTAATTATTGATATTTCCAAAAAAGTCGAACTTGCTCTGGACATTATAGGTAAAATTTCGGCTAATCACAAAACCTGCAAAATAGTAGTAACTTCATCAAATTATTCGACCGACACTATCATTAAAGCTATGCGTGCGGGTGCAAGAGAGTTTTTGCCGAAACCCGTAATAAAAGAAGATTTAATAAATTCTTTGAATAAGCTTAAGGAACAGGTCGTAGGGCTTCATTCGGAAAATAAAAAATGCAGAGTTATTACAACTTTTTCAAATAAAGGCGGAATCGGAAAAACTGCTATTGCAACCAATTTGGCTTTGGAACTTGCCAATATGACAAAGGAAAAAGTGGCCCTAATTGATTTGAACTTACAACTCGGAGATATTACAACGTTTTTGGATATAAATCCGTCTTTTGATATTTCTTATGTAATCCAGAATTTGTCAAGAATTGACGAAACTTTTTTGCTCAGTACTCTGGAGAAATATAAGGATACGAGTCTTTATATTTTGGCGGATCCGCCTTATTTGGAACAGGCTGAAGATATTACCGCAGAACAGATTGCGACATTATTTTCAGTTTTAAAGCAGGCTTTTTCTTACATAGTGGTTGATACAAGTGCAAATTTTGACGGGAAAACGATTACGGCACTTGATAATTCCGACCTGATTCTGTTGATAACAATAGTCAATCTTCCGGCAATAAGAAATTGTCAGAGATGTCTGGATTTGTTTGAAAGATTGGGTTACGAAAAAGAAAAAACAAAAATTGTACTCAACAGGTACATGGAAAATGATGAAATAAAAGTTGAAGACGTAGAGGATGTTCTCGGGCAAAAAGTTTATTGGAAAGTTCCTAACAACTATTTTACAATAATGTCTGCAATAAACAAGGGAATACCTGTTGGAATGATAAATTCGGAGTCAAACATTTCGCAAAGCTATAGAGAACTGGCGGCCCTTCTTTCGGACAATATATACAAGCAAGATTTTGCCAGCAAAGTTTCCAGAAAGCCGTTTTTCAATTTTGCTAATTTGTTTAAGTAAGGAGTATTAAGTGTCCCTGAGAGATAGACTAAACGCAAAAGGCGTGCCTTTACAAAATCAATCTTCAACCGTAGAAAATAGTTTAGCATTTTCTATGTCGGCAGGCAATGACTTTTTGAAACTAAAAGAACAGCTGCATGTTCTTTTGGTTGAAAAAGTAAATTCTACTCCAACGTGGATAGATTATGACGATAATCAGCAAAAAGAACTGATTCGTCAATTTGTCGAAAGCCAATTGGCAGGTACTTTCAAAAATGTTCCTCTTAATAAGAACGAAAAAGACAGACTTATAAAAGAAATCATTCAGGAAGCAAAAGGTTATGGACCATTGGACCCTCTGTTGGAAGATAATAGCATTTCAGATATTCTTGTCAACGGGGCAAAAAACGTTTATGTGGAAAAAAACGGCAAACTTTACAAGACCGGTGTTACCTTTAAGGATAATCAACATTTAAGAAATATAATAGAACGTATAGTTTCAAAAGTCGGAAGAAGAATTGACGAAAAATCACCGATGGTTGACGCAAGGCTAACCGACGGCTCCCGTGTGAATGCGATTATTCCGCCGCTTGCCCTTGACGGGCCGACACTTTCCATAAGAAAGTTCAAGCAGGATGCAGGAAATTTGGAAAGTCTTTTGAAATGGGGGTCTTTATCAAAAGAAATTGCTGAAACTCTCTCCATTGCAGTAAAAGCAAAATTAAATATCGTTATAAGCGGTGGTACCGGTGCAGGTAAAACAACTTTGCTCAACAGCCTTTCTTCCGAAATTCCAAATGACGAGAGAATTATAACAATAGAAGATTCTGCAGAATTGGCCCTCCAGCAGGAGCATATAGTAAGGCTTGAGTCAAGGCCGGCAAATATAGAAGGAGCCGGACAAATATCAGCAAGAGATTTGGTAATTAATGCTTTGAGAATGCGTCCCGATAGGATAATAATAGGAGAATGCCGCGGGGCGGAAGCTCTGGACATGCTTCAGGCGATGAACACGGGCCATGACGGGTCTTTAACAACACTTCACGCAAATTCCCCGAGAGATGCCCTGTCAAGACTTGAAACAATGTCAATGTATTCAGGTATTGAATTGCCTGAAAAGAATATTAAATCCCAAATCGTTTCGGCAATAAATTTGGTGGTTCAAGTCGGCAGATTGCAGGACGGAACAAGAAAAATTACTTCTGTGTCTGAAATTACGGGTATGGAGGGAAGTGTTATTTCTATGCAGGAAATATTCTCTTTTGAACAGACAGGTTTTGAAAATTTGAAGGTTCAGGGCCGCCACGTTTCAACGGGCATCAGACCTAAGTTTACAGAGAAATTTAAAGAGAAAAATTTTTCAATTCCTCTGGAATACTTTAACAAAGAAAGAAAACACACTTATGTCGGCGAAATGGTATCAGGCCAGCAAACTGAACAAGAATTGATTATGAAAAGCCGGCTTATGCAGCAGCATACTAATATTTTTAGTCAAAGGTTACAAAAATGATTTATTTAATTTTAAGTTTAATCGTTGGTATAAGTGCCGCAATCTTTGTTTGGGTAATCTTTATTCTTGAAAAGAATTTAAGTCCTAATGTGCTTAGAAGACTGGACAAAATTAAGCGTAAATCAAATATAAGCGAGTTGTATGACAAAAAAAGCGAAATTGATTTAAGCAAGCAGGACAGCGGTTACAAATTTCTTGGAGCCGAAAAAATCTTAAAGGGTTACGGTTTTACCGGAGAAATTAAGGAATTGCTGCAGTTATCAGATGTAAACATGCAAATAGATGTTTTTATTTTTATCAGCATTATTTGCGTACTCCCCTGCTTGATTTTCTTGCTCACTCCATTTAAATTAATGTCCCTGTTTGGCCTTGTTGCATTGTTTATCCCGACGATGTACTTAAAATACCTCATTAATAAAAGGTTCATGGATTTTTCAAAGCAGTTTCCCGATGCCCTTAATCTCATGGCAAGCTCGCTTAGAGCCGGACATCCTCTGTTTTCGGCAATAGATATAGTAACCGGCGAAATGCCAAAGCCGATTTCTGATGTGTTTCTGACGGCACAAAGGGATATATCACTCGGAATTGACACAAAAGACGCTTTTTACAGCATGATAAAAGTAATGCCACAAAGCCTTGACCTAAGATTTTTCATTACTGCGGTTTTAATACAAAAGGAAGTCGGCGGAAATCTTGCAGAGCTTCTTGACAGCCTTTCTGCAACAATCAGAGAGCGATTTAAACTGCTGGGACAACTGAGAGTTCAAACTGCTCAGACAAGAATTTCAGGAATCGTTCTGGGCGTTGTTCCGGTGATGGTTTTGCTGGTAATCTTTTTCTTAAATCCGGAATATGTAAAACCTCTGTTTGAAACCAAAGACGGACAATTGGCTTTTTGTGTGGCAATAGGGCTGATTGTAGCGGGATTTATATCGGTTAAGCAAATAAGCAATATAGAAATTTAGGAGAAATACCATTTTAATAGCTTCTTTAACAATAGGAATATTATTTTTAATATTAACACTCATCCTTACCAATGAGTCCGTTTCCCTGCTTGAAAAAAGGTTTACAAAAACATCCCGCAAGAACGATTCGTTTTTTGTAAATTTGATGACAAGTCTGCAGGAATTGATTAAGCCTTTTTCTCAAAAAAATGCCCAAACCTCTGATTACATAAGCAAGAGCAAAAAACTTTTGCTGCAGGCAGGCTACGCATCTTCGGAGGAAGATGTAATAAAATATGACGCCAAAAAATTGGCAAATACCCTTATAGCAGGCGTATTCTGCGTTGCGTTGCTATTTTACTCTTTTTCCATGGAAATGATTCTAATTTGTATTCTTTTACTTTATGTGGTTTATAAAATACCCGAAATTATATTAAAAAGAAAAATAAAGTTCAGGCAAAAGGAGTTTATGAAGTATTTGCCGGATGCTGTAGATTTGCTTTCTATTTGCGTGCAGGCGGGCTTGGGGCTGGATGCTTCCTTTGAAAAAGTTGCGGAAGAATTTAAGCTTACATCTGAAACGGTGTCTGTTGAATTCAGCAGGTTAAATAAAGATATTTTGTCCGGACTAAATCGTGAAGATACTTATAAAAATTTAATTCTGAGAAATCAAAATCAAGATTTACAGTCTTTTGTGGCATTATTAATTCAGACAGACAGGCTTGGAACAAGCATAACTCAATCACTAAACGCTTTTTGTGATTCGATGAGAACAAAAAAAAGACAAAGAATTGAAGAATTATCTCAGCAGGCCAGCACAAAAATGACTATCCCGATGGTTTTGTGCATGCTGCCCGCTATTTTCATTATAATAATGTATCCGGCCATCCAAAAAATCATGCTTAACCTGAATCATTAGTAAACTTTTGTAAACTTTATATATAAACAAGATATAAAAAGTCAATATTTTTTGACTTTTATTCTTTATATATATAACAGAGAGAAAAGGAAAAAGAAAATGGCAGCACTATTACTTAGTCAAACTATTTCAGAAAAATATAAAGAGATTTCAGAGGATATAAACGCCGTTGAGCTGAATAAAAAAGATATTAGAAGAAAAACCATGAAACAGCTTATGGAAGAATCATTTTTCCACGGAGCGGGCTGGATTGGTTATAATTTTATTGCATAAGAATTATTAAAGGATAGGGAAATTTTGTTATTTTTAAGCGGGCATCGCCCGCTTTTTTATTTTTCTCCGGTGGCTTTATGTGCTATAATTGCCCTATGAAAAAGATTTTTTTGAGCTTATTTTTTATATTTGTATTTTCGGCAAAAGTTTTTGCTGCGGATTATTACTTCGTAGGGGCAGATGCTTTCAAAAAAGGTGCTTATGACAAGGCGGCGGCCAACCTTGAACATGCTGTCAGGATTAGCCCAAAAAACGTCAATGCCCGATATTATTTAGCCCAGACATATTTAAGGCAAAAGAGAAATTCCGATGCGATTGAACAATACAACAGAATTATACTTTTGGCTCCAAGCTCTGATGCTGCAATGCTTTCGGAAAAAGGCCTATATTTAATCAAAAAGTCTTATCAGCAAACCGGCTCTGTTGCTTCAACAGAGAACCTGACAAAATATAAAGACAATTATCTTGACTATGTTCTTACAAGCGGCGGGCAGACTGCCGGATGGAAATCCTTTCCTTTAAAGGTTTATATCGAGCCTCAAAGGCAAAAGGTATTGGTGCAAAACGCATTTAAACAATGGCAGGCAAAAAGCGGGAATCTGGTTAGTTTTAGCTTTATAAATTCGCCCGAACAGGCTCAAATTAAGGTAGATTTTAAAAACAAACTGGAAAATTCCGAAACGAAGGACGGCTTTGTTGCCGGATACTCAAAGCCCTATTACATGGGCGATAATATATCGAAATCAGAAATTCATATTTTAACCGCCGATCCTAATTCTAACAAAATATTTGACGATAATTTTATTTTTGCTTCAACTCTGCACGAAATAGGCCATTCGCTTGGTTTCAACGGACACAGCCCTAATGAAAATGACGTTATGGCGGCCTCTGGCAATCGGGTCAAGCTTGAGTTAACTCAAAGAGACTTGAATACGCTGAATATGTTCTATAAAATGGACAAAAAGACATTGCTTGCAAAAAACAACGGACAAAATGATGTTCAACTTCAGCAGGCACTTGAGTATGCACGGACTTATCCCGAAAAATCGGTAAGCTGGGCGAATTTGGGTGATATTTATTATAGTAAAAAAATGTATTCAGAGGCTGTAAAAAATTACCGGAAAGCTGTTTCTATAGACCCTGACAAAGCCGGATTATATGGCCTTCTCGGGGCAGCTTATGCTGGGATGGGCGACAAGCAAAATTCGTTTACTAATTCAAAAAAAGCTTGCGATTTGGATAAATCGAACACATTTTATCTTTACCAGTTTGCTCAAATATGCCTTGTGACCGGCAACAAAGAGGTCGGCAAAAATTACATTAGCAGTTATTTAAAATCAAACCCTCAGGGGATTTCAGATGAAAAAATCAGGAGCCTTTTAAAACTTTATAATTAAATGTTATAAAGTGTAACAAATACTCCGCAAAAGGGCAAAAAAAAATATTGAGGAAACTTAAAATATTCGTCTAGCGAAATATAAATGGAAAAATGTCAAATTTAAGTAAAATTTCTTATAACCTCGAAAAATGGGCCGGAAACTTTGTTTCGGACCTTGGCAAAAATGCTGCGTTTCTGCCGATTATCTTGCTTGAAGCGAGTGTAACGGGCGGAAGAACTTATCAAGCCCACAAAAGGGGCGGTTTTGTCGAGGCCAGAGAAAGAGGTACAGAAGAAACTATCGGGGCGGCTGTTTGGCTGGGGGGCGTGTATTCCTTCAACAAAATGGGTGAAGCCCTTGGCCGAAAACTTTTCAGGGTTAGCAGTGTCGACTTTGAGGTGGGTGAAGATGTGGGACGAAATCCTCTTTTAAATTATCTTAACAAGATTAAAAAAGAACAGATGGAAAAACTTAAGAAGATGACCCCTAAGGAGCTTGAACGGGACCAAAAAAGAATTTTTAAATTCAATCAAAAAACATTGGCTGCATTCAAATTTACAAAAATTATAGCCAGTATTTTGCTCGCCAACGCAATGATAGGCTTTGTTGTGCCGAAAGTAAATCAGGCGATTACGAGAAAATACCAAAAATCGCTGGAAAATTTGGATTACAAAAATGCGGAGTTGCGAAAAAACGGAGAAAATTTTGACGGTTTTGCAAATAAAACATCAAACAAAGACAAGAAGAATACTTCCTTTAACGGGAATGTTGCACAAACGCTGTTTAATTTAACAGATGTTTTTGAAAATGATGCCAGAATTAAATTGCTCTCTACAGATACGGGGACAATCGGAGGAAGGGCTATTAACGCTAGAAACAAATATGAAAGAAGAGAAATTCTATTTAGAGACCTTTCCTCCCTTTATTTTTATTACCTGTGCAGAGGCAACTTGAACTATCTGTTGAACTTTTTTGAAGACGGCAGGACAACAAGACTTGATGCCGTAAGTGCAAAAAGACTGACCGCACATCTTAGAGTAAATTTCAAAGAAAACTCTTATGATGAAAAAGGATTTAGAACTCTTGTTTTTGGTGAAGGCACCGAAATCCCGCAAGAAGTTCAAGAAGCGATTGATAATGCCGCAAAAAACAAGACGTCAATCGGCCTGAGTGAATTTGTAGAGCTGGCAAAAATCAAGGATAATCCGAAGATGCTCAAACGTGCCGAGTTAATGTCAAGACTTCAGCCAAAAATCGCAGGGGTCTCAATTTTGACGGCTGAGCAGGCCAAAGATGTGTACAGTGACGGCTTAATTAATGACCCAAGATTTTTGAATAAGATATTCAGCCATTATACAAACAAAAAATCAATCAACCCGATTAAATTTGTTTCTCAAAAGGAATTGAAAAAATTGAAACAGCAGCTTGTTGATTACGTTAAAGATATTGCAGAAAAAGCGGGAAAAAGCGGTAAAGAGATTACTCTGGAAACCTTGAAAAAAGCAAACAGAGCCAACTTCATCAAAAACGCACTAAATTTGGGTGTCGGATTTGCTGTTTCGATTTACTTTTTGTCGACCGCGATACCGAAAATTCAGTATTGGCTGACAAAAAAGCAAACCGGCGAAAATAAATTTCCGGGAGTTGAAAAATATACTAAGTAGAACCTAAATTGGAAAGATTAACCATCTGGTCTATAAAGTTAAACCTCAGGGTTGATAAAATCGGGGTTAAAATGTCGGATAATAATTGTGTGAAGGAATAGTTGGTTGGGGAAAAATGTTAAACGCAGTTAATACGGGATATGAACTTGATAAGGCTCAGTTTGTTAAACAAATTGGGAGAATCGGCGATGTCGTAATTAATCTTATAAACAACCCCTATAAAAATTTTCCAATCTGTGAAAATGTAATTTCCAACGAAAAACTGAAGCTTTATCAAAAAAAGCAGGACATAAACCAATTTAGCAATCTTGCCATGTCCTGTGAGAATGATTTGTCACATGAGCAGCTTGTTAAAGACTTATTTGACAATGGTATCTGGGACCCTTTTTCCGACGAAACGATTGAAAAACTTTCGAGAAACCAAAGATTATTGGATGATTTGTCCCTATAGCCGTAACCTCGGTAAAAAGCAGAATCGTATGTTTAAGAGTATAAGAAAATTTATTAACACAAAAATTTTGGGTAAAAAATATTACAGAACCGGCAATTGCCTCGGTTGCGGGAAATGCTGCAAAAAAATTTATGTAAAAACGAGCAAACACGTAATTCAGGATGAAAGAGAGTTTGAAAAACTGAAATTTTTGCATCGCTTTTACACCTATCTGACCGTTGTTGACAAAGATGAAACCGGTTTGGTCTTTTCATGCTCAAATTTGGATGAAAAAACCAATTTATGCAAAATTCACAAACACCGTCCGGGCATTTGCAGGCGGTACCCGCAGGAAGAACTTTTTTTAATGGGCGGCGAATTATCCGAAGACTGCGGCTACAGAATGGTTCCGATTGTGAGTTTTTCTGAAATATTGGGCAAGAAAATGAAAAAATAGACCGGTGTGTCCCGACAAGGCTAATCTGCGGAGGGCGAGGCGTGCAACCCCTTTTGTTTTGTCAACTATTCGGTCTATTGCAATTATTGTTGTTTTTGGAGTATAATCTTAAAAGATGTTTAAATGAAGGATGGAAAATATGAAAGTAACACTGGAAAAAGAACCAAACAACATTATAAAGCTGGATATAGAAATACCGGCAAAAGATGCTATGGATGAATATAACAAGGCGGCTAAAAAAGTTTCGGAATATGTTAATATCTCCGGATTTAGAAAAGGGAAAGCTCCGAGAAATATCGTTGAAAAGCATGTCGGAATTGAAAGAATTAAACAGGAAGCTTTGGAACACTTATTGCCGAATGTTTTCAGGGAAGCTATCCTTGAGAACAAGCTGGATGTTATTTCTCAGCCGAATGTTGAATCTTACAACTTTGAAATCGGTCAGGATTTAAAAATTGTTGCCAAAGTCGAACTTCGGCCGGAAGTTAAGCTTGGAAAATATAAGGGCATGACACTGGAAATAGAAGAATATGCTGTACCTAAAGACTCTTTTGACAAATCACTGGACGGGCTGCTTCAAAAAAATGCCACTTTCAGCCCTGTCGTTGACAGGCCAAGCAAAAATACAGACATTGTGGTAATGGATTTTGACGGCTCTGTAAACGGCGAAAAAATACAGGGAGGAGCGGCGGAAAATTATTCGCTTGATTTGGCTAATTCAAACTTTATTCCCGGATTTGCAGATCAGCTGGTCGGCAAAAAATCCGGTGAAGATTTTGACATTAACGTCGAATTTCCCAAAGATTACCATGACAAAAAACTTGCAGGGCAACCGGCAATATTCAAAATAAAGCTTAAAGAAATAAAAGAGAAGGTTTTACCTGAACTGACGGACGAATTTGCTAAAAAAGTGGGTAATTTTAAAACAGTTGCCGACTTGAAGGCGGATATACAAAAATTTCTTGATATTACAAAGCAAAAAGAAGACAAGAAAAATTCGGACAATGCGATTTTTGAAAAAGTTCTCAAAGAGGTTAAAGTCGATGTCCAAACAACCATGATTGAAAGAGAGGCCCAATCTTTGCTTGAGGAATACAAACAAAGGCTGACCGCTCAGGGTTACAACTGGGAAGAGGCTGTTCAGACTCAGGGGCAAGAAAATATCATGTCAAACCTGAGGGAAGAAGCTCTGGTGAGAATTAAAAACTCCCTTGTAATAGACAAAATTGCTCAGGAAGAAAATATTAAGGTGGAGCACACCGATTTGGAGCAGAAGATTAAAGAAGTTGAAATGACCTATCATATGGACAGAGCAGAAGTTCTTAACCAGCTGAAGCAAAATCCGGCGATATTTACATCCTTGTCACAACAGGCATTGAACGAAAAAGTAATTAAATTTTTGGCAGAAAACAACACTGTCGGGTTCAAAAAAGGGAAAAGCGAAAAGGCAAAGACAAAAAGCAAAGAATAAGAGATAAACACGAAAGGCAAAAATAAAAACCATTCAACCTTTCGACTGTTCAACTTTTCAACGAAATATGTTATGATATAATTATAGTTACAAATAAAGAGAGGATTTAAGATGAGTTTTGTACCGGTAGTAATAGAGCAATCCAGCAGAGGCGAGCGTTCTTTCGATATTTTTTCAAGATTATTGAGAGAAAGAATTATATTTTTGGGAACTCCGGTTGACGACATGGTCGCAAACTTAATTGTGGCACAAATGTTGTTACTGGACAGTGAGAACCCCGAAAAAGATATTATGTTGTATATAAACAGTCCGGGAGGCAGTGTTACGGCAGGTTTCGCAATTTATGACACAATGCAGCATATAAGGGCTGATGTAAGCACAATTTGCTTAGGTCAAGCTGCCAGTATGGGAGCGTTCCTTCTTTCGGCGGGTGCAAAGGGCAAAAGAATGGCACTTCCTCATTCAAGGGTTCTAATCCACCAACCTTTGGGCGGAGCTCAAGGTCAGGCTACAGATATAGAAATTCAGGCGGCTGAAATTGTAAGAATTAAAAAATCCCTAAACGAAATTCTGGCAACCAATACAGGCCAGTCATTAAAGAAAATTGAAAAAGATACCGATAGAGATTATATCATGACCCCGGCAGAAGCTCTGGAATATGGAATGATTGATAAGGTTGTTTCAAGAGAAACCCATTTAAAAGACAACAATTAAATTAAACAAGCGGTTTAAACCCTTGTTAGAAATTGTCAACTAGGAGAAAGTAATGCCAAAACACGATGATAGCAGGTTAAAATGTTCATTTTGCGGTAAAACTCAGGATCAGGTAAAAAAATTAATTGCCGGTCCGGAGGTTTATATTTGTGATGAGTGCGTTGAACTTTGTAATGAAATTTTAGACGAAGAATTTTTTGAAGGCAAAGATAAAGGCGAAAAGACCGAAAAAACCGCCAAGCCGGAAGAAAAACCCATTCCAAAGCCTGCCGAAATAAAAGCACATTTGGATGAACATATTGTAGGTCAGGAAGATGCGAAAAAAGTCTTATCCGTTGCGGTTTACAACCATTACAAAAGATTGAAACACAATAAAACCGACAGAAAAACGGGAGATGTTGAAATTCAAAAGTCCAATATCTTGCTTGTCGGACCGACCGGAAGCGGAAAAACCTTACTGGCACAAACTTTGGCAAAAATGTTGGATGTGCCTTTTGCTGTGGCCGATGCCACAACTTTGACCGAAGCCGGTTATGTCGGTGATGATGTTGAAAACATCTTGCTCAGATTGCTTCAAAGTGCGGATTATGACCCTGCAAAAGCAGAACGGGGAATAATTTATATTGATGAAATAGACAAAATTGCCCGTAAATCCGAAAACACATCAATTACAAGAGATGTATCGGGTGAAGGAGTTCAACAGGCCTTGCTGAAAATGATTGAAGGCACGACTGCGAATGTTCCGCCTCAAGGAGGAAGAAAACACCCGCATCAAGAATTTATCCAAATTGACACAAGCAACATTCTGTTTATTGTGGGCGGTGCCTTTGTCGGGCTGGAAAAAATAGTTGAAAAACGTGCCGGATACGGTTCTACAATAGGATTTGGTTCAAAATCTCCTGCAACGCAAGCTGAAAAGGAAAATCAGGCTTCAAAAATGCTGAAAAAATTACAGCCTGAAGACTTACTAAAATTCGGCTTAATCCCCGAGTTCATAGGCCGTGTCCCGATTTATGCGGTGCTTGAAGCTCTGGATGAAAAAACCCTGAGAATGATTTTAACAGAGCCTAAAAATGCTGTCCTGAAGCAGTATAAATGTTTGCTGGGCATGGATGGGGTAGATTTGGAATTTGAACCTGAAGCCATCGGATTAATTGCGGCTGACGCGATTAAACGGAAAACCGGAGCAAGAGCTTTGCGTTCGATTGTTGAAGAAATCATGCTTGATGTAATGTATGATGTTCCGTCAAAAGAAGGCTTAAGCACTTATACGGTTACGGCCGATATGGTTAAAAACAGAAATAACGCTGAATTGATACAATTACCTACCAAGAAGGACCTTCCCAGAGAAGAAATTGCCTGAGGGGAAAACGTGAGACGTGAGACGTGAGAAGAGAAACAGAATTTCTTGTCGTTGCGAGGAGCAAGTTTGCGACGAAGCAATCCAAAAAATTGCCTCATTATTCTATGCTAACGTCGTGCCGGTACATGGGTTATCGGCTCTTCGTAGATTGTCCTTAATCCGGCATCCCACAAGTGAGATCCCGAATTAAGGATGATTTTTTTGAGGCCGATAATTCATGTTTCGGGATGACAGTAATAGGGAAAGTTTTAATTTTTTTTGTTGCACTTAATCACTTAATCACTTCGTAAAAAGCTTTTCAGCCGTTCAACTTATCAACTTATAGAATATAAAACGGGAAATTGGGACATGGAACAAGGAACGGCTATGCATAGCTCTTTCCTCTTTACCTTCTCCCTTTCCCCCGTCGTTTACCGGCAAAAGAAAAGGGCCTGATGGCCCTGTTGGAATTAAGAATAGCTGGAAGTATGAAAAAGATTTAACTACATTTAACCTAACAAACGATGCTTTTACAATTAATCAGGTGTGCTATATTTGTCGTGGTCCCTATTGTCCGACTTAACTAGCCCGATAGTAATCCAAAGCCCTAGGATGTAAATATTAAGTGTATTTTAGGCACTTAATGCCAACACCCAATATTGGCGGACTTGGCGGTCTTAATATTATTTTCCAATTGGGGGGTTGACAAATAAAACTTTATGATACATAATGAAAGTGTTAAATGAAGTGTATCTGAAACACTTATTTATAAAAAGACATCAAAGGAGGTGTCATCATGAGAATAAATTCAATATCATCTACTAATAATTATAAACAAATACCGTTTACAACTATCCCGTCGGATGACAGGGTTTTGTTAACGCAAAATCAGGATGCCAGCCAATTTAAGAGCAACCTCAAATTTGCCAGAGAAGCCGAAATTGCACAAAGCAACCCGTTCAAGGCTTTTATGTCAAAGCTGAATAAAGCTCTGAAAACATTCTTTAAGCCGACATTCAATCCGGAAGGTCCGGACCCTGATTTTTCAGATATAGACCTTTATTCCAGAATTTTTATGTAATTCGGCTTGAGGATGCGGAAAAATTAAAAATTTTTCTCGCACCTCCATAGTCCAGCAAAAGCCAAGCTACCCTTTTACCAAGGCTATGCTTGGCTTTTGCCTTCTTTAGGTCGGCTGCGGAAAATTCTCAAAATTGTATATTTTGGAATTATTCCGCAGCCTCTTTGTATATAATTAAAACATCAGGCTTAAAATAGGCAACACTTTGGATGTTAAAGTTCAAAGTGTTGTTTATTTTATCAACATTTCTGCCCTCAAATGCGTTTTTGCCATGCCCGTCCGCCAAAACTCTGGGGGCAACAAACTGATAAATTTTATCGGCCAGTCCCAATGAAACCAGCTCCCCGTTAAGCTTTCCGCCTGCTTCCACCAAAACACTCATTATGTTTAACTCAAATAATTTTTTAAACAAAACATTCAAATCTAACTTTAAATTGTAAGTTGGACACTTAATAATGTTTATATGGGCCGGAATTTGTGTAAGCCCTTTCCAGTCAAGGTTTTCATCAACTACAACGTAAATTTTTTCACCGCTTGATTCATAAATTTTTGAACTGAAATCCGTTCTTAATTCCCTGTCAAGGACTATTCTAGCAGGGTTTTTGCCGCCTTTCATAGAACACTTCATTGAAGGGTTATCCTTGATTACGGTGGAACTCGTTGTCAGGATTGCATCATAGCGGTTTCTTATCTTATGAACTTCTCTGCGTGATTTTTCTGAGGTAATCCATTTTGAATCTCCCGAGTGTGTTGCGATTTTGCCGTCAAGCGTGGTTGCGGTCTTTATCGCTACAAAAGTTGCTTTTTTTGTCATGTTTTTTATAAAAACCTCGTTTAATTCAACCGCTTCGTCATGCAAAATGCCCTCAAATACTTCAATTCCGGCCTTTTTGCATTTTTCAATCCCTTGTCCTGCGACAAGCGGATTCGGGTCTTTCATTGCAATAACAAGTTTTTTAATGCCTTTTTTGATTACCAAATCTGCACAGGGAGGAGTTTTGCCCCAATGGCAGCATGGCTCAAGGTTTATAATCAAAGTCCCGCCCCGTGCTTCATCACCCAATTTGTTTAAGGCATCGGCTTCGGCATGGGGTTTCCCGTAAGCTTTATGATAGCCTGTTGAAATTTCTTTTCCGTTTTTGTCAAGCACAACAGCACCTACAAGAGGGTTTGGGGAAGTTTTCCCGTCTGCCTCAAGTGCTAATTTTATGCATTTTTTCATGTATTTTTCGTAATCTTTCATAAATTCAAACCTTAAAGACCGGTTTTTCATTTATTTCGTTAAATAATACGACCCTTTGCAGCGGCTGGGGTTCTTTTATAATTTTGTAAAAGTCTTTCACCAGAACAAGCTGGTTTTGAATGCATTTGAAGCCTTTTTCTGTTAAATATTTTTCGAAATTTTCGGCAGTGGCGGTGTATTTTTTAACTTTTACAAACAGGTAGAACTCTTTTTTCCTTTTTGAAATCTGGTTGATTGCAAAGTTCAAAATGTCATCCCAGGAACACTCGTACCAGGCGGATGAGGCGACATCCAAAATGTAATTCAAGTTGTCGCCGGTTGTAATTGAGAAATATGCCTTGACCGTTTTTAGATTTTCGTCTTCAATTACGTACTTGAATTTGCACTCATCACTTAGGCCTTTGAGGATAGGTTCCAAATATTCATCTTTTGTTCTGGAGATTGAATATTTAAAATGTGTAATGATAGAATCATTGAAAAGCATTGCCACGGCTTGTGCGTCCGAGTTTTTGAACGGCCTGAAAAAAGTGTTATCGGATTTGCCGAACCTGATTTCATCCATTTTCCACAACTGTTCTGACGAACATTGCCTGAACCCGCATCCGCCTGCAAACAGGTGCAGCAATTCGTCATAAGAATCATCTATTGTTGTGGTAAAAGTATTTGCCCCTTTCGCACCGTATTTTGAGATTACAAATTCAATCAGCTGTTTTCCCGCATTAAAGTAATCATGCTCAAGAAAAAGCCTGCTTATAACTAGTTTGAAAGGATTTCCGTGAGTCGGAGAAACAGTAACCATGCCGATAATATCCTTGTTCTCTTCTATGACATAAGATTCGGGTAAAAACTTTAAATTAAGCGGCAGAAAATCGTGAAACGTATTGAACGGAAAGTTCATAAACACCTTTGTGTAGTGGCTTATCGCATCTGAACTTAAAAATGAAATCATTTTTTTAAGCTTAAATTTATCAAAATAGTTTGCTTTTCTGATTCTTACCATAGATGTAAATCCCCCAGCACTATAATAACCGCTTTTTTTAAATTATGCAAGCAATGAGGAGGTCTAAATTTTTCTTAAAATTATTTCATACCCGAGTATTTCAGAGATTTCGGCCAATTCTGACACCCGAAACGTTTTATTCTTAAATTTATTATTAAGATTTCTGACGCTATCAGTTTTGCCAAATGAATTATTAACAATCTCTTTTAATTTTTTCATCGTGTAACCCTGTAGAGATGCCAAAAATTTTATTTGGGTGCCAACATTTTCTACTTCAAGTTTGTATTCTTTGCTCATTCTTTAATTATACTTTCACACTTGATTTATACAAACTAACTTGACATTGTTCCCTATATAATGAATAATGTATACATAAAATGAATTATTATTACAATAATAGTTGGAAAGGGAAGACCATGGTTAAAAAAAAGATTGGCGGATTCACATTGGCCGAAGTTTTAATAACTTTAGGAATAATCGGCGTAGTTTGTGCCATGACAATTCCGACATTAATGCAAAACATGCAGGAAAGAGCAACCATAGCCGCACTTAGAAAAATCATGTCAACTCTTTCAAACGCTTATACTTTAGCGGTTCAGGAGAACGGCACGCCTGAAAATTGGGGACTGGCCGCTACGCCGACCGGTGGTGAAAATATGTTAAACGCAATTGCCCCTTACTTAAACATCTCCAAAAATTGCGGTAGAAATTCGGGCTGTTTTCCGACAGGCTATTTGCAGTTAAATAATGATGCTTATACCAATAATATAGATGGAAATGGTAATATGGCGAAAGCACAACTGGCAGACGGAAGCCTTTTGGTGGCCAAGGCTTATCCAAACTGCACAACATATAATTGGGGTAGTACTCCTGCACTCCAAAGCCTTTGCGGAGAATTTTATGTTGATATAAACGGATTTAAAAAACCGAATCAATGGGGGAAAGATTTGTTTTTATTTAATTTAACAAATTATGGTATAATTCCTGCCGGAACGGCACAGTACACAAGTGGTTACCCTTTTTCTATTTATTGCAAAACCTCCGCTATAGGATGTACTTGTGCCGCATGGGTTATTTATAACGAAAATATGGATTATTTGCACTGTTCTGACCTATCATGGGGCGGAAAAACAAAGTGTGATTGAATTAGGGAAATGGGAAAGTTCGCAACTTACAT
>JBAYNW010000014.1:0-48675 GCA_041678605.1 Candidatus Gastranaerophilaceae bacterium | reverse complement strand
TTAGATTTGAGCAGTCTTACGTCAATTCCGAAAGGCTTCAATCCAACCGTAGGCGGTTACTTAGATTTGAGCAGTCTTACGTCAATTCCGAAAGGCTTCAATCCAACCGTAGGCGGTTACTTATATTTGAGCAGTGACTTAAAAAATAAAGTTAAAGTGAATAAGCCAAAAGAAAATATATGCAAAAAAATAAGAAAAGATATTGAACCGCTTTTGACGTGGAAAGACGGCAAATATAGAAAAATTGATGGTATTTTCTGCGAAATATTGAGTCAAAGAAAAAACATCATCAAATCAAAAACAAGAAACAAGATAGCATATATTTTTACAAAAGACGGCGTATATGCACACGGCAAGACTGTTAAACAGGCTTATCGTGATTGGTTATTTAAAACAAGCCCAAGAGACATGAGCCTGTATGAAAACTTAAAAATGGATGAGATTAAAGATATCAATTTCTGGGTTATTTGTTACAGAACAATAACCGGTGCTTGCAGTTTTGGAACTGAAAATTTTATTGAGCATACGGAGTTGAAAGAAAAAATGACACTTGCGGACGTAATTAAAATTACTCAAGGACAATACGGACATAATACGTTTGTCGAGTTTTTTAAGCAGGCATGAAATGAAACTCGTAACACAGATTATTAATATTTATAGGATTGACGGAATTGGGGTTTTAACCCCAAAAGAAGCTTTAAATAATAAAAACAAAAAGACGGAGGGGAAAAATGCAAAAAATTTTAAAAAGCAACTTACCATTTACGATATTAGAGCATGAATATACTTTTGGGGAATTACTTTCAATGGTTTTTATCTCAGCAACTCTTTTATTCGCTCTCTGGTGTTTTTTCGTAACTTTAAATTTAGTATTGGGGGTTAAGTAAGATGGCAATTTTTAGACAAATTCAAACATCTTTTTGGCAGGATCCTTTTGTTGAAAAATTAACTCCTGAAGAAAAATTTTTCTACTTGTATTTGATGACAAATTCAAAAACTTCCGCCTGCGGCGTTTATGAAATTACCAAAAAATTTATTGGAAATGAAACCGGATACAATCAAGAAACTGTTGAAAAATTATTAAACAGATTTACTGAATATGAAAAAATTAAATACAATGAAGAAACTTCTGAATTAATTTTATTAAATTGGTTAAAACACAATACGGTGAAAAGTTCTTCAACAAAACAATGTATTTTAAAAGAGTTAAGAACCATTAAAGACAATACTTTTAGTACATTTGTAGCTAATAAAATTAATGGGGGTGTAGACACCCCCTCCACACCCCCTCCACACCCCGTGGGGGAGAGAGAGATAGAGAGAGAGAGAGAGATAGAGAGAGAGAGAGAGATAGAGAAAGAAACATCTTCTACTGAAAAATTAGATTGTGCAAAAGATGATGATGATTTTTTAAAAAAATTCCTTCTTGAATTGGATATGTTAAAAAATTATCCGCATAATTCTGAGTTTGACAAAATTCTTTTTAATCAAATCATTGAATTTCAACCAAATAAGGAAAAAATTATTGAATTTACAAAAATTTGGGTAATAAAGGTTTTGCCCGAAAATCCGCTTGAAAACCCTCGAGGGCGTTTGTTGGCGTGGATAAAAAAACACTGCAAGGCCGAAATAAAAGCACAGGAGGCCGCAAAAGCAAAAGCGGAATCACAAAAAGCAAAAACCAAAGAACAGGAAGAAATCAAAGCAGAGCCAACTTTGGACGAAAAAATTAAAACAAGGGACGATGCACTGGTATATCTTTTTTCACAGCCCGAACAGGCTCGTGGTAAAACAGAATTTCAGCGGAATATTATGACAAAATTCGAGATTACAAAAGAAGAGATTAGGGGGCAGGCATGAAATTTTCAGGGATATTTGGGGAAATAGAACAAAAAATTAACGAATGCAAAAAACTGATTGTTTCAGTCTGCCCGATAAAAGATAAAAACGATTACTACATGGCTGGGAGTTTTGGAATATCCGCCGGACTTTCATTAATTGATGAGTTTATAAATTTGGACTCGGCAACGCCGGAAGAATTTGAGGAAACAAAAAATCTTACAATCGATTTTTTGAGAAAAGAAATTGTTAAAATCAGGCTCAAAAAATTTGTAAAACCAAACAACGTTACGGTAGCTGATTTTTCAAAAAGAGGTAAAGATGATTAACAATTTCACATTTGAACAGTTGGTTTTATCGCCGCTTACAAAAAGAGAAATAGATATTTTGATTTTATTGTCAAGTGGATATTCAAACTACAATATTTCAGAAAAATTATTTGTCGAAATGGACACAATTGATTCGCATTATAAACGAATGTTGAGCAAATTTTTTCTTGATTGGTTTGGTCATTGCAAATCAAAAGCTACAAAAAGAGTTAGAGCTTCATTAATCTGGAAAGAACATAAAGACAACATAGTAGAACAATCTAAATATGAAGGATTAATTCAATGATTGTAACACAGGAAGAATTTTTTAATACGGTTAAAAGGACCCGAGCTCACGAAATTGCTGAAAAAATTCGTGGCGATTATGACGGCTACAAGTTGTTTTGTCGTCATGAAGATAAAAATTCGACTATCTTCTTTCAAACAAAAAGCCTTTTTGGCAAAGACAAAAGAATAAAGGATATCGGAACGCTTTGCTATAACGCCGAAAAAGATATTATAACTTATTTCAAATATGGATTTGTTGAATCGGCACATAAATACAACAAAACCGACAGCATCGGAATTTGTTGGGATATTTTAAGACGTTTATCTGCTGCCGGCGACCAGATTTTAATTGCGGAAAGAGGCCAATTTAAACAAATAAAAAAATACTCAATATCTGTATGCAAGGCTCTAAGAATGGCAACACCGGAAAATTTTAAACATTTTCAGCAACAGGGGTTTGAAAAACAGGTTTTAATTCCCAAAAGTGAATTTAAGGAAATAGAAGGCAAAGGAGTAAAAAAATGATTTCAGCAAAAAAAGCGAATGAACAATCGGCGGTTAATGTCCTTCCGGTAGGGCTTGCAAAGGTTGAAAAACAGATTAAAAAGGCCATAAAAGAAGGCAAAAACGAATGTTTTTGTGCAGGATTGATGGCTCACATAATGATTAACGCTTTAATAGAAGCGGGATATACCGTAGAACAACAAATCGGCCGAGTAAAAATCAGTTGGTAGTAAGAAGGTAAAAATGTCCGATGAATTAATGACAAAAACAATAATCCGCAAACTTGTTGAAAAGTTCCTTGAGGATCTGATTAAAATTTCGGCAGAAAATGACCCAAAAATAAAAAACAAAAATTTAATGGATTACTACATCGGGATTGAAAAGATTACACAAAAATAGTGAAAGGGCAAAAAAATGAAAACAGAAATTAAAAAATTTAGATTTAATGATTATAAATTTGGGGAATTATACTCAAGGTTTGGTATAACGGCGACTCACTTTATGCCTTTTGATAATCAATCTTTGGAAAATTACGGCGATGCACAGGGGTTGACTGAAGAAGAATATTTGCAACAAATAAAAAATTATTTATATTCAACAGTATATCAGGGAATTAGATATTTTTTTGAAACACCTGAACAGCTGAAAGAATTTTGCAAAATGGTGGAGGGATAGCCGGCATGAGTAGGTACTTTAATCGAGATTTGGGGCGAACATTCGCCCAAAGAAAATGGACCATCACTGCGATTGAATGCTATAAACGCGGCTGTGTCTGTGATGGTTGTGTTTATCAAGATTTCTTTGATAAATCAAGTTCCGACCAAAAATGTCAAGTAAAAGCCTCCGTGGTTGAACTTGTGAGAACAATCGGACTGCCTGAGGATGTAGGGAGCAAGGGGGCTATAAATGCGTAAAATCGAAGTAACCTGTTCAAGATGTGGCGTTGAGTTTTATAAAAGCGAATATTACGCAAAACTAAGCACAAATCATTACTGTTCAAATAATTGCAGAAATAACGGCAGTAAGCCTAAAAACAGTTATAAGGGCGAAGAAATAAAAACAATAAAAAAGGGACATTATGAAAACATATAAACCACTAATTTTAAACGAACCAAGAGGCATAAACGAACTTGCTCAAATAGAAATAGAGTATAACGAACTTGTCGAGCAAAACAAAAAATTGCAAGCAAAACTAAAAAGCCGGAATAAAAAACAAGGAGGAAAGATGTCAGAGAAAGAGATACGCTTAAAGCCAATTGTGGTATTTACAAAAAAGCAAATTGAAGAAATGAAACAGTTAGGAATATTTGAAAATATAAACAATAGCTATGAAATAAAAATAATTGGAGGAATACAGGACTATGCCAGATAAGAAAAAATACATTAAATATAAAGTAATAATGAACGGCGGTATATTTTATTCTGATACTTTAAGCGGTGCGAAAAATTTTATGAAACTGCAAAAGAAATTAGACCCTGACTTTAAAATGACCTTAGAAGAAAATGAGAGGTATTTAATGAAAAATAAAGAGATTGGAGATATGGTAATGTCAAATAAAGAGATAAAAGAATTTAAACAAGAATTATTAGAGCAAAGATTAAAACTTGGCTTGAACCAAAAGCAATTTGCCGAAAAGGTTGGATTACAAAGGACTTGTATATCTATGTATGAAAGCGGAGCAAGAAAACCAAGTAAACTTGTAATTTCTAAACTTGAAAGTATTTTAAATTGCGAATTTTCTTATAAAAAGTTGAACGCTTCTGATATATACAAGCAACTCCGCCAAAAAGAGCAGGAATGCGAAGTTCAAACAAATTTAGCAAAAATAAATAATGACGTTATTGTTAAATTACAGTCTAAAAATACCGCCCTACAAAAGCAAGTAGACAGAATGAAATCATCATTAGAAAAAATAAGAGAAATAGAATTACAAGAGCTAGATATTGACTGGGACGAATATGAAGCAGGATGCAGAGAAACTGACTATAGCTCAATTATAACTTACTGCGAAATCGGATTAGGAGAAACAGAAGAATGACAGATATGTGTAAATTCTATAAGTCACCTAGAATATGTATGAACAAAAATTCTTGTTGTGAGCAATCAATCGCAGATGAAAAAATTTGTAAAAGTAGTCTTTATTATTGCTTGGATTTACAAAAGCAAGTGGATAACCTAACAAAAGAAAAAGACTGTATCGCCCAAAGCTTTGCCGGGTGTTTAAATGGTTCTGTTTTTAACAAACAAACTGATTTAAAAATGAAAAATATCAAGCTGCAAGAGCAAGTGGATGAGCTAAAAGAATTAGAATTAGGGAAATGCTTTTACTGTGAAAATAAATTGATTAAGAAAAACATTGCCCTACAAAAGCAAGTGGATGAGCTTACTAAAAAATGTGAAAGTTATGTTTGTAATGCAAATTGTTATAAATATGTACAAGCCCAATCGCTCCTCTCCGAAAAACAAATATTGAAGGAAAAATTACAAAAATCCTTATCTTGGAATATGGATTGCGAGAAACGTATACAAATATTGGTTGAGGAAAATAAAAAGCTCAAGGAATATCACAAAAAGACTACCGGCATTGTAATTTCTGATTTTACAGATAAACCAACTCTTATATCAATGGGAGATGTTGAGTTTGTCGAAAAATCTAGGCTTGATACAGCACTTGAAGGGTTGGAGAAGATAATAGAAGTTCAAGAATGCGGATGCTCCAAATACGGCACAAAGGTTTTTGATAGCAATGGTGAGGTAGGAACTTGTAGCGGGGCTGAACATAAAGGTTATTGTGATGTCTGCCAGTTTGACATAGCCAAACAAACAATAGAAAGGGTTAAATGATGACAACAATCGAATATTTATTAAATAAATTCCCTGTAACTTTGCAAAAAAAATATAAAGAAAAGTGCAATTGTCAACGTCACGACATAGAAAAACTTTATAATTTTGAACTAATAATTGAAGTTACAGGTGGAACTGATATCAAAGGAAAATGGACTACACGCTATTGTATGTATTTTAGAGGAGGCGTGTCGGGTTACTGTCGAGATAAAATTATAGGTCCGGTAGGCGGTATTGGTTTTTTAACCCAAAAAGAAGCATTAAAAGAGTTATTACGATACAAAAAGGAGATAAGGAACTAATGAAAAGTAAAGAAAAAATACCATTCGGCTCAAAAATAATATTTAAGAATGAAAGCCACTGCTTATATGGTAAAGAATTATGTTGCGTAGGAATTTGCAAAAATGCAATTGCGGTTATTGAATGGGAAAATCGAGGCGGATATAATTTTGATTTTTATACCGTTAAAGATTTGAGCGACATTGAAGTTTTAGCACAGTAACGAGGTTAACGGCATAATTTGCCACTAACCTAAAACAAAGTATAGAAAGGATTTAAGAGATATGGAAGATAGATTTAAGTTTAGATTTTGGGACACTAGAGATAAAGTTATGAGAGATTTAACTTGTCATTTTTCTCATAAACTAGATGATTATGCAGAAGAAAACAGACTTATGCAATGCACAGGCTTAAAAGACAAAAACGGAACGCTGATTTATGAGGGGGATATAGTTAGATACAAAAACGATATTGAGCAAACTTATGAAGTTATTTATTGTGATATGTGTGTAGGTTTTGAATTATATTGCCACAATAAATACTGGACAGAGGGTGATTGTTACAATTCTAATGGTGAATATGTAGATTTTGGCTGTATGAATTGTGAAAATTGCGACAGTTTAAAGAGAAAAGATTACACAGATATCGAAATCATTGGCAACATCTACCAAACCCCCGAACTACTTAACGAAAGGAAGTGAGAAGATGAAAAAAGTTTATACAGACAAACACGGAGAAAAAATCAATTACGGCGATATTTTAAAATGTGATTTTATGGAAGCTGAAAGCAAAAAAGATTTTGCACCTAAAGCACCATTTGTAATGCTAGTAGAATATGATGACAACAAAGATATGTTCTATATTTCGGGAATGGATGATTTCGTTGAAATATCGGAATTTCAAAGACCAAATAGTGCGGTCAATATAAATGGAATGTATAAATTAGATTGCCTAGAAATATTTGCTAATAGGTGCGTTTATGAAAACAATTTGAATTATTTTAACCAATGAAAGGGGAAGGGATGAACTTAAAAGAACTTAAAAAAAGAATAGATGCTACATATAAATTTTGTAGAAATCCTGAGGAAGTCAATGTTTGCATAACAATTAGCGAACCGAGTATGGGCGGTAGGGCAAAATGTAATGTAAAAGGTGTCGGACGTGGAATAGATTGGGAAAGAAATGATTTTAGAATAGAACCAGAAATTATTTTAACTAGAAAGAACAACGAAAAGGGGGAATAGGTAATGTTGATATATTTAATTGCGATTGAGGATAAGCCGGCATGAGAATTAATAACGAAAATGGACTTAAGGGTTTGGATGATTTTAATCTGCGTGCGGCGGATCCCGTTTGTTCCGATTGTGAACCTTCAAAATGTGATGATAAAGATTGTGATGTCTATCTAGATTTTTGGGGTGTGCAGGTTCAAGAAGTTCATGGTGAATGTGTTAAAAATACGGAAGACGGAAAAATTTATTCTGTTGAGCCTTATTCAATCGTTAATTTTGACAATTGCATTCCTATGCAAAAGTGGGTTGAAGGGATTAATAAAAAAATAACGGTCGCCGAATGGGCAGATAAATATAAAAAACTTACTCCACATTATTCTGTAGAAATTATAGAAAAAATATCCGTTTTGGAAAAAGTATTAAAACAAGCCAAAGGCAAGGCAAAACGGAAAATAAGACGACAGTTAAAAAGTTTAAGGGGGTCAAATTGTGGTAAAAAGATTTGAGGGGTTAATAACGATTACCCAAATAGCAGAAAAAACAAATATTTCACGACTTACCGCTTTAAGTATTGTTTGCAGGTCTGATTTTGAAAAATTTAGGGCAAAGGGAACAATCAAAAATGTTTTTTATAATTTTCCCGGATTTTGGAAAGAATTTAATTTAATTTTGGATATAAAGAAAAAGAAAATGGGGCTGTTTAATAAATGTAGGAAAACAAACAATGAAATATAATTTTAGCAAAAAGAGAAACGATTATATGACACCGCCGGAGTTGATTGATAATTTATTGAAAGAAATCGGCATAGATAAATTTGACCTTGATGTCTGCTGCTCTCAAATAAATATCCCTGCATTTCATCATTGCCTTGATGGCGTAAAAGACGGTTTGGCTTCCCATTGGTTAAAACTTAACTGGATGAACCCACCTTTTGATGTTTGCGACAAATGGGTTAAAAAAGCCGTCAAAGAGCAAGAAAAAGGAAACACCACTTATTCACTCATTCCGGTGCGGACTGAAACGAAGTTCTGGCATGACCACATTCTTTTTAATCCCAATGTCGAAATCCGATATTTGCGTAAGGGTTTGTGTTTTATTGACCCTGAAACAAGCAAGCCGGTACAAATGGAAGTAACGCACAAGAAAACGGGCGAGAAACGCCTCGTGGACGGTGTGTATAAAAACGCTCTGGCGATTGTAGTATTTAAAGGACACAAGGGTGCAACGGAACAATTGCCATTGACACAATACTCAAAAGCAGATATTTTTGACGAATATTTTTAAATATCCGGCATGGCAATCTTTGAAATTTTATTAAATTAAAAATACCTTCAAAAATCCGACACTATATATAATTGAATTTGGCAGGGTTCAGAGGGGGTAAAGTATCAACTTTTTTTATAAATTATCCCCGAAGTCATGGCATTTTCTAAAATTTACCTAATATTAGGTAAGACAAATCAAATTTTATAGTTTATACTCTATTTAGAGAAATCGATTTTGATTGCTAATCGAGCAGATGTTTTTAAAACACTGTATACTGCCTTAGAGCGGTGAAGCGTAATCAAAATAAAAGTTGAATAGCTGTGTCCTTTTTTGAGGGCATTATTTTTGTTGAGCAACTAAGAGGGGTTTAAATATGATTGAGTGCAGCTGTGGAAGAAAAAGAGCATCCATTAAATATGAATTAGAATCGCATGACGGATTTTTTGATTGTGTCATGAACGTAATTTATGAAAAATGTCCCTGTGGCAAATTTATACTTGAACTTGAACGAACAAACAAAGAAGGCAGACAAAAACCAAAAAGATTTTATGGAAAAGAGGCCTATGAGATTCATGATAAGTTGGAAAAATCAATTTTACATAAAATTGGCAGTTCCAATGTAGTATGCGGGCGATTTTATCTTAATTATGGCGAATATGGCAAAAAGAAAAGATGTTACTCAAATCTTTCAACTTTAAAAATGGGCCGGCTCGACAATACAATCGGATTCCAAAAAGAAGGACTTTTGAAAGCCGGATGATGAATTTTACAGTTTCAAATCGTGCTTATCTTAAAAATGTTTTAAATCATTTCTTGGCAAACTATAATGACGGAAAAATATACAGAATTTTCTTTGAAGAAATAAACGATACAAAAACCAGAGACCAACTCGGTTATATTTTCGGCGGATTATTCAAAGCTATTAAAATATTTTTTGCCAATCTCGGTCATGACTTTTCAGTCAAATTAATTAAAGAATGGATTTATGACGAGGTTGGAGTTTCTGAATTAAGTTATTTGCCAAATGGAAAGCAAAAAGAGGTTATAAAAACCCTCTCTCAAATGAATAAAAAAGAAGCGTCCGAATTTATCAACAAAGTCCTCTTTTTTATTGATGAATCAGAGGCATTGCAGGATTTGGTTTTACCGCCTGAATTGCGTTATTGTTGGACGTTGCACGTTGATTTAACAGATATAGAAAATGTTTATACAGACCCAAGATGGTGGGAAGAACACGAAAAAGACAAACAGTTTTTAGGTTATCAGGCTCAACAAACTTGCATAAGATGCGGTAAAAAGAGCGTGCAGGTTCACCATATACAAAAAGGCAGCGGATATGCTAAGAAAAATCCCGATTGGTTTACGATTCCTGTATGTTATGAGTGCCACATTGAACATCTTCACAGTGATGTTGCTGAAGGAAACTTTTTAAAAGAAATAAAACCGATAATCGGGAATTTAGATATCCAAGATTTTTGTAGGATTAATTACAACCGTTGGTATTGGCATTTATTTATGAATACGTCGGAACAAAAGGCTTATACTCAGCAATTAGCTGAGAAATTTAATAAATAACAGGTGAGGCCTAAGCCTCAAATATATCGTTGCTGAAACAACTTTATATTTAACCATATTGACCTATGATTACCTGCACAATAAACATAATTCAAAAAGTTTAATAGTGCATGATATATTCGGAGGGTTTTATGGTTAGGAAAAAATTCGGCGGATATTTAGTTAATTGGGTTGGCGGCAAAAGATTACTTCGTGAAGCAATTTCTTATTTAATCCCTGAAAACATAAATTCATATATTGAACCTTTCGGTGGTGGCGGTTGGGTTTTGTTTTATTATAACCGTTGGGCTGACCTTGAGGTCTACAATGACCTTGATGGTAGGTTAGTTAACTTATTCAGGGTGGTTAAGTATCATCCTTGCGAATTGGCTCGTGAGATGTGTTACCTCCTCGCCTCTCGTGAACAATTTGCTGAAGCGATTAAGTTTGAAGGTTACACAGATATTCAAAGGGCTTGTCGGTTTATGTTTTTGCTTACCCGATCATTCGGTGGCAGAGGCAATCACTTCGGAGTTTCTTACGAAAGCAGTATCAAAAGTGCAGGCGGAATCATTGAACGTATTGATACAATCTGTAAGCGTTTAGATAAGACAATCATTGAACATTTATCAGCGTTTGATTTAATACCTCAATATGATACAGATAAAGCTTTCTTTTATTGTGACCCGCCTTATAGTTGCGGGGCAGGCTACGAAATAATATCAACCAAAGACTTTAATCACGAAAGATTGAGAGACGTTCTAAAAAATATTAAAGGGCGGTTCTTATTGAGTTATGATGACGCACCGATAATAAGAGAATTATATAAAAAGTTTAACATTATAGAAATAGAAAGAATGAACGGCATTAACCGTAAAAACGTTAAGAATAACGTATTTAAAGAGCTTCTTATCTGCAACTATGATGTTAATAAAATTGACGGACGTTGGCAAGTTGATAACCATAAGTTTAAGCAGGAGGGATTATTTGGCTAAGGAATAACATAAAAATATCAGACTATGACTTGATAATAAAAGTTATTTTATTGATGGATAGTTCTTGGCAGTCTTTAAGCCAACCCATTTCCAATCGGCTACAACTCAACAGGCGTGGGCATTTCAAAAAAGGTACTTCCCCCACCCCCTACCCATTGCGGGTAAGGTAACCCTCGAGGGTTTTTTAAATATAAAGTTTTTAAATGGTGCATGTTTTGCATGTTTAAGGGTTGTAGTGCAATAAAAATAATACTTTATGGGTTTATGCATTATAAAAGCGTGCATGTTTGAAGGTAATATGGCAAAAAGTAAGGATGTAAAAGTAATTTCTGAAAAAGTTTGTGTTTCGAGTGCTGCTCTTTATGAATTATTTGGAGTAGACGAATCAACTATTGTCAGATGGGGTCAAAAAGGTTGCCCCAAAATTCAGCGTGGATGGTGGGCCATTCAGGACGTGCTTATCTGGCGGAGTGCTTCACTTACCAGTGCAAATGTTAAAACTCCTGATGATATTGAAAATTTACCTTTGGCGGAAAAGAAAACCTATTATGAAAGCAAATTAAAAGAGGCCCAATTAGAAGCCATAGACTTAAAAAATGCCATAGCGAAAGGTGATTATATTCCTAAAGAAAACATTATTGCAGAATTACAAAGGGTTTTTACTATTTTAAAGCGTTCAATGCAAGGTTTTGGAAATAAAATTGCCATGGAATTATCACCTTTTGTCAGTCCGATTGAGGCAAGGCGAATTAGTAAACTTGTCAAGGATAATACAAATAATGCCCTTGAGCAAATAAGTATAGACGGCGTTTATGAAGCAAGAAAAACAGGAAAAAACAAAATATAATCCTCCTGAATGGATTAAGGAAGCTCTTTCAACATTAAAACCGCCTGAAAATTTAACAGTTAGCGAATGGGCCGATATTTATAGAATATTGGATGTAAAAACATCAAATGAACCCGGACGTTGGAGTACTTCAAGAACCCCTTATCTAAAAGAAATAATGGACACCTACAATGACGCAGATATAGAAGAAACTGCGTTTTTAAAACCAACACAAGTAGGCGGGACTGAATGTTTAAATAACATAACAGGCTACATAATTGCCCAAGATTCAGCATCTACTATAATCGTTTTACCGACGGGAGATATTGCTGAATATGCTTCCAATAGTCGTATTAGGCCAATGATAAGGTTATGCCCCGAATTAAGCAAAAAATTTCTTGAAAATAAAAGTAAAATTTTAGAACTGCAATTTTCCAACGATATGGATTTATCTTTTGGTTATGCAGGTTCTGCGACATCATTATCTTCTAAACCAAAAAAAAATGTACTTGCGGATGAAATAGACAAAAATCCTAAATTTGCAGGTAAGGAAGCTGACCCTCTAAGTTTGGCAACTGAACGCCAAAGAACATTTACATTTGATAAATTTACTTTTAAAACATCAACACCTACAACAAAATTAGGACCTATATGGCAAGCATGGGAACGTGCGGACGTTCGGTGTAAATTTTATGTTCCTTGTCCTCATTGTGGGCATATGCAAAATCTGAAATTTAAAGGTGGTATTAAATGGCCTGAGGGGGCAAAGACAGCGGAGGAAAGACGGGCAACGGCTTATTATGAATGTGAAAATTGTAAGGGCATTATAACAGATATTCATAAACCGCAAATGCTACGTTCCGGCATTTGGAAAGATGAAATCACCGGCAAAAATTTTAAAGATATAACAGAAAATAAAAGAAAAGTGGCTTTTACTATTAATGCCATTTATTCACCTTGGGTAAGATTTGGTGATGTAGCCTATGAATTTACCCAATCGAAAAATTATCCCGAAAAATTAATGAATTTTGTAAATTCTTGGCTTGCCGAGCCTTGGAATCAAACCGAAGTAAAAATGAATTCAAGCATTGTTCTTGATAGAGAAACAAAATACGAAGAAAATATTATTCCGAATGAAGCATTATTAATTACGTCCGGAATTGACGTACAAAAAGACCGTTTTTATTTTACGGTTCGTGCATGGGGTTCATACATGACGAGCTGGAATATTACTCACGGGATGGTATCCAGCTGGAACGAGCTTGAAGATATATTAAACAGACCATTTAAAAAGGCAAACAATCAACTTATGCAGGTAAATCTTGCGGCGATTGACTCAGGCGATCAGACAGATGAGATTTATGACTTATGTGCAATGAACCAAGATTGGCTTGTGCCAATTAAGGGAAGTTCAAGACCTTTATTGTCAAGATATAAAGTGAGCATGATTGACAAAGTTAATTCCAAAGCTAATGGAATGAAATTGTATATGGTCGACGGGGGTCAATATAAAGATATGATTGCCGGACGTCTAAATCGTCCGAATGGCAAAGGCTCTTGGATGGTGCATAGTAATTGTGACTTGGACTATGCAGAACAAATTTGTTCAGAAGAAAAAGTTCCGGGTAAAAATGGTGTTTTTATTTGGCAACCAAAAGTAAGTAACGGGGCAAACCACTATTTAGACTGTGAAGTCTATGCAGCACTTGCGGCTGATTTATTACAAGTCAGATATTTGCAGGAAGAACCGCAGCAGCAACAACCGAGTGAAAAGAAGCAACAAAATCAAAGCGGTTTTATCAAAAATACCGATAGTTGGATACATAATTCAAGCAACTGGATAAGGTAAAGATTATGACAACGCAAGAGCAATTAAATCAAATAAATAGTGCAATAACTGCTATTGAAACCGGAGCTCAAGAGTATAGTATCAATAACAGAAAATTCAGACGTCCTGATTTATCAATTCTTTATGCTGAAAGAAAAAGGATTGAAAATATACGAGATAACAACGACGGAATATACTATACAAGATTTGATGGTAGATAGATGACAGATAAAATCAGTTTAATAAACAGGGCTTTAATTCATTTAAACCCTGAATTTGCATATAAAAGAATAGCTTGGGAAAATTACATTCGCTCCGCATATGATTCCGGAAGCAACCGTCATCAAAATTCGGGTTGGCATGTTGTAAATAGCCCCGCTGAAATGACCAATCAGGGTGAAAGAGACATTATTCGGGCACGTACTCGTGATTTGGAACGTAACTCCAATATGGCTGAGTCTATTGTCCAAGCTTTTGAAAGAAACGTTGTCGGAACCGGAATTACTTTGCAGGCACGTGTAAAAATTTCAGAAGAAGAAGAAAATGAAGTTTTAAACAAACAAATAGAAAAGAAATTTAAGCAATGGAATAAGAAAAAATATTGCGACATTAGCGAGCGTCAATCTTTTACAGAATTAGCACAAATGGCCATGAGACGTTTAAAAGTTGATGGCGGAATTTTATTTATAAAAATTTATGATACAAATTCCCCTTATCGATTTAAGCTTCAAGCGAGAGAAATAGACGACCTTGACTCAACAAAATTTTATAGAGGGTCTGGCAATGAAAATTATATTATTAATGGGATTGAAATAGATAAATTCAATAGGCATGTAGCTTATTGGATAAGAACTACTTCTCCGGATGGTCTGTATACTAAAGAATCTCAAAAAATTCCGGCAGAAAATGTTCTTTATTTACAAAGAATAAAACGGCCATCACAAATCAGGGAAATTTCAGAACTTGCACCGACGGCAAACGAAGTTAAAAACGTTAACGAATATATTGAGGCAATAAGTATAAAGGAAAGAATACTCGCTTGTTTTTCTATATTTATTAAGAAAAACACCGCCCCCGGTGGAGTTGGTCGAGGATTTGCAAATACAAATACTAATAAGCCCACTAATGCAACAGAACCAAAAGAAAAAACAATTGCTCCGGGAATTATTAATTATTTGGAACCGGGCGATGATATAGCAGTTGCAAATCCAAACGGACAGGCAACAAATGCAAAAGAATTTGTGATGTTTAATCAGAGGCTTACCGCAAGCGGGCAAGGGCTTTCTTATGAAACTGTTTCAAGAGATTTATCACAGGTTAATTATTCTTCTGCCCGTCAAGGTTTACTGGACGACCAAATTACGTACAAAGTCCTTCAAAAATTTTTAATAGAAAACCTTTTTGAACCGGTTTATGAAGAATTTATGGAAGCAATGTATTTGACGGGTCAACTTGATTTGCCCGATTTTTATAAAAATAAAGAAAAATATTTAGAATGTGATTGGATAACTCCGGGCTGGTCTTGGATTGACCCTCTAAAAGAGGTTAAAGCCAATGAAGTTGCATTAAATACCAATCAGATGACTCTTGCGGAATTGGCGGCTTCAAACGGCAAAGATTGGCGAGAGGTTATGAAACAACGTAAAAAAGAAAAAGAACTTGAAAAGCAATATGGTTTAGAACCGAAGGAGACAAGCAAAAATGATGAAGAAACAGACAAACTCATCAATGAGGACACTGACTCGAAAAAAACTTCATAGAGATTTTTCTACAGAAGAAATGTTTCATAGAACTTTCGCGATTGAAACAAAAGCAATAAAAGAAGATGAAAGACGTGTAAGCGTATCTTTTTCTTCAGAACAGCCATATTCAAGATATTTCGGGGTTGAAATATTACAGCATGATGCTAACAGTATTGACTTTAATAGATTAAACGAAATAGGTGTCAGTTTATTCAATCACAATCGAGATTATATTCTCGGAAAATTGGAAAATATAAAGCTTGACGAGGCAACAAAAAAAGCTTACTGCGACATTATTTTTGATGATGATGATGAGGCTGAAAAAATTTATAGAAAAGTATCATCCGGCACTTTAAAAGGTGTATCAGTCGGCTATTTTGTTGACTGTTGGGAAGAGGTTGCAGCAGGCAAAAAATCATCCAACGGACGATTTGAAGGACCTGCATATATTGCAACAAAGTGGACACCGTTCGAGGTGTCAATAGTAAGTGTTCCTGCTGATGATGCTGTCGGCGTGAATAGAAATTTAGAAAATAACATTATGTTAAACAACAAAGAAAGGACAAAAAAAATGGACCCAGAACAACTTAAGAAAATGCTAGCTGAAGCATTAGAAAAACAACAAACAGCAGAACAAGTAAAAATTGTCGAGGATTTAAACGCTCAAATCAAAAACCTTGAAGATGCAGCTGTTAAATCTGATGAGGAAGTAAAAGCCGCTGAATTAAAAGGCGAGCAGAAAGCTTTTGAAAAGGCTGAATTATGCCGTAAATTTGAATTAAAATTGGAAGATTTTAAAGAAAAATCTATTGCAGATGTTAAAGAAGCCGTTCTTAAAAAGTTTGAAGAAACGAAAATAGCACTACCCGGTTCGCAGAATGTTCAAATCATTGCTGAAGAAGGTGACAAATTCAGAACTGCAGCAGTTGACGGACTCTTAATCAGAGCCGGTCATAAGATTGAAAAACCTGCTGAAGGTGCCAACGAATTTAGAAGCATTGGACTTCAAGATCTGGCAAGAGAATGTTTATCTCGTGAAGGCGAAAATGGTATTTTTAGAATGTCACCTGATGAATTATTCAGAAGGGCATTAACTCCTTCATCTGCCTTTATGTCAATTGTTGACAACGTTGTCAGCAAATCAATGTCGGATTATGCGACTGCATCTACAACTTATCAATTATGGACCGGCAAGGGGACAAACAAAGACTTCAAAGAAGCAAGACACTACAGAATGTCTGAAGCAGGCAAGCTTGAATTAGTTCCTGAAGGCAGCGAAGTTAAGTTTGATAAACTAAAAGATGAAAAAGTAACAAAATCCGTTGCTACTTATGCCAAAAAATTTGGCTTAACTCGTGAAGCATTTATTAATGATGACTTGAACGTTATTTCTAAAATGCCTGTAAAATATACAAGAGCGGCATATCAAACAATTAACGCCCTTGTTTATAAAATTCTTACAGCTAATGCGGCTATTTATGACGGAGTTAATTTATTTGATGCTTCTACTCATAAAAACTTAGCTTCATCAGGAACCGCAATTACAACCGCAGCATTAGCAACGGCAAGAGCCGCTATGAAAAAGCAAAAAGATTTAGGTGCGAAGGTTGCATTAAATCTAACTCCACAATTTATAATTGTTAGTCCTGACAAGGAACTTGAAGCTGCCCAATTATTAAAATCTTCATCAGATCCTTCGGGTACAAATGCAGGAGTTGCAAACATCTATCAAAACTTAATGCAAATTATTGTTGATGCAGAATTAACAGGAAATGCATGGTATTTAGCGACAAATGCTATGGATTGTGACACAATTGAAGTCACAAATTTGAGTGGCTATGAAACACCTCAATTAACAAGCAGAATCGCAACTGATTTCTTGGGAATTGAATACCAAATATTGATGGACGCAGGTGTTACCGCTCTCGACTTTAGGGGACTATACAAAAACGCAGGAGCGTAGTTTAAACTAAAAATAACAATAAAACGGGAATTAGTTATAATTCCCGCTTTATTAAAAATAAAACAATAAAAAATGTAATTACAAAATTAAAGAAAGGATACAAAAATGACAGCAGTAAACTCATTTATCCAAGAAGGCAAATCCTTGGATTATACAAATTCAGGTTCAACTACCATAAACTATCTTGATATAGTAGTAGAAACAGATAGAATTTTTATCGCAAATTGTACAATTGTGGCAGGAGCAACAGGTTCGGTACTTACCGAAGGAGTTTTTGAATTTCCTGCAGTAACTAATGCAGCATTTACATTCGGTCAAAAACTTTATTATAATGCTACAAGTGGAGTTATAACCTCTATGGCAGCCGGTAATATTTATGTCGGTTATGCTGTGGAAGCAAAAGCAACCGAAACGGCAACAATAAAGGTCAAGTTGGTTGATGTAAATTCGATATCTAAATTAGCAAATCAACCGGCTTCTGTTGCAACAACAGTTGCGGGAGCTGTGGCAGACTTGAATACATTAATTGCGGCACTTAAAACTAAAGGTTTTATGACACCAGACGCGTAATAATCTAATAAATTAAAATAAATAAATTTGCAGAGGCTAATTAAAGCCTCTGCATTTATTTGGAGTAATAAATGTTTCAAGAAAATTTATACGTATTTGTTAATGATATGGGCAAAGATTTAGAATTTACTCTATCTGATGGCGTAATTTTAAATAAAGATATAAACGGTAACCAATTAAAGGGTATTTTTGACAATTCGTATGTTGACAGAAACCTCGGCAATATGATAATTCCGACAGAATCACCTATGCTCACATGCGTAAGTGCAGATATAATCACAGTAAAAAAAAATAATGCAGTCTTAATTAACTCTGATAATTATAACATATCAAATATTCGACCTCCCAGCGATGGTATGAGTATTTTGGAACTTGAAAAACTATGACCGGAATTTTTTTAGACATTGACCAGTCAAAATTGGATGATATTGTTAAAAATTTTGATGCTTCAAAAAAAGTGCTTGATGAAGCCGGCAAAAAAGCCATTTCAAAGACTGTCAATTGGATAAGACAGACTGCACTTGTCGAAATAGAAGCAAAAACAAAGGTTCCCAAAGCTGTTTTAAGCTCAAGAGCAAAAGTATATCTTGATAAGGATAAGGCATGGTTTGGTGCTTATCGTATAAATTTTATAAGATTAGGTGCTAAACAAGTGGCAGGAGGCGTACAGGCCGGAAGTATTTTTATACCGGGGGCCTTTATTGCTAAACTTCGAGATGGTGCGTCTGAAGGGGTTTATAAAAGAAAAGGGAAAGCAAAATTTCCTGTCGTTGGGTTTAAAAAAGTTATTGCTCAAGACGTTGAAAACGTCGTTAAAAATGATATTTTAAACAAAGTTAATGACAAATTGCTTGAAAATTTGAAAGAGGAATTGTCCGAATGGGAAATCAACAAGAATTCATAGCATATAAAGATGGCATTGAAACAAGTTTAAAGGCACAATTTCCAAAACTAAACGGCGATGATATAGATGTAAAAGTTTTTGCTAAATTTCCGGAGGAGGAATTTAAAAA
Source organism: Candidatus Gastranaerophilaceae bacterium (assembly GCA_041678605.1). GTDB lineage: Bacteria > Cyanobacteriota > Vampirovibrionia > Gastranaerophilales > Gastranaerophilaceae > JBAYNW01. The sequence goes on along the minus strand of JBAYNW010000014.1, from coordinate 29,622 downwards.
ACCTGCTATCATTTTGGGTTTACCTTTAATGGAAAAATCATCTTTATCCACGCAGGAAACATTTTGGCTGAATGTAAACAATAGTGCCTATATTGTCACCTCGGTTATAAAGGATACGTTTGCATTTGAGGCACAGCAACTTTCAGTTAATTTGGGGAATTTTATAGAAAAAAACACATGGGGCAATAAAGCATTTCCTGCGAATGTAACGGCCATTCTGCCGGATGAACATCCACTTTTAGACCCACGAAAATGTAATGTACAAAGAATAGATTTCACTCAACAATTACAGATATTAGATAAAAACTAGCGGATTGCGAGCAGAGAGCGAAAGACGAAACCACGCTTTCGTCTGTAGGCTCGTTTAACGCGAGCAACCAAGAAAGAAAGGACAAAATTATGACATTATCTACACAACTTTTAGCATTAGGAATTACGGATGCCAAAATAGCACCTGTAACAGCTAACACTTCATCCAGTTACACAATAGGGGCATATACCAGTATTCCCGGCATTAAATCAGTTGATGTAACCGCAAAAACTAATTCTAAAGAAGCAACCGGAGACGAAAAAATTATGGGTAATTTTATAATCAAACAAGGTTTTGATATAAAGTTCGAAAATCAAATGCTTGATTTGGCCGCCATTGCTTTAATAAACGGTTCAACTTTAACACAGACCGGTACAACTCCAAATCAGGTTAATTCATTGATTGATAAAGGAAGTGATGTTCCGGCAATATTTAACCTTAATTTTAAAACTAATTATGTACAAGGGCAGGCCGCAGATACACATTTCGAATATTATTGTGTTAGTGGAATTTTAGAAGTTGGGGTAAAGTCCGGGGATTATTATTCTTGTTCATTTACCGGAACGGCTTATGCTCGAATGAGTGACGGTGCGTTTAGAAACCAAACCCTTAATGAAACAGTGACAGATATAGCCATACCTGGTTCACTAACTCTTACAAGTAATATTGTAAAAACTAATTCAGGCGGTACAATCGGCGGTACATTGGCAGGAACGACCTTCTTAAGCAAGGCGGCTGCTGAAACAATCGGAAATTATACAATTGCAGCAGGAACTACAGGCTTGACTGTAAGTGCCATAACGTACATAAATCCAACTACTGTTGTGTTCACTTGCACAGGTACAGCCGCAGCAGGTACTATTTCAATAACGCCGAAGATTGCAGCTTGTACAAACGGTCTTGCCGCTACAGCCGGCACATTTGTAATAGCACCGTAAGTTAAAAGACCCCTATTATAATAAATAAAAAGGCGGTTTTAAAACCGCCTTTTTGGTTTAAATGCAAATTTTTACAAAAGAAAGAGAAACACCATGACATCAGAAGATATAAAACTACAACCGATAGAAATTGATTTTGAGGGCGAAAAATTAAATCTTGAATATGATAATACTTCAATCGCTTATGTTGAAACAAAAACGGGCAAAGGTATTTTTAAGCTAAAAAATTTAATTTTTGCTAATAATCTTACCTTACAAGATTCTGTTCAGGTTTTCGTGGCCGCTTTAATAAAACACCATGATAATGAAACTGTTGAGCGGATTGGCAAAAAATTATCTGAAAATATTTATTTATTGCCAAGATATAATCAAGATATCGTAGATGCATTTATGAAACCGCATTATGCTCCTGAAATTTATAAAAGAATTGTAGAAAATGAGGCAAAGATACCCGAAAAAAAGTCCCCGAAGAAGGACCCGAAGGTATAGATTGGGATGAAAGTTACAAAATTGCCCGATTTTTTTTAGAGCAAACGGATGCGGAATTTTGGGCGAGTAACCCAAGAAAAAATTTGGCACTGATTTATTTAAGAAGAGAATTTATAGAACAACGAAATACACCTGCACCCAACCCGCAATTTGCGGGAATGTCGGGTAATGAAATTGCTATGAAATTTTTATGATTAATCAAAGGAAATTATGTCAACAAACAGCGTAAATATAAAAGTCGGATTAGACGGAAGCGAATTCAACAAGGGGATTAAGGCAACTATTGCAGAGTTTAATGCCCTTAAATCTACCGTAAATCAAAATAAAATAGCTTGGCAAGAATCTAATCAAGAGTTAAAGAAATTCGCTCAGGAATTTAATGCTGCAAAAACCCAAACTCAAGGCATGAAAGATAAACTTGCCACCCTAAAAACAACTGTTGAAAGTAATAAAATTGCTTACGGCGATGCAAAACTTTCTCTTGATAAATATAAACAAGGGATGGGAAATATAACTCCGGCGGTAAACAATCTTAAAGGCTCAGTAAGTAAACTTGGCGGAGCCCTTTCAACTCTCGGTGCCGGTTTTTCTCTATATGCGGTTGCCAATGAAGTAAAAATGGCAGGCATTGCCTATGAAGAACAATTAAAGACCTTAAATCTTTTTCATTCTGCATTAAAAGCAACAGGCTATGCAAGCGGTGAAACAGCTGAAGAACTTGAGGTGATGGCACAAAGATATTCAAGCTTGACCGGCATTCAGGATGAAAACGTTGCCGCAGCCGAGGATATGCTTTTAACCTTCAGGAATATAGGCAAAGATATTTTTCCTCAGGCCACACAAGCAACACTCAATATGGCTGTTGCCATGAACCACGGGCTTGCCCCCGATGCGGACATGTTGACTAAAACCGCAATAAGATTGGGCAAAGCATTAAACGACCCAATTTTAGGCATGACTGCCCTTAGGCGTGTCGGTGTTATGTTCACCGAACAACAACAGGAAATGGTCAAGCAAATGGTACGCTCTGGAAATGGTCTGGAAGCACAAAAATATATACTTAAAGAACTTGAAAGAGAATTCGGCGGAGCTGCTCAAGCTGCCGCAACTATGGGAGATAAAGCTAATGTAGCTTTTGACCAGATGCAACAAGCATTGGGACATTTTGAAGAAAGCGGAGCCGGAAAAGAAATTTTAAATTGGTGGATTGAGCAAGAAAATCATGTTACCAATTTAATAAATAAAATTCGCCTTTATTCTTCCAGTATAAATGAACTTTCAATACAAGATGCCAAAGATAAATTATCCTTATTAGACGCAAGCGAAAAAAAATATATCAATAAATTTTCATTAAATAAAGCTGGGGCCAGAGATGTTTATGACAGTCATTATGCAAATGAGCGTGATGCCCTTGCAAAAAGAATAATTGAATTAAGAAATCAACAAAAAGCAGAAGAGTCGAAGGCAAAAGGCAATAACGGCGAAAATGATTTTAACAAAGGAAGTGTTACCAAAAAAGGTAAAAGCTATGATGCAATCTTAAACGAACAGGCGAGCTTACTAAAAGCTCAATCAGACCTTGAAATTGCTTCAAATGATTATACTGATGCCCAAATTTTAAAGAAAAAAATTGAATTACAAGAAAAATTAATTGCTTTAGATAAATCAACCACAACAAAAGGCAAAACCGAGCAAACACAAGCACAAGCTGAACTCTTAACGCTTCAAAAGCAATATAATCAGCAGGTTGTAAACGATAAACTAAAAGCGTTAGAGCAAGCATCTTCTGAAAATAAAATTTATGCTCAAATGGACGCAATGGACAAGTTAAACAACATGAGTTTAACTGAAAAACAAATTCAGAGCATAAAAAATCAATCTGATTTGGAGCAATTACAATCTGAAATAAGAACACAACAGCAAATTTTAATATACAAAAGTTACGGTGTTGATGATATTTCAAAATTAAGCGAAAAAGAAAAAGACGAATATGACAAAGCACTTTTAGATAAATTGCAATCAGAAGAAAAATATCAAGAAAAACTTGGGGCTATAAGAGATCAGGAACGACAAAAAAATAAACAAATGGCTGATTCAATAGCGGGGACTTTATCAGACGGTTTAAAATCAGCTATAGACGGCACAAAAACAATGAGTGAAGCATTTGCCGATATGCTTGAAACAATGGCAGCTGATTTAATGACATCAGCATTAAAAAAACAACTCGAAAATTTATTTAATCTAAACAGTCAAATAAATACTACATCTACCGGTTTTAGTTCCGGTGGCGGGTTTTGGTCAGCTGCGTTATCAACTGTTGGTAGTTTATTTGGCGGAGGATTTGCTGATGGTGGTCAGCCTCCTGTAGGAGTTCCTTCAATAGTAGGTGAAAATGGACCCGAGTTGTTTATACCAAGTACCGCCGGGACTATAATTCCAAATCATGTTCTGGCCCAATCTACATTGGCAAATCCCGTAAACCAAATTCAGCAACAGCAACAGCAACAAGCACCAATAATTTATGCCCCTCAAATAAATACAAAGGCAAAAAAGGAAGATGTTATGAGTGCCTTAAATGAAAGCAGCAGGGAGTTTTTTGCCTACCTTGGAAAGGGGATACAGGGTAATTATGGTAATATAAGACCGTTATTAAGAGGTGTTAAATAATATGACAATTCCTGTATTTAATTTTCCATGCAAGCGTGCTTATCAAATGAGCAGCAAGTGGAATACAATCATTGACCAAATGTTCTCAGGAAAGGAACAACGCCGTAACCAATGGACAGATGCACAAAAGACCTGGAATTTGAGTTTTGACAAAACGCCCGAAAATACAACGGCTGTTTTGGCTTTTTTTGATGCCCGCAAGGGTAAATTTGAGGCCTTTAACTGGGTTTGGCCAACGGATATGGGCGGGGATGGTCAAACGTACCTTGTCCGCTTTGATACTGACGAATTAAATATGGATATGTTCAATGGGTTTTCTGAGTTTCAATTAAAGTTAGTCCAAGTGTTTAGTGCTTGATAATAAGGAGTTTGCCCCCCACCTCAATCCTCCCCCTCAGGTGGGGAGGAAGAATAACAAAAGGAATTATTAATTGGCTAAAAAACTAACAACGGCACAAAAAACAGCGGTAACTCAGGCTACTGTTAAGACAAGAACATTATTAAGTATTACAATTGATGATACAACATCAATCAGAATACTTGAAAATGATACGCTGACAGCACTGACCGTAGGCGGAGTACAATATTTTGCCGGCATGGTAACAAGAGGCGACCTGCAAACCTCAAACGGCAACGAAATAGAAAAAATGCAAGTAACTATTTCTAATGTTTGTCAGGAAATATCGGGAATTATCGCAAACGAAGGTGACACGCTTACGAATAAAGACTGCCTAGTTCTTGAAGTTGTTTATGATGTTGAAACCAACGCATTTATAGGCGACCCGGTGCTGATTTTTGCGGGCAAAGTAAATAATCTGACTTTGAATGTTTCAACATTTCAGTTTGATGTAGAACGCTCAACAGGCGGTTATTCTACAGCAAGCCCCAACGCTACCTATGACGTCAATTGTCAGGTGAAAAAATTCAAAGACATAAGATGCGGCTATACAGGCTCTGCGACAAAATGCGACAAGACACTTTCAAGCTGCATTGCACTCAATAACTCGCTTAATTTTTACGGATTTCCGACTATTCCTCAAGAGATGGTGGTGAGGAATTAGAAGGTGTTTCAACATTATCTGTCAATGCCCAAACCAAAGAAATCACCCAACCCAAAAATGTCCAACCGAGAAAAATATTTAAAACAGTGATGGCACTTGCATTGTTATGTCTCCTGTTTGACGCAATAATGCTCGGAAATAAATACAAACATAATATTATTAAAAATATGACTAATGCACTCATTTTTCACCTAATAACCAGATTGTCTGTAAACTATAATATTAGTATTACCCAAATATCCAATTCCATTAACCATGTGAGTAATAAGTTTACCGTTTGGTGTAAAGGCAAAACCGTTATTTTTTGAAACCATTAAGGTAGTTTTAATTAATTTTCCACCAGTATTATATATATATCCTCTATGCGGATATGTATCAGATGGTTTATCATATTTAGCTATAGACCTAAGTCTATTATCCATTCCATAAGTATATGATATTGTTAAATCATCTTTAAATCTAACATCAAAGCCAATTGGTACATTATTTGAATTATAACCATAAATTACATCGGCATTGTAGCTATTACCATCATAATAAAGGTGGCCTTGCGGTCCTATATCATTAACTTGACCTTGTTGAATATATTCACGGGCAGAATCAACTGTATAAGAAATTCCGCCTTGTAATTCTGTCGCAAAAACACTCTGAGAAACAATAAAAATAATTCCTAAAACAATAATAAATTTTTTCATCACACATACCTCTTTTTATATAGGATAACATATTTTGATAAAAATTCAAGACTTAAAAGCATTGGTTGGCGGCAAATATGAAGAAACAGACATAAAAGGTAATTACTTAAACTGTTTTTCGCCTGTTTATTTAATTTATCCGAACGCCCCAAAGTTTAAAAAGCCAAAAGGAAATAGATGTTTCGATTATGCCTTATTAAAGGTTAAAAAATACTGTTCTGAAATACCCAAAGAAGATATGAAACCTTTTGATATTATTGTCTTTTATAAAGTTTTCAGAGCAATGCATATTGGCATTTATTTGGGTGACGGCCTTATTTTTCACTGCGGACTTGATAAAAAATACCAAATAATAAGACTTGTTAAATATTATGAATTTATAAAAGGCGTGTTTAGATATAATGAAAAAGAATAAAATTTTACTTATAATATCATTAGTTTTAATCGCCTCTTCTATCCCTCAGCCGGCACATGCTGACCCAATTTTATTTACTATAGGGTTTATTATCGGATTTCTTGGGGAAACGGTAATTGCGGCCGCACCATTCATTGTTATTGGTGGTTTATCTTGGGGCATAAGTGCTCTTTCAGGTGCGTTCAGTTCAAATAAAAAAGGCAATGAATCGTCCTCTCCCACTTATCAATTTGGGGCTTTGGCAACTCAACAAAATAACACTCTACCTATTCCAATAATTTATGGCAAAGTCAAGGCCGCAGGCAACATTGTGTGGCAATCTGATGCCACACAATCAACCTTGCAAAGGCTAGTTTCTTATGCAGACGGTCCGATACATAGTTTTTTGGATATAAGATTAAATGATACTCCAATAAATGAATTGTCCGGCTGCAACTATACGGCATATACAGGAACGGCAAATCAAACAATTGACGGCAGGGTTACAGGTTCAACAGATCTCGAAAAGGTTAAATTCACAGGCGGACTAAAAAATACTGCTTATCTTGCATTCACAGCACTTGCAAGTGACCAGCTAAGCGGCAATTTTACTTCAACCGCTATGATAAAAGGTTCATTGGTACGTAAATATACAGATTTAACCCATTTTACAGACGGCAATTATTCAAACAATCCGGCATGGTGTATTCTCGATTTTCTCACAAGATATAACGGTTGCGGTTTTGATTACAGCATTATTGATATTCAAAGTTTTATAGATGTCGCTTCATATTGTGATGTTTTAATATCAAATACTATGACCGGAACAGTTTCTACAAGCGGCACAACCGTTACAGGAACAAATACCAAGTTTAAAACAGAAGCTTCAATTGATGATACCATCACAATAAGCACAGAAAGCAGAATCGTAACAGCAATTACAGATGATTTGTCCCTGACTGTAGATTCTGCCTTTACTACAGTTGCAAATCAAACTGCAATACAAAAACAGCCGAGATTTACACTCAATTTTATTCTTGATGAGAGGAAATCCCGCCTTGATTGGATAGCCGAATTATGTCTATGTTTTCAAGGCAATTTAATTTATCAACAAGGAAAACTTGTTTTAAATGTGGATAAACCTGATATTGTTATGCAAGTATTTGATAAAAATAATATCATTGATGGCTCTGAAACCTTTAATTTTACAACGCGAGAAAACCGCTATGATATTGCAAAGGTTCATTATCCTTCACCGGTTGATGAATACGCCCTGATTTATGCACAAGCTGAAGCTGAAACATTTCAAAATGAACAGCCGATAGTCAAAGAAATTGAAATTTATGGAGTAACAAATTTCAGACAGGCAAGCCGTTTGGCTTGGTTCTATCTCAATCAGTCAATTACATGTAAACAAACAATTACTTTTAAAACTTCAAAAGCAGGACTTGACAGAACTATCTGGGATTTAATTGCCGTTACTTCAACTTTCGGCGGATTTGTCGAAAAAAAATATAGAATAATCGGAATGTCAGAGGCTCAAGAAGGGCAAATACAAATAACAGGGATTGAATACAACGAAAATCTTTACACTGATCAGCAAGGAAGTGCCGCTCCTGTTGTGAATTATGTTTCAATTGCAAACGCCTACGGAATTCCAGCAGACGTTTCATATTTTCAAGCCTCACAAAACCTTAATTTGGTTCAATTAAATTGGACAGAGATTTCCGGCATGAATATAACTTATGAAATTAGAGAAGGTGCAAGCTGGGAAGTCGGGACAATTATAGCAAAGGAACTTACCGGTTCAAATTACTCTATTTCTTTAAATGGACTTGGTACTAAAAATTATTGGATTAAGGCTAAAAATAAATATAATTATTCAAAAAATGCAAAACAATCAATTTTGGTTATAACAGATATTCCGCAAATGAATGTAATCGTGTCAAATAATATTTTAACCGGCGGAACTTTCAATAATACCGTAATTTATAACAATAAATTAAAACTGATTTCAGATGGTACAATCTGGACAGACTATAGCCCGGAACTCTGGACAAATAATGATACAGCAAAATCATATAACCAAAATGGCAAATGGGGTTGCAGAGTTGTCACTACCGGTACTTACACAAGCCCTGTATATGATTTAGGCGAAGTGTTAAACTCAATTTTTTCAATAAATTATGACGCCTATTTATTTGACGGACAAAGTTCTGTTGTTATAGAGATAAGAACATCTGAGGATAATATAACTTGGAGTGACTGGGTTTTATTTTCCATGGGGTCATACAATTGTAGGTATCATCAAGAACGAATAACTTTAAATAGTCCATTAAAAAATCAAATATATATTAGTAATTGTATTTTAAGTGTTGATGTTCCAGACAGAATTGAACATTATAACGGACTTGAAATAACGGACGCAAACACTGGCTATGTATTAATTTTTGCAACAAACCCGCAAAGTAAAATATCAAAGTCTTATAGTGCCATTCCTGCTGTAATACTTACCCCAAAGGCTCAAACAAACATTATTCAAACGGCTGAATATTCAAATAAAACAAAAAACAGCGTAACAATCAGGCTTAAAGATGCTTCGACAGGAGCATTTCTTACCGGCGAGTTTGATTGTGTAGTGAAAGGATATTAATATATGGAAAATTCACATACATGGACACCCAATGCAATGGAAGTAGGAACTGTTGAAAATCCGGATGTGGTCAATGAAAATCTTGAATTTTTAAAGTGGGCATTTGATAATTTCAATTTACCGCACAAATTCTGCGTAAACTCCGGTAATGTGACAAGCGATGTTGCAGATTTACTGGCCTACTCTAGCGGTACATTGTCAACAAAAACAGGCGGAAGTTATGCTAATGCCGTAGGCTCAAACGCTCAAGGCACTCAAATCACTCTAAATACTGCCGCTACACTTGACATGAGCGGCTATGCCAACGGAACTTATAATATTTTTGCAAAACCTGACGGAACGCTTGAGGCATTAAATAATACAATTTATAGACAGCCGAATGAGCCTCAGCCATTACCTGACAATATGTATAACGCTTGTCCCAAAAATGGACTTTTAGGTTACTACAAACTCAACGGCAATTTGAACAATGAAGCGTCAGGCTATCCTTTAACATTAACAGGTACAGCTACTTATACGACAGGAAAGTATACTGATACGCAAGCAATGACCTTAAATTCGTCAAACTATATAATGTCAAATAGCTTGGCAACGGGAGCAAATGCAAAATCAACAGGTTTTATTTTTAAAACCACATCAGCAAGCAATCGTATATTTACAAATGGGACAGTTGCAGGTGGCACACCGCCATATTGGGGAGCAAGTACAAATGCAAATGGCACTTTCCATTTTGAAACGGGTTCAGGAAGTAATGCTATAAATTCGACTGCTGCTGTCAATGATGGCAACTGGCATTTTGTGATGGTAACATACGACGGCACTTCTTTATCATTATATATTGATGGTGCTTTAGTCGGAACTGTTACAGCGGGCAGTCTAGGAACTTCCCCGAGTAATTTATATTTTGGGTATGAAAGTTCTGGAGAAACTGTTTCAGATGTGTCGGTCTATAACAGAGCATTGACGGCCAGTGAAGTATCTTCAATGTGGAATACTTCTCCTGTTCCTTTAACAAATAGTGTCTGGTTGAATACATCCGTTGAGCCTTTTACTGCTCAAAAATATACCAGCAACACCGTAAAGGTTGATTTCTTAGATATCCCGCTCGGCACGGCTACGGTCGCAAACGGTCTAATTACAGCAGTTACAACAAACCCTTACAACCAAAATGGGTATGATGTGAACTATCAAACTCAAGGATACAGGTTTCCAAACAAATCTTTGGCAATAAATAAAAGTGCAAATACTACATACACCGCAGAATGTGACTTATGGGCTTATTTTACCTCAACAAATGCTGTGCCTATAAATAAAGGTGAAACATATTCTTATACCTCTGTTTTTACAATATACCCTGCGAAAGGAGCGTCTTAAATGTACGTTGAAATCAAAGAAAATAAATTACTCAGCTGGTGTGAAAAACCATATTTGGATTATGTTCACGTCGATATTGATTATTCAACCTTTGACCCTTTAAAGTACGAAGTTTATGACGGCGAGTTGGTTGATATATCCGACACCGCTGAATATAAAGCAAAGATTGCACAAGCCGAAATGGAAGCTTTGTCAAAACAATTCATCTCAACAAGCCTCGGATATTTAAAAAAAGCAACGGCCGTCGGCGATTTGTTGTCGATTTTTAATACTTATTCCATAATTGTCAACCGTCAATGCGTTTTGCCCGCAGGGGTTTTGTTAATTTATCAAGCGGATAAATCATCCGCATATAACGAAGAAATGACGGCAGAAGCTTTCAACGACTTGTTTGATGAGGTTACGGCCGCTTATTTGAGCAGCTTTAAGGGGATTTAATGATGACCGGTAACATAATAAATATAATCCAAGGCGACAGCACCGACTTTTTGGGCGGAGTTGCTTTTACTGTAAAAATTAATACAACACTTGATTTAACCGGCTTTAAGGGCCGTTTTCAGATTGCAAAAATAATAAAAGATTTTGCTGATGTGTCAAGTAAATCTGTAAATATTGTTTTAACAAAAGAGGACACGGCACTATTGCCAATAGGCACTAACTATGGGGCGTTTAAACTCTATGATACAACCGAAAAATGCCGCACTATTTTAAAAAATATTACCTTTAATGTATCAAAAATTCAAGTAGAAAATCCAGCTGAAGAAGTTGAGGGATAAATGGCCGACGATATAATTTTAGAAGTTGAAATACCTACGGCTCCGAGTATTGACATGGGTGTTGAACTGCCGGAAAATAATTCGATTGATGCAGATGTTAATATTTCTATTACAGAGCATGATAAATTACTAAACAGAAATTTGGCAAACCAACACCCGATTAGTGCAATTACATATTTACAATCAATACTTGATGAAAAATTAGAAGAAGAAATTGAGCCACTTTATAATGCCGATAAACCATATATAGCCTTAAAGAGCGAACTTATAACAAAATCAGACACAAATCACAATCACTCTTTGAATAATTTGACTGAAAAAAGCTATAACTCTTTAACTGACAAGCCAAATATACCAAGCCAATACACTGACGCAATGGCTCAAAGTGCCTTATCATCTCAATTGGCTTTAAAATCTGACAAGGCCGTTGAAGTAACTCACGCAAGTCTTTATGACCTTATTAATAATTCAGAACTCATCCCTGAGCAATGGTATTTGGTGACTGATTTCAAGAACAAAACTATCATTGGAAATACAACTCCCGTCGAATTGCACACGGGCGAGATTGAACAGATTTATTTAAAGGCTAATTCAGTAAGCACTCTCGAAGTAAATGGCTACTCCAAAACTTATGCAAATGAAGCAATTAGATTTCAACAAAATCCTGCCCCGATATTAGCAAATCCTTATTGCTATGCTTATAGCGACGGTGCTGGGGGATTATACCAAGAAGGTGATTGGCACTTAGTACCTGTTAGTGATACAACTATTGAGTTAGCCACTTTTTATGCTGAATTTGATACCAGAATAAAAGATGGTAGTTTTTGGCTTAGTGGAAACGACCCCGTTAACGGACTATCTATTGAACTTTCAGATTCAAACGAAAATGACGATTGGGAATATGACCCTGATACTCATCAAATAACTCTACTCGATGGAAGTAGTTCTTACGTTTCGCAAGGCTTTAGTTTTTTAAATCTAATAGAACCAGATGGATACGTTGAAGCATCTTTCTCTTATGCTTCAACTACTTTCGACGGAAATATAATCGGCCGATATAATTCATTTTTAAATTTAAACGTTGATTCCGATTACAGAAGTCAATTATTCAGACGATATAAGCCTTTAGCCGATTTATGGATTTCCGGCACTTCTGCAGTTGCCGGGGCTGTATATAACTACAATGGTTATGTCTGGGGCTGTTTAGTCGCAACCACATCATCTCCGTCACAAAGCTACCAATGGTGTAGGTTAATGCCGTATGAAACATATTTGGGCGGTAGCATTACAATCTATTTGAACGGTTTCTCAATTTCTTTAACAATCGATTCTTCTACATACATTGATTATCCAATGTTTAATGATGATATAAGCACTTTAACATCACCGTTAAATATCACAATAAAGGCTTACGATACTTCACCAGTAGATATTATATTCAGAGGCTCACTAACTGGATGTCAAAATTCAACCATATATGCTAAGTCTACGACCGTATTACAACAAATCTTAAATTCACAAGTTAGATTAAATAATTGTGTTATATCAACTGCTGATAATGTCACTATCAAGAACGGAGCTAATTGTTTAATAAACGCAATTAGTCAAGGAAGCACGGCAGATGACCTGTTGAGTACATACATATATTCGATGACACAGACTAACATAAAAACCTGTTATAACACAATCTTTAATGGTAATTGTTCATTAAGTAAATTTGATTATAGTTATTCAAATATGTTCTGCGGACAATGCACAAATTCTTATTTGGCCTCAGCTTCGAATAATAAATGTTATGGAGGATTTACCGGCAACAATGCTTACGGTATTTTTAACAACAACAATTTTTATGAGACAAGTGCTTCGTCTGCATTGGGAAACACCTTTCACACTACTTTTACATATAATAGTTTTGATTTAGTTGTACAATATAATACTTTTTATGCAGTATACACCTATAATTATTTTGGGGATTTGGTTACAAATAATTTCTTTTACAATACAGTGGCTTACAATAATGCCACAGGATTATTAAGTGGAGCCGGAGCAAAACTTAATGCTGCCTTGTTAAAAAACTATTTTTATGGCCAGATGATGGGTAATTTCGGCGTCGTAACTTCCGCTATTCAAATACAAAACAATGAATTTAAAGAGTTTGGATACAATGAATTCAAAAACGGCGGAACGAGTTATATTGTTGAAAACAAAATCCGTAGTGCTTTTCAAAGTAATACTTTTGCCGAGTTGGGGAATGTTGATTTCAGCAACAATAAAATAGAAGGCAACGTCACTTCAAATCTGCTTAAAGTCGGTAAATATATTTATAATGAGAACCATGGAATGTTCACAAGCAACACTCTTAATTCTTCGTCCTCATTATTTCCGACTTGGAACATTTTTTATAGAAATTGTAGCGGAAACACCTTTAACGCCGCTACATTCTCATTTAATATTTTGAAATATGATTTTAACAATAAGGGAATATTGACGGCCAATACCTTTAATTATACTGAATTAGGAACTGCTTATGGACAAGTTCCTCGTAATGTTTCCGGCAACTTCACAGTATCGGCAAACGCTAGCAATCAAGACAGTGTTATTTATGTAACCACCGGAGATATTAACGACGTTATTGCAACGCTTCCACCCGCATTAGGTTGGGGCAGAATGATAACTCTTATTAAGATTGATAGCGGCACAAAAAATGTTGTCGTTACGGCCGACACATCCGGCACGGCGGATTTAATCAACGGTGTGGCAACGTACACAATTTCGGGTCAATTTAGTTCAGTGACTTTACAGGATTATGTCCAAGACAAATGGGCAGTAGTGAACAAAATATAAAGGAGGAAAACCATGACGGACATACGCAAACCGCTTAACGTTCAGGTAGCGGAAATAAAAACACAACTTAACGAAAACAAAACGGATTTGGACGAAGTGAAAAATACGCTTCAACAAATTTTAACAATTTTATCGACAATAAATATTGCGGGTAGATAGATGCTTTGGCTTACAACTAATTTAAAAATGATTTTTGTGGGATTCGCATTTTTCTTACAATTTAAATTTTAAGAAAGGAAAATAATTATGGGAAAGATTTTAAACACAGCAAAAGCAGCCGTTGTCAAAGTTGACGACATTCTGGATAGCCTTAAGGATGATATACAAACGGATTTGCCAAAGATTAAAAAACTGTGCAAAAAAGCCGTTGCAAAAGTTTCTATTGCTTTAGGCAGTACGACAAAAGACGACGAAGCAATTTCAGCATTGTTGAAAGCGGCTATTATCGCCGGAGTTTCAAGCATGACAAGCGGAAGCGTAACACTTACGTCGGCTCAACTTGACCCGATGTTTGACACGGCCTTTGCCGAAATAAACAAAAGAGAATTAGCTTTCGGCAATAAATTAAATGCAGAATTGGCGGCAGAAGAAACAAAATAGGCGGTGATATGATTACATATTGCAATAATAATTTTTTAAAAATAACCTCAGATGTTGAGCCTTGCCTTACTGTTCAGGTACCTTTGGAAATTTACGGCAAGGAAGAGCAAGAAATTATTAAAGAGAAGCCGTTTTTAAACAAAAGGCATATTCTTTTTAATTTTTATTATGGTGCTGAACAATATTGCCTATTGTTTAATAAGGGATACAGATGGGACGGTGCCACAATACCGCCCGGTGTCCGTTGGATTATCGGACCGCCTTCACACCCTGCTTTTTTGCTCGCTTCAATGGTACATGATAAGCTTTGCGAAAATCATTATTTAATTGATAATGACCGCTATTTGAGCTCTTTGATTTTTAAAGAACTTTTAATCGCTTCAGATGTTAGCAGTTTTAAAGCAAATATCATGTTTTATGCCGTAGACAATTTCCAAAAGTTTTTTGGGGGATGGAAAGAATGAAAGTAACACCGATAAAAACCGCACCAATACCGCCATTTATGGGCAAGAGCAGACAGAAGAAAAGGGTTGAGAAGTAATATGACAGAGATAAAAGCAGATTTTGACTTAGTAGGAATGGCTAGAAAAATAGACCGTATAGAACAGGCTGTTTTAGGAAATGGCGTTCCCGGACTTTGCCAAAGGGTTAGTGATTTAGAGAAAAGTGATAAAGCCAGTTATAGAATAACCGGAATTTTCGCGGGCATAGGGGTTGTTGCAGGCTCTATTATTACTTTCCTAATACAAATATTCAGGGGATAAAATGAAAATATCACAAAAGGGAATTAATTTAATAAAAAATTTTGAAGGGTGCAGGCTTGAAGCTTATAAATGTCCTGCCGGAGTTTGGACTATTGGGTATGGGCATACGAGAACGGCAAGGTATGGTATGAAAATAGACCAAGCAACCGCCGAAATTTTACTTAAACAAGACCTTATTATCCACGAAAATAATGTTTCAAGGCTTGTCAAGGTGCCGTTAACTCAAAATCAATTCGATGCACTTGTAAGTTTTGAATATAATGTGGGCTACGGCAATTTTTCAAGCTCAACTTTGTTAAGAAAGCTTAATGCCCGAAGATTTGATGAAGTTCCCGCAGAATTTAAAAAATGGGTTTATGGCGGCGGTAAAGTTTTGCCCGGACTTGTGAAGCGTCGAGAAGCAGAAAAAATTTTATTTTTATCTTAGAACGCTCAAAATCGATTTTAAGACGCTTTGTTATTTAAACCATGTAAGACTCACTAAAACAATTTAACATTTAAAAATGAGCATCTGGCATGGCTCAGATTTAAGTTTTTAAGTCTCTCTCCTCTATTATTTAGTAATGCGTACAGGTCCTCGATTTATTGAGGACCTTTTTTATGCAAAAAATTTTCATAAAGGAAACCTCCTTTTCGTTATACCCCGCCTTGGACATTTCAAAGCGGGGTTTTTTATGCAAAAAATCAAGCTATAAGCAATTCATCAATGGCCGTAAATAAAATTACATTATCATAATTGTCAACATTTGCTATTAAATCTTTTGCAAAAAGTTCTATTAATGGCAAGTTCAGCCCAGTTATTAAAAATAAAGCTAGACAGGGTTTCCCAAGTCTAGCTTTTTTATTTTGTGTAATATTTGTGTAATGAATGTCATTCAACGTAGTTATCTAAGGCTTCAATAGCTTTCAACTTTCTTTCAGGTACAGGGTGAGCATATCTCATGGTTGTTTTAATATCACTATGTCCTTTATTCCGCTTAATCTGATACAATCTGAATTGAGTAAACTCAAAAATGTAGCACAAAACGGCTAAAAAAGAGAGATAACTCAATTTTTAACCATTTTTATTATAATAAACCAAATATTTATGGTCGTAAACCCTTTGTAAATAACGATTTTAAAGTTGTTAAAGTCATTCACCACAAAAAAAATGATGCCCCTTTATATTATGAATATTAAACTTTAAAACTTGGACATTTTTTTTGGTGAATCACATGGGATTTTTAATTTTTTAAGTATTTAAAATGATAAATAAATTTTATCCGACAATAGCTTCTGCGTTTTCACCAACAGGCTTTAATGCAATTCTTTCAGCCGTCAATTGAGATGGATTTTCTTTTGCAACTCTTGCAACATCTGAAATTAAAACCGTAAATACTCCCTTTGACTTATCTGTCATTGCATCAGCTTTTTTATAGACATCCGCTAATATTGAAAATCCTTTTGTTAATGCCTGTTCAGGTTGTTCTTTCAACGCACCTTTTAAGTTTTGAACAAATGCTGGAGCATAATAAACAAGTATTCCTTTATCATCAACGCCTGTTCTATTTAAATGGTCTGTCAAAATTTCTCTTTGTTCAGCAGGTAAAGCATCAAAAGCCTTTTTCACAGTGCTTGCATCTTCAAGTGTTCCTGCACGGGATAAAACAGCTAACTTTGCTACAGCTTTATCTTTTGGAGTTTTAAATGCCATTTGTAACGCATCTGCTTTTGCTTTCATAAAACCATCGTAAACAGCTACTTCTGATTTTCCATTTGATAATTCTTTGATTGATTTAATTCCTTGTTTAAAGCCTTCATATAAAGGGTTAGTCATAACCATAGAGCCTTCAGGATTTACATGTCCTGCTGCTCCTGCTATGTCGTAAACAGCATGAGTCAAATAATAATCCATAGCTTTTGGACTAAGCTGTTTTAACCCTGACAAATTAGCAGGTAAATTTTCTGCTTGTAAAAATTGTCCAATATTGAATTGAGGTTCTAAACTTTCAACAATTGTATCCTTATGCTCTTGTGAGAGCCTTTTAAAGGTTGGCACTTCGTCAGGAGTATGTTTTAATGCATATAGCAAAACATCATCATGGTCTACTGAATGAATACCAGTTTTTGCCGATATATCACTCACAACAGATTTTATTTTACCTAAATCATTTATAACTGTATAACCAATCATTGCATCAACATCTTCTGCTTTTGGAAGAACTGCTTGAGTATATGCTTGCAAGTGTTCAAAGTTTTCAGGATTTAGCTTAATGGCAGGATTTTGACATTTAGTAAAACCTTCATAGTCACCTTTTAGAACAGATTTCAATGTTTCAATGCCTGTTAATGTTCTGTCAAATTCGATATGTTGCTTGCCAAAAAGTGCTTCTGATAACGATTTACTAGCTTTTGCAACACCTTCAGGCGTAGCATTTACTGAACCTGTTAACCAACTCAATTCAGGGTATCTATTCATTAATAATTTTGCAGACTCAATAGGGTTATCAATTTGTAAGAATTTTTTAACAAAACTCCCTGCACTTTCAACACCTTTATTTAAACTGCCCTTAAAAGCCACTCTACCCAAAGTTGCTTTTGGGTCATTGTTTAAGTTTGTCTCACGGTTGTTATCAAATATTTCATTATTTTGAGATGAAGAATTATTTTGTTTGGTTCTTATATTAAAATTATTTGATGTAGAATTTACTTTCATTTTATTTGCTCCTTGTTAAGTTATTTTGTTAGATATTTTTGAGAAAATTCTCCGACAGGGACTTCAAATTCAATAAGAGCATTACTTTTTACAAGGATTTCTCTTTTTTCTGGAGATAATTTTTCGAGTAAGTCAATTATGGTTTCTCTTGTTGTAGCATATACATGATTAACATATCCAGAATGTAAAGATTCGTTTGTAAAAAGTTGCCTGTAAGAATATTGGTTAAAATCTTTATTTATACATTTTTCAACAAGTTGCATTCCGCCTTTTGAATTTCTATTTGCTATAGCGTAGCTTAACATTTTTTCAGGTATTATACCAGCATCCGCAAATTTATTTGAATAATAGGTCAATTTTTCTTTACTAAAAAGATTTGGCTGGAAGAAGAACCCTGCTAAGGCCTTCATAGATGATTTATCTGCATTTGCGTATTCTTCAAGAAGTTTTACATAAGATGACTCAGCCAAGGAAATAAGTTCTTGTTCTTTTTCCGGTATTCTATTTTTATAAATATTTGCCAACTCTATAATCGATGTATTTTTCTTTTCTGTATCTATAGAAATTAATTTATCAAGATATTTTTTAACTTTTTCAGCAGGCAAGTTTCGCTTGTAATCAACATATTGAGGGATTGCCTCTTCTAAAAACTCTTTGTCACTTGATTCCAGTAAAGTATCAATGATTTTTGCTTCTTTGTTATATGGAATTGCGGGAGTAAAACTATTTTTGCCAATTAATGTTTTAAATAGTTCTAATTTTTCCTGACTACTCGGCATATATGCTTTTGAAGTTGATACCAAATTATATCCATCATTCATCTCATCAGGATGTAACATTGAAATTCTCTTGAATAAATCTTTTAACGATTCAATGTCCTTTATGCTTTCTGCTTTTTGGTATATAGAACCAAATTTATTTAATCTTTGTGAAATATCCAATTTATTTAGCATCTCAAAAGCAGTTTTTGGTTGAGAACTCCCCAAAAATCCTGTAAACGTAATAACATTTGAGCTTTTTACAAATACATCTTGAGCTTTATTATTTAATGGATTTTGGGCTAAAGATTTATGTGTGTTTAGGTTATTATCGTTATTTTGTTTTGACTTTACACTAAAATTGTTTGAAATGAAATTTACTTTCATTTTATTTGCTCCTTGTTAAGTTATTTGCGTAATTTCGTAAAAATGGTATTAAATTAGGATTTTCTTTTGCATCATGACCGAATTGAAACATCTCGCTGATACAATTATCTACATTATCTAATCCGTATTTCAATTTATACATAGCTGAAAAAAGTCCTGTTCTGTCTTTGCCGTGAGTGCAATGTATAAATACTTTTTCTTTATTTACCTTTGCTTTTTCCATTGTACCAAAAAATTTGTCAATATATTCTGTTGATGGATTGTTCCATGAAATAAAAGGAAGGTGAACATAATTCATCCCCAAGTTTTTCACAACCTGTGCTTCATCAAATTCATTGCCTTGATAACCTGTTCTAAAACTAATAACGGTTCTAACACCTTGTCGCTTTAATTCTTGCAATTGTTGAATGGTTGGTTTTGCACCACGCCACAAACAATCATCCACTTTTTTAAAATTCTTAAGTTCAGTAGCTAAGCTTGTAAAGGATGGTTTTGTATATGTTTGCTGTCTGTAATTGTTTCTTAATTGAACTAACATTATAATGTCCTGATTTTCTACACAATAATATAAAACCCGAACATGAAAAAAATTGCGTTTAAATTTAGTCTGATTTTAATTTTTCACTTGTAAAGCAGTTTAATATTTCTCTACTTAACAAATAACACCTCTGTATTTAAATCATAGATTATATCTTGGCATCTTTGTTATTTGTTATCAAAAAATTCACCTTTATAATTTTTAATTAGTTTTTTGTTGCAATATAGTGTAAATATCTTATTTTATTGGTTTTTACAGATTTTATTCTGATTAACTTTCTTTTATTTTATTATAAAATATATTAAATAAGCCACAAAAGTTTATCTGAATTTATCTGAATAACCTCTGGTAAAATCATCTAATATTTTTGTGTAATAGTTGTGTAATGAGCAGTTAATTTATTAAAATTTAACTGTGTTGAATATATCTTAAGAGTCCAAGAATAATCAACATTTTTATAGTTTTATTCAACAGAAAAAATGCTTAAATTTCGGGTTCGAGTCCAGGATGGCCCAAATAAAAAGACTAAACTTAGGTTTAGTCTTTTTATTTGGGATTATTTTATACCCAATCAAAGACTTTCCCCTTGCTAGGCGTGCTTTTGGTATCAGTACGTGGCGTATGAGCACTCTGCCGAGAAAAACGATTAAGTATCGTTTTTCGAGAGGACCTGATAAGGGTGGGGGTAAATGTTTTTAACCTTGTGTAAAAAATTGCACCCTGCTTACTATTATTTTAAAACCTTGTCCAAAAATTTAATAGATTTATTCATAGCATTAAAATAGCTTGGAGTGTTCGGGAAAATATGGTCGTCTTTATGAACAATAACTAATTTACAATTACAATGCTCAGATTTGAGTTGCTTATATGCATTTATGGATTGTGATACAGGAACTATTTTATCATCATCACCATGAATCAGTAAAATAGGAGGAACAGAAGATGATATTGCATATTGAGGAGATGCTAGTTTCCGGTCTTCTCCAGCACAAAATGACTCAATTAATTTAATAGAATCTGGTGAAATTTCTTTTTCCGCAGCAGGCGATAAATCCCATGGTCCACAAAGACATACAGCAGCATTTGGACGACTATGTGATCCTTTTGCACTAATTTTGTCATGCGTTGCTGCCCAAGCAACTAAATACCCACCTGAAGAAATACCAACAACTCCAATTTTGGATGAATTAACCCCTAATCTTTTACTATTTTCTCGTAACCACCATATTGCTTCTGTTACATCTTCGACTTGTCTTCCTTGCTTATATTTTGGAAGCAAATGATAATCTATTGTCATTGCTAAATATCCATTGCCAGCTAATTTAGTAGCAAAATCAGACAATTCTTTACGATTACCCGCGGACCAATAACCTCCATGAATTAAAATTATAGCAGGAATCTGTTTTTTCGAGGTTTTACTAAATAAATCTGCACGTAAGTCGGAAGCATAATCAATAGTTTGAATTTGCATTTTTGATTCTTTAGCTTCAACAACATTAAACGATAATAAAGTCATAATTGCTAAGGAAAATATTATTAATTTTTTAAATAATGCCATTTGAAAAATATCCTCTAAGTTTAATTTATTAAATTGTACCACTATCTTAAATTTTAACAATAGATTATTTAGAGAATATTGCTAAGCAGGCTATATCCACCAGTTTTAGAGGCACAGATTGTATAATATGTGCCTCTAAAACTTTGTAATGATGATTTGCTGACTATTTACTTAAATTACGAGATAAAATAAAACATTTAAGATATTACGTTTTGTAAAAAAACTTTGAACTTTATGCAATAATTATATTTTAGCAGTTTTTAGTGATTATGAATTTAAATATTAAATACACTTACCAAATTATTCCCCAAAAGAATAATGCATATAGAGATTATGAGCAAAATATGCAATCAAAACAATCTCTTTCTTTAGAATATTCAAATTATCGAACCGTAAGTCCAGATATTTATTTGAAAAATATGTATTTTACGGGTGGAAATACCAAAGAAAATTTCTCGGAAAAGCAGATTGATAATTTTGTTGGAAATTTTAACAACAAAATAAATTTGATTTTTTCTGACATAGATGGAACGATGATTCCTTTTGATAACTGCGTTAGACCTCAAGTACCAGAATCTTCTAAAAATGCAATTACCAAATTAAAAAAAGTAGATATCCCACTTATACTTGTTACAGGACGATCTTTACGTGAAGCCCAACAGATTTCAAATGATTTAGATTTAGATAATACCTATTTCGTATTATATTCGGGGGCAGAAATTACAAATTCAAAAAATCAACCAATATTTAAAAATTATATAAACAGCACTGACGCAAAAAAGATATTAAATTGTTTCATTAAATTTAAGGAAACCAATAGCTTAAATTCACAGTTTTATGTACTTTTCAATGGTGAAGAAACTTCAACTAATTCATTTATTATTCCTTATAATGGTAAAAGAGTTATAGCACAAGACAATAAGACTTTCGAATCATTTTTGGATGATTTTGGAACACCTAAAATAAGCATCTATGAGCCAAATACAAAAACAAGAAAAGAAATCCAACAATATTTAAAGTCTCAATTTGGAGATTTAAACATTGACTTGGGTGGAACTGATTATATTGAAATTTCCAATAAATTAGCAACAAAAGGAAATGCTATTAAATTTATGGCAGAAAAATTAGGAATAAATTTAAAAAATGTAGCAGTGTTCGGGGATGCAGAAAATGACCTGAGTATGATAAAGATGGTAAAAGAAAATGGCGGATTATCTATTTCTATGGATAATGCTTGTGATATATTGAAAAAAGAATCAAATTATATTACAAAAAAGGTTGAGGATGGCGGAGTTGACTATGCAACTGATAAAATTATTGCAAATAATTCTCGTTTGCGAAGTCTAAAATTATAACACATGGTTTTAGGCTTTTTCGTATTGCTTTCGATAGTGGCGGTAGTTCTTATATTTATGAGGCTCTAAAACAAGCTCAAATGACGTATATATTCAGAGAATATTGCTGAGTCGCTTTATTTATGTGATTTTTAAGACGAGAACCACAAAGCAACGCTTTGTTTGGTTATCTTTATGGGCTGAAGCTCATCCTGCATACTAAAAGTCAGGTTTCGTGAGAAGCGCTGATAAGAGGGAAGGTTCATAAAATATCTTGACATCCATATTCTTTAATATTATCCTATTGCAATAATATGTGCTATAACAAAGGAGGTTTACATGTCTACTAAGATTATTGGATCTTTTGACATTGTAAAAAACAATTTCAGTCTCGCTGGAAGACAAAAAAACAAATTATATAAACAACTTAAAGAATGTTATGCCGGCGAAATAAGGGAACGTACAAAAGGTAAATTTTCTTATATTCAGGGCTATTACAAATATTTTAATAATTATCCAATCGCTATATATAGAGTGGCAAATGACGGTAGCTATGTTGAAAAAACGCATAATCGTGATTTTCGTTTGATTCCTCAAAATGATGAAACTATAGATAAAGTTATACATACATATATCAAAACTTCTTTTGATAGGCTGGGTAATATTATTAATTCCGTTGAGAAACAAATAATATATATCAATGGAAAATTTGCGAAATAAAATCAAGCATACTATTTTAAAAAAGAGACTTCATCGAAGCATTTTTTTATGCAAACTTTCCAGCCCACAAGGGGTCTTTTGGGCTTGATTTTAAAAGGAGAATTTATAAAAGAACAAAATTTAGCTTTTTTATTCAAAAAATCGCCAAAATTCTCTCTTCGCATTTTGAGTACCCCCACGTTCGTTTAAAACGGTCTTTTTTATACAAATAATTATATTGATGGGCTGAAGCCCATCTTGCGTACTGAGAGTACCTGATAAGGTTGAATTTTTAATTTTTTTTGTGCTTTAATATTATTAGCTTTACGAAAGGAATAGTATGTCAAAAGTTATAAATGACCCACAGATTATTCTTGCATTATTAAAAGTTAGTTCGAATTTAATTGGAACAGTAGAAAATATTAATATGCATTTGGATATGAGTAATCCTATCGATTGCCTTTTGCCTCAAGTCCACACAAAAAATATTTTCGAAAATTGTCGTTCTGCTCTTGATTATATTGCTTGCTTTCTTGTAAAAAGATATAGCATAGATATTTCAGAAGATTCTATTTATTTCCCATTTAAAAAGACTGAAGAAACTTTTGAAAAACAAAAAATAGTAATATTTTTGAAAGAGCAAAATGAAAAACTATATGAAATTTTGAAAGAAATACAACCGTTTAATGAAAATTCAAATTTTGATTGGTTAAAAACATTTATAGAATTAAATAATAAATACAAACATCAGGGATTTATACCATTAGAAAGAAGATTTGAGAATTCAGAAGGTGGATATTTTGCAATGCCACATGGTGCGGATTGTGGGATAGTAACATTAAATCTTACGGAAGAAAATACGGGTGAGACGAAAATTATTACTACAAATTTACAAGAAGACAGATCTGTTAAATTCAAATTCATCATTGAAAATGAAGAAGAACTAATTCCTTTATTAAGGAAAATTATAGATGGGACATATTCTTTAATTGATAGTATTTTAAAAAACATTTAACCAATTATTTGCCATTTGCAGAAATGTCATGAAATGCCATGCTGGGCTTCAGCCCATCGCAGCAGCTGATTAGTGTTTTAATAGAATTATTTAACCTCGTCCCATCCTCAATTTAATCCGTTAATATGATAAAAATTTCTCTATTTGAGTTTAATATTAGTGTATGTACGAATTTGAACTGGAAATAGAAGACAAGGAGTTAAAGAAGGTCGGACTTGAGCTGATGTTTTTAACTCCCGAAAAATACTCCTCAACTGCCGGAATTACAGCCGTTGAGCTTGCCAAGCTTGTCGGAATTTCGGTCGAAATTGTCAAAAAAAAATTGCATATCCTGAAAGAAAAAGAAATTGTCAGAGTCAAGGGAATTAACCCGAAATACTGGCTCTTTGACGAATATAATTTTCAGAGAATGGATGAGGACGACGAAGTTTTCAGGCTCCTATGCAGTTTTGATGACGTCGATTTTGACAGATTTTTTCAATATTAAACCGTCATTGAAGTGGCGGCAAATCCGGCGATTAAATCCAGCTTCTTAATTATTTCCGCATAATTTTCTTCCAGAACAAGCTCTGCCCTATATTTTGCGGCATTTTTGACGCTGTTTATGTAGTAAGGATAGAATTTTCTGGTAAATTTAATCCCAACATCTTCCCCTCGCAGCTTTATTTCTTCATCCAGATGGGTTTTCAGCGTCGAAACTTTTTCTTCCAAAGTCGGGGGCGGAAGCTTTTTCCCCGTTTCAAGATAATGCTCAATTCTTGAAATTAATGTCACATCACCCAAAATTCCGCGTCCGACTGCAAGCCCGTCGGCTGAAGATTGTTCCAGACATTCAACCGCACTTTCAATCGAATTTATATCCCCGTTTGCAAAAACAGGAATTTCAACATTCTGCTTGAGTTCTTTGATAACCGCCCAATTTGCTTTGCCCGCATACATTTGAGAACGGGTTCGTCCGTGAACCGTAATAAAATCGGCTCCTGCCTCTTGCATCTTTACCCCAAAATCAACAAAATTGAGTTCTTCAGCATTATATCCAAGTCTAAACTTAACACTGACAGGCGTTTGCACAGCCGATTTTACTTCTTTAACAATTTCTAAGGCAAGTTTGGGATTTCTCATTAAGGCACATCCGTCCTGACCTTTTACGACCTTGTTTACCGGACAGCCCATGTTTATGTCAATTATATCAGCGTAACGTTCCAGAATTTTCGCCGCTTTTGCCATCAGTTCCGGCTTATGCCCGCTCAGCTGGTAAGAAATCGGGGAATGGTTATTCGCTCTCAAAATTAGGCTGTTTTCAGGGGCGGGCGTGCCTTCAGCACGCCCGCCCCTGAATTCTTGTATCAACGCTTCCGAACTTATCATTTCGGTTGTCAAAAGGCAGATTTTTGAATATTTTCTGATTAAACTTCTCAAGACATAGTCGGTTATCCCTGCCATCGGAGCAAGCGAAACACTGCTATTTAAAATCAAACTCCCAATTTTAGTTTTCATATTTTTTCAGTTCTTTAATTCTCGACTGAGAATATTTTTTATACTCATTGTCTTCCGTTGTAACGGAAACGTATTTTTTGTAATTTGCCAGAGCGGTTTTGTATTGAGCGAGATTGTCGTAGTCCAAAGCCATTAAGTAGTAAATTATGGTTAATTCAGAGTTATACTGGATAGCTTTTTTATACTCGGATATTGCAAAAATGTATTTTTTATTTACGTCGTTAATTAACCCTTTATAATAATAGGCGTAGGGATTTTTGGGGTCGTCCTGCAAAACCCGATTAAAAATGGCCAAAGCTTTCGGATAATCGGCTTTGTCATAAAGTGCCGAACCGTCGTCAACGAGTTTTATATTAGCCTGCTCAATAACCGTTCCTAACAATTCTTTTGCCTTTGTGTTATTCGGATTAATTGCGATTGCTTTTTTGAGATAAGTTTTTGAGGCAAGCCAGTTCTCCTTTTCAGAGTAAAGAACTCCCATATAGTAAGCCACATCTGAATTCGGGCTGATAGCCAGTGCTTTTTTATAGTATTCGATGGCTTGAGCGTCATTGTTTAATGCCTTATAACAAGCGGCGATGCCGCTTAGAGAATCAAAAGACGGCGGCTGAATTGACTGGTAAGCATTGAGAGCTTT
This sequence comes from Candidatus Gastranaerophilaceae bacterium, assembly GCA_041678605.1. Classification (GTDB taxonomy): domain Bacteria; phylum Cyanobacteriota; class Vampirovibrionia; order Gastranaerophilales; family Gastranaerophilaceae; genus JBAYNW01. Next base: position 2,939 of record JBAYNW010000014.1, on the reverse strand, counting down.
TTGATAATCACCGCTGTTGTAAAATTTGGAAGCTTCGTCAAATTTTCCTGATGCGGCCTCCTCTGACAGAGCAAGAAGATTTTCCGAGATTTGCTTATTGTTGGGGAATTTTGTTTGAGCACCGAGCAGAACTTGTTTTGCTTGAGCCAAATCATTTTTCTGCTTGTATGCAATAGCGAGGTTTACATAAATCTCCGGATTATCTGTTTTTATTTTTAAAATTTCGTTGTAGCAGGTGATTGCATCATCAAATTTGTTTTGTTTGTGCAATTCTATCGCATAATCATACATATCATTAACCGCATTTTTATCCGTAGACGCATTTTTGCTCAAATATGCCATAAATTGAGCAGGTGTCATTGTTGCCTTCAGAGTATCAAAAATCTGAGCTTTGGCCACTTTGTTGGTCGGGTCAAGACTCAAAACTTTGTTAAATGTTTCAATTGCTTTGTCGTTTTGGCCAAGAGCCGCCAGACATTGGGCTTTGTACAAGGTGGCATCTACGTTGTTCGGGTATAAAAATAAGATGCTGTCATACGCTGCTATCGCAGAATCGTAGGATTTTTTTTGCTGGTATAAAGTCCCGACATTCAGCCTTGTTGTTGCGTTCGAAGGGTCAATTTGGCTTGCTTGAGTGTAATATTGAAGTGCCTCGTCAAATTTGTTCTGCTTTTGTAAAATTGCTCCCAAATTTGTTATTGTCGGGGCGTCGTTAGGAGTTTGAGCGAGTTTTTGTCTGTAAATTCGTTCTAATGCATATAAAATTTCAGGATCGTCATATCCGTTTGCAAGTGCGTAGTTATATTCCTGAACGGCTTCGTCATTTTTGTCTAATTTATCTAAAATTATTGCGTATTTTAATCTTAGTCCCGCATTGTCCTGATTAATTGCAATTGCTTTTTTGTAGTATTCGGCACATTGCGGGTTGTTGCCCAGAATTTTCATAATATCAGCAATTTGCTCGTAAGATTTTTGTCTCAAACTCAAATCAGAAAGTGCCTGAGCAAATTCATATCCGGCTTCGGGGAACAGCCCCTGGAGCCTTAAATCTTGCCCCTTTTTGTATCTTGAACCGGCCGCCGTGTTAAATTTTTGCATAGCCAAACACATGTTAAGATTTTCTGTTGTATTTGAGATTGCCTGAGTAGAATTTTGAACATCTTGTGCAGACGGATAATATTTTAGATAAAACAAGGCGGCACGGTAGTCGTTGGCGGCGTTTTCCCAGTTTTTGTCTTTGTTTGCGAAGTAAGTTCCTCTTGCCAGATAAGAATTAACCAGCCCAACCCTTGCAGAATCGTCCAGATAATTTATTCTCAACGCTTTTTTGAACTCGGTTATGGCACTTGAATACTGATACTGCGACAAATATTGTTGTGCCAGATTATAATGCTCGGCAAAATCAGCCTTTGCGGCCGAACATGTTATAAGCAAACAAAAAATTACTGAAAGAAGTTTTTTCATAAAGCCTCACCTCACATTTACATTTTATACCAAGAAAAAAAATAATTATATAGACAAGTAACCGTTTTATTTTTAAGATATAATAAAAGTGAAAAGTAAAAAGTAAAAAATAGGGAGAGATAATGATAATTCCCAGTATAGATTTGATGAACGGCAAGGCTGTTCAGTTAAAACAAGGCAAAGAGAAGGTTTTGGAACGTGAAGACGTTTTGGAGCTTGCCAAATATTATTCAAGATTTGGCGATATTGCGGTAGTTGACCTTGACAGTGCTATGGGAAACGGCGGCAATAATGAGAAATTGATAGAACAGCTTTGTAAAACCGTGCCATGCAGGGTCGGCGGCGGCATCAGAACAATAGAAAAAGCCAAAAGATTAATCGCACACGGTGCAAAAAAAATAATTATAGGAACAGCTGCCAGTGAAGAATTTTTGTCACAGCTTCCCAAAGAAAAAATAATTGTGGCAATTGACTCAAAGGGCGGCAAAATTACTACCGAGGGCTGGACAAAAGAGCTTGATAAAACTCCGTTTGACTACATAAAGCACTTTGACGACTTGTGTTCGGGATATCTTTTCACTGCGGTTGAAAAAGAAGGAATGATGCAGGGATGTGATTTAGCTTCGATTGAAGAGTTAAGAAAGGCTACAAAAAAAGAATTTGTCGCCGCCGGCGGGATTTCAACAATTGATGAAATAGTTGAACTAAATAAGAAAAATATTTCAACACAGCTCGGGATGTGCATTTACACAGGGGCGGTGAAGCTTGAAGATGCTTTTTGTGCATGTTTGGATTTTGAAAAAGGAAACGGATTTATCCCGACAATAGTTCAGGACGTTGACACCAAGCAGGTTTTGATGCTCGCCTACTCAACCCAAGAGTCTTTAAAGAAATCTTTTGAAGGCGGTCTGGCGACTTATTTTAGCCGCTCACGTCAGGAACTTTGGACAAAAGGAATGACTTCTGGAAATACTCAGGAACTTGAAACCGTAAGGTTTGACTGCGATTTTGATACGCTTTTATTCAAGGTGAAACAAAAGGGAAATGCTTGCCATTTAGATAAATTCAGCTGTTTTGAAGATAAGGAATTCAGCACAAAGGAACTTTACGAGGTATTGAAGTCAAGAAAAGAAAATATGCCCGAAAATTCATTCAGTGCAAAATTATTTAAAGATAATTTCCTTTTAAAGAGAAAAATAATGGAAGAGGCCTTTGAGGTCGTAAATTTTGAGCATGGCGACGGGCTTCAGTGGGAAGTCGCTGATTTGGCGTATTTTGTGCTGACATTCATGGTGGAAAACAACGTAACCGTCGACGAAATAATCAACAATCTGGCGTCAAGAGCAAAGTGACATAATCCTGCTTAGCGATTTTGTTCATGTTTAAATAAAAAGCGAAGGGTTGAAACTCAGCATAATCCAGTCATATAGACTTCAACAGAGATTGTTCTTCCCTTCGCTTTAATTCAATCAGAC
>JBAYNW010000013.1:0-50353 GCA_041678605.1 Candidatus Gastranaerophilaceae bacterium | reverse complement strand
CTATAGCTCTCACGTCATGCTGAATTTATTTCAGCATCGCATGGTCGTTCGCTTTTGCGATCCTGAAACAAGTTCAGGATGACGTATATTTATTGCAACTCGGTATAAAAAGGCCTTATTTAACGCATTAACGCACCTGCTTATCTAGAAAACGGGAAAAGGAAATTGGGAATTGGTAATTGGAAATTGGTAATTGGTAATTGGTAATTGGGAATAGAACCGTTCAACTTATCGACTTATCGACTTATCAACTAGAAGACGGGAAAAGGAAAGTTTTAATTTTTTTGTTGCACTTAATCACTTAATCACCCAGTCACTTAATCACTTCGTAAAAAGCCTTTCAACTTATCGACTTATCGACTTATAAACTTATCAACTGATAACCATTCGCCATTTGTGCTAAAATATTAATTAGAGGAAGTAATAAATATTTATGAAAAAGTTTTCAATTTTTTTAGCAATATTTTTAATGCAGATTATATCCGCATTACCTTGTTTTGCGATAAAAATAGGACTGGTAACCGGCGTAAACAGGGCTTATCTGGGAACATCTACACAAGGTCAGATTATTAACGCCCGAACTAACAGGCTTTTATACACGATATCGGCTATGAAGCCCTATGAACTAAGGGCCTATAGAAATAGTATCGCAATAAAAATCCTCAATGATTATTTTGACTTAAAAACCGATTATGCCGTGATAAAACCAACTCCGAACGGGTTTATCAGCACAAAAGGCAAGTGGTACAGAGGTTCTTTTATTGTTTATAATCGCAATGGTGTCCTGACAATAGTAAATCATGTTGACATAGAAGATTATATAAGGGGCGTTGTGCCTTCCGAAATGCCATCCGGATGGTGTCATGAGGCCCACAAAGCACAGGCAATAGCCGCAAGAAGTTATGCCCTTGCAAATATGGGCAAACGTGCAAGCTGCGGTTATGACTTGAAGGATACTCCAGAAGACCAAGCCTATGGAGGGGCTTCGGCGGAGTCCTCTGGAACAAATAAAGCTGTTGAAGACACAAAGGGAATTGTCTTAATATATGGCCTAAAAATTATTCCTGCCTACTATTCTGCTTCTGCCGGAGGACAAACATCCAGTGCTGCAGATGTTTGGACAAAAAATTTACCTTATTTAAAATCGGTTCCGTCTTTTGATGATAATGTCAAAAAAAACGGGCATGGGGTGGGCATGTCGCAGCATGGTGCAAATAATTTAGCCAAAAACGGTTACAATGCTTATCAAATCTTACAATATTTTTACAAAGGCACCCAATTCGCAAAAATTAATCAAGATTATTACAAATAATAAGAAACCCCGTGTTTATAGGCGTTTTCGGGTTTATTTTTTTGAGAAAAATTCTATAAGTGCCTTATTTATTAAGTATTTTTAACAATTCCGGGGGATATTTTGTAAAAAGCCTTGCTAAAACTAGATAAATAGGTATAATGATTATGGTTGTTCCCGTTATATCGGGGCATGGTAGTACAACGCCAATCATTGACAGGTCTTATAGTGTTTTTGCACACGTGATGCAAAATTTGACGGGGTATTTATTTTCTGATAATTCTTTTGTATTTATTGGAAGGAAATGTCAAAGATGGTAAAAAAGGAGGTTCGTTATGAACAAAGAAGAATTAGTAAAAGAGGTTTCAAAAAAAGCAAAAGTTTCTCAAAAAGCTGCTGCTGATGTTATCGCCGCTGCATTAGAAACAATCGAAAAAAGTGTTTCTAAAGGCAAAAAAGTAACATTGGTAGGCTTTGGTACTTTTGAACCACGCAAGAGAGCTGCAAGAACAGGCCGTAACCCTCAAACAGGTGCGGTATTGAAAATTGCTGCAAAAACAGTTCCTGCTTTCTCAGCTGGTAAAAAATTCAAAGAATTAGTTAGATAATTTTGAATTTTTAGAACTTAACGGAGAGTCCAAAATCTTTGATTTTGGGCTCTTTTTTTATTGCCCGATTAGTGTTGACCAATGTCAATGATTTTTACGCAGTTGCCACATAGTATTGATATTATGCAATACTTGAAAAAACTTTCTTTATATGTAAAAAAACGCAGAAGAGCTTTGGGGGTGTCTTTAAACCGATTTTGCATTGAAAGTGAAATCGATTCGGCTTCATTGAGTAAATTTGAAAATCAAAAACAGCAAGTTGCGATTTCGACTCTGGTTAAAATTGCAAGCGGTTTCGGGCAGACTCCCGGAGAATTTTTGACCGATTTCGAAAAAGAGTAATATTATGATTAGGGAGTTTTTAAGCTCAGCTGTCCAGAAAAAGTTTTTCCTAATGTTTTTTACGTCCGTAATTTACATAATAGGGCTTTTTGCTTACTTTTCGGAACATGCCGTTCTGGTGTCATTTTTGCTTTTGGTTTTGGGAATTTTTGCGATTTTCAAGAATTATTTATCGCCCAAATTGGTTTTATTTTGTTATTTTATGTTTTTCTTTGCGTTTTTCAACGCAAGTTTCAGGATAAAAAATTCTGACGCACTTTATCAAATAGCTCCGCAAAATGCGGTAATTCAGGGTCAAATTGTTTCAATTCCGGCGAACAGTTCCGGCGATAAAACAAAATTTTTTGTTGAAGCTTCAAAAGTATATTACAGTGGAAAAGCAGAAAACATTAAGGCAAAAACCCTTGTTACTGTTTATTCGGAGGGCGGTAATTTCAAAAAATTCAACATTGGCGACACTTATAAGCTGAAAGGCAAATTGAGAACTCCATTTGAAGTCTCAAATCCCTCCCAGTTTGATTACGGACGATATTTAAAAAATTTCGATACCTTCAGTGTTTTTTATGCAAATGAGGGTGATTGCACAATCCAAAATACAAAATTAAGCCCAAAATGGCGGTTTTTACAGGGCTTAAATAATGTCCGAAATGACATTATCAAAACCCACTCCAAATATTTAAAAAGCCCTAACCTTGAACTTTTGGGCGGAATTGTTTTTGGAGATGATGCGGTGGCCCCGCCAGAGGGGCTTAAAACATCCTTTCAGCATTCAGGACTGTTGCATATTTTGGCTGCTTCGGGGATGAATGTAGCTTTGATTTACGGAATTTGGTTTTTCATTCTAAGACGGCTTAGAGTGCCTTTCAACTTTACCGTTTCGAGCGGAATTTTTGTTGTTATATTTTACGCAATGATGACGGGGCTTGGGCCTTCTGTCATCAGGGCTGCTTTTATGCTGATTTTTATTCTGGTAGGCAAACTGATAGACAGAGATGCCCACAGCATATCCCTCCTGTCTTTTGTGGCTTTGCTTATGCTGATTTACAACCCTTCTTATATAAATGATGTCGGGTTTCAATTATCATTTTTGGTTACATTCGGGCTTTTGGTGACGGCTCCGGTTTTGTTTGAGAAAGTTGATAATAACCCCCCACCCCAAACCCTCCCCCTCAAGGGGGGAGGGAGTCAGCTACAACCCCCACCCCAAAACTTTTCCTCCATCTCTGTCGATACTCAATCGACAGAGCGGAGTCCTTCCCTCAAGGGGGGAGGGGGCAAGACAAAAGTCCCCCCATGGCTTTCGGGGGCGATTTTTGTGCCGCTGGTCGCCCAAATTTGGGTTGCACCTATTCAAATGTATTATTTTAACTCGTTCAGTCTGTACTCTGTTTTTGCCAATATAGCAATTCTGCCTTTTGTGACGGTAATCAGCTTCGGCGGATTTGTCAGTGCGGTTTTAGCTCTGATTAAACCCATGGCAAACACGGTCTGCTTTTTGTTTGATTTTGTCCTTAACCCTGTTTTAAATGCTCTGGTGTTTATATCGGATTATTTTGCAAAACTTCCTCATTCACTTATTCAAATGCCACAACCGAGTGTTTTACAGATTTTTTTATATTACGGAATTGTGCTTTTGGCAACGCTGCTGTTTAAAATTTACCCCTCACCCCAACCCTCTTCCTCGCCTGCCCCCCACCTCAATCAACCTCTCTCGAAACATCCACCGGATGTTTCGCTCGGCAGAGTCCCTCAAGGGGGGATGAAGAATTCTGTTAAAAAAATAATTTTAACCACGGCTTTCTTAACTTTAGTTTTATTAATTTCCTGTCTGCCATTTAACAATCATAATTTGGAAACGATTGCCTTTGATGTTCAAAACGCAGATGCATTTTTGATTAAGACTCCGCAGAACAAGTATTTTCTCATTGACAGCGGAAAAATGGGCTATAACGGCGGAAAAACTCAGGCAAAAGTAATTATTTTGGAATATTTAAAAGATAAGGGAATAAAGAACATCGAAGGGCTTATCATAACCCACTTTGACTCCGACCATGCCGGCGGAGCTGTCGATTTGATTGAAAATCTTAATATAAAAACTGTTTATGTAAATTCTTTGGATGATAAATCAAGATTAGCGGGAGAAATTTATAAAAAGGCAAAAAATAAATTAAAATTAGTGAAAAATAATGAAGTTATATATAAAGAAAGTACTGGATTGCCGCGTCGGGCTGAAGCCCTCCTCGCAATGACAAGTGATGATGAGTCATTGCGAGAAGCAAAGCGACGAAGCAATCCAAAACAAGAAAAAAAATTTGAATTAAAAACCTTTAAAGCAAATTTTAAAGGTGAGGACTTCGAAAACGAAAATTCTATTATAACGCTTGTTTCCGACAATAATTTTGATGAACTTTTTATGGGCGATGCGGGCGTTATGGCGTTTGAGAGGATTAAGAAAAATTTACCCCAAAATATTGAGGTCTTGAAAGTCGGACACCACGGGGCAAAAAATGTTATAAATAAAGCTTTTTTGGATAGAATAAATCCGCAGATTGCCATAATTTCGACGGGAATAAACAATTATGGACACCCGAACGGGGTTACTTTAAATCTTCTGGAGCAGCACGAAGTTGTGGAAGGAAAGGAAACGGGGAAAGAGGAAAAACGTCGGGGCGGATTACTGTCTAACCAAAACAAAATTCTTGTTTTGCGTACAGACAGGCAAAACTCAATTAAAATTGCGGGCGAAAATGACCGGTATAAAGTTTATTCCTACTTCGGCGGAAAATATATTTTCAAAACATTTGTAACAATTTTTTAACATTTGCATCAAAAAGTGTTAAAAAAATTTATTATGGTTTTTAGGTTACTGAAAACCAAATTTTAGGAAAGGGGCAAAAATGAAAATTGAAGCATTAAATTCAAACCAACAAACATTTGGTATGGCTCTTATCGAAAAAAATTCCATTAAATACTGTTCTTCAAAGGCGTCAAAAGAATTATCAAGGATAACACCAAAACTGGAAGTGGTAGCAGAAAGGGCAAAACAAGAAGGCATTGACATATTAGTCGGATTTTGCAGAGTCCGTATGGCTGAAGACACTTTTTATTTTACGGCAAGAACAATGAAAAAAGACACAGAAGGTTTCATTGCCAAAGCAAAGGATTTTTTAGAGCGTATCGAAATTCCTACTCCAACCAGATACGTTAAAATTAACAAGACCCATCCGAATTTTTCCGATGAAGCTGTCATAAAAACAGTTCAAGAGGCTGTAGATGAGCTTTCTACAGAGCCTCTCCATGTAATCTACACAACGAAGAAAAACCCTTAGCAATAAAGCAGAAAGGTAATTAATAATGGAGTTATCACCTAAAAGTATAGAAAATGTCGGCGGATTTATGTTCCACTACAAGATTGAGAATAGTCCTACCGATTATTGTTTACACCGTTTAGGGTTGGATGTAAAAAATAAAGCTTTGAAAGAAGAGCTTCAGCCGATATTTGATAAATTTCCCCATCCTTTGAAGTCTGACACTCTCGAACTTCAGGTGGATGAGTTTCGTAAATTCGGTGGCGGTATTTTCTTCGTAAATAATCATTGGTTAGAGCTTTTGAAATATGAGAATTGGTTTGTTAGAGGCGAAGAGAATCTGCCAATATTTACAAAGCTTGCCGAATTGACAAAGCTGATAGCACGAAGTCAGGATGAGTTTAAAATAAGTGGTGGGTTTTTGGATGAAAATATTCAAAAATATAACCTTAGGACATCGGGGATGATAAATTTTGCTGATGACGAAAACGGATTAAGCGTTAAAGACCGATTTGTAAAGACGGTTAAAATTCCTAAAGTTTATGATTTTTTAAATGCTAAAAAGGTTGCCGCTTCTTTCAATAACGTAATTCAAAAAGAGATGAATCATTTTTTTGATGTTGGCTAGAAAAAATATAGTAAGGCAGTTGATGAAAATAAAAGGCAATATTTTAAATAATAAAGCTCAAGGCAGATATTCGGTATCTAATTTTCAACGTGCTGATTTTAGCGAACAAATTGCTTTCGGCTCTTTTTTAAATCTTCTTAAATTGGGGAAAAAGCCGCTTGCAAAGGATTTTTTTGAAGTAAGAGGAATTTATAAAACTGACAATGTACTTGATTTGATAAACAACAGGAAACTCAGAAAATTACGTGCCTTTACAACACTGCAGGACTTTTTAAAAAATAATTCACTGAAATTAATAATCGATGATTCAAGAAAAGAATATAGTGCAAAGCCCTATTATTTTGTAGAAATAGAAAATATAGGGTGGCGGGATAATAAAATAACAGGCTGGGGAAACACACATGAAGATTTGGTCGGCAATTTGGTACAAAATCTTGCGGATTTGCAGCAACGAGGGATTATGTTAGATGAATTTTCCGGGCAAAAAAGATATGAAATCCCAAATTTTAACCCAAAAGATTTAGAGGTTATCAACAAATTCAGACAAAAAGAGTTTGAACGGTTTAAGAGTATTTAAAATATCCCGCTACATTTTGCCCCACAGATTTTGCAATGGCCTTTTTGCAAGCTATTTTCAACAATTGAATATCCGCTGCGGATGATGACGGGTTTTGAACAGGACTGGCAGTAAGTTGTAGACGTTTTTGTATCAGGCAGATTGCCTGTATAAACGTAGCTTATTCCCGCTTTTTTTGCTATATCGTAAGCCCTTAAAAGAGTCGAAAGTTTTGTAGGCGGCCTGTCCATAAACTTGTAATCTGGGTGAAATGCACTGAAATGAAGCGGTACATCGGTTCCCAAATTTCTTACAATCCATTCACATTCTCTCTCAATCTCATCTTCGGAATCGTTTTCGCCTTCTATCAAGAGTGTCGTAAGCTCTAACCAGCAGTTAGTTTCATTCTTAACGTACTTTATAGTGTCTAATATCGGTTCCAAATGTGCAAGGCAGTTCTTTTTGTAAAAATCCTCGCTAAAGGATTTTAAGTCAATGTTTGCAGCATCCATACAGGCGAAAAATTCTTTTCTCGGCTCGGGGTTAATGTATCCAGCTGTCACGGCAACCGTCTTAATTCCCTTATCCCGACAAATTTTTGCGGTGTCAATCGCATATTCAAAGAATATAACCGGATCATTGTAAGTGAACGCAACGCTTTTGCATCCGAGGTTTTGAGCAGTTTCAACTATTTTTTCGGGTGTTGTGCAATTTAGGTGAGAGGGGTCAGCTTTGGATTTTGAGATATGCCAATTCTGGCAAAATTGACAACCCATGTTGCACCCCAAAGTTCCGAAAGAAAGAACTTTTGTTCCGGGGTAAAAATGATAAAGCGGTTTTTTCTCAATCGGGTCAATTGAAAGCCCCGTATTGTAGCCGTAAGAGGTTAAAACCACTTCTCCGGCTATATTTTTTCTTATTTGGCAAAACCCCGATTGTCCTTCTTTGAGCCTACAATTTCTCGGACAAATGGTGCATTGAACATTATCCTTTAGAGTATCTTGATATTTCATGTCTTATATTATAATCTAAGTTGTAGAAAAATTAATAGGTAAATTTACTATGAAAAATATTAGACCAACATCCGCCGCAGGAAAATTTTATACCGACGATAAAGACGAACTGTTAAACCAGTTAGAACTTTTGAAAAAAAGTAATGTGCATGATTATGATTGTCAAACCCGTGCCATAATAGTTCCGCATGCCGGATACAGGTATTCGGGGCAGCTTGCAAGCGAGGGTTTTCAGTATCTTGATAAGAATGTGAAAAATGTTTTCATAATCGCACCGCCTCATTACGTCGCCGTCAAAAACGTTGCCCTGTCAAGTTTTGCCAAATGGTCGACCCCGCTTGGCGAAATTGAAGTTAATCAGGAAATCAATCAGGAATTGGCAGAAAAATTCGGATGTGAGTTTGAAGACGACGCATTTGTTGATGAACACTCTATTGAGGTTCAAATTCCCTTTTTGCAAAACGTTTTGCCAAAGGTAAAAATTATCCCTATTCTTGCGGGAAATCATTACGAAAAAATTACGAAAATAATAGAACATTACTGGCAAAACCCCAAAAATGCCTTCATCGTCTCGTCTGATTTAAGCCATTTTTACGAAACAAATGAGGCAAAAAAAATTGACAGTGTGACGGCAGAAATGATTGAAACAAACAATGTAGAGCAATTTAACCCGAATCGGGCATGCGGTGCTGTGGGAGTTTGTGCTTTGGTGGAGTTCGTCAAGATTAAAAACTACTCTTTAATACGTGTGGGCATGGTGAATTCGGGTGACATAACAGGCGACGGCTCAAGGGTCGTGGGCTATGGAAGCTGGCTGCTGCACGAAGGTAAAAAAAATGAGTTTATAAAAAAACATTTTTCCCGGTTTGTTATTGATGCCTGCAAAAAAAGCATTATGGCAGAGTTTGAGGGTGAAAAATTCCCGAAATTCGAAAAAATTCCTGCTGTTTTTGAGGAATCAGGTGCCTGCTTTGTAACTTTGGAAAAAAACGGAAATCTGAGAGGCTGCATCGGCTCGATTATTGCCCACCAGCCACTGATAATTGACTTAGTCAAAAACGCCCAAAACTCAGCGTTTTCCGACACCAGATTTCCACCGCTGAAAAAGGATGAGTTTGAAGATTTAGCCATTGACGTTTCCCTGCTGTCCGCACCTGAACAAATGCATTTTGAAAATGAACAGGATCTTTTGAATCAGATAAAACCTTTTACGGACGGAATAATTATAAAAGACGGGAGTTATCAGGCGGTTTATCTGCCATCCGTGTGGGAGCAGCTGCCCGAAAAAGCCCTATTTTTGAACTCGCTCAAAATAAAGGCCGGCATGCCCCCAAAACACTTCTCCGACGCATTTGAAGCGTACCGGTTCACGACGGAATATATAAGGAGCTAGAAGACGGGAAAAGGAAAGTTTTAATTTTTTTGTTGCACTTAATCACTTAATCACCCAGTCACTTAATCACTTTATAAAAAGCCTTTCAACCCCTCCACATCAATCTGTTTTGCTTTAGTGAAAGAGCTAATATTCCAAAAGTCTTTTTGCCTACTTTTTCTACAGAAAAAGTAGGTATTGACTGCAATATTTTTTGCAAGTAATCTTATGTTTATAATGTCAGGAAAGAAAAAAATACTTTTTATTTATCCGCCCGCACCTGTTATGAACAGGGAGGACAGATGCCAACAGCCGGTTAAAGAGCTGCTGGTAATCCCGCCTTTGCCTCCGATGGATTTGATGTATATGGCTGCTGTTGCCGAAGAAACCGGACTTGAAGCGAGGATTGAGGATTATAGTCTTGAGGGAACAGGGAACGGGAAACTGGAGAAAACCCTTTCAACTCTTCAGCTTTCCAGCCCTTCAACCGCTCAACCATTCGACCGTTCAACTGTTCAATTTGTTTCTGATTTAAAAGAATTCAAGCCTGACTACCTTGTTGTAAACGTAGCCACAACGACCCTCGAAAATGATTTGTCGGTGTTGGCGATTGCGAAAGAAATTTTGCCTAATGTCATTACAATTGCAAAAGGTGCACATTTTTTGACATCAAACACGGATGTTTTATATAAGTATAAAGCACTTGATTTGATAATTGTGGGCGAAGCGGAAACAACTTTGAAAGAAATTTTGGAAGGCAAACCCTATCCTGAAATAAAAGGACTCTGTTATCGGGATGGCCAAAAGTTTAAAATTTTGGCAAAGTTCACGGGCAAACGGCCGTTCATAAAAGATTTGGACAAACTTCCGTTCCCTGCCCGCCATCTGGTTGACAACAATTTATTCAGAAGGCCTGACAATAATCAAGTTCAGGCGGTTATTAAGGTGTCAAGAGGATGTCCGCACCATTGTTTTTTCTGCCTCGCGACCCCCGTTTCAGGGTCGAAAGTCCGCGTCAGAAGTGCTGAAAATATTATTGAAGAAATTAGAGAATGTGTTGAAACTTACGGGATAAAAAATTTCCTTCTCTGGTCTGATGTTTTTAATCAAGACCGTGAATGGACAATGAATTTGTGTGAAAAAATTATCGAAAGCGGGCTAAAAATAACATGGTCCGCAAATACGAGGGCGGACACCGCAGATGCAGAAATGGCAGAATTGATGTACGAATCAGGCTGCCGTCTGGTAAGTATTGGTGTAGAAAGCGGTTCCCAGTACATTCTGGACAAAATCGGGAAAAAAATTACAATTGATGATGTCAGAGATACTGTCAAAATCTTTAAAAAAGCGAAGATTAAAATCTACAATTACTTTGTCATAGGGCTTCCGTGGGATGATGAAGATACAATTGAACAGACAGTTCAATTCGCGATTGAACTTGACAGCGACTTTATAAGTTTTTATACCGCAACGCCGCTTCTCGGCACAAGATTTTGCAAATATGCCCATGCTAACAATTTGCTTGAAGACGACGCTTCTTTTGAAAGTGCTTATTTTTACCCCGTTGTAAGAACCCATTTTTTGGATAAGGAAAGGATTTTTGAACTTCACAAACAGGCGATAAGAAGATTTTATCTGCGGCCTATGTTCATTTTGCACTCAATTTTGAACATCCGCTCATTTGCGGAAGTAAAAAATTACTTTAAAGCGGGAATTGAAATATTATTAAGAAAGTAAAATATATAACATATATGTTATAATTCTACTTGACAATTATAATATATATGTTATAATATTAATACAATAATATAATGTATGAGTTATAATAATGAAAAAACAAAATAAATTAGCCAGAAAAAAATTAGATGAGAAATTAAAACAAATGTCTGAGTTTGCAAAAGCCGAACGCCCCGCTTTTGGCTGGATTAAAGCAATTCGCCAAGCATTAGGAATGACGACAACACAGCTGGCAAAAAGGGTTGGGGTCAAGCAACCCAGAATTTTAACGATTGAAAGTGACGAAGTTAAGTATAAATTGGAGTTGGGGACCTTATGCAAGGTGGCTGAAGCTTTAGATTGCGATTTGGTTTATGCTCTCATTCCAAAAACAAGCTTGCAAAAAATGACGTATGAACAGGCACGTAAAAAAGCAATAAAAATTTTGGGGAAAATTAATTATAATATGGCTTTGGAAAATCAGGATGTAAAATTAGGCAATGAAGAAATAGATGAACTGACTCAGGAACTTTTGGATGGTTCGCAGGCAAGATTATGGGATGAAGATGAATAGTAATATATTTGAGACGGATGACAATTCAACTCCATTAACCGAGGAAGAAGTGCAAGGACTAATTCCAAGCTGGGTAACGCTCCGGAGCGAATTAAACGAACTGGAAAGTTTGGGTATTTTAAACGCAGAAAAGTGGCTTTTGACAATCAGGCGAAAAGATTTGCTATCAGAAAAATTTATTAAATTGCTGCATAAAAAAATGTTTGAAGGGATTTGGCTCTGGGCAGGAAAATTCAGAACAACCGAGCGAAATATCGGGATTGCACCTTATGCCATAAGCGTTGAATTACAAAAATTGTTTGATGATGTCAATTATTGGGTTAGACATGAAACCTATCCTATAATCGAAATTGGAGCAAGATTTCATCACAGGCTGGTTTATATTCATCCATTCCCCAATGGGAATGGCCGTCATTCAAGATTAATGGCGGATTTATTGATGAAAAAACTAAAACACACACCGCTTAATTGGGGGCAAGGAAATTTGATTAAAATTTCGGAATTGCGAAAGAAATATATAAACGCATTGCAAAAAGCCGACAAAGGAGATTATAGTTTACTGCTTGAGTTTGTTCAAGGGTAAAGATTTTGTAAAGAAAGACTTTTTTGCCTCTTGTTTTTGCTACGATTGAGTAAGATATTAGTCAGGAAGGATTTTAGATGAAAAAGTTTTATTTGACCCTGTGGGCGGTGGTTTGCACATTTTTATTCAACTGTCAGCAGGTTTTTGCTTTCAATTTGGATGCCGAAATCGAAAAATACGTTGCTCCTGTTTCGAATAAAGTTTCGTCTATTATGTTTTTTCCCGTAAATATTTTTGGGACACAGGTGCCTATAATAATTCTCTGGATTCTAACAGCCGGGCTGTTTTTCACTTTTTATTTCAGATGGATTGGAGTTTGGGGACTCAAACACTCAATAGATTTGCTTAAAAAGCCCAAAGAAAGCGGAGCCGGCGGAGAAATTTCTCCCCTTGGAGCTTTGATGGCAGCACTTTCAGGAACTGTCGGGCTGGGAACTATTGCGGGGGTGGCGATTTCTATTTCAATCGGGGGGCCGGGAGCGGCATTTTGGATTATGTTTGGTGCAATTTTGGGAATGACCCTTAAGTTTGCCGAGGTTTCACTTTCTTTGAAATACAGAAAATTTCTTCCTGACGGTACGATTGCCGGCGGGCCGATGCACTTTATTGCCCACGGACTTACGAGAAGAAAAATGCGTTGGCTGGGGCAGCCTTTAGCCGTAATTTTCGCTTACCTTTGTATCGGCGGAGCCTTGACCGGCGGAAACATGATTCAAATCAACCAGACGACAAGGCAAATCATTAACATTGCAGGCGGAGAAACAGGTATTTTGCACGGTTATAACTGGCTAATCGGCTTAATTTGTGCAATTCTAATGGGAATGATTATCATCGGCGGAGTTAAATCCATAACAAAAGTTGCAATGAAGGCCGTGCCGTTTATGATTTACTTGTATTTGTTTGCGGGGATTGTAATTCTTATCGCAAATTGGCACAATCTTCCTCATACGTTTTATATTATGATAAAAGAAGCGTTTTTCCCGTCCTCTGTGGCAGGCGGAATTATAGGAATAATGATTATCGGGATGCGGCGTTCCGTCCAGACGAATGAGGCGGGAACGGGTTCTGCACCGATTGTTTACGCTCCGGCACAAACAAATGAACCCATTTCTCAAGGATTTATCGCACTTATAGAACCATTTTTAACGGGTTTGGTCTGCTTGCTTTCGGCAGGAATTATTGTTTCATCGGGAGTCTATGAAAATTATACTCAGGGAGTTAACGGCATTGAGCTTACTTCATCTGCTTTTGAGTCAATTTTTCCATGGTTTAAATACGTTTTGTCTGTAGTGGTAATCCTTTTTGCCCTTACGACTCTTATTTCATGGGCTTATTACGGACAAAAGGCATGGAATTATATAGTCGGAGAAGGCAAAAAACGCACACTTTTTTACCAGATATTTTTCCTTACTTTTACGGTAATCGGCTCTGTTATGAATGTTCAAACAGTCATTAATCTTACGGATTCAATGATGCTTGGAATGGCCGTTCCAAACTGTTTAGCGATGTATTTTATGGCAAAAGAATTAAAAACAGATTTGATTAAATACTGCCAAAAATATGAAGTGGGACTCAAATTCAACAGTGTTTGGTTTAAAAAATAGCTCAAAAGCACATTGTCAATTAAACAAGTTGGTGATAATATGAAACCTGTAATAGAGGTCTTATGAATTCCAACACTTGTAAAATTTTATTTATCATTGACAAACTCGAACTGAAATATTTTGAATTTAATAAATTGGTAACGGATTTTTGGTTGATTAAAGAATTGCTTGAGAGCGGGCAAGACGTTTTCGTAACCACAATTGACAAACTTGGGCTAAATAATGCCAGAGCCTATTGTCGGTGTGCAAAATCTTTTGTCAAAGGCGACAATATTTATTTGCATGAAAATTTTGAAAAAGCCCAGATTGAAAGCTTTCAGCTTGTTATGTTCAGGCCGGATCCGCCGGTGGATTTGGATTATATAAATGCGACTTATATTCTTGATTTCGTTGATAGGAAAAATACTCTCATTTTAAATGATACAAAAGTGATAAGAGATTTTAACGAAAAATTGCATGCTAATCTGTTTAATGAATTCATGCCTGACAACATTGTTACTTCAAATCAGGAAGAAATTGAGAATTTTTTAGAAAAAAACAAGGAAATCATCTTGAAGCCTCTGAACAGATGTTTCGGTTCGGGGGTCATGTTTCTTAGACAGGGCGACAAGAACACTCACAGCATAATAAATTCCATGACAAATAATCAAACGGCTTTAATTATGATTCAAAAATATATTCCTGCCGCCGAATTCGGGGACAAAAGGGTTTTGATTTTGGGTGAAGAAGTACTGGAAGAATGTGTCGTGAAGCTTCCAAGCGGTGATGATTTTAAATTTAATACTCACAGCGACGAATTTATCAAAAAGGCCGCTTTGACAGATAGCGAAAGAGCTAAATTTAAACAAGTTGCCCAAAAACTCAATTCCATAGGCATTTACATGGCTGGACTTGACGTAATTGACGAGCAGATAATTGAAATCAATGTCACAAGCCCTTGCTATTTTATAAAAGAAATCAACAATTATTTCTCGACAAATTTGGAAAAGAAAATTACGGATTATATTTTACGGGAACTCTCCCGTTTAACGCCACAATATAATTTTAAGCAAGGTGTTTAAATCCGTTGTTTGTGGGATTTTAGGCATTAGTCCGACTTTTATATTTTTCCGCCAACTCACGTGCATGACCGTCTATTTTCTTTATTAAGTCATTGCCATAAGAAATTATCAATTCGTGAAAAAGTTTAGTGCCGCCCTTTTGGGGAGTTTCTAAAAATCTTTCATCTATTATTGTTTTCCCCGGTTTAACCACTCCCCAAATTGACTCGCTGTCTTTAAATACATGGACATCAATAGGACTGTCAATATATTTTTGTTTTAATTTTTCAAGGTCAGCCCAAATTTTTTCAGCCAAATTTTTTACATCATCAGCAGATAGCTTTTGCACTCTCATGTCAATCCGCTCGATTGAATCAACTATTCCTTCTTTGGTAATTTCCGAATAAAAATTGCCAAAAGCAACCTTTTGTTTATTGTTGTTACGGTTTGTTTGAATTGCCAAACTAACAGGTTGAATATTCATTTTCTACACCTTTATTTTTTTGTTACAAATTTACAAAAACAGAAGAAAAATATTATTGCCTGTTTTTAAATCTTTTGACACATTTTGTTACACGTAAATATCCCGCTCGCCGCTGTTAATTCTTTCCAGAGTTGAATTAACTTGTGCTTTCAAGTTTTCATTTGTAAAATTTTCTTCAATATGTTTTTTGATTGCCGCAAAACCTGCAGCTTTTGTTTCAGGACTTGCATAATCATTCAAATATTCGGCGAAAGTCGAAATTGCATTCGGGTCGCAGAATTTGTGGATTGAACCTTCTCTTGCAAACGGCATGAAGTCCACGCCTACACGCCCCAAGCGGTAACAGCTTGTGCAAAAACTCGGGATAAAGCCGGTTTGTGACAATTCTCTGACCATTGTGTCAAGTGAGCGGTCGTCTGCCATGACAAACTGTGCGGTGGAGGTTTCTTCAGAATACCCGCCCGGATTAGTTCTTGAGCCTGCACTTACTTGCGTAATTCCAAATTCAAGAGCCGCCCTTCTCATATCGGGGTTTTCTCTGGTGGTCAAAATCATGCCTGTATAAGGAACAGCCAGCCTTAAGACTGCAATTATTTTTTTGAATTGTTTATCCAGAACTTCATACGGCGGTCTTTGAGAAAGGTCGGAACCTTCTGCCGGTTCAATTCTCGGAACGGAAATTGTATGAGGGCCGACTCCGTATTTGTTTAACAAATATTTTGAATGTTCAATCAGGGCAAGGACTTCGAACCTGTAATCGTAGAGTCCGAACAATGCTCCTACGCCAAAATCTTTTATGCCGCCTTCGATTGCCCTGTCCCAAACTTCCAAACGGTTATTGTAGTTGGATTTTGGACCTGACGGATGCATTTTTTTATAAACTTCGGGGTGGTAAGTTTCCTGAAACACCTGAAAAGTTCCGATTCCCCAGCTTGAAACTTCTTTGAATTGTGCCACGCTCAAGGGTGCAAGGTTCAGATTTAATCTTCTTATTTCACCATTTTCGATTTTATCTGCGTAAATTCCTTCAACAATTCGTCTTGTGTAGTCAAGAGAGGTCATTTTTAAGTCTTCGCCTGCAACAAGCAAAATCCTCTTGTGGCCCATCTGAATAATTTTTTCAGCTTCTTTAACCGCTTCTTCTACCGAAAGAATTCGTCTTTTCAATTCTTTGTTTTCATGTCTGAAACCGCAGTATAAACAGTTGTTACAGCAGTGATTTGACACATATAACGGAGCAAAAAACACTATTCTTTTTCCATAAATTTTTTCCTTAACCGTTTTTGCCGCATTAAATAATTTTTGTATTGAATTTTCGTCTTCCAAATTCAAAAGAGCAGCTACTTCATCGTTTTCAAGCCCTTTTAATTCAAGTGCTTTGTCTAAAATTGCTTCAATTTTTTTCTTGTCTCCCTTAATATCAAGATAAGAGTTAATTTTTTCTACATTAATAATATCATTCATTTCTAATCTCCTTATTATTATATAGTACAACTTTAAAAATAAATTGCACGTTAAAATAATATAAAGAAAAATGAGCCTGTTGAATAATTCAGCGATTTAGCCTCTTGATTGTATAGTTTGTTTGCGGTATAAGTTACATGTAGACCGTACAAAAGAGAAGGAGTACACGGCATGAGTAAGAAAAAAATAGCAATTAACGGCTTTGGAAGAATTGGCCGTAACACATTGAGAGCAGCAATCAAAGAAGGAATTTACGAAAAAGTTGATTATGTTGCAATTAACGACCCCGGTTTAACACTTAAAGATGCAGCACATATTTTTAAATATGACTCGGTTATGGGCAGATTTGACGGCAAAGTTGAAGTCGCTGAAGACGGTTTAGTCATCAACGGCAAAAAAATCTTGTTCTTCGCAGAAAAAGATCCCGCGATTTTACCTTGGGCAAAGTTGGGAATTGATGTTGTAATCGAATCAACAGGGTTCTACACAGATGCTTTGAAAGCAAAAGCTCATATTGACGCCGGTGCAAAGAAAGTTATCATTTCAGCACCTGCCAAAAATGAAGATATCACAATCGTTTTGGGTGTTAATGAAGACAAATATGATACAAAAATCCACAACGTAATTTCAATGGCATCTTGCACAACAAACTGCTTGGCACCGGTTGCCAAAGTCGTTTTGGAAAAATTCGGCATTGTAAAAGGCTTGATGACAACAGTTCACTCATACACAGGCGACCAAAGACTTCTTGACGCAGGCCACAAAGACCCTCGCCGTGCAAGAGCGGGAGCTTTAAACATCGTTCCTACAACTACAGGTGCGGCCAGAGCAGTTGCGTTGGTTCTTCCTGAATTGAAAGGAAAGTTGAACGGCTTCGCCATGAGAGTTCCGACTCCTGACG
Source organism: Candidatus Gastranaerophilaceae bacterium (assembly GCA_041678605.1). Classification (GTDB taxonomy): domain Bacteria; phylum Cyanobacteriota; class Vampirovibrionia; order Gastranaerophilales; family Gastranaerophilaceae; genus JBAYNW01. The sequence goes on along the minus strand of JBAYNW010000013.1, from coordinate 32,869 downwards.
TTTCAGTTGTTGACGTTGTATTTGAAACAGAAAAACCTGTAACGGCTGAATCTGTTAATGCAGAATTGAAAGCTGCTGCTGATGGCAAAATTCTTGCTTATGAAGAATCCCCGCTGGTTTCTACTGACTTTATCGGGTCTTCTTTATCGTCAACAGTTGATGCGGCACTGACAATGACAATCGGCGACAATATGGTTAAAATAATTTCATGGTATGACAACGAAATGGGTTATTCAACCCGTTTGGCTGAAACCACTTTGATGGTTGCCAATAAATTATAATAATTGAATTTGAAAAATTTTCAGATTATTCAGACGAGGGGTTGCAACTCCTCGTCTGTTTTTTGTGATAAAATAGTCTTATGAAAATATCAAGTGAAAATAAAGTCAATTTGCTATCTATGCTGGTTCGTGCAATGTTTAAAGTCCAACAACATTTGACAAAGATAAAAGAGGTAAACAACAAAGAATTAAAACCTTGTATTTATGCAATGTGGCATGCAAATCAATGTTGTATTTTCGGGCAAAAGGATAAGGCAAATTTGAATGTTCTCATTAGCCGTTCTTTTGACGGTGAAATTATTGCAAGGAATACTATAAAATTAGGATTTCAGGTTGTGAGAGGGTCAAAAGGCAAAAAGGGCAGTGTTGAAGCGACAATGAAACTTATTGAAAAACTTAAAAATAATGAAAATGTTGCAATGATGGTGGATGGTCCTTCCGGACCGCCCTTAATCGTTAAAGAAGGGGTTGTTAAAATCGCCAAAATGTCAGGAGCTCCTATTGTGCCGGTTACCTGGTATTCAGAAGACCCTACTTTTTTAAGCCTTCCGTCTTGGGACAATTTTACGTATCCGCTGGGATATGCCAGATTGATAAATCTTTACGGCGAACCTATTTATGTAAATCCCGACAATACTGACGAACAAGATGAAGAAATAAGAGTTCAATTAGAAAATTCATTAAAGGAACTTGACGAAAAAGTTCCGGCAGTTTATAAAGAAGTGTATAAATTTAGATTATGGAAGAAAAAAAATTAAAAATATTAGGGATTCAAATGTCCTCTAAGCTCGGAGATAAAGAGGCGAATTTTTCCAAGGTTAGAGATTTGATAGAAAAAAATATTCAGCAAGATACTGATATCATTGTGCTGCCGGAAGTCTGGACTCTGGGTTGGAAACCGAGTGAGTTTGAAAACTCCGCAGAAGATTTGAACAATAGCGAAACAGTCAATTTCCTTTCTCAAATTGCACAAGCTTATAATGTAAATATTATTGGCGGGTCTTTCATTGTTAAAGAGCCAAACATCCAAACATCCAAACCTCCAACCCTCCATAACACTTGTCCTATCATCAATAGAAACGGTGAATTGGTGGCTCATTATAACAAAATGCACTTGTTTTCTTACTACGGCTGTGATGAAGGAAAATTCGTCAAAAAAGGTTCAAATCCTGTAATGATAGACATCAAAGGTGTTAAAATCGGTCTGACGATTTGTTATGACATAAGATTTCCCGAAATTTACAGGGCTTATCGAAAAGCGGGAGCGGATTTGCTCATAAACATGGCCGCCTGGCCCATGTCAAGGGCTGTTCACTGGGAGGCTTTAAGTAAGGCCCGTGCAATAGAAAACCAATGCTTTATGGTCGCCCTGACTCAATCTGGCTTAATAGAGGGTGAAGAGTGGAATTTGGGTCATTCAAGGATAATCGATTACGACGGGGAAGTAATTTCAGAGGTAAAAGAAGGCGAAGGAGCAATGTTTGCCGAGATTAAATTTGAAGAAATGTACGAATTCAGGAAAAAATGTACGGTTTTGCTTGATATTCATGACAAGTATGAGGTAGAATAAGGAAAAAGGGGAAACCGTGAAAAGAAATTTAAAATTATTAGCTATATTTGTTATTTTAATCGGATTTGCAGAATTTGCACAGGCAAGACCTTTTGCAAACCCGCTCGCGTCAGCTATTAAAAAGGCTGATATTTCAAACAGGGCCTTGATTGGTATTTCTTTCAAAGAAATTCCAACCGGAAAAAGGGTCTTTCAGCTTAATGCAAACATGCCGATGACGCCGGCATCTATCCAAAAAATTGCGACTTTGCTGCCCGCTTTGGACACATTGGGAAAAGATTACGAGTTTAAAACCCTGCTTTATAAAAATAAAGACAATAATTTGTATATAAAATTGGGTGCGGACCCTTATTTTACAAGTGCGGACTTAAAAAGCATGATAAGAACACTCGGCGGTTACAAAATATTTTCGCCGAAAGCATTTTATATTGATGATTCAATTTTAGACAGCAACGAATGGGGAGAAGGCTGGCAGTGGGATGATGATTTGAACTCACGGACTCCCAAGTTCGGTTCTTACAATATGGACAAAAATCTCCTGACAGTGAGTATTTGCCCGACAACCCCCGGAGCTCCCGCCGATATTTCAACAAATGTTTTTTACCCGACGGCTTTTATTAATAATGTTGTGACGGGTGATAAGACCGATGTTAAATTGGAAAGAAAAAATTATATTTCGCCTGATGTGATAAATGCGGATGGAACAGTTTCTCACGATTTAGATATAAAAATTCCCGTCAATTACCCCCGAAGATATTTTATTCTCAGGCTGGAGGAAACTTTAAGAAAACAAAAAATCTCATACTACGGTGATTTTGACAGATTAAAATTACCTCCGAATACCACCATGATAGCAGAGTCTAAACACCCCATGTCTTTAGCAACCGCTGATATTTTAAAAAAAAGCGATAATATGGTGGCGGAAACTGTTTTCAAACTGGCCGGCGGAAAATTTGCCAGTGAAACGGGTTCAATAGAGTCGGCCGTTGAGATGTTTAACGATTATTACAAAAGGCTTGGCGTCAACACCGATAATATCAAGATTGTAGATGGCAGCGGAATGTCAAAAAACAACCTTTTGACCGCAGATTTTATGACGGAAATACTTTTTAAAACCGCTCAAAATGAAGACTTTAAACGCAATATGGCTCAACCCGGCGAAGGAACTCTGGCCGATAGGATGTTGTATTTCAAAGACAATTTAAGGGCAAAAACGGGAACTTCAACTAATATAAGCTCTATTACGGGATATTTGACGGCAAAAAGCGGCAAGACTTACGCATTTTGCATCATAGTCAATGACCCGAAATCCAAATCCGCCGACAAAAAGGCCTTTGAAGAATACGTTTTGAGAGAAGCCTTCGACAGGTTATAAAAATTAATGCAGGATTGCTAAAAAAATAAAAATATGTTAAAATCTCCAATATTAAAAGAGGTAAAAATGTATAATAAAAAAATCTATTCGGTAGAAGAAATTAAAAATAAAATAAAAGAAAATGAAAAATTTTTGAAAGAAAAATATTTCGTTGGAAGTTTTTTCCTTTTTGGCTCCTATGCTAGAGGTAAACAAACGCAAACCAGCGACATTGACCTGCTTGTAGATTTTCAAAAAGTCATTGATATGTTTGAAATGGTTGACTTACAAAACTATCTACAAAAGCTTTTCGGGAAAAAGGTTGATTTAGGAACAAAAAAGGGTCTGAAAAATTTTATTAAGGACACAATTTTAAAAGAGGCTATAGCTTTATGAAAAAAAGAAATCCGGTATTCTTTCTGAAAGATATTGAAATGGCTGTAAACAAAATCCTTAACTACACCAAAAATATGGATTTTGATATGTTCCAAAATGATGAAAAAACGATTGATGCTGTTGAAAGAAACTTTGAAATAATAGGCGAAGCAGTTAAAAATTTACCCGAAAAAATAAAAAATAGCTACACTAAGGTCCCTTTTAAGCAAATAGCGGGCATGCGGGATAAATTAATTCACGACTATTTTGGAGTAGATTATGAAATCGTTTATAAAACAATAATAGACAAGTTGCCGGAATTTAAAACACAAATTGAAAAAATCATTAAAGAAATATCTTTATAATTTAAAAATATAGCTTTCGAGTTCCATGATTTTTTCTTCAAATCTTGCAGCGATTGAACTTATCTGAGATTTCAGTAATTTGTCGTTTTTTAGTGAATAAATTTCCAAAAGGGGTATTATGACAACATTTGCCATAAAATTATCCTTAAATTGTTCTACCATATCGTAGTATTTTAAATCAATGAGTTTTTTTGAAGGATAAATGTCCATGTACAAAAGCCCGAGCTGATTTTGTGCCTGTTTAACCCTACCTGACAAAACGAGATTTTTTAATTTGTTAATCTGTTTTGATATAATCCTATAGTGTTTTACGATTTCTTTCTTTTTCTCCGGCAGTGCAATATTAAAATAATCTTTGGTTTGCTGATAACCAATGTTCATAAGCTCCTCTCGTTTTTCTTTCGAAAGGCTGAAATCCATCACTACAACCGAACCGGTATTGATTTTTACGTAATCAAATGTGTCACGATGCCCGTAAGTCTCAATAATAAAATCTGTTGCAAGGGAAGTTACACAGCTGTAAATGGTGTTCACAAAGTTAATTGCACTTTGACCCTTGCCCTCATAATCCCCTTCCAGCCTGAACTCGAGGACTCTTTCTTCTTCAGGACAAAGGTTTTTGGATAATCTCCACATGGGCCAGCTTTTTTGTAAGTCTCCGTCAACCAGCAGAGACCCGTTTTCTTCCACCGGCTTCATTAAACCGGGCATTGTAGAAGAAATTCTTATCGCACAAGCCACCTCAAAATCAGGAGTTTCAAATTTGGAAAATTCTTTATATTTGAAATTGGTTAAGTCGGTTGTAATTATTATTAAATTTTTATCTAAATCAGCAAATGTAACAGGGGCATTGCCTTCTTCATTAAACTTTTCGCCGTAGTATTTTTTTTCTATCAGTTCCCTCAGCCAATCTAAAAAAATTTCTCCCTTGCTTAAGGCAAAATTCTTACCGAGTCCAAAGTGAATATCGCGAAAAAGTTCATAATTTACCTGCATAAAAATTTCTTTAAGTTCGTCTGCTGTGTATCCGACCGCCAAAAGACCGGCAAAAATGGCACCGACAGAAGAACCAGCCATAGTGTTAGGGGAAACTCCAAGCTCCTCAAGTGCTTTCACTGCACCGACGTAAGAAACCCCACGAATTGCCCCGCCTCCAAAAATACAGGTATATTCAAATGACTTATTTCTCATTCATGGATTGTAGCATAAAAAAACCCTACTATACAAAGAAGCATGCGGAAAAGTATCTTTCCGGCTTTTTATCTTAATAAAAACTTTACATTAATTAACCTATTTACAATAATGCATTATAATTGTATTATGATATTAGTAGTTTATAGATTATACTTGGAGGGACTTTGTCCGAGAAATTCAGAATAAGAGGCGGAATGCCCCTAAAAGGCGAAGTGTCGATAGGTGGAGCTAAAAACGCTGTTTTAAAGTTAATGGCTGCATCGATTTTGGCAAAAGGCGAAACTAAAATTTACAACGTTCCCGATTTAACGGACGTTGACATTATGCTTAGCGTAATTGAAGGATTGGGGACAAAGATTAAGTATGATAAACAGGAAAAATCCGTTTCAATTGATGCAACCAATATTACAAGCATCACCGCAAAATATGAACTGGTAAGTAAAATGCGTGCTTCTTTTATAATATTAGGGGCTTTGGTCACAAGATGCAAAGAGGCCATTGTGGCTCTACCCGGTGGTTGTGCAATTGGCGAAAGGCGGGTTGATTTTCACATAAAAGGACTTGAAGCTCTTGGTGCGAAAATCAAAATTGAGAACGGTTATGTACATGCAAAAGCATCAAGATTGGTGGGTGCGGATGTTTATTTGGATATTCCGTCGGTAGGTGCAACCGAAAACCTTATGCTTGCATCTATTCTGGCTGAAGGCTCAACACGTATTCAAAATGCGGCTCAGGAACCTGAAATCGTAGATTTGGCAAACTTCTTAAATACAATGGGGGCTGATATTTCAGGTGCAGGAACTTCTGAAATTGTTATTAACGGGGTTAATCAGGGAAATCTTCATGCCATTGAGTATACAACAATTCCCGACAGAATCGAGGCAGGAACGTACATGTCAGCAGTCGTCGCAACAAAAGGAAAAGCGGTTATCAGAAATGTTTTTCCCGGCCACCTGACATTTTTCAACGATAAATTGCTTAAAATGGGTGCTAATATAAAATTGATTGAACCAACCGCAATAGAGGTTTCCTGTAAAAACCGCTTAACCTCAATAAATTTTGTCACACAGCCTTATCCTGGATTTCCGACCGATTTGCAGTCGATGGCAATGACGCTTTTGACAACGGCCGACGGAGTAGGTATTATAACTGAAAGTTTATATGAAAATCGTTTTATGCAGGTTCCTGACTTGGTCAGAATGGGTGCCGATATACATCAGGACAGAAATCATGCAATAATTAAAGGAGTTAAGAAATTAGCCGGAACAATACTCTGTGCAAGTGATTTGCGTGCAGGAGCGTCGTTGGTGGTTGCAGGTCTTATGGCTGAAGGTACTTCAATTATCGAAAATCTTCAACACATAGACAGAGGATATGAAAATTTTGAAGAAAAAATAAAATTACTCGGTGGTAAAATTGAACGTTATCTGGATAGTTCTGACGTTAACTTAACAGAAGGAATAATATATAATGAGTCCCATTTATAAAAGATGGTATGATCATGACCCACTCCTGCTGGAGGTAGTTGAGCTTTTAAAAAATTATCAGGATGAATTGAAGGCTCAAGCGGAAATTTTTCTGCAAAAAATTGAAGAAAAAGTGTCCAAAGATGCTATTGAAAAATTCTATGAACTGGTTAAGCCTGTAAATGGCAACCGCTGGTACGATAACGACCCTGTTATATCGAGAACGGTTGAGCTGCTCAGGGTTGTTCCGCCAGATATACAAAGAGCCTGTGCCGAGCGGTTTATTAACGCCCTAAACGAAATGGGAGTTGAATACGAAAGTCCCAATATTAAAAAAAGTTAAATGTTAAATATTGATTTTGAAAATAATAAAAACTTTTTACATCTTAAACGAAATCTTATAACCGGCAAATCCTTTGTTCTAACCGGATTGACTTCGTTTTTGAGATTGCTTTTAGTGCAAAAAATAAAAGAAGTTTCTCAAAAAAGAATATTATTTATTACCGCAAGCGAACAAAATGCCCTTAAATACCAAAATGATTTTAAAACAGCCTTTGGAACAACTGCCGAAATTTTTCCTTATCAAAACATTTCGATGTATGAAGGGGTTTCGCCGAACCTTTATGATTATTCAAAGCAGCTGGAAATACTTAATTCCGGTGCGGAAGTGATTATTTTTCCGGTAAAAGCTCTTTTGGAAAAATTTCCGGACAGGAATTTTATCAAGAAAAACTCTATTAATCTTAAAATCGGGGATGAAATTGATACTAAGGAATTTGCCCAAAAGCTTGTTGCTCTGGGCTACAAACGCTCGACAATGGTCAGCGACATTTCGGAATTTTCGATAAGGGGCGACATTATTGACGTATTTTCGCTTAGTGAATATCCTGTCAGAATTGAACTTTGGGGCGATGAAATTGTCGATTTGAGATTTTTTAACAATGAAACGCAAAAAAGCATCGAAAAAGTTAAGGAATGTTCGATTAAACCGGTTTATAAATTTATGTTGGGGTCAAGGCAACTCCCTGATTTTATAAGTGAAAAGATTGAAAATGAAGGATTTTTTGAAGGTATTGAGGTTTATCAAAGTTATTTCAACGATAATTTGGTAAGCATATTTGATTATCTCAGCTCACACATTATTATTTTCGACGAAATGTCCGAGATTTTCTCGAAATACGAGTTTATTGCTCAAAATCACGAAAACCAAATGCTTGAAAATCTTAAATTGGGATTAAATATTGAATTAAAGAGCCGAAACCACTTTGAAATCGAGGAATTGCACAAGCAAATAGCAGGTTTTGCTAAAATCGGGCTGAACAATTTTATCGACTACGACTATGAGGATTTAATCGAATTTGACTCGCAGTCCTTAAAAAATTATTTTGCCAATCCGGATGAAATTGCCGAATTTATCAATTCCAAACCGGATTATAAGACCATTATCGCAACGGATTATCCCGAGCGGGTTAAGGAACTTTTTGCCGAAAGAAACGTTTTTAATTTGAATTTTATAGAAAATATTTCTTGTGCAGGCTGTGTTTTAGATGGTTTAAAAATTATTTTACTGACGGACAGAGAACTGTTTAACAAGCGTCCCAAAGAAATTACCGCCTCAAAACGCTCTTATTACAAGGAAAAGCCGGAATTTATAGAGAGCATTAATGACATAAAAGAGGGCGAATATGTTGTTCACAGCGTGCATGGAGTCGGAATTTTCAGGGAGCTTTCGCAGCAGCAAATTGACGGACAGTATAAGGATTATTTGACAATTGAGTATGCGAATAAAGATATTCTCCACATCCCTGCCGAACAGGTTAACCTGCTTTGCCGATACAGAGGGTCGGGAACCGTTAAACCTAAATTATCTAAAATGGGCGGCAACGACTGGACAAGCGTAAAAACCCGTGTTAAAAAAGAGGTTGAAAAAATTGCTTATGACTTGCTAAGACTTTATGCTAAGCGAAAAATGCAGGAAGGAATTGTTTTTGAACCTGATACGCCATGGCAGGCCGAAATGGAAGAAGCTTTTGAATACGTGGAAACGCCCGACCAAATGAAGGCTATAATTGACGTTAAGGCGGACATGGAAAACGGAACCCCTATGGACAGGCTGATTTGCGGGGACGTCGGATTTGGTAAAACAGAAGTGGCAATTCGTGCAATTTTCAAGGCAATCTCATCAGGAAAGCAGTCAGCGATTATTGCTCCGACAACAATTCTTGCAATGCAGCATTTTCAGACAATTCAGGAACGGTTTAATCCTTTCGGTGTGAATGTACAGCTTTTATCCCGATTTAGAAATGCAAAAGAACAAAAACAAACCCTGAAAGAACTTGCTCTGGGTACGTGTGACGTTGTTGTCGCAACACACAGACTATTACAGGATGATGTTAAATTCAAAAATCTGGGGCTTTTGGTAATTGATGAGGAACATCGATTTGGGGTCCGACACAAAGAAAAACTTAAGAAATTTAAGGAAAACATTGATATAATAAGCATGTCAGCGACGCCAATCCCCAGAACGCTTTATATGTCGCTGTCCGGAATTAAGGATATGAGCGTAATCAACACTCCGCCTAAAAACAGACTTCCGATAAAAACTTTTGTCGGCGAATTCAATGAAACTTCAATTAAAAACGCAATTACACACGAACTTGACCGTGACGGACAGGTGTTTTACCTGTATAACAGGGTGGAAACCATTGAAGAATTTAAGCTTCGGCTTCAAAAAATTGTTCCAAACGCAAGAATTTTAGTGGGGCATGCCAAACTCGACGAAAAAACTCTCGAAAAAGTTATGGTGGATTTTGCCAACAAGGAATTTGACATTCTGCTTTGTACCACAATCATTGAATCAGGACTGGACATACCTAATGCAAATACAATTATAATCCATGATGCTGATAAATTTGGGCTTGCACAGTTGTATCAGCTTCGCGGCCGGGTCGGAAGATGCGAAAGACAAGCCTACTGCTATTGTTTTTACAAAAAGAATAAAACTTTGACGCAGGAAGCACTGCAAAGACTCAAGGCCATAAAGGAATTTACAACACTGGGCAGCGGCTATCAGGTAGCCCTGAGGGATGTAGAAATCCGAGGGGTCGGAAACATTCTTGGAACAAAGCAGCATGGACATATGGTGAACGTCGGGTTTGATACTTATTGCCAACTTTTGGAAGAAACCATCCGTGAGTTGAAAGGCGAACAAGTCGAACAAATCTCTTCCGCAATTGTTGATATTAACGTCACGGCATATATTCCGGACGAATGGGTCGGCTCGCAAGATCAAAAAATGATTGAATATAAACGGTTGGCGGATGTTAAATCGCAAATCGAATTGGATTATATAATTGACGAATGGAAAGACAGGTTTTCAACTCCGCCTGACTGCGTACAAAATTTAATAAAACTTATCAAAATAAGACTGGCGGCAACAGATGCAAAAATTTCTGTAATCAGGGAAACTTCTGATAACATAAGGATTTATACTCCTTATCTGCCGGCCGAGTGGAAAATTATTCAATCAAATTTATCACGAAATATTACAAAATATATAAAGTTTATTTCAGCCCCAAAAGCTTGCACAGAAGGCAATTCGATAATTTTACTGGATAATTCGTGTATGAATTTTGAAGAAATATTTAACATATTGCTAGATTTGTTTTATTATGTTTATAAGGTAAGTCACGAGTACACAAAATAAAGAGGAGCTAATATGAACAGTAAAAAATTATTCGCAACGGTAGCAATTTCTACGATTCTGTTAACCGGCTGCACATTTAATCAAAAAGATACAATAGTTAAAGTTAACGGAAAAAGTATTACACAAACTCAGTTCGATAAAGTATTTGATAAAGCGGCAAGTAATTCTATGTTCGCTCAAATGGGAATTGACGTTAAAAAAGACAAAAACAGCTTCCTTTATTTGATGATTAAGGATAAGGTTGTCAATGAACTTATAGTAAAAACCCTTATTGATGAAGAAATGACAAAAAGGAATATTAAAGTAAGAAGAGAAGATACAGATGCCGAATTAAAAGCCATAATCGACAAAGTCGGCTCTAAGGAAAAATTTAACGAAATTCTGAAACAAAACGGAATTTCTTCGGCTCAGTTTAGAAAAGATTTGAATGAAGAAGTTAAGATGAAAAAACTGGTTAAAACACTTTCAAATGTTCAAATATCTGACGCTCAAGCAAAGAAATTCTATAACCAAAATTTGTCTAAATTTAAATATCCTGACAAAGTCAGAGCCTCTCATATTTTGATTTCAGCAAATCCTGAAGAAATTAAAGAAAAAATCGCTTTAGACCCTGAAAATAAGGGCTTAAGCAAAGAGGAAATACAAGCTAAAGTCAATGAAGAACTTGCAGTTAAACTTGAAAAAGCTAATAAAATACTGGCAGAAGTGAAAAAAGACCCTAAATCCTTCGACAAAATAGCCAGAGAAAATTCTGAAGATGCCACAAGTGCAAAACAGGGCGGCGATTTGGGATTTTTCACAAGACAAGAAATGGTAGAACCTTTCGCAAAAGCTGCATTTGCTCAAAAGCCAAATACAATAAGCGGCATTGTTAAATCCCCTTACGGATACCACATAATTTTGGTTAAGGACAGGATGAAAGCAGGCCAAGAGCCTTATGGCAAGGTTAAAGGCGAAATTGTTGCATATTTGGAAAATCAGGCTAACGTAAAGGTTTTGGAAAACTTGATTGAATCCTTGAAAAAGCAGGCTAAGATTGAGTACGTAAATCCTGAATACAATCCGAGTTCAATTCAAAATGCTTTGAAAAAACAGGCAAAAAGCAATCCGGCGGCGAATGAAGAAATGAATCCGTCAGCTCACAGTGCAACTCCTGCACCGCTTCCTGCCAAAAAATAATATAAATTAAATAAAATTTCAGAAGGGCCTTTTCGTAAATCGAAAAGGCCCTTCCGGATTTTTAAACACCTTGTTTGAAATAAAATGAAGCAGCTCATAAGCCGGGTTCTGTTTTAAGATAATCATCTGTCTGGGGCGGCAATTACTTGCGGCCTCTAGCGATTTTTTGAAGAATGGCGGACGACCTTAAATCTTCATTCAATCTTGCATCCGATCGGGGTTTACCTAGCCGGGTTTTCTCAAACCCGCTGGTGAAGCTCTTAACTCACCGTTGCACCATCGCCTGTGCCGATTTCTCGGCCATCGGCAGTTCTCATTTCTGTGGCACTGTCCACACGCTCACGCGTTCCGGAGTTTCTCCGGCGATCTGTCCTTAGATGCCCGGACTTTCCTCATCTGATTTAATCAGACGCGATTATCCGACTGCTTCGATAAACATTTTAACACAAAGGGGAAAAAAGGTGAACGAAAAGCCTCAAATATTCCAGCTGTTAAGGTATTCTTCCTGTTCGGCCGTTAAGGTGTCAATCTCAAGCCCCATTGATTCAAGTTTTAATTTGGCAATTTTTTCATCCACCTCGAGAGGAAGCGTATACAATTTGTGTTCTAATTTGCCTTTATTTTTGACAAGAAATTCAATTCCCAACGCCTGATTAGCAAACGACATATCCATAACGCTTGCGGGATGGCCTTCTGCGGAAACCAAATTGACCAATCTGCCTTCGGCCAAAACGTAAACGGATTTTCCGTTATCAAGTTTATATTCTTCCAATGTAGGTCTGATTTTTTTGATTGCTGTTGCGTGTTTTTTTAATCCGGGAACATTGACTTCGTAATTAAAGTGTCCTGCATTTGCAACAATTGCACCGTTTTTCATTTGAAGGAGGTGCTGAATATCAATTACATGCTTATTTCCGGTTACTGTCAAGAAAATATCACCGACTTTAGAGGCTTCATTGATTGTCATAACCCTGTAACCTTCCATAGCGGCTTCAAGTGCCTTAAGCGGGTCTATTTCGCAGACAATAACGTTTGCCCCGAGAGCCTTTGCACGCATAGAGCAGCCCTTGCCGCACCATCCGTAGCCTGAGATTACAACGGTTTTCCCTGCGATAAGAATGTTTGTTGCCCTGATAATCCCGTCCATAGCACTTTGTCCGGTGCCGTAACGGTTATCATATAAGTGTTTTGTTAAACTTGTATTTACGCCGACAGCAGGGAATTTAAGCTTGCCTTCGGCCTCTAGTGCTTGAAGTCTTTGGATGCCTGTTGTGGTCTCTTCGGTCGAACCGATAATTTTTTCAGCCAATTCTGGATGTTTAGCGTGAATTGTCGCAACAATATCGCAGCCGTCATCAATTATTATGTCAGGCTCGTGTCTGAGTGCCTCTTCAATATGTGCCTTGTAAGTTTCGACACTTTCTCCTGCAACAGCAAAAGTCGGAATCCCAAAATCTCTGACAAGTGAAGCCGCAACATCATCCTGAGTTGAAAGCGGGTTTGAGGCAACCAAAACGGCATCTGCTCCTCCCGATTTCATAACTATGCAAAGAGCGGCCGTCTCTTTTGTAACGTGGACGCAAGCCGATAATTTTAAACCTGCAAAAGGCTGTTCCTTTTCAAATCTTTCCTTAATTTGAGTTAAGACAGGCATATCCTTGAATGCCCATTCTATCTGATTTTTCCCTTGATCTGCTAAATTAATATCCTTAATATCATATTTCGCCAGTGTACCCATTGTCATTATATTCTCCTTCTTTGTGAATAAATGTATCTATACTAACCATATCATATCACAAATTTTCGCACGCCAAACTAATTGTTAAGGTATATGGATTTTCCGCTCCATTTACCGCTACAATGGCCCAACGCAATGGTCTTATACCCATTTCGCCGAGTTTTGTTTCAATAAATTCATTATCGACAGGCAATTCGGCCTCGATTTCGACTAATTTTGATACGATTTCCATAGTCTTATTTTAGCATAAAAGACAACGGAAAAGAGGTGAAGGGCTGAAAGGCTTAAGGGCTTAAGGGGTGAAGGGGTGAAGGGTCGAATGGTCGATAAGTCCCGTTTCTCTTCTCACGTCTCACCTCTCACGTCTCACCGTTCCCCCCGTTTCCTTAATAAAATGTAAACAATTTGCTTTTTCCCTGAAAATAACCTATAATAATCCCATTAAATAAATTGGAGGAAGCAAAATGCTAAACAAAAATACAATTGCACGCTTTTACGTCATTGCGAGGGGTTGGTTATCGGCCCTGACAAAGGGAATCCACCGAAGCAATCTATCCTGTGGGCGTACATTGGAAAGATTGCTTCGTCGAAACTTTGTTTCTCCTCGCAACGACGAGAACGCTCTTTGGCATGGGTCAAAACATTTACCCCCTCGCAACGACGTTGAAAAGTTAACCTTTCGACCATTCAACCGTTCGACCTTTCAACCCGCCTTCACTCTCGCCGAAGTGTTAATCACCCTCGGGATTATAGGCGTGGTTGCGGCGTATACAATCTCTGGACTGATTGCCAATTCTCAAAAAGCAGGATACGTTGCGGGCGTAAAAAGTGCCTATTCAAAGTGGAATCAAGCCCTAATCCAGATGGCCGCCGATGGCGGCTGCATCGGCGATTTGAGCTGCTTCTTTGATTCGGCGAATTTACACACCATGGGCGATAAAATAGCCGGTTATTTTAACGTGGCGAAAAACTGTGAGACAACTACAACAGGCTGTTTCTCGGACACAATAGCACTAAATTTCGATGGCAGTAGCACTGCAAGCGGCTATGATAGCACATATTACAGATTTATAACAGCGGATGGCATGTCAATTTCTTTGGCTACTCCATCCATAAGCTGTAGTGGTTCAGCTAGTTCTTTAACAAAAATATGTATGAGTTATGTTTATATTGATGTAAACGGACTCAAAAAGCCAAATGCTTTTGGGCGTGATATATTTAGGTTTGCGATTGTTAATGACAATGGCCCTGCTTTATATCCTTGGGGTGGAGCCAAATATGTCCCTTGGAAAACCAACAATCGTTGCAATTACGGGTACAACGGCGGAACAGATAAGCAAGGTTTCTACTGCATCGGCCGTATTATTGACGAAGGCTGGCAGATGAATTACTAGCGGGGGAAATGGGAAATGGGTAATTGGTAATTGGTAATTGAACCGTTCGACTCATCAACTTATCGACTTATAAACTTTTTCTACAAAAAACCCTTACACAACAGTCTGTTTTGCTTCAGCGAAAAAGCTAATATTCCAAAAGTCTTGTCTTGTTCGCTCGCGTTAAACGGGTCTAAGGTTTTTGTTTTCAAAAACTTCGTTTTTTCCAAACAAAAAACCTCGCCCTCTGCTCGCTCACGCTTTGCCTACTTTTTCTTTTTACCAAAAGAAAAAGTAGGTTGATAATTTTTTTTGTTTATGTTCTAATACTATTACGGCGAGATTATTTTCAATATTTTCGCTAGTCCAAATGAAAGAAGAATTTTTCGTTGCCGAAGAATATAAAACTAGCCAAACACTCAGGTTTCTGTTACGGGGTTAAGAGAGCCGTAGAAACCGTGAAGAAATTAAAAGCTCAAAACCCTGATAAGGATGTGTTTATTTTGGGTGAACTAATCCACAACTCTCATGTTATTAAAGAACTTGAGGATTTAGGGATTAAGACTATTACCGAGCTGCCCGAAAAAGGCAGCGGGATTTGTGTTATAAGGAGCCATGGGGCTTCGCCGGAAATCTTTGAACAAATTACTAAAGCGGGGTTTGAATTGTTTGATTTAACCTGTCCGGACGTTAAAAAAGTTCAAAAAAAGGCTATTCAGCTTGTTCAGGAAGGTAATTTTTTAATAATTGTAGGGAAGGCAGAACATCCCGAGGTAATTGCGATTAAAGCAAGTGCGGAGCGTTTTGGTCCCGACATTTTTGTTGCAAGTGATGTTTCTCAGTTAAAAGAAATTGAAAAGAAGATTAGAAAACATAAAAAAGTCGGAGTTGTGGTTCAAACTACGCAGAGAATTAACACTCTTGGCAAAATTGTTGAATATTTATCATCAATTTCGAATGAATTAACGGTTGCGAATACGATTTGTGCAAGTACAACCCTTCGGCAAAACGAAGCAAAAGAATTAGCCGGAGAATCAGATTTGATGATTGTTGTCGGCTCCAAAAAAAGTGCCAACACGACCCATCTGGCAGAAATTTTGAAAGGTATTTCAAAGACTATCCACATTGAAGATGACAAAGAGTTGGAAATCTACGAAGATATTATCCATGACGCAAATAATATTTCTATTACCGCAGGAGCGTCAACACCTGTAAACATTATTGAAAATGTCATAAACAAACTAAAAGGAGGATGAAATGACAATATTAGAAGAAAAAACGAAACTAGACGAATTTGAAAAATTACTGGAAGAATCTTTCGCAAAATCTTACAATGTGGCAGACATTGTGGAAGGAATTGTTATAAGAAAAGATAAAGACGGTTATTTGGTAAGCGTTAAGGGTGCAAAGACCGAAGCTATTTTACCTGACAGAGAAATGCCGAGCGGTGAAGAAGCTAAAGTCAATCTGGAAATGGGCGATGTAAAAGATTTTTATGTCTTAAGAGAAGAAAATGACGACGAGCCTATGATTTTATCATTAAAGAGAATTGCCTGTGCTCAGGCTTGGACTCAATTAAACGATGCCAAAAACTCCGGTGATACAATTCTTGCAAAAGTTATTTCCTTAGTTAAGGGCGGTGTGCTTGTTGACGTTGCCGACTTAAAGGGATTTATCCCATCCAGCCAACTCAGAACAGGACTTCCTTTCGACGGTCTTATCGACCAAAAAATCGAGGTTAAAGTTTTGGAAGCTGACCCTAAGAAGAATAAATTAATCTTGTCACAAAGACAGGCCGTAGCGGAACAAAGAGATCAAGTTGTTGACAACGTTCTTGCGGCACTTGAAGAAGATATGGTTGTTAAGGGCGAAGTCGTTAGAATAGCTGACTTCGGTGCGTTCATTGATATAAACGGAATAGACGGCTTGTTGCCGATTTCCGAAATTTCTTGGCAGAGAATTAAACACCCGTCTGACATTATTACGCTGGGTGAAAAAATCGAAGTTAAGATTATCAAAATCGACTACGAATTGAAGCGTATTTCTTTGAGTTTAAAGAGAATGGGCGAAAATCCTTGGCAGCAAATCGAAGGGCAATTTAAAGAAGGCGAAATTATCAAAGGAACGGTTAACAAAATAACAAGCTTTGGTGCTTTCGTTAACATTTTCCCGGGAGTCGAAGCACTTTTGCCGGCTTCTGAAATGAAGGGCGAAAACGTTAATCCTTTCAATTCGCTAAAAATCGGTGATGAAATTGAAGTTCTAATCAAAAAATTCACCCCTCAAGAACATAGAATTGCGTTGAGTACAAGGGATATTGAAAAATAGTAAAATGAGTAACAAATAAAGGGCCGTCTAAAAAGACCCCTCGTCATCCCGAAACATGAATTACGGGCTTCAAAAGGATTGCCCTTGGTTCGGGATCTCACTTGTGGGATGCCGGATTAAGGACAATCTACAAGAAGCCGATAACCCATGTTCCGGCACGACGTTAGTTGTTAAGAGGGAACTTTTTAGACAGCCTCTTTTCAACTCTATGATGTATACAGAAATTTGAATTTTATGTTAAAATGTCTTGTGTTAGCAAAGTATAGGATATAGAATATGGTCTTTAAAAACTTTTTGTCCAAGGCAAAGGATATTGACATTTTGGCATCATTACCCGACGGCGTAATGCTTATAGATGCTGATGGAAAAATTGAGTGGATTAATGAAATGGCCGGCGTTTTGCTAAAAATGCCCAAAGGCGAAATATTTAAGTTAGATTTGAACGGAATTGTTGAAAGCGGTTTGGATTTGGCAAAACAGGCGGCCGAATCAGGCAAATCTGTGGTGGGAAGAGCTAAAAAGTTTGACGGAAAGGATTTTTATCTGGAAATAACCGCAAAGAACGTTGAGGATTATTTTGTGGTCGCATTTAGAGATGTTACACAGAGTTACAAAACCGTGACAAATATTATTGTCGAACACGAAAATTATCAGAAAATCAACAAAGATAAAAACAGTTTTCTTGTAAAACTTTCAAACGAATTGAAGTCGCCAATCCATTCGATAATGGGATTTTCGCAAGCTATGGTCGACGGACTCGGCGGAGAAATGAGTGACAAACAGGAAAAATATATCAAAATTATTAATAAAAATTCAAATGAAGTTCTTTACCTCATAGATAAAATCCTTGAGTTGTCCAAAACGGAATCGAATTTATTTGAGTATGATTTTCAAATTTTTGATGTAACCAATACAATCCAGAACGTTTTGAAAAATTATGAACAAACAGTCAAGGACAAAAATCTGAGCCTGAATTTTGACTGCGAGGAAATTGTTAAAAGGGCGATTTTTTCTGACGAAGGTATCTTTAAAATAATATTGCAAAATATTCTGGAAACATCTGTAAATTCGACCGATATCGGCTCTATAAATGTAAAAATTTATCATCCTGATTTGGAATTTGTTTCCCAACAGGGAATTGAAGTTCCGGAGGAATTTAACGATAAATCTTACTTGATGCTGACAATTTCCGATACCGGTTCAGGAATTGCGGAGAATGATTTGGACGTGATATTTGAGCCTTACGCACAGTTGGATAGAGCAAATAAGAAAAATATTGTTCGTTCAATAGCACTTGCAAGTGCAAAAAACCTTGTGAAACATTTGCAGGGTGCAATTTGGGTAGAATCAGAACCAATGCAGGGAACAACTTACAATGTGATTATTCCGATAGAGAAGGTGTAAAACGGTAAACGGCAGGTTGGGCTTTCCAGCCCGACAACAAGAGGCAAGATGGCGGAAGTAGTTTTAAAAAACATAAAAAAAGCGTATGACAAAAAAAATGTTATTGACGGAATTGATTTAGAAATTAAGGACAAGGAATTTCTGGTTTTGGTTGGTGCTTCCGGCTGCGGTAAATCAACAATTTTGCGTATGATTGCGGGATTGGAAGATATTACGGACGGTGAAATTTTTATCGGGGACAGAAAAGTCAATAAAATTCCGCCAAAGGACAGAGATATAGCTTTTGTTTTCCAAAGTTATGCACTATATCCGCATATGAGCGTTTATGAGAATATTGCGTTCGGACTTAAGATGAGAAAATTTAAAAAAGAACTCATTGACAAAAAAGTTAAGGAAGCCGCCAGGACTTTGGATTTGCTTGATTTGCTTGAAAGAAAGCCGAGACAGCTCTCCGGCGGGCAAAGACAGCGTGTGGCACTGGGCAGGGCAATTGTGCGTGAACCAAAAGTATTTTTGATGGACGAACCGCTTTCGAATTTGGATGCGAAACTTCGCGTTCAAATGCGTTCTGAGATTAAAAAACTGCATGAGAAGCTTCAAACAACTTTTATTTATGTGACCCACGACCAGACAGAGGCACTTACGATGGGTGACAGAATTGTTGTTCTGGATAACGGTGTTGTTCAGCAGGTTGACACGCCGGATAATATTTATCAAAATCCCCAAAACACATTTGTTGCGGGATTTGTCGGCTCTCCTCAAATGAATTTCATTCAAGGAACAATGTTGAATGATACTTTGGTTGTGGCAGATGCTCCGATTGAATTAAAGGAAGAACAAAGAGCCGCAATCGGTACAAGACACAATGTTACCGTGGGAATTCGGCCGGAAAATATGATGAGTGCCGATGGGGCAATTAAGATTGCGGTAAAGGTTGATATGGCAGAAATGCTCGGCAGTGAAAAAATAGTTTATTTTTATATTGACGGTACAAAATGCTCCGTAAAACTCCCGCCTACATTTGTTGTTGGTGAAGATTTAGCCTTGAATATAAACAGGGATAATCTCTTTCTGTTTGACAAACAAACAGGTGAAAGAATTTATTAATCGGAATAAAACCTAGGGTCTGTTGACACATACCCCGGAGAAACGTCGCCCTAAACTTGTTTCAGGGTCGCATTGTCGTTCGCTTTTGCGATGCTGAAACGAGTTCAGCATGACGTTTTTACTTTTTGTGTCAACAGACCCTAGCAAACTGCTTTGATTGCACGGAAAATTTTGTCTGTAATAACCTCTATGTAGTCGATTTCAACAAGTCCATTTATTATTACTTCGGAAATTTTCATCGCCGGACGAATGTATTCCTGTGCTGTTTTGTTAACGTCACTGAATTGCAAATCCGCCGCAATCCCTGTTTTGCCTCTTGTAGCAGCACGTCTGTACCATCTGTCTTTTAAGACATCAAGCGGGGTGAAGACATAGACCTTAACGTCCATGGTTTCTCTAAGTCCTTCGTTGAGAACGTATAAACCTTCATTAAGGATTACTTTTGCGGGCTTTTTAACTTCGCCATCCATGCTCGAAACGCAGGTAACAAAATCATATTTTGGCGAAATGATTGTTTTTCCGCCCTTTATGGCGATTAAATGCTCTTTCATCAAATCAAGATTAACAACTTCGGGCGTGTCAAAACTGAATCCCGTTTTAAACAGTGCCTCGTAGCTTCCAGCTTCAATTAATTCTCTTGAGGTGTCTTTGAAATAATCATCACAGCGGATTACGGTATAAATTCCTTCGGTTTTGTCTTTAACACAGGCTTTTACGGTGTTGTCAACGAAAGTTGTTTTGCCTGACGCGGATTCTCCGGCAATTCCGATTAGGAAGGTTTTTTTCTTATCCTGAACAACTTTTCTGGCTATATTCATAATGAAAGCATCAGAAATTTTTATAAAAAGCGGCTGTTTTTCCCTTTTATCCTCTTCCAAAATTTTTTTCAAAGACTCTACAATGGTTGTTATCAGCTCCATTTCGTGTCTTTTTGAATAAAAATCATAACTGGTTAATTTTAAATCGGCTTCTCTCATCCTAATTCCATAAACTTAGTAACATGCTTGTATATTAATATGGTACCCTAAAATACTTTAAAATTCCTGCATTGTAAAAATATTTTAATATCCTAGCAAAAAAAATTTTGTGCGTGTTTTAAGTTAATAGATAATAAAGTAAAGGAGAAAATAAATGATTTTAGTAAATCCTATAAAACCCTATTATAGCGTAGTTAAGTCCGGAACTAATTACCCGAACCGCAAGGCTTTGAGTGCAAAGCCGGATTCTTTTGAGTGTAAAACTTATGATTTGGCCTTTACAGGGATGGAAAAAGAAGTAAGTTTACGTTTTCCTCTTAAAGAAACAGAAGCACTGCTTGAGAATTTTTATAAAAAAATAGTTAAGGAACAAGATATTATAAAAAAACAAAAACTTGCAGATAGTTACACTGAACAATTTCAAAAAATTAGGGGTGCAACATATGATGCTAAAGAAAACGTGGGCAAAGAAGAAGGCTACTTTATTGAATATAGAGGCCATGAAATATATAATCCGATATGCGAGTTTTTTATCCTTTTAAATAAAATTGAAGAAAAGAAATCTAAAAATATTCCTATTGACGTTTCTGCTCAAGAATTTGACGACTCTTTTAAATATATGCTTACAAGGACAATAAACTCAATAAAAAGATTTGAATTATTTTTAGACATGGGGCTTGAAAAAGGGATTACAGAACCGAAGCAGGTATTTCAACTGGCACTTGATTCGGTAAAAGAAAAGGCTGAAAAAAATAGTGTGAAAATTAAATTAATCGGAGAAGACATACTAAATGAGTACAAAGGCGGAATATATAACCGTTTTTATCGGTTTTCCGACTTTGGATTATACGGGGTCTTTTCAAACATAATATCTAATGCCACAAAATATACAGAAAAAGGCAGCGAGGTTGTTATTAAATTTGAAAAATCACAGATGGATGATGAAAATTACCTTATTTTTTCTGTTCTCGATAAAGGTATAGGCTTCCCGAAAGAAGAACAAGAAAAAATTTTAGAATGTGGAGGACGGGCATCAAACGCCATAGCCTCGGGCATTGAGGGTACTGGCCACGGGCTTAAAAGAGTGAAAAAGACATTAGATAATTTTGATTATTCACCTTTAGAAATAGATTCTCCGATTAATCCTGAAAATAAAGACTTTCCTGGGTCAAAGATTAGCTGTTATATCAGATTAAAGGATTAAAATCGTGAATTTTATCACGACTATTTACATTAAATATTTATACGGTAAAATAATTAATGCTGAGATAATAAAATAAGGAGAAAAAATGAAGAAATCAATTAGAGATTTAGGCGATATCAGGGGCAAACGTGCGTTGGTGAGAGTTGACGTAAATGTGCCTTTGGATGCAGACAAAAATGTTACCGATGACACAAGAATTCAGGCGATTGTTCCGACTATCAGGTTTTTGCAGAAAAAAGGTGCAAAAATTATTCTTATGGCTCATTTAGGAAGACCAAAAGGGGAAGTTAATCCTGAATTTTCGCTTGCTCCGGTTGCAAAAAAATTATCTCAAGTTTTGGGCGAAGAAGTTTTATTTGTCTCAACTCCTGTGGGCCAAGGTGCGGAGAAAGACCTTCAAAATCTAAAAGACGGACAGGTCGCTTTACTTGAAAATATACGTTATTATAAAGCAGAAGAAGCCAAAGATGATGACATGACGTTTGCAAAAAAATTGGCCAAACTCGGTGATTTTTATGTAAACGACGCTTTTGGCACTGCTCACAGAAATCACGCTTCTACGGCAAAATTGGCAAAAATTTTGCACCCTGCGGTTTCAGGGCTTTTGATGGAGAAAGAAATCAGGTGCCTGAGCGAAGCTTTAAATAACCCGAAAAGACCTTTCACGGCGATTGTCGGCGGAGCGAAAGTTTCCACAAAAATCGGGGTTCTGGAAAACCTGCTTGACAAAGTTGATAATCTGATAATCGGCGGCGGAATGGCTTATACCTTTGTGAAAGCAAACGGCGGTAAAATCGGAAATTCAATTTGCGAAGACGACCAGATGAATGTTGCCAAAGATGTTGAAGAAAAAGCCGCAAAAAAAGGCGTGAAAATCGTTATGGCAAAAGATGTTTTGGTAACTGACGATTTCTCGGGGAACGGAACAAATAAGGTTGTAAATGTTGACGAAATTCCTGACGGTTTTGAAGGGGTTGACGCGGGTCCTGAAACCCAAAAAGCTTTTGCAGAGGTTATCAAAGCTTCAAAAACAATTCTTTGGAACGGCCCTGTGGGGGCATTTGAAAACGATAAATTTACCGAAGGTACAAAGGCACTTGCGTTGGCTGTTCAGGAAGCGACCAAAAACGGTGCGATAAGCGTTTTGGGCGGCGGTGATACGGTTGCGGCCGTTAAAAAATACAACCTTGACGAAGCGTCTTTCACTCACATTTCAACCGGCGGCGGGGCAAGTCTTGAATTTATAGAAGGCAAGGTGCTTCCCGGCGTCGATGCTCTGGATAACAAGTGACTGAGTAAAAACCTTCTCACTCCCATTTGATAAGCTTATTTTTTCTAAACCATGTAAGCTGTCTTTTGGCGTAGCGTCTGGTGTTTTGTTTTATTTTGGAAATCGCTTCATCAAGCGAAATTTCTCCATCCAGATATTCCAAGATTTCCTGATAGCCTATTGTGTTTACAAAATTGCTTATCCGGCCATGCTTTGCGAGCAAAGTTTTAGTCTCTTCAACCAATCCTTTTTTTATCATCTCATCAACTCTTTGATTAATTTTTTCGTATAAGTCGGCTCTATTGGACGGATTAAGCCCAATCCATTCGACTTCAAATTCCGGTTCTTTTTTGCCTGCCGCTTCAGAATGGGGCTTTTTAAGGGCTTTGCAAACCTCAATGGCTCTTATTATTTTAACCTTGTTATTAAAATGGATTTTTTCGGCACCTGTGGGGTCTAACTCTTTTAGCATTTCGTGTAAGTGTTTGGTGTCCAAACTTTCGAGTTCTTTCCTCAGCTTGTAATTTGGCTCTACTCTCGGCAGGTCAAAATCTTCAAGTAAAATTCTAAAATAAAGTCCTGTCCCGCCCACCACGATAGGAATTTTGCCTTTGCGGCGAATTTTTTCGATTGCCGCTTTTGCGTCATCTAAAAAATTCGCCGCAGAATAATCAACCTCGGGTTCGACAATGTCAATCAAGTAATGTTCAATGCCCTGTCTCTCTTCGATTGTCGGCTTTGCGGTTGCTACATCAAAACCTTTATAAACGAGCCTTGAGTCAGCGGAAATTATTTCGCCGTTGAGAAGTTTAGCTTTCTGTATCGCGAGGCTGCTCTTGCCCGAGGCTGTCGGCCCCAGAATTGCAATCACCTTCGGGGCAATTGGCTTCGGATTTTTCTTCAAGTTTCGGGTTGTTTTCTCTGTCATAATACAAAAATATTAACACAACAACATACACAAGAAAATAGAAATAAATCAGCATCGATATAAAATACACAATCGGATTTATCATCGCAAATGCGTTCAGCAGGGATACAGAAAAATTAATAATGGAAATGTACATAAACAGTACAATTGCGGATAAAAAGTTTTTAAAAATAAATTTAACGGATTGAAAAAACGCAATTAGCGGATTTTTTGTTTTTGAAACAATTTGCACGCCCCAAAACATAGTTATAAAAGAATAAAATGTCATAATGCCCATAAGCATGAAGTTCCAGGCGTTTAATTTTACCAGCTGTTCACTTGAAAGCGAGGAAACCAGAGATTTCATCGCGACAGGCGAATCCATTGCCATTTTTAACTCGACAAGGCTTACTCCCAATTTGCCGATAAAATGCAATCCCAGTTGATAGCCGACAAAAACCAATAAGGCAAGCAGGCCCGAATACAAAATTAATGCTCCGATAAAAGGCAGAAAGTATTCGCCGATTCCGACGGGAACTTCTTTTATAAGGTTGAAAGACGCTCTGGCCTTGTCTTCGTCAGCCACAAACTCCATTCTGTCAAGGTCTACAGCTTTCTTAACCATAAAAAACCAGCCTGCAAAAAATGCACCTATCATAAACAAAATAGTTACCAGCAATAAAAAAACAGACACTAAATTTACAGGAGCTTTTTGGGCAACACCAAGATAAATGCTCAACAAAAACAGAAATAATATCAATGGCGTTGTTAAAATTATATTTTCATTTGTTACCTTAAATGCTCTCGAAAAATATTTAATCATTTATTTGTACCCCCTACTTTCTATCCAATTCAACATTTTCTGTCGAACCGGATTCATTATTAATTTGCCCCGAGGCTTTTCGTTTTCTTCTTCTCATCAAATCAACGAAGGCCTCCAATCTTGTAACATAACCCGCTTTGCCCGTTTGTTCATCCATAATAAGGGTCAAAACAGGGATATTACAATCTTCTCTCATATTTGGAAAAATATTTTGTGACATAATTTCAGGCATGCAGGTGAAAGGACTAATGTGTATAAGCCCGTCTTTGCCCTTTTCGCTTGCCCATGCGACATCCGAAACACACTCAAGAGCGTCGCCGCCTATATCTCTCATAAGATACGGCTTAGCCATCCTAAACGCCCGCTGAAGGTGGGTTTCACCTTTTCGGAATATTTTAGGAATAATCGCATCCTTCAAGAAACTTCCCACGGTGAGGCTTCTTCTTGTCTGGACACCCATTCTGCCGAGTTCTCTTTCAATGTTTTGGTTTGCAAAGTAATCCAGAACAAGAAAAATTTCGCCAGTCAAATCCACATGCAGAATTTCCCGTTCCTTATCAATTTTCGTTTTGGCAAGTTCCTCTAACGCCTGTTTTTTCGCCTTTTTAAGTTCTTTTGTATTGTCAGCATCCGAAATATATTTCAGCCCCTTTTTAAAGTTTTTTTCAGCATCCCCGAATTTTAGCTCTCTTGCCCGATAGTAAGAAAGTGCCGTTTCCAAATCGTCAAGCACGAAAATTTTTCTCACCACGATAGCGATTGCCCGAATAAACAAAATAGGGTCGTTTTTCCCCATAAGCTCTATCAAAAACCGATACATGCCCTTGAAACCGTCGTAAAGGGCAAGTTCAATGTAGTTTGTTTCGTAGCCCAAGTCGGCAAGTGCATTTCTGATACTGCTGCCATACTCTCCGAGCCTGCAAATCCCCGGTGAGGAAATCATAGCAACGTAATCGGCACCGCCCTCTATTGCCTCAATAAAATTACCCAAAATGAGTTTATAAGGCAAGCAAATTGCCTCGGGTGAATTTTTTGTTCCCAAAGAAAGTGTCCGTCTGTTTGTGTAAGGCGGAACGAACGGCTCAAGGCCGGCCTTTTTTAGCCCCGAAGCCCACGCAACATAAATCGTTCCCATGTGCGGAAACGCTACTTTTAATTTTGGTTTTAACTCTTTTTCTTTTTTCATATTATGCCTTGATGGGCTTTAGCCCACCCTACTTTCTTTCTATAAAATGTTTTAACTTTTTGCCCATCGCAAATCCGGTTGTCTTGCGGCGAGAGTTTCGTCGATTTTTTTGACGGGAGTTGTTTGAGGTGATTTTAAAACTTCCTGAGGATTTCGCTCGATTTCCTTTGCGATTTTGAGCATAACTTCAACAAATTCATCAAGTCTTTGTTTGTTTTCGGTTTCCGTAGGCTCAATCATAATAGCTTCATGTACAATTAGCGGGAAATACACCGTCGGCGGATGAGTGTTTTCATCCATCAACCTTTTTGCAATCCAAAGGGTTGAAACTCCTTGTTCTTTCTGTTTTTCGCCGGACAGAACAAATTCATGCATGCATGTATAGTCATAAGGAAGCTCGTAGGTGCCTTTTAATTTTTCTTTCAGATAATTTGCGTTCAAAACTGCATCTTCGCTAACCGTTTTGAGGGTTTTGCCCATCATGAGAATATACGCATATGCCCTTACCAACACTCCAAAATTTCCGTAAAAAGCTTTCACTTTTCCGATAGAATTTTCCAAATGATAATTTCTAAAATATAAATAACCACGTTGTCCTGAACTTGTTTCAGAATCGCATGGCTGTTCGCTTGTGAGATGCTGAAACGAGTTCAGCATGACGTTTTGTGTAGAAGGATGTTTTTCTATTATCGGCACGGGCAAAAAGTCTTTCAATTTTTCTACAACACCGATGGGTCCCGCTCCAGGTCCGCCGCCGCCGTGCGGGGTAGCAAAAGTTTTGTGCAAATTGATATGTACAACGTCAAATCCCATTAGCTTAGGGTTTGTGTAGCCCATAATAGCATTGAAATTCGCCCCGTCGTAATACAAAAGCGAGCCGTTATCGTGCATTATTTTTGAAATCTCCAAGATATTTTCTTCAAAAAGCCCGAGCGTGTTCGGATTTGTCATCATAATCGCCGCAACGCTTTCGTCCAAAACAGCCTTCAGAGCCTCAATATCCACCTGACCTCTTTCGTTTGATTTTATTTCAACAATTTCAAATCCGCACATCTTCGCACTTGCGGGGTTTGTGCCGTGGGCGGAATCAGGAATTATAACTTTTGTTCTTTTTTCTCCACAGGCCTCAAAATACTTTTTGATAATCATCATACCCGACAATTCGCCGTGAGCTCCTGCTGCAGGCTGTAAGCTGATTGCATCCATACCTGTAATTTCTTTTAAAATTTCCTGAAGTTTGTACATTAACTCCAAAGCACCCTGACAATAGGCATCATCCAGAAGCGGATGAAGATTTACGAAACCTTCCAAATTCGCAAGCATTTCGTTAACTTTCGGGTTATATTTCATGGTGCAGGAGCCGAGAGGATAAAACCCTTTTTCTATGCAAAAATTCTTGTCGGACAGTTCCTTGTAATGTCTGAGAGTCTCAAGCTCGCTTAATTGCGGCAAATTTAAAGGAGTGGTCCGTAAAAATTTTTCAGCTATAAACGGAATAT
Source organism: Candidatus Gastranaerophilaceae bacterium (assembly GCA_041678605.1). Classification (GTDB taxonomy): domain Bacteria; phylum Cyanobacteriota; class Vampirovibrionia; order Gastranaerophilales; family Gastranaerophilaceae; genus JBAYNW01. The sequence continues at coordinate 5,563 of JBAYNW010000013.1, read as the reverse complement.
TTTTAGCAACATTTTCATCGCAATCAGAAATATTTATCCCGTCAGTGTTATTGCTTTTTTCAAAAATTGTTTTAGTCAATCAATTTCTCCCAAAAATCATACATCGCTTCGTTTGCCGAGATCTTTTTTAATTCTGTTTAATCCGGATTGGATAATTCGGGAAACTCTGGAAGGGGAAAGGTCAAATTCTGTTGATATTTCTTTTAATTTTTTGTCGCCAAAAAATTTACTCTCAATTAATTCTCTTTCTCTCAGGGGCAGCTTTCTGATTGCTTCTATTATTACCCCTCTAAGTTCAACAAATTCCATTGATTCTTCGGGGTTTTTTCCGTCATCTTTAAGTTGCGTCGGAGATTCGGGGCCGGCTATCTCATCTATGGACAAAATTGTTTTGTAAACGGCTTCTCTCAAGTCTTCATGTTCTTCGGCGTTTTTTCGGTGTTTCAGCGAATACCACCTGTAACGCCTCCGCACTTCATTTCGGACAGCCCACTTTATAGCTGTTGCAAGATAGGATTTGTTAAATTTCTCCGGATTATTGTCCTTGAATAAACTGTACAAAGTCTGAGTTCCGATATTGACCAGCTCCAAATATTCAATTAAATGTACAGCACAAAGTTTTTGATACTCAACTTTTGCAACGGTTTCAATTAATTCTTTGTAATTTTTAATGTTAACAGCTTGTTTCGATTGCATAAACTTCTAAAAAACCTACTTCTACCCGCTATCATCTTATATCAAAAAAAAATAGATTACTAGACAATGTTATTTTTCTTAACTTTTGTTATTGTTCAATTATTGCCGATTATTAGGAGAAACTATGAAAATTTTATTTTGTACAGACGGTTCAGAAATCAGCCAAAATTCATTTTATAACGCTTCACCGCTTATTAAAGATGCGATTATTGACGCAATCTGTGTCATAGATTGGAATTTTTTACCGACATCAATGAATATAGACAGTGCAAATTATTCAAAAGCTTATGAAAATATTGCCGACAGCGTTTTGAATTTTGCCGAAAATTTAATTCAGGAAAAAGGGTTCACTTTTGGTGAAAAAATAAAAAGTTTTGGCTCTGCCGCGGAAGGGATTTTAGAACAAATTTCGAAAAAAAAATATGATTTAATTTTACTCGGTTCTCACGGAAAAAAGGGTATTCAAAAATGGCTCGGCTCGGTTTCAAGGCAAGTCATTGCGAATTCTAGAGTTCCGGTATTTATAAGTAAAAAAAGAACAGCAAATAAGAAGGTGCTTTTAACAGTGGATGGCTCCGAACAATCTTTTAACGCTGTAAGGCATGCTGTTAAATTGATTGACCTAAAAGGAAAAGAAATATACATAATAAGCGTTAAAGAAAATCCTGAACTTTTGCCGATAGAAGCAACTTTAGACCGAAATTGGCTTGACTCAATAGAAAAACAGCAAAAAATACACGCAACAAAGGCGATTAACAAAACAAAGGCTATAATCGAAAAAGCCGAAATTCAAGTCAATAACGAAATAATTTTGACCGGAAACCCCGCACAAAAAATTATAGAATTCGCCGAGAAAGAAAAAACGGATTTGATAATCATGGGTGCAAGGACAAAATCAGATTTGTCCAAACTGCTCTTGGGTTCTGTTAGCAAAAGGGTTTTAGAAAATACCGAAAGTGACGTTCTGGTGATTAGCAAATAGTTGAATAGGTAAATTTGTTTCATTTTGCTTGCCTCCGCCCGCAAAAAAAAGACCTCAATCTATGTGAGGTCAAGGTTGGTTATTTTTGGTTTATTTGGTATTTTGGTTTTTATTTTTTATTTTCTATTTTGCATTTTGTATATCTATTTAATCGAGGTGAAGATTGAAAATTGCCTAAAAAAAGACACGAATTTTTTAAAAATTGCCAAAACACAAGCCCCATAAGAAAAACTCATGTTTACAAAATTTAATATAAAAAATCAAAAGTAACAACTCAGTCCGGCAAAAAATAATTACACTTAAAACCTACACTGTTGCGTCATTGCGAGACATAAGACTTGTAAACGCACAAAAAGGTTTGCATTTCGAAGCAATCTTGCCAATGTACGCCCACAGGATAGATTGCTTCGGTGGGCAGTCTATGCATAGCCGGAAACCCTTGTCTCGCAATGACTCTAGACTTGTTTTCTTTTTACCTGAGCTGTTACAATCAAAAAAAGTGTAGCTGTCTAAAATTTAAATTGTATGCATTTTATCAAATATCGTTTTTCTTTGAACCCAGACTTCCATTTCAAGTTTTTCGCACTCAGAAATCAAAGCTTCTTTTATTTCCTTAAAAGAATATTTTGATTTGCTTATATCGCCCAACAAAAACATAACAAAGTGGCCCTGCATGAGCGTTTGCTTAATATCCTCAATATTAACAAGATATTCAGCCAATGTGGAGGTAACTCCCGCAACTATGCCGACCTTGTCCGCACCTGAAACGGTTACTATTATCTTTTGTTCCTCAATGGATTTTTCCATTAAATTAACCTGCGGCGTAGACGCTGACTTGTTTTCTGTCACGTCTGTGCGGTTCGAACTTAACAACGCCGTCAATCAAGGCAAACAAAGTGTCATCAGTGCCAATCCCGACGTTGTTTCCCGGATGAACTTTTGTTCCTCTCTGACGAATTAAAATATTTCCGGCCTTAACGTTTTCACCGCCGTATTTTTTGACGCCTAAACGTTGTGCTTCTGAATCTCTGCCGTTACGGGTTGACCCCATACCCTTTTTATGTGCCATTGTTTGTTTACTCCTTGTTTTGATTTAATACTTTTTTTAAACTTTTTTTAAGGAGGGTTGGATGTTTGGAAGGTTGGAAGGTTGGCATTTTGAATATATTTTAGCTAAACCTCTAAACCTCTAAACCTCTAAACCTCTTTTGTTGTTGCCTCTTCTGTTGCTGCTTTTTTCTGAGCCGCTGTCCTGATTTTTGTAATCATAACTTTTGTGAAGCCTTGTCTGTGTCCTTGTTTTTTTCTGTAGCCCTTTTTAGGTCTTTGTTTGTAAACAATGACTTTCTTTTCTTTATCGTGGGCTAAAATTGTTCCTTCAACGGAAGCACCCTTGACGTAGGGTTGACCAACTTTTGATTTTTTGCCGTTTGCCAGCATAATAATTTTATCAAAAACCACTTTTGAATCTTTTTCGCCTTCCAAAAGCTCAACTTTGAGGTAGCGGCCTTCTTCCATCTGGTACTGTTTACCGCCTGTTTCGACTATTGCGTACATTTTTAGTGTTCCTTTCAATTTTAAGGCATCGTATTTTCGTGTAATGAAAATTTCAAAAACGATGAACCTATCTTACTTATCTCTTGGATTATCGGCAACTCGGAAAAGCTTGGTTTTCCTTGTAGGGGCGTGTTGGGTTCGCTTTGCTCACCGGCACACTTGCCGAAACCCGCTGCTTCGTTCCTCTATTATCACTGGCTAAAAGTCAATTGTCAACATGGAGTTTAAGATTGGTTAATATTTTCTCATATTTCGTTGCATATCTCTTTCTTGAGTTTTCTTTGCAATATCTTCACGCTTATCGTAGAGTTTTTTACCTTTTGCAAGCCCGATTTCAACCTTCGCAAATCCGTTTGTAAAAAATAATTCCAGAGGAACAATCGTGTAACCTTCTTTTTTAATTTTTCCGAGCATCTTTAAAATCTCTTTTTTATTCAAAAGCAATTTTCTCACCCTCTCAGGGTCGTGATTATAGCGATTTCCCTGCTCGTAAGGTGAAATATGGCATTTATACAGGAAAATTTCCCCATCCTCAATTTTTGCAAAACTGTCTTTTAAATTGATTGCCCCTTTGCGGATGGATTTAATTTCCGTACCCATAAGCACGATTCCTGCAATGAATTTGTCAAAAATCGTGTAATTGTGGTAAGCCTTCCTATTCGTGCTGATTACTTTCTTGTTCATAGGTCAATTATAGCATGGATTTGGCTAGTTGACTAAGTGAACCATAGGACTTTTGTTACCCTGAAAAGAACCTCGCTTTTCCAGTTCCCTGTCAATCTTATTCAAACAATCCAATTTTTTGCCGAGCCAGCGGGGGGCAATGAGATTCTTTTTTAACCCGTTTCCCGCAAGGCGGTGAATTGTCGTTTCGGCGGGCAAAATTTCCAAAAAATCACAAACAGTTTGTACATATTCCTCTTCCGGCATAAAGGAAATTTTGCCCGCCTCATACATTTTCGAAAGGGCTGTTCCCTGCAACGCACAGAGCATATGAATTTTTACACCGTCAATTTTTAATTCCGCAAGCTTTTCCGCCGTTTTGAGCATATCATCTTTTGTTTCTTCCGGAAGGCCCAAAATAACGTGGACACAAACGTTTAACCCTAACTCTTTTGACTTTTCGTACGCTCTTAAAAAGCAGTCAAAATCATGTCCGCGGTTAATCAATTTCAAAGTTTTGTTGTGAATTGACTGAAGCCCGTATTCAATCCAGGTGTAATAATCGTCTTTAAACTCGGAAATTAATTTTAATTTTTCACCATCCACGCAATCAGGGCGGGTTCCGATTGAAATTCCGACAATGTCCGGATATTTCAGGGCGGATTTATAAATTTTTTCAAGTTCGCCCACAGGTTTGTAAGTATTTGAAAATGCTTGAAAATACGACATAAATTTTTTCGCTTTAAACCTTTTGGAAAGAGTTTCGATGCCTATTTCAAGCTGTTCTTCCACGCTCAGCATATTTGAATGTGCCTGCGAAAAACTTCCGCCCTCGTCGCAAAAAATGCATCCGTCTGAAGAAATTGTATTATCCCTATTCGGGCATGAAAAACCGGCGTCAATGGTTACTTTGTAAACCTTGACGCCAAATTTATTCTTCAAATAGGCACTATATTGGTTATAGAGCTTTGTTTCTTTATTAGACAACACTGTCGTTATGCTCCTGTGGAGTTTTTTCAAAACTCTTACGTCGCTGAAGTTAAGTTACGCCTTCCAAAGTCTTGCTCTTCGCAAGCCTTTTCAGACTTCACCCCGACTGCCGTTATTTCTCTTCGTCTTCTTTGCGAACCGGATAAACGTAGTGTTCGCCGCATGCAGGACAAATTACTTCCTGTTGTTTGCCTTCTTCTAAAATAGCGACTTCAAAAAGCTCTTTACATCCTGATTGAATACATCTGATAGCCCATGTCGGTCTGATTAATCTTGCCATAATTTTCTCCCTTGACTTTGTCAACAAAACTATTCTATCATCTTAGCTGCTTTTTGTAAATATTGTAATTATTGTGGTAACAGGTCAACAGAAATCAAATAAGGCTGAAACTCTTTAGTAATAGGCGTTCGCCTGCCCGCCCCCTTGACAAAGCGAACCGCTGAGGTACGAAGCGTGTGAGCCTGGCGGCGTAGTGAAGCGAGTGAGAGGGGAGGGATGAATTTCGGTGCGAGGCAACGAGTGCCAGAAATTCAGGGAGGGGGTGAAAAGGCTCATGCTGGTTGCGATTCCCCCCACCCTGTTTTCTGACTTTCGCAGGCTTGTTTCAAAATTCGCCGTTACCTCTCACAAAACGATACTTAATCGTTTTGTTCGGCAGAGTCCCTCAAGGGTGG
>JBAYNW010000012.1:0-52860 GCA_041678605.1 Candidatus Gastranaerophilaceae bacterium | reverse complement strand
TCTGATTGAATTAAAGCGAAGGGAAGAACAATCTCTGTTGAAGTCTATATGACTGGATTATGCTGAGTTTCAACCCTTCGCTTTTTATTTAAACATGAACAAAATCGCTAAGCAGGATTATGCGATTTTTACTGGAAACATTGTTCTGATTGACTTTATAGCTTGTAAAAAATCCCACAAACAAGAGGCTGTCTAAAAAGTCCCCCCGTCGTCCCGAAACATGAATTATCGACTTCAAAAAAATCATCCTTAATTCGGGATCTCACTTGTGGGATGCCGGATTAGGGACAATCTAAGAGGAGCCGATAACCCATGTTCCGGCACGACGTTCGTTGTTAAGAGGGGATTTTTTAGACAGCCCATTGTTTAGTTATTCCCTTCAACGATTGAGGTAACGTAATTTTCGTTGAAATATTTGTTGGCGACTTCGATTATGTCAGAAGCAGTCACCGAATTTATAATTTTCTCGTATTTATCTTTAAAATCAAACCCCCTGCCGGAAGTTTCAAACCAGCCCACAGAAGAAGCCTTTTCGAGGTTAGTTTCTTGCGAAATTACATAATTCCCGATTATTTTGTCTTTCGCCTCCTGAAGCTCTTTGTCGCTTACAAACTCGGTTCTAAGCCTGCTGACTTCGGCAAGCATTTTCTCTTTTGCAAGATTGAGCGTTTTCGGGTTTGTACCGATGTACATAGTAAAAGCACCCCTTAAAATTTTGGGAGAATAGCTCGAACCCAGTTGATAAGCCAGCCCCTCCTGATCACGAACGTTTCTGAACAGCCTTGAACTCATTCCTGAACCCAAAATAGCATCTATCACTTGCAAAGTAGCACAATCTTTCCGGTTTTGCACTCCCGCTGTCTGCCAACCCAAAACAACCCAGGCAGTTTTCAGGTCCTCAATTTTATTTACGGATGTTTTTGGAGTTGTTATCGGATAAATTTTTGAGGCGTAATTGTTATAGTCAAATGCGGTTTCATTTCCTGTGGTTGCTGCTCCAAAAATATTTGTCAACTGATTTGCCAAATCTTCTTGATTAATGTTGCCATTCACCGAGATTACAATATTTTTGGGCTTAAAAATCGTGTTGTAATAATCCAGAATGTCATCCCGTTGGATTTTAGGCAAAGTTTTTTCGAAAATTTTTGGACCGTATGAATAAACGGAATTTTCATAGACTAAGTTTTTATATTCTTCAAGTGCCAAATTTATAGGAACATCCCTTGATTTTTTTATTGAATTCAGCTTTGCCGTTCTCGTTTTTTCAATTTCATAATCATCAAAAGCCGCATTGTTGACTATTTCATCCAAAATCTCCAATGTTTTAGGAAGTTGGGCTTTTGTTGTCAAAACGTCTATTGAAAAAGTATCCGCGGAGGCGGACGGGGAAATTTTAATTCCGTTTTCTTCAAGAATTTGAGCCAATTCAAGCGAGGAATATTTTTTTGTTCCCTTCATCATAACAGAACTCACCATATCGGCGGTTCCGGGGATTTTTTCCAAAAATTCTCCGCCTTTTACGTAAATACTCATTGCAACAATATCATTAAGTTCATTAGGGCTTATCAAAAGTGTTGCCGAGTTGGCAAGTTCATATTTTTTCGTCGACGGAATTTCCTTGATTAATTTTGCATTATACTCCGCTTTCGGTTTTGAAACAGCTTGTGAAATTTTTGCACTTTCGGGCAAAACTACTGAAACCGCACTTTTATTTTCACTCAGATAAATATCTGCAACCTTTTTGACATCATGGGCGGTCACTTTTTTAATATTGTTCAAATATTCGTCGTAATATTTTGGGTTATCGGTCAAAACCGTCGTGTATCCGATTTCTGAAGAAATGTTTGAAATAGATTCCCTTGCATAATAAGTATCTCTTTCAATAACATTTTTCGCCAATTTTAGCTGTTCAGAAGTTACTCCCTGCTTTTGGATTTTTGCGACTTCCTCAAAGATTGCCTTTTGAAGCTTGTCGGCATTTTCTGGCGTGAAATTTGCACTGATTGTGAAAATTCCGTCCTCTCTGTACGTCGAATTATTAGCCGAAATCGAATAAGCAAGCTGCTTTTGTTCTTTTATGGTTTGATAAAGTACAGAAGAACGGCCGTCACCCAATATCGTCGCAAGAACATCAAGTGCGTAGGTGTCTGAGTTAAGTGCGTTCACGCTGCGATAACCGATTAATAAATACCCGCCCTGAACAGGCTGATAATCGACTTTGGTAAGTTTTGACGAAAGCTGTTTTTCGGGCTTGTTTATATTTTTAACAATTTTTCTCGGCTCCGTTTTGAAATCTTCCTTTATTTTATCGAGAGCATGCTGGGAATCAACATCCCCAATTACAATCGTAATCATATTTTGCGGACCATAATGGGTATTGTAATAGTCCAAAATTTCTTCTCTGGTAATTTTGCCTATAATTTCGTTTGTTCCAAGCACTTTTCTTTTGTAAGGGTGGGTTTTATAAAGCATTTGGATTAAATTATCGGATACTTTTTCACCCGGATTGTTTTCGTCTTTTGCGATTTCTTCCATGACAACCTTTCGCTCTTTTTCCAATTCTTTTCTCGGAATAAGCGGGTTCAAAAGCATATCTGCGTGTAAGTCCACAGCCAAATCAAAGTATTTGGAAGGAATTGTCACGTAATAATGTGTAAAATCCTTGCTTGTAGAGGCATTTGTAATTGCACCTTTGGATTCTAAAATCTTGTCAAAGTCCCCTGGTGGATGGTTTGCCGTTCCCTTAAAAAACAGGTGTTCCAAAAAGTGCGAAACCCCGTTGTTCTGGTCGTTTTCGTTAATGGAACCGGTTTTTATCCATGTGTCAACAGTTACAATCGGGTTATTTTTAACCTGTTTTATAATAACGACCTGCCCGTCATCCAGCTTGTAAACACTGTAATCCAGTGCAAAAACGCAATTCCCCAATATAAACACAAACAGAAATATAATAAGTTTTTTCATCAAAATCCCCTCTAAAATATACTAACAACATACTACTATACCTAATAATATAATTAAAGTGTACAAGCGGAGGAATTGTAAACAATTCGTAAACAAACGGCACCTAAAAAGGCAATTTTTTGAACAGTATATACTTTATATATACAAGAACAGTTAAAGAGAGAGAAAATGAGAAGATTTTTATTAAAATTTGCATATAGACAAAGAAGATTCAGCCCGAGTGATTTGGTGTAATTTAGGTCATGAGATTATCTGGCTATCAGTCACACATAACTGATAACCTTATAAACCGCTCAGCCTCCGGCTGTTAAATTCCTGTTTGAATAAACAGGCTTATGAGTTCATTTAATGCAGAACATTGTTTTTGGTGGTTTTGGGCTTGTTTTTCAAGCAGCATAATCTGTTTTTTGTATTCTTGAATTGAGGAATAGCATTCTTTCGCCGAATTATTCAATCCGTCTTGAACCTGCTGTGCCTCTTGAAGTACACTTTTCATTGAAATTCCCAGTGCTTCCATTGTTTGTTTAATAATTTGTGCTCCGGTATGTCTTGTTACCCCGCTAGGAAGCTGCGTTATAAGCTTTTTTAGCACCGCAATGTTTCCCGGAATTTCAAAATTATCAAGCTCGCTTATAAAACTGTCTCTTGGAGCTTGAGCGGGCTGTTGATAAGCGGTAAATGGCTGATTAACGGGTTCTTCTGGCTGTTCGGCAGCTTCTTCATCTATAATCAACTCACTGTCGTCTTTTATGCCCAAATCTTCCAGATAATCCTCTGATAAATTTCCGCCTAAAAAATCTTCTTCTTTAAAGGCATTTTCGGCTTCTAAACCTGTATTTTCAAATGTTTCGGACAAATTGTCGGACATAGAGCCAAATTCTTCCGGACCTTCCTTAGTTGAAATCGGACTAATTTCTATTTCAGATTGTTTCTTCAAGGCTTCAACAATCTTTTTGCCTACTCCCTCGGATAATTTTTTATTCGCCATATCTTCCTACCTATTTTATGTTATGTCCTTTATTATAATTAAAAAAACTTTTTTTTTCAAAAAACGTTAATTTATGTGAATTTTCTTACATCAGATGCAAGTTTATGGGCAAAAAGTCCTTCTTTTTCCGCCAGTTGTGATGCGGTTTCAGAAAGCTTTTTGCTTCCCGACTTTGAAACTATCTGGTAAGTTTGGATTTTGACAAAATCGAAAACGCTCAATCCGCCTGAATATTTTGAAACTTCATTGGTCGGCAAAACATGGTTTGTTCCTGAACAATAGTCGCCATAGACCTCTGCGGAATAATTTCCGACAAACAGTGAGCCATAATTTTTAAACTTGCCGATTGATTTTTTAGCGTTTTTAAAACAAAGTTCCAAATGCTCGGGTGCTTTTTTGTTTGCAAGCAGCACCGCTTCATCAATTGAATTTACAATGATTGCAAAAGATTTTTCAAAGGATTTTGAGGCAAATTCTTTTGTAGGGAGCGTTTTTAGTTGTTTTTGGGCGAAAGTTTCGACCTTACGGGCGAAACTTTCGCCCATGCAGACTAAAAATGCCCGTGCATCAGTGTCATGCTCACATTGGGCGAGCATATCAGCGGACACAAATTCAAGATTAGCCGTTTCATCAGCAATAATCATAACTTCCGAGGGGCCTGCCAGAAAATCAATTCCGACCTCGCCGAACACGTACTTTTTAGCCGCAGTAACGTACTTGTTTCCCGGACCGACAATTTTGTTAACCTTTGGAATAGATTGGGTGCCGTATGCCATGCCTGCAATCGCTTGAACACCCCCGACTCTGTAAATCTTATCGGCACCAGCCAAATCGCATGCCACGATTGTCTCGGGGCGAATTTTAGGAGAGCATGCCACAACTTCTCTTACTCCGGCGATTTTTGCCGGTACAATTGTCATAATTGCAGAACTTAAGAGAGGGTAATTTCCTCCGGGAATATAGCATCCGACGCTTTCAAGCGGAATAATTTTATGTCCAAGCTCATTTTTGTCAATTTTTGTTTTAAGATTTTTTAGGCATTTTAACTGTTTTTCGCTGAAATTTTTAACATTTTTAATAGACTTTTTAATCGCTTTGACTGTTTTTTCGTCTACTTTTGAGTAGGCGTTTTTGATTTCAGTTTCTGAAACCAAAAACGCCTCCAAATCTTCGTTGTCGAACTGTTTTGTATATTTTTTTATTGCTTCGTCACCGATATTTTTGACTTCTCCGGCTATTTCTTCCACGGATGAAATAGCTTCAAGCTCAATCTTTTCAAAAAAGTCATTCTTAATATCTTCGTAATTAATTATTTGCATTTAATACCTTTTCCAAAATCTTTAATCATTCACTTGATAAGTGCTTGAATTTCTCTGAAGTGCGGGCTTTTTGAACTTTTTAGCCATTCAAACAAAACTATTTCAACGCAGGAAATTTTCGCACCGTTTTCCTGCATACGTTCAATTCCCTGCTTAAATTCGTACTTGCTTCGGCTTGCACAGGCATCCTTGGCAATATAAACGTCAAAACCTTCGTCAATCAGGTCGGCCACCGTTTGATGAACGCAAATGTGCGTTTCTATCCCGCAAACTACGATTTGTTTTTTATTAAAAGATTTTAAAATTTCCACAAATCCGGTCTCTTTAACTGCAGAAAAGGCAGATTTTTCAAATATCTGAGTATCGGAAGAAAAGTTCTGCTTAACAGCCTCAACGGTTTGGCCCAGACCATTTGAATATTGCTGTGTCGCAATTATCGGAACTTCAAGGATTTTTGCGGCCTTAGCCAGAGTCGCCGTTCTTGTGACCACAACATCTTTATCCAACGCCCTTACGAGCTTTTCCTGTACATCTATTATGAGCAGCAAGCTTTCTTTTCTATCCAGTGTGTTTGACATTTTTGCCCCTTTTATGTCTGGCGAGATTATCATCCCGTCCTGCTGTTTACTTTTCACTATTCTTAAATTCCAGTATGAAATCTTCCAGAATTTTTATCAGTCTTTTTTCGTCAAGGTCCGTCAAGTCAAGGCTTATACGTTTATTCTCCGGACTATCAAGTCCCTGATGTATTATGTCAATATTGATTTTTGAAAAGCCGGGATAGGTTATCTTCAGCTCACTTAAACGCCCGTCCTTTTTTAGCGTAAAACTGCTTAGGTTTTGATTTGAAGATTGTTCAATCTTTGTCTTGAACAATTTTTCCTCATAAAGTTTTTGCATCTGAAAGAATACCGGAGTTATGACTTTATCAAGTTTTTTGTTAAACGCCTGTTTAAACAGCTTAAAATTCTTTTGAGTGGATGAAATTTTATCCAGCCAATCATCCGAAGATTTTTTCTCTTCCTCGTTCACAATAACCAAATCTACCTTTGTGGATTCAGCTTCTATCAAGGCATTCAAAAGTTCAGCCTTAAGCTCCTGAAACTTTTTCTCACCGACTATGCTCACGCCTGCATTAAGCGTATAATCACCTCCGATAATTTGCTTAATCTTTTCCCAAACGCAAAAAGCCCCTTTTAAATATATATCCGAAAGCAAAATATAAAACCTGTTTGCACTCCCATGGACTACCATATCGGAATTTCTTATCGAATTTTTTATCGCATCGGCAAGGTGAAGCGGATTTAATTTTGTTTTACTTTCTTCACTGGCCGAAACCAACATTAATATCCCGTCAGCTTTCAGCTTTTTAAGATTTTTAAACTCATTTTCAAAAATCTTTTCGCAGTATTCGTTTGTATAAAATCCGGTATTTTTGTCTATAACCCCTAATTCTTTTAGCAAACTATTCTGTTTTTTGACGGTTGTTACGAGCATATTTTTCTTTAAGCACCAAATTGTTCGCATCAGAATTTCGGCATCATCAGCCTTTAGAGTAACATAGTCAGCTATATTCTCATCATAAGCACTCAAAATAAAATCTTGGTCATAATCATCCGCAATTAACAAAACAGAAATGTTTTTAATTTCCTCATCTGCCTTTATCTCTCTGATAAGTTCCAAACATTCGCCCTTGTTTTCATGGCAATGAACCAAAATAATTTCAGGTGCAATATCCTTTATTTTTTTTATTGAATCCGAATAAGATGTCGTCAAAATATTGTCAATTTCTCTCAACAAAACCAATTTAGATTTTAAAATATTTACGACATCATTGTCATTCGTTATTAAAATTATGTTACTTTCTGTTGACATAAAATTCCTTTCTCATCAGGTTAGAAGTTATTATTTACACCTGAAGATGTTTTTTTATTGACAAGAAACTGCCGCCGGCACCAAATAAAATTCCTACAAAGAAAATTGTCGTGAATACTATATTCCCCGCAAACAAAGGACTTGGAATCAAGAAGAACCGATGAACATTATTAAGCATATTCTGGACAATATTCAGAGGAATTAAAGAAACAACCGCACCCAAAAATCCGTACAATGCACCCTGCATTATAAGCGGAATTTTTATGTACCAGTTGCTTACACCCATGAGCCGCATAATCTCAATTTCGTCTTTTCTTGATTGTATTACAAGCTGAATTGTATTATTTATTATCGTTATTGTCAAAATTGCAACAATAATTACGACAAATATCGTCGTCGTGTTTACAACCTGATTTAAAAACTGGATTTTCTTCGCGAGTTCCTGTGCATAGCTCATATCGGCAACAACGGAAAGCCGTCTTATTTGCCCAAAAACGGAATTAATGTTCTGTGGTTTGTCAACTTTGACATGAAGCGTGTCAGGTAGCGGATTGTCGATATCAGGAATATCTATTTCACGTTTCAAATCATTCCATGATTTTTCTCTTGTTATTATTTTTACCCTCTGCACGTGATCAATTTTTTTAATTTTTCTGCTGACAGCATTCGCATCTGCACTGGGTTTAAGGTAAACCGAGATTTCAAGAACATTTCCAAGTTCGTGTGCAAAGGCCGAAACAGAAAGGGTCGTTCTGAATAATGCCCCGAAAATTGTCAATATCGCCGCCATTGTGGTTACTATAACAAGGTTTACTATTCCCGTCCGTTTTATGTCGTTAAAAGTTTCCATCACTATCCGATAGACAATCCTGAGTTCCGTGAGCCAATCTTTCGGAATGTGTTTTTTAACTTTTTTCTTTATATCCTGTTTGCTATTATTGTTCATAAGTACCTGCTTGAATATCTCTCACAACCTCGCCGTTTTCCAAGGTAACAACACGTTTTCTAAAGTAATCAACCATTGCGGAATCGTGCGTTGAAACAATTACGGTAATTCCCCTTTGATTAATTTGGTCTAAAATCTGCATAACTTCCAGCGAATTTTTCGGGTCCAAGTTTCCTGTCGGTTCATCTGCAATTAAAAGCGGAGGCCCGTTAACAATTGCCCTTGCTATGCTGACTCTCTGCTGTTCCCCGCCTGAAAGCTCTGTCGGTTTTGCCTTTATTTTATCGGAAAGCCCGACAACTTTTAACGCTCCCAAAACTCTTGCGTTAATCTCTTTTGTGCTTATGCCCAAAGTCCTTATTACATAAGCCACATTATCATACACGGACTGATTTTGCAGTAATTTATAATCCTGAAACACAATGCCCATACATCTTCTGAGATTTGGAACTTTATCGCTGGGCAAGTTCGCAATATTTATCCCGCCAATCATTACTGTTCCAGAAGTCGGAATTTCTTCTTTGTACAAAAGTTTCATGAGGGTCGATTTTCCTGCTCCTGAAGCCCCTACTACAAAAACAAATTCTCCCGACAAAATGTCTAAGTTGACATTTTTTAGTGCATAAGTATTTTTATATTTTTTTGTTATTGAACGTAATTGAATCATTTTATCTCTTTCAATTTTCCTTCTATCTTTTGGGCCAATTTTTCGGCAGTTAGTCCGTAAAATTCCATTAATTGACGTTGTTCACCGCTTTGTCCGAACTCATCATTAATTCCTATTCTGTAAACCCGACACGGCATGTTTTCGCTTAAAACCTCACAAACGGCACTTCCAAGGCCGCCTATTATTGAGTGGTTTTCAACTGTAACAACAAAACCTGTTTTGCTTCCTTCTAATATTGTACCATTATCAAGCGGTTTGACAACCGGAGCATGAATTATTTTGGCTTCAATCCCTGATTTTTCGAGAATATTAGCACATTCAATCACTTCAGCGAGCGTTTCACCGTTGGTTACAATTGTAACATCTTTTCCCTGACGCAGAACTTTCGCCTTCAGGTCAAATTTATAATTTTCATCAAAAATATCAGGAACATTTGTTCTTGCAATTCTTATATACATAGGCCCTTTGTGGCTTGCGGCATATTTTATGACCTCTTCGCACTCTTTGCAGTCGGCGGGAATGATTACTTTCATGTTTGGAATATTTCTCATCAGGGCGACATCTTCAAGTGCCTGATGGCTTGCCCCGTCCTCGCCGACGGTAATTCCGCCGTGAGTTGCCACGATTTTTACGTTAAATTTGGGATAGGCAATGGAATTCCTAATTTGGTCGTAAGTTCTTCCTGTCGCAAACATCGCAAAAGTCGAGGCGAAAGCAATTTTACCCTGACTTGCAAGCCCCGCCGCAGTTGCCATCATATCCTGCTCGGCAATTCCCATGTTGAAAAACCGCTCTGGAAATTCCTTGCCGAACATTGCGGTTTGTGTTGAACATGCCAAATCTGCATCCAAAACAACAATGTCTTCGTTCTCCTTGCCAAGTTCAACTAATGTTTTTCCGTATGCGGCTCTAATTGATTTTATTTTTGTTCTGTCTATATTTTTCATCATTTACCCTTCAATTCTTCTTCAAGCTTTTCTATCGATGGCAACGCTGTTTGCAGCTCCTTTGATAGTTCTTTTGTTATAACATATTCGGATATTCCAAGTGCACTTGATATGTTTTTTACAGTATATTCAGCCACAATTTTATTTTTAGATTTGCACAATAATAAACCTATTGTTGGAGCGTCATCTTTGTGTCTTAGCACATCATCTACGACAGCTAAATAAAAATTTAACTGCCCGACATCTTGCGGTTTAAATTCTTTCGCCTTGAGTTCAATGACCACGTAACATCTTAACTTTAAATGATAAAAGAGCAAATCTATATAAAAATCTTCACCTCCGACTTCCAGATGGTATTGTTGTCCGACAAAAGCAAAACCCGAACCCAGTTCAACCAAAAAATCCCTTATACGTTCAATTAATGCGTTTTCAATATCTCGTTCCTGTTTTTCTTCTCCTAAGTTTAAGAAATCAAAAATATAGGGATCTTTCATTATTTGGTTAGCAAGTATGGATTGTTGAACAGGCAAAGTTTGAGAAAAATTATTTATTTTTTTGTCGCTTATTGCTTGTCTATCATACAAATCCAATTCTATTTGATGAGTTAAAACGCTTCTGGACCAGCCTAATTCTATACTCTTATTTATATACCATTTCCGCTGTTCTTCATCTTGAATCTTGTCCATTAATGTTACATTTTGGTTCCACGGAATTTGTGCAACAACCTGTTGCACAAATTCAAAATCAGGATAAAGTTCGGCGAATTTACGCATATATTTTAAGTTTCTTGAAGAAAATCCTTTCATTTCAGGAAATTCAATGCTCAAGTCATTAGATAATTTTTCAATTACTTTACTACCCCAACCTTGTTTATTTTGTTTGGATAAAATTGTATTTCCTATTTGCCAATAAAGAGAGATTAATTCGGTGTTAATAACAACCATAGCCTTAAATTGAGCCTGTTTAACCTTGTTTTTAATCTCCCCTAAAATTTCATTATAAGATGTATCTAAAGTTACCGCTTCCATACTAAGCCTTTCTCGTTTATTTAATTATATCAAGAATGACCCTGTATGCAAATATTAAAAAATGTAACTCTTTTTTGCAATCGGTAGCAAAAAATATTTTGAGGAGGTTTTAGGCATGTGTAATGAAATTTTAAGAAAGGAAATCTATGAAAATATTAAAATGCTTAGCATTATCTTCACTTGTAGTATTGGGTGCTTGCAGAGGACCGCTTAAACAAACGCAAAAAGCGTCCGATGAACTTGTTCATATTGCAGATTCTTTAGTTGAAGCAACTCACGCATCTTTACCTAAAAATGTGACAAAAATTTATTCTGATACAATTAAAATAACGGGGAAAGAGCTTAAAAACACAGCGGATTTCATGGAAGAGCTTGCTTTTGAAGTAAGAAAAGGGAATCGGACAGAAAGAATTGGCACTCCACCCAATCAAATTTATTTGCCGAAATATGGAATCATAACTCCTGTTGTCGAAAAAGGCATTTATACGAATAAAAAGGGAACAAAATACTATATTCCAATTGCAGGATATGCCGAAGACCCAATAGGCTATAGTTCGCTGAAAAACGAAGTAAAAAAATAAGAAACAGCATCAAAACAAAAGAAAAGAAGTTGGCTCGGGTTTTAATAAGTAAGGTGCGCATACTTGCCCACCAACAAGGTTATTTCAATTCCTCTAACGCTCTTTGGCAGTCTTCATCGCACGGGGCTTTACCATGCCAGCCGCATTGGTTTTCCATGAAGCTTACGCCCTTGCCTTTGACTGTATTTGCGATTATAGCAGTCGGTTTGTCGTTTTTTTTAGCCTTTTCCAGAGCATTATAAATTTCCTCAATATTGTGTCCGTCAATCTCAATCACATCCCAATTAAATGACCTTAATTTCGCATCAAGAGGATTAATATCTTTTATCTGTTCGGTCGTTCCGTCAATTTGAAGATGATTTCTGTCAATTATCGCTGTCAGATTGTTCAGTTTGCGATGAGGGGCGTGCATAAACGCTTCCCAACAGCTTCCTTCCTGAAGTTCACCATCACCCAAAAGCACAAAAACATGTGCAGGGTTTTTGTCCAATTTTAACGCCATTGCTATTCCGCAGGCCATAGCAAGTCCTTGCCCAAGCGAGCCTGTCGGCACTTCAACCCCCGGAATATGGGTGTTCGGGTGCCCCTGCAATCTTGAGCCGAGTTTCCTGAATGTCATCAGCTCCGCTTCGGGGAAATACCCCATTTGAGCCAAAACCGAATATAAAGTCGCAGATGCATGGCCTTTTGACAGAACAAATCGGTCACGCTCATTGTGATTTGGCGATTTATCCCATTCAGGGAAATTTTTCATAACTTTTTCGTACAAAACAGTCATAATTTCCACCGCAGAAAGCCCGCCACCCGGATGTCCCGACTTTGCACAGGTAATCATTTTTATTACGTTGCATCTTACGTTTTTACATTTTTGTTCGATTTCTCGTTTGTTCATTTTTAGTCCTTATGCTGTTGGGCTGGAAAGGCCAACCTACTTCTAAAACCCATATTACAGTTCCCTTTTCCCCGTTTCCTGTTCCCTATCAAATAATACCCTTAAAATAAATCTGGGTAAAGTAGGGAAAATCCTCTTAAGCCTTTGAGGCTCTTTTACAGTCCTGTAAAGCCATTCAATCCCCAGTTTTTGGTAAAGTTCAGGAGCCCTTTCGACCTCGCCGGACCAAACATCAAAGCTTCCGCCTACTCCAATCATAACGGCCTCCGGCAAAAGTTTTCCTGCTTCATAAATAAATTCCTCCTGTTTTGGAGAACCCAGTGCAACCAAAACAAGCTGCGGCGATTTTTCCCTTAACTTTGACAAAACTCTTTGAGTGTCTTGAAAATACCCATCCTGAGCATAAACAATGTTTAATTTTTTGAACTCCGCTTTCAAGTTTTTAGTCGCTTTTTTAAGTATATTGGGTTTTGCACCTACCAAACCTATAGAAAATCCATCTTTGGAACATTCTTCGATTAATCTGTGGGCAAATTCAATCCCCGCAATTCTTTCAGCGTTAATCCCCTTGATTTTTAGCCCGATTTTAATTCCGACTCCGTCAGGGATAATTAAATCGGCATTGTTTAAAATTTCAGCAAAATATGGGCTTTTTAAGCCTGTTTCAATCATTTCCGGATTAATCGTAACAATCTGTCCGCCTTTTTTGGTTGAAATCAAATTTTTTGCATAACTGACGGCACTTTCAAAATCAAAAGTATCTACATTGAACCCCAATAATTTGACAATATTTCTATCCATAATCAAGATTATACCTAAATAATTTACATTCGTAAAGATTTTGTTAAAAAACGGGCAATTTTTTTACACAAAAATACTTTATATAAATATAAGGATATTTTAAAGGAGATTCTACATTGGGGATTAACGATATTTATAAAGTAAATAATGTCAATACGACATCCGCTCTGAATACAAATTATTCCATGGGGAATTTTATGTCTCCAGATTTTGGCATTAGTGCTTTCAATGGCTATTTTACGGGCTCTAATCCTTTTAACAAAAATTTTGCAAACATGGATTTTATGTTGATAATGATGCAACAACAGCAAGATTTGATGGCTATGTTTGCTAAAACACCAAATATGTTTGCTCTGGGAATGCCTAATATGTTTAATAAACCTAGAAGTTATTTCTTTGGTTTAATAAAGAAGAAGACTCCGCCAATGAAGCTCTCTAAAGAATGCTGTTCCAAATTGGATAAAATTGCTGCCGAAAATGGTTACAATTCAAAAGATTTGCAATCATTAATATATGCTGAATCAGGCGGAAACCCTGCGGCCTTAAATGAAAACGGTGGAGCATCAGGAACTTTCCAAGCTATGCCTTCTACATTAAAAAATTTAAACAAAAGAATGGGCACAAATGTGACTCCTGAACAATTCAGAAGCATGAGTGCAGAAAAACAAATGGATTATTTTGAAGAATATCTTAAAATGGCAAAACAACAAGCCGGATTTAAGAAAGACGATAAAATAGACGCGGGCACGCTTTATGCTCTGGTATTTTTGCCAGGATATGCGAAAAAGGACGTATTGACAACGTCAGGCTCAAAATATTACGCAGCAAATACGGGTCTGGATGTAAATCACGACGGTTACATCACAAAAGAAGACTTAGCCAGAAAACTTCACTCGTTCACGTAAGTTTTTTTCTAAATCCGTACTCGGTTGAAACGGTGCGGCCGATGCTTTGAATTTTTCCGCCGATACAACCTCTGCATTTTTCAGGGGTATCGTTAATGCAAATTTTCCCAGGGTAAATTTCGTAAAATTTTCGATAATCGCCCTGTGTAACGTTTGGCATAACAACGTTTGCACCTGATTGAAGTGCAATGAGCCGTCCATTCGGATTCAAGGTTTCCATTGCGGTTGTAGCCGGAATGTTTATATCTGGCAGCAAAAGTCTTGTAATTGACATAACCCTTAGTGCAAGTTCAAACTCACCGCCTTTTTCGCTCTTCATCGGCGTGTTTTCATTTGGAATAAACGGCCCTATCCCAATCATATCGGCATTAATTTCCTTAAAAAACAAAATATCATCAGCCAGAGATTCCAAAGTTTGCTCAGGCAAGCCGACAAGACAGCCCGTACCTATCTCATAACCCAATTTTCTCAAGTCTTCAAGGCATTTCAAACGGTTTTGCCAATCCATTTCAGGGTCGAGTTTTGAGTATAATTTTTTGTCGGTTGTTTCAATTCTTATTAAGTATCTGTCGGCCCCCGCTTCTTTGTAGGCTTTGTATTCGTCGAAAGTTTTTTCGCCGATACTGAGAGTAATCGCCAGTTCAAATTTTTTGATTTCAGAAATAATTTTTTTCATCTTATCAACTGTATAATATGAATCCTCGCCGGATTGGAGTACAACTGTTTTATAGCCCTGTTCGCTCGCATCTTTGGCAAATTTGATAATCTGGTCTTCTGTGAGCCGGTACCTTGTCAGTTTTTTATTATCGCGTCTGAATCCGCAATAAAGACAATTTTGCCTGCAGTAATTTGAAAACTCTATCAACCCCCGAAGATGGACTTCATCGCCGACATATTTTTTACGTACACGATTTGCTGCTTCAGTGAGAGGTGAGAGGTGGGAGGTGAGAGGTAATTTTAACAAACCCACAATTTCGTCTTTTGTGAGTTCATGAGTTTCTTCGGCCTTTTTAAGAATTTTGTCAATCATTTCTAAATTATAGCATAAGAGGATGCGGAAAAAGGTCTAAACATGACAATTTTTAGACCTTTTTTAAATCCGGCGAATACGTTTATAACTGCACAGTTCTGAAAATCGTATAATATCTGTAAGGTCCGTAGTAGACGATAATTGACACAAATTTGTTATCCAAATCATTTACCTCCAGATAAGTTTGCACAGCGGGTTTTCTTTGGGTACTTTTAAAATGTTTGCCCAAAAAAGTATAGAAATTTTTATTCATTTTTTGCATTATGGTTAATTTCGGCTGCCGAACATGGGTTTCATAAAAGCCTTCCGGAACAAGCTCCTTGTCGTAAGCCGGAATTATGTATCTTACAACTCCCTGCTGTTTAAAAAGCACGTAAGGGTCGCCTTTATGGGTTGTGGGAGTTAAATCGTAATACCCCGGCACAATCATAACCGTTTTGAAATAAATCGGCGAAGCAAGCTTGAAAAGCGGGTAAATTGAATATGTGGCATTTTTATTATCGTAATACTGCCCCGGATCTATACCATGGACATAAGAAAACGCAGGAACCTGCAAGTCCATGTAAACCTGTCTGTAATCAGTTTCCTTCGCAAAAGACGTATTTGCACCGAAAAGAATTAAAAATACTATTAAAAGAAATTTTTTCATATTAATATATTAGCAATTTTTGAAAAAAAAGCAACCTCTTTTTCGTGTAGAAATAAAGAAGGCTGTCTAACCTTTCATTAACCTCTCAACAATACTCATTGCATGAATTTTTGTTGTATCTAACACAGGAATGTCAGCTCGAGTAATCATCAGAGGAATTTCCGTACACCCCAGAATAACTCCCTGAGCTCCTGCTTTTTTCATTTTGCTTATAATTTCCAAATATTTTTGTTTGGATTTTTCTTTTATGATTCCGCAGCAAAGTTCTTTGTAAATAACCCTGTTTACCTCTTCCCTATCGTCTTTTTTCGGGATAATTGTTTCGATATTGTACTCATCCATTAATTTTTTTGAATAAAAGTCTTCTTCCATCGTGAAAATAGTACCTAAAAGCCCGACTTTGCTCATTTTTTGTTTTTGGATTTCAGCCGCAACAGAGTCAACCATATGAATTAACGGAACAGAAACGCTTTTTTGAACCGCAGGAGCGACTTTGTGCATCAAATTTGTACAAATGGCAACACATTCAGCACCGCAGCGTTCAAGATTTTGAGCCGCCCGACTTAACTTTTCAGCTAATTCATTCCATTTGCCCTCAAACTGCATTTTTTCAATCTCTCTGAAATTAAAACTTTCGATAATGAGTTCCGCAGAAGAACATCCTCCAAATACTTTTCGGACTTCCGAATTAATAATTTTGTAATACTCAACCGTTGATTCAGGACTCAAACCTCCCAATAAACCTACCTTTTTCATCTCTTTACTTCCTCCTGTCTGTTTACTACAACAATAGCATAACACCTTTTTTTCAATATTCAAATCGAGCAAATTTTCGTGTATAATATGGGAATAAAGCAAATGAGGACAAAATATGGGGAAAATATATTTTATTGATGTAACAAATAGAGATGGGGTGCAAACTTCCAGACTGGGACTTGCAAAACTGCAAAAAACAGTTATAAATCTTATGCTTGACGATATGGGTATATCCCAGTCAGAATTCGGGTTTCCGACCACTCGACACGAACTTAATTATTTAAACGGAAATCTGGAACTTGTAGAGCGTGGAATTATCAAAAAAACAAAACTTTCAGGATGGATGAGGGCAATAGCTGATGATGTAGAACTCTCTTTCAAAAATGTTCCCATGCTTAAAAACCTTAATTTATCCCAATCAACTTCCATTCAGATGATAAACGGCAAATACCATGGCAAAAAAACCTCCAACGATATTTTAAAAATAACCTGTGAGGCCGTGGAATGTGCAGTTTCAAAGGGTGCTGAAATAATCGGCGTAAATGCGGAGGATGCATCCAGAAGTGACATAGAATTTTTGATAAAATATGCAAAAGCTTCCAAAGCCTGCGGGGCAAACCGCTTCAGATACTGCGATACACTGGGCTTTGATGACCCGAAAACAGCCTATGACAGAATTTACAGAATTGCAAAGGAAGCACAAATAGATGTTGAAACGCATTTTCACAATGACCTTGGAATGGCCGTCGGATGTTCGGTTATGGGTGCGAAAGCCGCAATTGAAGCTGGAATGAACGCCTATATCAACACCGCAATAAACGGGATGGGCGAGAGAGCCGGAAACGCCGATTTAATTTCCTGTCTTTTGGCCGTTTTAAAATCAAGCGGCTTTAAGGATAAATATGAAATTGACCCTCAAATTGATTTAAGCAAAGCTTGGAAACTGGCAAAATATACCGCTTACGCATTTGGAGTTTCAATCCCGATAAATCAGCCCGCCGTGGGAAATAACGCCTTTGCACACGAATCCGGAATCCACGCAGACGGTGCTTTAAAAGACAGAAGAAACTATGAACTTTACGATTTTGAAGAACTGGGACGAGGCGAACCTGAAATTATCGAAACGGGAAGGATGATTACAGTCGGCGAATATGGCGGAATTAAAGGGTTCAGGAACGTATATGAAGGGCTTGAACTTGAGTTCAAAGACGAACACGAGGCAAGGAACATCCTTGAACTTGCACGTTATGCGAATGTTCATACCCAAAAACCTTTGACCGACAGCGAGTTAAAGTTTATTTACCATTATCCTGATATTGCGGCAAAAATAATGACCGTTTCACCATACTACGAGCCTAAAGGTGCAATTAAAGAACGGGTTGAAAAAGATAAGTCAGAACATAAAATTATTTGAATATCCAAAAAGTTTACTTGTCAAACTCTATAAAAATCAATAGCAATTTTTATTTTGTTTGTTTTTATTATAATAAAGTAAAGGAGAAAAATAATATGGAAATTAAAGCATGCCAAAAATCCCCAACCTTTGGAACAAAATTTGAAAGAATTGATTTTGCAGAAGTAAAAAAACTTCTTGGTGATAAAGAAGAACAAACAATTTTAGCAGCCAGAAGACAGCTAATGAGGATGTTCGATGACACTGTTGAAATTTCGATGCGGGCAAAAAATAATTTTCTCAGTAATGATAATTCTTTAAAAATTATTGTACGAAAAACGTTGGGAGATATTGGAGATATGACGTACGATATGGAATGTTCGTTCAAGTTAAAAAATAATTCTCTCTTCAAAAAAGGCATTACAACCCAAAACATTATTAAAGGTGTGAAAAATATATTTAAAAAAAGAAAAGTAAAACAGCAAATAAAAATATTTGATAGACTCAAAGCAAAAGAAAAAAATTAACAAAATATGGCGGTTTTTAAGTGCCAAAATTAAAAGAGAGGCAAAATATGGGACAAACCCTGGCAGAAAAAATAATTTCAAAACATGCAAGTAGGTCGGGCATACCTGCCCGACAGCTTAAAGCAGGGGACTTAGTTATCGCTGGCGTCGATGTTTGTGCCGTACAGGACGGAACAGGAACTTTAACCATTCAGGAATTTAAAAAAATTGGGGAAAAAGAACTGAATAATCCGCAAAAAACGATTTTATTCATTGACCATGCGGCCCCAAGCCCGAGAAAAGAGCTTTCCAACACTCACATGGTTTTGAGAGAATTTGCAAAAGAATATGGTGCTGTCCTTTCAGACGTCGGAGCTGGGGTGTGCCACCAAAGACTAATTGAGGATTACGTAAATCCGGGGGAAATTCTTGTCGGGGCGGATTCCCACACCTGCACATCAGGGGCTTTGGGGGCATTTGCGACAGGCATGGGGTCAACAGACATTGCCGTGGCAATGGCATTGGGAAAAACATGGTTAAAAGTTCCGCCTACTTTTAAAATAGAAGTCCACGGGGAATTTCAAAAAGGAGTTTGCTCAAAAGATTTAATGCTGCACTTAATCGGTATGATTGGAGCAGACGGTGCAACCTACAAGGCACTGGAATTTTCGGGCGATACAATCGAGAATATGCCTATGTCGGAACGTTTTACGTTAGCTAATATGGCGGTTGAGGCCGGGGCAAAATGCGGATTATTTGCCGCTGACAGTACAACTAAAGAATATTTAAAATCTCGGGGCAGAGGGGATAAATTTGCCGAACTAAAACCTGACACAGATGCAATTTATGAAAAAACTATAAAAATCAACGCAAATGAGATTAAACACACCGTTTCATGCCCGCATACGGTTGACAATACGAAAACAGTCGACGAATTGGGCAGGGTCAAAGTCAATCAGGTCTTTGTCGGAACCTGCACTAATGGAAGAATTGAAGATTTGAGGATTGTTGCAGAAATTTTGAAGGGTAAAAAAGTTAACCCCGATGTGAGAATGTTAATTGCACCGGCTTCAAAAGATGTTTTCAAACAGGCGTTAAATGAGGGTTTAATTGATATTTTTGTTGACGCAAATGCGGCGATACTAACATCGGGCTGCGGACCCTGCGTTGGGGTTCATGCGGGAATTTTGGGTGACGGGGAAGTTTGTCTTGCGACTCAAAACAGAAATTTTCAGGGCAGAATGGGCAACACAAAAAGTTTTATCTACCTTGCATCACCTTACGTTGCGGCATATACAGCTTTAAACGGATATATAAGCTGCAAGTAAAATGCTGAGCATGCGGAAAAAGTTCCTTTTTCAGCATGCTCTACTACTTGCATTTTTTGTAATTATGTGGTAAAATATTAAATGTATTTAAAAAATTACCGGTAAATTTTTAATTACATTTAAAAAATTACCTAAAGGAGTATGTTTTGTTTGAACGCAGTGTAAAAGAAAATATCGAAAAGTGGCTTTATCGCGGTAAGGTTATTGTAATTTACGGGGCAAGACGCACGGGAAAGACAACTTTGTCAAAGCAAATCCTCAAAGAGCAGGAGGCACTTGGCAAAAAGGTGAAATACTTAAACTGCGAACTTTTGAATGTTAAATTAAGCATTGAAACTACAAATGAAATGGCACTCAAAAGCTACCTTAACGATAATGATTTAGTTGTGCTTGATGAAGCACAAAACATTAGTAAAATAGGCCATATTTTAAAAATTTTAGTTGATACATATCCGCAAATTCAAATAATAGCAACCGGTTCGTCCAGTTTCGAATTATCCAATCAGGTTGGTGAGCCGCTTGTGGGCAGAAGCAGAGAGTTTATACTCTATCCTTTATCTATTGGGGAGATAATGACAAAATATGATTTATTTGAAATTGGCGGGAAAATGGACAATATCCTGCGATACGGGTTATACCCGTCCGTTTTTGATTTGGCTGAAGAGGATGCTATAGAGGAGCTTAATAACATAACAAGCAAGTATTTGTACAAAGATATTCTGGCATTCGACAATATTAAAAATTCAAATATATTACTGGATTTGCTGAGGTTGTTGGCTTTACAGGTAGGCAATGAGGTTTCTTTCAATGAAATAGGCCAGAAGCTTGGATTGAGCAGCATGACGGTTAGCAAATATATTGATTTATTGGAAAAATGTTTCATTGTGTTCAGCCTTGGTTCCTTTAGCAGAAATTTGAGAAAAGAAATCGGCAAATCAAAGAAAATCTATTTCTACGACTTGGGAATACGAAATTCTTTGATTGCTAATTTCAATCAACTTGCCTTAAGAACTGACGCAGGATTTTTATGGGAGAATTTTTGTATAATAGAGCGGATGAAATTTAATGAATATAACAAAAAATATTGTAATAAGTATTTTTGGCGAATGTATTCGGGTCAAGAAATAGACTATATAGAAGAACACGACGGAAAATTGGACGCATATGAGTTTAAATATAACGCCGGAGCAAAAGTAAAATTACCATTAAAATTTTTAAATACTTATGAAAATACTTCCTACAGCATTATAAATCAGGATAATTGGTTTGAGTTTTTCGGACATAAATCATAAAACACCCTGCTTGTAAGAACCAAAAATTAATACAGTTCCGAATACTGCAAAAAGCTGATAACCTCCAGAGATATTTCCTTTTGAATTCCAACGGGAGAAGCTTGAAAATATTCAAATGCCTCGGCAATTCTTTCGTCTTTATCGTACCATCTTCTTAGAATGTAGTTAAAGGCGTCATTTAGGGTGCTGCTCTTGAGCCTGACATCCCTTTCTTTGGCATAGTTAATTATAAAATCTGCACACTTAAGTTGAGTTTGCTCATCAACATTTCTCATCAAGCTCACAGATAAACTCACAGTCGGATCAAAGTCATACCATCTTTTATGCATAATTATCCTTCTTACATAATAATGATACGCTATTTTTTATAAATTGTCAATTGTTATCAGAACTTTTGTTAAAAAATAATTTTTTATACCGAACCTGATTCAAGAATTTGAGCACCTTTTTCTTCGACTTTCAGGGTGCGGATGTCGGTTTTGACGTTAAAATTAGCCCATGTTTCACTTACTACCGACTTGATTTTATCCAAATTATTTTTTTCGGAAACTATCAAAATTGACGGGCCGGCACCGCTTAAAACACACCCGATAACATTGTCTTCGTGTTTTAAATTTTCAATAATATCCTGCAACCCCGGAACCAGTTTTGTTCTGTAAGGCTGATGCAGCTTGTCTTGAAGTGCCAGTTTCATCAATTCAGCATCTTTTGTGTACAGGGCATTAACAAACATAGCCGTTCTTCTTGAGTTAAAAGTGGCGTCTTTGAGAGGAACTTCTTTAGGTAAAACCGAGCGGGAAATGTCGGTTGCCAGCTCATAATCAGGGATACAAAGCGTAAGATGCCATTCTTCGGGCCAAGGCAATTTTCTGTAAATAATACTTCCGTCGTCTTCCTGAGAAGTCAAAACAAGTCCGCCTACGATAGCAGGGGTAACGTTGTCGGGGTGTCCTTCGACTTCTGTCGCAATTGAAAGGAGTGCTGCTTCATCAGCAGGTCTGTTAAGAAGCTCATTTGCCGCTAAAAGCCCGCCTACAATTATTGAAGCTGAACTTCCAAGCCCTTTTGCAATAGGAATTTGAGATTTTATATTGATTTTTAGCTCGCTTGGCGACTGCCCGATGGAATTGTAAAGCATTTCAACCGCTTTATAGATAATATTATTTTCGTCTTTCGGGATATGTTCGATTGCAAATTCATCATCATCATCCGTTTCGGAAATAATGTTTATCTCAATCCCTGTTCCGGGTAGTACTGTTTCTTCAATTGTTATTACGTTATATATTGGTAAAGCCATGCCCAAACAATCAAATCCCGAACCGAAATTTGCCGTAGTGGCAGGCACTTTTACACTGATTTTCATAATTCCTCTTTATTTCTGTTAAGAAGTATATCACAAAAAAAATTATAATTGGTAAAGATAAATTTTCAATCGACAACCATCCACCCCCTTCTGTCTGCGTTTTAAATTTTATAGCCATCTGTTTGGAGGGTTTTTTGAAGAAATTTTTAATAAATTTATTTTAAATCCGATTAACAAAGAGTTATGAGTTGCCGAAAAGAGGTGTAAAGATGATTGAATATCCTGCTATGATTTACAGAAATAACCGAAACAGGGCTTATGTGGCAAATTGCATTGTCAAAAACGTGCTGGGATTTGGAAAGACCGAAAAAGACGCCCTCAATAATTTGAGAGAATCATTACAAAATATTGACAAAAAAGGTGATGTAGTTGTAAAACCGATGCACGGATTCTCGCTCGCACAGTGAGGGAAAAGGGAAGGGAGGTTTAGCCGGGGATTAATTTTAACTGATAACCCTTCAGCCATTAAGCCCTTCAACCTTTTATGCTATAATACTTTCATGGCTAAAGTTAAAACAAAATGGATATGTCAAGAGTGCGGGTATGAAACGGCGGGATATTTGGGCAAATGTCCCGAATGTTCAACGTGGGGAAGTTTGATTGAAGAAATTCAGCAGAATTCAGCTCAACCACCGGCTAATGTTGATTTTTTAAACACCCAAAAACCGGCCTTGTTAAGCGATATCGAATTAAGCAATGAAATCAGGCTGAGTACAAATATTTCAGAATTTGACAGAGTGTTGGGCGGCGGTTTGATTCAAGGCTCTCTGGTTTTAATCGCCGGAGATCCCGGAATAGGAAAATCAACATTGATTTTGCAGACAAGCGGGCTTTTGGCCAAAAGTTCCAACGCTTTAGGTAATAAAAAAGTTTTGTATGTTTCTGCCGAAGAATCTTTAAGCCAGATAAAGCTGAGGGCGGACAGGCTTTCAATCAAGGCCGAAGGTCTTTATATTTACCCCCAAACCAATTTGGAGCTTATAAAAAAAGAGATTGAGAATATAAAACCTGATGTGGTCGTAGTAGACAGTATTCAGGCGATTTACACGCAAAATATGGCGAGTTCCGCCGGAAGTATTTCCCAAATCAGGGAGTGCTGCAATTTTTTGATGCAGATGGCAAAAAATGAAAACATCACGGTAATTGTCATCGGTCACGTTACAAAAGACGGAAACATTGCAGGGCCAAAGGTTCTGGAACACATGGTTGATACGGTAATCTATTTTGAAGGTGATAAATACAAATCTTACAGGATTTTGCGTGCCGTAAAAAACAGGTTTGGAAACACTTCCGAGGTTGGAATTTTCAAGATGGGAACAGAAGGGCTCATTGAGGTGACAAATCCAAGCGAATTGTTTTTGAACGAACATTCTGAAATTATGACCCCCGGAAGCGTAATTATAGCAACAAGCGAAGGCACACGTCCACTTCTGGTTGAAATTCAGGCACTTGTGGGAACAACCCCTTATCCCAGCCCCCGCAGAGTCACAAACGGCGTTGATTTCAGCAGAGTTTTACAAATTCTGGCGGTTTTGGAAAAAAGAGTTGGACTGAATCTTTCCAAGCAGGATGTTTACGTAAACGTAATCGGCGGGGTGGAAATTTCCGAGCCTGCTGCGGATTTGGGCATTGCACTGGCCGTTGCAACCTGTGCCAGAGATGTTGTTGTAGATTCTCACACAGTAATAATCGGTGAAATCGGGCTTTCAGGTGAAATTCGAGCAGTCAACAACATTGAAAAAAGGATTAAAGAAGCCCAAAAACTAGGGTTTAAGAAGGCAATTATCCCGAATTCCAATTCAATATCAGGAAAGAAAATTGACGGAATAGAAATCGTACGGGTAAAACGCCTGATTGACGCAATTACGTCCTGCGTGTCAAAGGTTTCTTAGCTAATATCCTCGTAACGACTCAGGTCGGCAAGAAATAATTACACCACTTAAAACCTACACTGCTGAGTCATTGCGAGACATGAGTCTTATAGTTACAATAAAAGGTTTGCATTTCGAAGCAATCTTTCTAACGTGTGCATGCCGGTAAGATTGCTTCGGTGGGCAATTTGTGCATAGCCGGAAACCCTCGCCTCGCAATGACGCAAGACTTGTTTGCATTTTTACCTGAGTTGTTACATATCCTTTTACGCATCAAATATCTTGAACGATTTTTCAATGTTTTTGTCGATTACTTTTTTAACCGAATCCATTTCTGTCTGAATGGCAGTATGTTCTGTATCTATACTTTTCAAACTCAGGTCAAATCTTTTATCTTTTGACTGTACTTCCGCCATTTCTACATTATATTTGGCTTCGGCCCTGGCTATGTCTGCGTCATCACTCTTTGATTGAAGAGTTGAATCGCCGCTTGACCAGGATACATTTGTAAAATCACCTGTTCCATTGTTTTCGTACAAAGATACATTACCTGATGATAATTGTGAATACAACCAGTCTCCGTTTTGCATATTATCATCACCCGGCTCATTATATCCGTTTTCTTTAATTTCGTTGAATACATTTGTGTAGTAGGCAACCGCACCTTGATCGTAGGTATAAGTAGCAATTGGAACCGTGCCACCCTTTGCATCAGTTACTGTGCTGGTGCCTGTACCTGAATTATTATTATTTGCGTTAGGGTCTGAAGTATAGCCTAAACTTTTTAAGAAAGCCTCCAGCCCTGTGTAAACATTAGTATAATAAGTCACTTTGGCTGCGTCATATGTCAAATTAGGATTAGTATTATTTGAATCTGAAGTGTAGCCTTGACTGTTCAAGTACGCTTCAGCAGTAGGATACTGTTGCTGCAGCTGTTGGCTTTTAGACAAAGCATTATCGTAAGCTGTGCCAACCTTTGAAGTAACAAGAACTCTGCCCGCAGTATCTTTCAAAAATCTTTGTTTATCCATTGTTGATACCGCGTTATAGGTTGTCAAATTATATGCCGATGCATCTACATAGGTCGCAGCACCGGTAGAGGCGTTGTAACCTGACATTACAGTCAATTTTTCCTTATCAAGGGCGTCTGAATATTCTCTTGCAATGTCTTCAGATCTTTGCGATAATCTTATCTTGCTGTTTGAAATGCTCTGAGCAGACAATTCTAAATCCGACAGTCTCGCTGTCAGAGATAATAACCTGCATTGTGATGCTGACATTCCCATTACCTGATACTCCTTAAATTTGTAACATTTACATCTATTTTTCCTATATTACTTATATCGGCAAATAAATCAACATCTTTAATTCATGCTCAATTCATGTTAAGAAAATGTTACAAATAAAAAGACGCTAACTCGAAAATCAGCGTCATTAAACGTTACGAAATTTATGGGAATAGGTAGGTTAATTGTTTTAACGGGTGAGAGGGTGAAAGGCTTTTGGAAGTTTGGTTTACGTTGCAAAACCCCTAAGCTTCTAAACTTCAAAGCTTCCCGTTTCCCCTCTTTTTATGCATCAAATATCTTGAAAGATTTTTCGATGTTTTTATCTATTACTTTTTTGACCGTATCCACTTCTGTTTGCACGGCTGTGTGTTCGGTATCTATATTCTTTAGGTTTAAATCAAATCTTTTGTCTTTGGTTTCGACTTCTGCCATATCCGCAGTATATTTAGCTTCGGCCTTTGTTGCCGCAGCGTCGTCATCTTTTGTTTGAAGAGTTGTATCGCCTGAACTCCAGGAAACATTTACAAAATCACCCGTTCCATTGTTGGCAGAGTTGTCCCATTCTGACAAGGATATGTTTCCGGAGCTTAATTGCGAACAGAGCCAGTCCGGATTCTTTAAGTCCCCATCGCTTATAATGTTATAACCGCATTCTTTCATTTCACTAAAAACATTAGCATAATATTTTACGGCACCCTCATCATAAGTCCTTCCGCTTGTACTTGCAGGATCTGAAGTGTAGCCAAATTTGTATAAAAACCCTTCAAAACCTGTGTAAAGATTAGTATAATAAGTCACTTTGGCTGCGTCATATTTGAAATTGGGATCAGTATTATTTGTGTCTGAAGTGTAGCCGTTAGAATTTAACCAGTTTTCAAGAGTAGGATATCGGTTTTGATGCATTTTTTCTTGACCAATTGCATAGTTGAATATATCAGCAACATCCTGAGAAACTAAAACTCTGCCGGCGGCATCTTTTAAAAATCTTTGTTTATCCATTGTTGATACGGCATTATAAGTAGTCAAATTGTAAGCTGTCGCATCAATATATGTTGAGGCACCTGTGGTAGAATTATAACCTGACAAAACTGTCAACTTTTTCTTATCCAGAGCATCAGAATATTCTTTCGCAATCGCTTCAGATCTTTGCGATAATCTTATCTTACTATTTGAGATGCTCTGAGCAGACAATTCTAAATCTGACAGTCTTGACGTCAGAGTTAATAATCTGCATTGTGATGCCGACATTCCCATTACCTGATACTCCTTAAGTTTAATTTATTTCCTGTAAATCTGTAACGTTTTATTCTATTTTCTCCATATTACTTATATCGGCAAATAAATCAACATCTTTAATTCATGCTTAATTCATGTTAAGAATTTGTTACAATAGGGGAGAAGGGAAATGGGAAATGGGAAAAGGAAAGTTTTAATTTTTTTTGTTGCACTTAATCACTTAATCACCCAGTCACTTAATCACTTCGTAAAAAGCCCTTCAACTATTCGATTATTCGATCCGCTCACATTCATGCTATAATCGAAAAGTTATGAAAAGAAAAATCTTTTTACTGTTTCTGGCGTTGTTTTTTGTTGTTTCCTGTGCATTTACCGAGGAAACGTACACACTTAAGGCGGGAATTTCCATCGACAAAATACCTAAAGAATTCTACGGGACTTGGCGTGTAAGTTCAAGTCTGCTTTCCACAAATAACGGAGGGATTTTTAAGGAAAACAGCGTTGATTTGTGGAACTTATCACGTGCCGGAAACGTCATAACATTAGATAACCCCTTTTCTGGAGCACATGCCTCTATCAGCGTTGACGAAGTGAACGGCAGGTTAATAAAGTTTAAGAAAACAGGGGATTACGATAGTAAAAAATTAACGGATACGGTACAATTAAATTTAGGAAAAGAGACATTCACAGGGACAAATTATCTGAAACTCGATACGATTTCGGAAATTGACGGGCATGTTATAAAGAGCGATACAGCAACTTATAAATTAACGGGAGAGAAAATATCAGGAGCAGCAATAAAGTGAACGGCAGACGAGAATAATTTTTTTATTCACTTTAAGAACAGACGAGGATTTAAGAAATGAACACTAAAACACATGAATTTGATACGGTAATATTAGGCGGAGGGCCTGCAGGACTATCTGCTGCGATATATGCAGCCAGAGGTGCCTGTTCCACCGCTATAATTGATACGAGCATGCTCGGCGGTCAGCCGACCAATTATTTGGAGCTTGAGAATTATCCGGGGTTCGGGATTATCGACGGATTTGATTTGATGGAAAAATTCGAACAGCACGCCGATAAATTCGGGGTGGCAAAATTTCCCATGCAAGAGATTGTAAATATTGATTTGCTCTCTCAAATCAAGACTATTAATACCAAAGATTCTGTTTTTAAAGCAAAAACGGTAATTATTGCAACCGGTGCTCAGGCAAAAAAACTTGGCATTCCGGGCGAAAAAGAATTCATAGGACGCGGCGTAAGTTACTGTGCGGTTTGCGATGGTGCTTTTTATAAGGACAAAATCGTTGCGGTCGTCGGTGGCGGAAATGCAGCCATTGAAGAGGCAATGTATCTTACCAAATTTGCAAACAAAGTTTATGTTATTCACCGCAGAGATACTCTCAGAGCGGACAAAATCATTCAGGAAAGAGCGTTTAAAAATGAGAAAATAGAATTTGTTTTTGATACAATTCCAAAGGAAATTTTGGGTGAAAACCTTGTAACGGCAATTGTTTTGGAAAATATCAAGACTAAAAATATTTCAAACCTTCAGGTTGGCGGCGTTTTCCCTTACATAGGCTTTAGCCCCAACGTGGACGGAATTGATGGGCTTAGTCAGGACGAAGCAGGTTTTATTATCACTGATGAAACCATGCAAACCTCAGCACTGGGAGTTTTTGCGGTGGGAGATGTGAGAAGAACTCCGCTCAGACAAGTTATAACTGCGGCGTCAGACGGCTCAATAGGTGCGGTTTATGCGGTAAAGTATCTGGAGAGAATAAAGTCCGAAATAAAAGTAAAATAATTTTTAAATCGCTTCAAAGACAAAAAAATCAGAGCTTTTCCAAAATCTTCAAAAGCAGTGATTGAAATTTGTCTTTTGCAATGTTTGCTGTCTCAATGACTTCCGCATGAGAAAGTGGGGTTAATTTTGTTCCGGCAGTGGCGTTTGTAATACAGCTTATGCCCAAAACATTCATTCCGCAGTAGTTTGCAGCAATAGCCTCAGGAACGGTGGACATTCCAACAGCTTTTGCACCGAGCGTGCGAAGCATATTTATTTCCGCCGGTGTTTCATAACTCGGACCGGTACAAGCTGCATAAATGCCAACCCTGACATCAATTTTTAATTCCTTGGCACATTTTTGAGCAAGTTTTATCAAATCTTTTTTATAAATTTCACTCATATCGGGAAATCTTGTACCCAAACTATCATCGTTTTCACCGATTAAAGGGTTTGTTCCCATAAAATTGATATGGTCAGTTATAAGCATTAAATCTGCCGGTTTGAATTTTTTATCAACGGCTCCTGCGGCGTTTGTTATGATAAGAGTTTTAACTCCCAGCTCTTTCATGACCTTAATCGGATAAACAACTTTTTCCATCGGATGGCCTTCATAAAAGTGGTATCGGCCTTGCATTACAAGGAGGTTTGGATATTTAGAAGCCTGCGTTTCCTGTTTCCCCTTAATAAAAACAAGTTTACCTTCGTGGCCTTGCACGGCAGAGGCTTCAAATCCGGGGATTTTGGAATATGGGATTGAAATCGAGTCAAATTTTTCGACAAAATCCCCCAAGCCGGAACCTAAAATTATACCTATTTCAGGCTTAAGATTATTTGTTTTTACATTAATAAAATCAAGAGTTTCTTTCATAAAGATTTAGCTTAAGGATTAAAGAATTAATCTTCTCACCTCTCACTTCTCACCTCTCACTTAATTAGCCGACTAATCTATTGTCGTCAGCCTCAGATGCTTTAACCATAATGGCGTGTTCAACGGGATTTTCTTTTTTGTAGGAGTTATCATAAAACTCGTCAAACCCGAATTCTTCGCGAGTTTTTTTCGCTTGAGTTTCATCAACAAGCTTTTTTGCAAGTTCCGCAATCTCGTAAACCAGCTGATATCTGTTTTCTGTATTTTCGTTTAAATCCCATGCCACTTTTATTATTTGATCCATTTTTTCATCCTCTTTATTTGCCTTATAATACTTTTATACAACACAAATGAAAAATAAGCAACCTACTTTTTCTGTAGAAAAAGTAGGCAAAAAGACTTTAGGAATATTAGCTTATTCACTGAAGCAAAACAGATTGGTGTGTAAGGGTTGAACGGCTTAAGGGCTTAAGGGCTTAAGGGCTTTTTACGAAGTGATTAAGTGACTGGGTGATTAAGTGATTAAGTGCAACAAAAAAAATTAAAACTTTCCTTTTCCCGTTTCTCTTCTCACGTCTCACCTAATAGCTATCCTTTACTTTTTTGTTATAATAAACTTATGAAAAGACATTTATTTTGGATAGTGGAACTTTTTATTTGGCTGCTGATACTGGTTTTGGTTTCAGGGGGTATAATGCTTGCCAAATACAATTATAAAAAGAATTTCAATACCTACCAAATATTTTTACCCGATGTAGACGGGCTTATAAACGGTTCTCCTGTTAGATTAATGGGCATCCAAATCGGATATGTAAGCCAAATAGATATTGTCGGGGAGGATGTTTATGTAAAATTTATTATCACGGAGCCAAACGTAAAAATCCCGCCGGGTTCTGTCACAACAGTAGAATTCACGGGACTGGGAGGTTCAAAATCACTTGAACTTTATCCGCCGAAGTCCAACCAAAATCCTTCCGGCAAACTCCTTATCCCTCAAAGTCCTAAAAGAATTCATGATTCTCTCGGACTGTTAAATAAAATGTTTGACAAAATTATAGAAATTACTTACAATGTTTCTAACTTTATGGATCAAGTCGGAATTATTAAACGCCAAAATGCACCCGAGGCAAAGAGTTTCCTAAAATCTCCGGAAAATTTTTTAGATTTTTCAAACAGCTGGCTTGACAAAGCTCAAAGTCAATGCGATAAATTATCTGATAACCTAAACAAAAAAAAGGATGGAAAAGATGAACGAAGACAAAATCAGGGTAATTAAAAATCCTGTTATTCTACAAAATTTGTGTACAATGAGGGACAAAAACACAAACTGTCAGGGAGTCAGGATAGCAACAAGAAAAATTACCAGAACACTTTTGTACGAAGCCGCCAAAAGTCTGCCGCTTGTTGAAAAAACAGTAACTACCCCTTTAGCATCTTTCAAAGCTCAGACAATTGATCCCGACATAAACATAATTATTTCACCAATATTAAGAGCGGGACTGATTTTTACGGACGAAGCCATAGATATTTTGCCGCAGGCTTGCATAAGACACATAGGGATGTACCGAGATGAAAAAACTTTAAAGCCGGTCTGGTATTATAATAAAGTGCCTATGGAAGTTCAAGACCCCCATAAATTCTATATTTTCATCACCGATCCGATGCTTGCGACAGGAAATTCTTTGATTGAAGCCATAAAGCTTTATGCGGACAAAAAAATACCACCTGAAAACATAAAAGTAATATGTATAATTGCGGCTCCCGAAGGGATTTTAAGTATTCAAACAAAATTTCCCGACGTTGAAATTATAACAGCGGCAATAGATTCCCACCTGAACGAACATGGCTACATTGTTCCCGGCATGGGCGACGCTGGAGATAGAATTTTTAATACATAATCCCTGTAATTTAATCCTTTTTTATAAGGGTATCTTCAATGTCTTTTTGCGGGTCGGAAAATTCCTTTATGCCATAAATTTCCTGCAGGGTTTTTATCAACGCCGGATTTACAAGGGAAGGAGGGCATTTGCACATATAGACATTTTTTACTCCGACTTCTTTCAGATAAAGCAAATTTGCAATGGTATGCTTATCGCACCTTGTTAAAAATATAGTCATATCTATTTTATTAAATGGAATTTTTTCATTTATCCGTTTCAAAATCTTATAGATTAGCCAATAGTCAGAAAGGAAATCCAGATAAAAAATGTTTGCTCCGCTCTTTTTATGGCTGAGGGAAATTGCATAACAGTCCTTGGGCATAAGTTCAAAAAATTTATCGAAATATTGGCTGTGAACATTGGGAAAATTTAACATTCCTATAATGTATAAATGTCTAATTTCATTGTTTATTACCTTATCCATAATCTCGTCAACTTTTTTATTAATTTCTTCCTCACTAAAACCAACTTTGGCAGACGGTTTTAGTGTCGCCTTGGAAAAACCTTTTGCATCAAAAGCCGACTTTATCAAAGGCTCATAGTTGTCGTCTTTTATCTTGATAACGCCCATTGGAGGTATGGGGTCAAGCGTGAATAATCTTCCACGATAAAGGTATTCAATCTTTTGTAAAGTGCCTTTGGTCATCAAAATTGCACCGGGAAATGTTGAAAAATCAGCCACCGAACTGTCCATGCTGGTACCAAAATGTCCCCTTAAATTTGGATGCGAACGCATTTTTGGCAGAGAATGTGCCATCAGCATTTCCATTCCGTGAGTATAAACACTTATTTCTGTACCCTCGGTGGCTTTTAGAACATTTTCCAATTTTTTATAGTCAGAGCCTGAAACCAAAATAGCTTTTCCCGGCACAGTTGAAAAAGAAACCTCAACAGGTGTTACATCGCCATAAAGCTTTACCTGAGCATAAAAAACATCCCGAACTATCTTGTAATAGGCATAAATGTACTTTTTTATCTCTTCTTGAGCTTTTTCCTCTGAAAATTCGTTGAAATTCATTGAATTCATCATTGACAATGTTGCGTAATATTCGTCATCATAGTCCGCACCCAGCCTTTGTGCCTCAAACATTTTTACAGCCGCACTTTTTACCAGAAAAAGCGTAATATCAAACAGGTCCTTCTGTCTGGAGGTGAAGTTGCTGCTTTTTTTGAGGAAATATCTTTCGCCCTTTTTTATGGCATCTGTCAGGTTAAAATTTTTGCTGTGTTTAAAATATGTTTTTACTGACTGAATATCCACTTTCTTTTCTTTACAGAAATTTTCATATAAAACCTTTGACTGTGAAATATTGCTGTATAATTTTGAAATGGTTTCATGAAATTGCTCCTGATTATATTCGGTACCTGTCACAAGGTTAAAAAGTGCATATATTATTGTACTTTTTATTTCTTCATTGGTTATTCCAAAATCTTTCAATTTTAACAGATAAAACGCCATTTCTTTTATATACAGCAAAATAATCTCCTGTATAGAAGTTAATGTCGAATTTACAGAGCAGATTCCTCTGGAAAGGCATTCATCTGTTTCGTATGGAAGTGTTTGATAATCGTTGTACATATATTTTACCCCCTTTTATTATTCGGCCAAAGTTTTTGCAAGGTCCTGCTCAGGACTTGAAATCTCTTTTATGCCAAAAATTTTTCTCATAGTTTCTGCCAATGACGGATTAAGCAGTGTAGGTATACATTTACACAGAAAAATATTTTTAACCCCCATATGTATAAAATTCATAACGTTCGTTATTGTATACTGGTCACATTTTGTTATAAAAATGCTTATATTAAGCCTGTTTAGAGATTTTATTTCATTAAATTTTTCTAAAGCTTTGTAAACAAGCAAATAATCATAAAGGGAATCAACGTGCAAAATGTTTTCTTCATTTTTATCATATGCGAGAGATACGGCATAGCAGTCTTTGGGCAACAATTTTAAGAATTCGTCAAAATATTCTCTGGAACCGTCAGCTTCATTTAAAAGCCCTATAATATAAAGATGTTTAATTTCGTTTTTCTCCATTTTGCCGATTATTTCTTTAATTTTTTCTTCCATTAATTTTTGCCTGAAACCAACCCTTTTGATGCTTTTCTGCTGCTTTTTCGTGAAACCTTTCAAGTTCAGTGCCGCCTGAATTAAAGGTTCAAAATTATCATCTTTGATTTTGACAATCCCGACGGGTGCAAAAGAATCTGTAGTAAATAATCTTCCGCGATACAGGTACTCAACTTTTTGGAACAAATATCTTGTCATCAAAATCGCCCCGGGAAACGTGGCAAAATCAAACAGGCTATTATCAATATCTTTCCCGAAGTGTCCTACCAAATGGGGGTAAGTTCTGAACTTTGCAAGAGTATGAGCCATAAGCATTATTATCCCGTGTGTGTAAACATCCACCCCACGGCCTTTAGTCGCCTCCAAAACCGCTTCCAATTGGGTCATATCTATACCGGAAACCAAAATGGCTTTGCCTGTGCGGGGAGCAAAAGAAATATAGACTGATTGTCTTTCCCCATAAGCTTCTTCCTGAGAGTCAGACAATGTTTTTAACAAATTGTGGTCTTCAGATATACATTTTTTAATCGCCGATTTTACCTCTTCAATCGCTACGTCCTCAAAATTCATCACCTTGAGCACTTCCAATATGCAATTGTAAGCCTTTTCGAAATCTTTTTTGTAACTTTTTATTTGAACTATTTTTATGCACATATTTTTGACAAGAGAAAACATAATATCAAATAAATTTTTTTGTTCAAAAGTGTACATGGCATTTCTTTTAACGTATTGCCTTTCACTTTTTTTTATAATTTCTACCATGTCGGAAGTACCGCCGAGATTGAAAACCTCCTTCAGAAATTTCGGTTCTAATTTGTTTTGTTGACAAAGCTTTGCGTATAATGCTCTCGCCTGACTTAAATCCTGAGAAAGAATTATAATAAGTCTTTTGAACCTTTCTTGACTATAATCAATATTTGCAATAATTCCCAAAATCGCTTCTAATATATTTTCTTTAATTATTTCGTTATTTGCACCAAATTCTTTTAATTTTAAGAGATAAAACGCCAATTCCTTCAGATAAATCAGAATGGCTTCCTGTGAGGAAGATGACGTGGGATTTATTGAATAACTCCCTCTGAAAACAGGGTCGCCGTGTTCCGTCGGTATTGATTGATAGTAATCGTAATACATTTTTACCTCTTTAAAATTAAGCCTGAAAAACTGCCGTTTCCCTTGCTATTCCATTTTAATGGGGTCTTGCTCAAAATAAATTACTCGTTTTGTTAATCTTTTGGACAATTAGATTTATTTTAAGATTGGTAAAGTTTGTGTCTTTTATCAAAAAACTGGTATAATATTAGAAGTTAAGAGGAGAAGCAATGAATAAAACATCAGTTAAGATAACACCGGCCGATAGAGTTTTAAATTTGGGAAAATATATTTTCGTTGAATTGGACGAATTAAAGCAAGAAGCACGCAATCGGGGAATGGACTTGATAGATTTGGGCATAGGAAATCCTGACCGACCGACCCCTAATCCTATTATTAAAGAAGCGATTAAGTCCATGAAGGACCCCAAGAGCCACTGCTATCCAAATTTTAGGGGCAAAGAAGATTTTCAGAAGGCAATCAGGGAGTGGATGGAAAAGCGGTATGATGTTAAATTGGATTCGGATTTTATTGCTCAGGCGGTAAATGGCGGTAAAGAAGGCATAGCCCAGGTTTCTATGGCGTTTACAAATCCGGGCGATTTAAATATTGTTCCCGACCCATATTATCCTGTTCTGTCAAGAGGAACGTGGGTTGCAGGAGGCGAAGTTTATCATGTGCCTTTAAAGGAAGAAAATGATTTTCTGCCGGATTTGGATTCAATACCTAAAGAAATCGCCAAAAGGGCAAAAATTTTCATGATAAATTATCCGAACAATCCTACCGGGGCTGTTGCCACAAGAGAATTTTTGGAGAAATTGGTTAAGTTCTGTACTGAAAACGAAATTTTACTGGTTTCGGATTTGGCTTACGGCGAAGTTTGCTATGACGGTTTCAGACCGCTGAGCATTTTCGCAATCGAGGGGGCAAAAGAAATTGCAGTGGAAGTTCATACCTGTTCAAAGACCTTCAACATGGCCGGCTGGAGGGTCGGATTTGTTATAGGCAAAAGGGAATTCATTGACAGCGTTTTTGCGATGAAAGTGAATTTTGACTATGGAACGTCGACAATAATGCAGGATGCTGCAATAGCAGCTATGAGAATGCCTTACAAGTACGTTGAGGCAACAATAAAAAAATATGAAAAACGCAGAAACTATATGGTTAAGTCATTTAAAGAACTCGGGTGGAATATCAAAAAAACCAGAGGTACAATGTATTTATGGCTAAAGGTACCTTACGGAATGAAATCAAGAGAATTTTGCAAGATGGTTATGGACAGGACGGGAGTTGTATTCACCCCCGGAGTCGCCTTTGGCAAAGGGTCGGACGGTTATTTCAGAGCCTCTTTTGTTCAGGACCAAAAAAGGTTGGAAGAAGCGGTTGAGAGATTAAAAAAGGCGAAAATTTATTATGAAAATTAAAAAAATTGTAGTGTTCTTGGCGATATTAGGGTTTGGGATTATGCCGTCTTTTGCAAAAATTGACGGCGGAATTTCCAAAAATCATTTTTATGACACGGACAAAACTATTATGACCGAAATTATTGCCGATAAAACTATCAAAACCGGAAAATATTGGGAAAAAAATATGTTTTACTCGAGCAAATACCGTCCGCTTTTTATGCTTTCCAACAAGGAGCTTTACGATTTAATGCCGAGTGAAAATGTAAGTATTATTCAAAGAATTACAACACCT
The DNA here is from genome assembly GCA_041678605.1 of Candidatus Gastranaerophilaceae bacterium. Taxonomy (GTDB): domain Bacteria; phylum Cyanobacteriota; class Vampirovibrionia; order Gastranaerophilales; family Gastranaerophilaceae; genus JBAYNW01. Next base: position 16,773 of record JBAYNW010000012.1, on the reverse strand, counting down.
TCGGTTTATAATATTTCGCTGAAAACTTCTTCAATAAAAAAAGTTTCGTTTACCCCTATCGTTCAAAAATCGACTGAACCGAAAAGGATTGTTAAAATTGTTAAAAATAATCCGAAACCGGATTTAAAATTAATTTCGGCTTACGAAGATGCAAAAAACCCGCAAACAGAGCCTGAGAAAAAAATTGAGGCGGCCATTTTGCTTAAAAATTCCCAAAATCCTTCAAATTATGCTCTGGCGATAGATTTGCTTGATGATGTGACAAAAAAAGAACCTTACAACGCCTATGCGTTTTATTTGAAGGGAGAATTGTATTTGGCTCAAAAAAATCCTGAAAGTGCCATGAAAAACTACATTGAGGCACTAAAAATAAACCCCGCAAGCAAACAATCCTGCTATGGAATTGCAAAAATTCTTGAACCCACAAATAAAGAACTTGCACAAAAATATTATGACAGGGCAAAGTAACATGTTTTCACAAACGATTGACATCTTGCTTGGCTTAAAATAAGCTTATTTTAATGGGAAATGGAGTGGATATCTCCAGCTGTGCCGCAACCGTAAAAGCCGGAAAACCTTCGAATGATTATTATATAGTCATACCAAACAAACACCAAACTTCGAGCAAAGTTAGGGTTCAAAAGATTTTTCATATGTCTTTTTTACTTATTTCTCGAAGCGGTAAAGAGGACTTTTTAATGAATTTACCACTTTTACCTGCACATAAAACAAAAATAGGCACATGCCCGCATGGGCTTCCGGCTGGTGCCTGCCCAATTTGCAGCGGCATGGGTGGCGGGGGCGGTCCGAAAAAAACCGACCTGAAATCAAACGGCGAAATGAGCTGGGATGAATGTTTTGCGATAGGCCAAATGCTAAAAGCTCAAAGACTCGCACAACAACAAAAAGATGTTGCTATGCAGGGCCAATTGCACACACCCTTAAATGCGGCAAGCAAATTGGAAAATATTGCCCAAAAAATTGCAGCTCTGGCGGAAAAACTTACAAATTTTGTCCAAAAATCGCAGACAACTTCGACAGTATTGTCAAAAACGCTTGCCTTTGCGGCAAAACTGGCGATACCTTTATTAAATGTGCTAAAAAATATCCCGATTTTAATCCAAAAGGCAATGAATTTTGTAAAAGAAAAATTAGCAGACATAACAGACAAGCTCAACGCGGTTTTTGGCGAATTAAAAAATGCGACGGAAAAGAAAATATCAGAAAAATTCAAAAATTTTAGAAAGAAATTTAAATCCCTGTTTGAAACATTTATAGAACAGGATATCGAAACAAAAAAACAGCAATAAAGAGGTAAAAATGACATAGAACTGTCATTGAGAGCGAACGAAGTAAGCGAAGCAATCCAAAAAAAATCTTGGATTGCCGCGTCGGGAATAAATTCCCTCCTCGCAATGACACAAACTTATCAATGAAAAAGGAGCATATAAATGCCGACAGTTAACCAAATAAGAGACGCGGAAGTAACGCATCAAAAAAGAAAAAACCTTACAGAATCTCAAAAGAAAAATGCAGATTTAACAAAGGAAGGTTTTGTCGTAAATTCATTGATAAAAGACCCGAAAAATCTCAGCATGAATGAATTATACGATTCTATGGTCATTTCAGATGACGCAAGAATGCCTGAAAAACTCAAGGAAAATAAAAAGGTCAAAGACAAGAGCCTTATGCCGCTGAGCTTAATTACTGCCGGAGTCATGGGAATTATTGCCGCCGGTTCATCTTTAGTGAAAAAAAGTGCAGAAGTGAACAAAGACATAAAACCAAATGAAAGAATTGACCACTTAACAAGAAATATATCAATTACCAAAGAAGAACTTCAGGGATTATATCAACTCGTACAGTGCCCCAATAAGAAAACTTTACTTGCCGCTTCCGGAGTAATCGTCCTCGGAGCTATGGCCTTTATGGGAAAAATGTTTACAGACGGATTCAAAGAAATATGGGTAAAAAAGAGAGAAGCAGACATCCAAAAAAATCTACAGGAAAATTTAATTGCGGTTGAAACCCAATCTTTTTCCGGAAAAATTCAGATTATAAGAAGTATGCTTGCAGATAAAGCAAGGGAATTCAGCGATTATTTATCTGCCAAGCCCAAAACCCCACCTGTTTTCGAAAGATTTAACAGCAAATTAAAATTTTTGGGTAAAAAACCCCCCTCGGATACTGAGGAAGTAAATGGGCTTAAGTATTTTGCAATGGGCATACTTACAATAAGTTCAATAATAGGACTAGGTTATTTATCTTTAAAAAACTTGCGAAGCGGAAAGAAATTTGTTGAAACCTTTATTGAAAAGCAAAAGGGGAAAATAGGCGATATAGTATCTGCATCTAGCGAACAAACGAAAGAAGCCGATAAAGTAAAATTAAAAATTATGCTGAAAGAAATAGACAGTAGTACCGAATTAATTGAAGAGAATGTATCCAAATTAAATTGGACAAATCCAGAGGAAAAAAAGGCATTTAAGGATAGTCTGATTTGTGAAATCAGAGGAGCGACAACAAAGGCCGATCCGGCAATGGCAGGCAGCGGAGTTCCAAAAGCTGCTTTCATTTCGTTTGTCAGCGATTACAAAGCTTTTCTATATAATTATATCCTTGACAGTGCCAACCCCCAATTCAAAATGCTGTTCTTAAGCACTACAACTCTAACAGCAGCTACTTATGCCGGAAAAGCAGCTGGCGAAGCTGTTAAAGATGTTCAGGTCAAAAAAATTAACGCACAAACTGAATTTGAACTTCAACAAAGACTGGTTGCAACAGAGTTGAGAAACTTCAAAGCCAAAAAAGACGCGGCAATCGACCCGCTTTGCGAAGAATTCTACACCCAACTTCAAAAGGGGAAACCAAAAACTGAGCTTAAAACAATTGCAGAAAATATTTTATACGAAGTGAAAAACGGCCCGCCGTTTGTGTACTCATAAGTGACTAAGTGATTAGGTGATTAAGTGACTAAGTTCAATAATAAAAATTTAGAATAGTAGGTTGGGCTTTTGTTTGGCTCCCTCCCCCCTTGAGGGGCGAGGGTTTGGGGTGGGGGGATTTAAACTTGCCCGACATCATAAGGGAATAAATCATGTCAGTACAGGCAATTAACATACAAACAAATACTTACAAGCCGGCCTTAGGGCGGGATAGTAATCCCGCCCTAAGGCAATGCGTTCAAATGCCTAATTCAGGCAGAAATTACTGCCTTTTTGATATGAACAGGGTTAATTATTTTGTTTCACAAAAAGAGCAGGCTTTGCCCTATTTAAAGCAGGTTTTGCAGACTTCGCAAGATGAGGCACAAATCGTTGAGGCACTTTACATTGTAGACAGAATGATTGATAACGGAGTAAAGGGTATTCCGGCGATGTATCCTGTTTTTGCGAGGTTTAATGAAACAAAATCGCCCAATATTCAGGCGTTTTTGGCAGGAATTTACCGCAAAACGCAAGTTCCTGACGCTTTCGGTCCGCTGGTTAAAATGCTTATTCAAAATTCAAACAATCCAAATCAGACTCCTGCCAACGAGGAAATCGGCGGGGCTATTTTGGAATATATAAAAAATTACTCAAACAACCCGCCTAAAATAGATTACACGGCCTAATTAATCCACGTCAATCGGTTCACGGAGAATTCCCTTAATCGCCTCTCGTGCCGTAAAAGCCAGTGCTTCAGGGATATTTGATATTATACACAACTGTCTTAAAACATCTACTGTGCGTTTGAAAATTCTTACAATGTCACCTTCGCCCATTTCAACCTGTTCGATAATGCTGTCCCATTCAGCTCCGTTAACCCACATTTCAATCATTGATGAATAGTAAGAGTTAATGTACATAGGTGTTTCAATGTCATTGTCCTTTTGTGCTTTGTCAATATTTCTTTTAATGTTTTTTATCAGATTGAGAGTTTTTCTCGTCGCGTGAGAAATTGGGATTTGAGGGTAAATTTCCGCCCTTAAATCTTCTGTCGTAATTGCACATATTACACTTGCAAGTTCTGCGGGGGTAAGGTTTTCCAGAACATGTGATAAGATTACTTCAGCCAAAAATAATTCATTCTCGGAACGGATTTGAGAAGTCATAACCCCTTTTTCTGTCGGATAATCGTCTTTTAAATACCCAAAGTCGGCCAAAACTCTCCGGTGGGCCAAAAATTTATTCCAGAAAATATCCTTTTCTCTTTCAATATCTTTAACAAGTTTTTTCTGTTTAACCGTATATCTTTCAAGCACTTCAATTTCTTTCATGTGCTTTTTAAATAATTTGCAGGTATCGCACGGGTAAGAATGCATTTTATTAAGCATTTCCCTTGTTTTGTTGCCCAAAGCAATCGCCTCAGGACTTAGCGGACGATTTTTGCTTCTTTCCTGTTTTTGAATTGTTTTGAAAATCCTTCTGTCTTCAACATAAATTCCACGGACTTTGTTGTAATCAAACAAGTCCTGATTTGTTAATTTGTGATAGCAAGCGAACCCTGCCAGATTATCAATCATTTTTTGATTTTCTTCCTGCTGGTGCAGCATCGGCGTTAATCTTGAGTTTGCGGAGAAATATCCGAAACTCTTTAAAATAAGTTCCTTTGCCTCATCAAGCGAAAATCTTTGCAGCAAATTCAAAACCATAGAATAACTCGGTGCAAATCTGCTCTCAAGCGGGTTGGCATCACTCAAAACAAGTTCAGCGACTTCCTCCGGCGTCTGAAAAGATGTTCCGACAACCGTTACATATCCGACTTCGTCCATCCCGCGGCGTCCGGCACGGCCTGACATCTGCAAAAATTCACTTGCGGTAAGTGTTCTGTGTCCGGTATCCGTCCTTTTGCTGATCGAGCTTATAACCGTAGAGCGTGCAGGCATGTTAATCCCCGCCGCAAGTGTTTCCGTCGCAAAAACAACTTTAATAAGCCCTTTTTGAAATAATTTTTCAATCAAAACCTTCCAGCCCGGCAAAAGTCCGGCATGATGGGATGCAACACCGTTTAAAATGTATTCAATATGCTTATTTTTGTACAGGTAAGGGTTTTCGGCCAAATATTCGTCAACAATTTTTTTAATCTGCTTTTGTTCATCAGGGGTTACGAGTACGAGCGAAGCACATTTTTCCATCTGCTCATCACATTTTTTTCGTGAAAACGTAAAGTAAATCGCCGGAAGCATGTCTTTTTCATGCAAAGCCCTCACAACATCTTTTACAACGCTCCTTTGGGCGGGTTTACGCTGATGAAACACCCTTTTTTCAGGGCGGATTTTTGAATTAAGCTGCCCGCTCGGAGTCAAAAGCGGTAAAACAGTTGTCGGCTGAGAGCTGTCAAAGTAATAAAACCGTAAAGGCACAGGACGAAAATCCGTGTTCACAAGCTCCGTACGAGAGTGAACGGTGTTTATCCAGTCGGTAAGCTGTGCTGCGTTTGCGACCGTGGCAGAAAGTGCTACAATCTGAATATTTGTCGGACAGTAGATAATGCTTTCTTCCCAAACGGTTCCACGCTGTTCGTCATTCATATAATGAACTTCATCTAAAATAATGTATTTAACATTCTTGAGGTTTTCGGTTACAGAGCCGAAGTTCGTGCCATACAGCATATTTCTGAAAACTTCTGTCGTCATAATAACGATTTGGGCATCACGGTTGATTGAAGTATCACCGGTTAAAAGCCCGACGTTATTTATTCCGTATTTGTGCGAAAAATCGCCGAATTTCTGGTTGGAAAGCGCCTTTAAAGGGGTTGTATAAAAAACTCTGTGTCCTTCTTGCAAAGCCTTATGGATTGCGTGTTCTGCAATAACTGTTTTTCCCGCTCCGGTTGGGGCACATACGACAACGCTTTTGCCTTTACTGATATGTTCACATGCTTCTTTTTGGAAGTCGTCTAATTCAAATGGAAATGTATACATCTTTTCTTTCTTTGTTGTTGGGTAAAATAACCCGAATTGTTATTTATTTCCTCTATACCTATATCTTACACTTTTATTGTAGCAAGAACAAGTTTTTATGTATCGTTAAGAATTGTAATAAAGACCGCTTGTTTAACAACTTCATAAAAATTAGCAATTAAGGCAATTAATTACTTTTAACCTCCGTTTATAATCCATGTTGAAAATAAGGAGGTTTTTTATGTGTAAAGAAATGGTAAAAAAAATTTATAGCCTTTCCAAAAAGTGCGGAATTAGTCAGATTGCAATTATTACAAATCATTTGAAATTTTTAGGTACGCTTTACGGCGAAGGCGAACGTGAAAAAAACGACGGCACTTTAACCCTCACCGACGCTAAAATATGGCGGCTAAAAGATGTTTGCAAATGCGGAGAATCTGGCTGCAAATGTGACGGAGCCAGTTTTTGTTCCGCCGACTGGCTGCATGTGAACGTTTCTAAAATTGTTGCGTTTAGCCTTAAAAAATAACTATAAAAGGAATTTTGGCGGGCTGCCCCAAAGATATCCGATTACGTTGACACTAAAACAGGTTTACAATGCCGACAACTTTTTCAACTTCTTCCCGCGTCATAACCGGAGAAATAGGCAGAGAAAGAACCTCAGAGTGGATCTTTTCCGTTATCGGGTAAGATAAATCGCCCCATTCACTGTAGGCTGCCTGTTTGTGCGGTGGAATAGGGTAGTGAATAAGAGTTTGGACGCCATTATCCGCCAAATGTTTTTGAAGCTCCTCCCTTTGTGCTGTCCTTACGGCAAAAATATGCCAGACATGAGAGAGTTCCTCTTTTGCATACGGCAAAATGACCGCAGGGTTTTTAATGTTTTCTCTGTAATATTTTGCGACTTTTCTGCGTTTTTCGTTGTCTTTATCCAAATATTTTAACTTTACGTCCAAAATAGCAGCCTGAATTTCATCCAGTCTTGAATTTACACCCTTATAAAGATTTTGATACTTAACATGCGAGCCGTAATTTCTTAATGCTCTTATTTTTTGAGCCAATTTGTCGTCGTTTGTTGTTATAGCCCCGCCATCGCCGAGGCACCCCAGATTTTTGCACGGATAAAAAGAAAACCCGCTTGCATCGCCAAGATTTCCGGCTTTTTTGCCGTGATAAACACTCCCGTGAGCCTGAGCCGAATCTTCTATTATTTTTAAATCGTATTTTTTAGCCAACGCCCAAATTTTTTCCATCTCGACCGTCTGGCCGTAAAGGTGAACAACCATAATAGCCTTTGTTTTTGGCATAATTTTTTCTTCGATTAAGTCGGGGTTTATGTTGTAAGTATTTATGTCAGGTTCAACCAAAACTGGCGTGCATCCGTTGTCCGAAATCGCCAAAATCGATGCAATATAAGTATTTGCGGGAACAATTATCTCATCACCGTCTTTAAACCCGTATGCCTTTATTATCAATCTTAAGGCATCAAGGCCGTTTGCAACTCCTATAGAATTTTTACAGCCGCAATATGAGGCGAAATTTTTGAAAAAAATTTCGCCCTCTTTCCCGAGGATATACCTGCCGCCGTCCAAAACCCTTTTGATGGCTTCATCAATTTCTGCTCTGTACTGCTCGTTTATTTTGTGTAAGTCGAGAAATTCAATCATCATTTTCTTCCAAAAATTCTTCATAAGTGTCTATATATTCTTCCGCATCAAATTGTTCACTTGCCAAAGCGAGCATTATGGCGTCATCAGAAAAGTCGTAAATTTCTTTGAAAATCATATTTTCCAGATATAATCCTTTGTTCGGAGTATTCAGTTCAACAATTTCTTCCACTGTGCCTTTGTCGTTGTATATTCTAATTTTACAGGAACCTGCCGGCATAACCAGAACGAACTTCGTTTTGCGGTTGGCATGATTGCCTCTTAGAAACTGTTTCCCTTTTGTTCCGTGGATGAAAAAGACACGTTTAATTTCGAAAGGAATGTCTTTTGCCCCTTCAATGGGAGTTAAAAAGCCCCTTTCGTCGCCGAATGTCTTAAGGTCAATCAACTTATATTTTCTCATGCGAGCGATTATATTATAAACTTTTTATTTGTGCAATTAGCCACAGAGTAGTAAAAACTACTGGAATAAATCACTAATTTTATCAGTAATATCCTGCGGGTCCATTTCGTTGGTAATTTTGTTAATATCCTGTGCTATTTGGTACAATTTTGCCGCTTCAACTTTATCGCCCTTTATTGTTATTGCTCTTGCTAAATTAAAATGAGCCAGAGCGTAATTGGGATTATATTCAATAGATTTGGTGAAAAGTTCGATTGCTTTTTGAACTCTGCCCAAATCATCAAGATAAATTACCCCTAAATTGTTATAGGCTATATCGTAAGTCTTATCATATTCTATTGCCAGTTCATATTCCTTAATTGCCTCGTCAGTATCGCCTTTGCCCCAGTATAAAAATCCCAAATTACAGTGGATTTTGGCGTTAGTCGGGTCTAATTCCAAAGCACTTCGATAAACGGTAAGGGCATTATCGTAATCTTCTTTGTCATAAAACGCACTGCCTAAATTTATATAAATATCAATATCCTCAGGAGTCAACAGATATGCACTTTGATAAGCACTTATAGCGGCATCCAAATCCTGATTGTTTTGCTGGTGTACATAACCCAAAGTTTGGGAAATAATGCTTGTCCACTGCTTGCTCGGGTTTAGCGTAATTGCTGCCTGATAATGGGAAACCGCTTCTTTTATGTCGCCTTTCAAGTAATAAATATTTGCTAAATTAGAGTGAAATTCAGGTATAGTCGGCAATATTGCAATTAATTTTTTATAAACGTCTATCGCACTGTCATAATCGCCCTGTTCTTCGTAAGTTTGGCATAAATGCCTGTAAGCCGGAATATTTAAACTGTCCAGCCAAATTGCAGTTTTGTATTCGGTTATCGCATCGTCGAATTGTCCCACTGAACGGTAAATATCGCCCAAAAGGCAGTACAAAGGCACAAATCCCGGAGCCTCTTCAATCGCCTGAATATAAACATCTATCGCCTGAGAAATTCCTTTGGTTTGAATTTGATAATAACCCTTCATTAAAATCGGCATAAATTTCAAATAAGAAATGGTGCGAAAAACATTTTTCATCGCTTGAGCATCAAAAGGCAGAGTCAAGACTGAAAGCACCAGTTCAAACTTGCTTTTCAGGGAAACTTTTAAATTTCTGAAGGCTGACAATTTATATAAATTGTGAAGCAGAAAATGGGCACATGAATTTCTGAAAGGCTTAAGTTTTATGGATTTTTTCGCATAGGCGGCGGCATCCGAAAATCTCGCTTTTTTTGTATAAGTTTCTGCTAAAAGATAATATGCCTTGCTGAATTTTTCATCCTTTTTAACCGCCATGTCAAGATAATTAATAGCTCTATCCAAATCGCCTTTAAAAAAATGGGCCTGTCCTATTTTAAAATAAATTTCCGCAGAATCTATGTAAGTTTCCAGTGAACGCTGATATTCGGTTATTGCTTCGTCTATATATTGTGCGGAATTGTAAATATCCAAATGCCATGCCAAATATAAATCTCCCAGACGAACATGCAAATCGGCATTTGTCGGATCTTTTTGCAACCCGATTTGACAAAGTTCAATCGCCTTTTGCACATCTCCCTTTTGATATATTTGGTTAATTTTCCTTAATTCTTCCGTTTCAGGTTTTGTATTAATTTTGCCCATGTATTATATTGTAAATAATTCAGGACAAAAATGCAAGTTGTTAAGAAAAATAGCGAAAAGAAAAAGGGGGAGGATTGGAGGTATGGCAGTTTGGTTGAAGTGATTAAGTGACTGAGTGATTAAGTTCAACAAAAAAAATTAAAACTTTCCTTTTCCCGTCTTCTAGTTGATAAGTCGATAAGTTGAAGGGCTTAAGGGCTTAAGGGGTGAAGGGTTGATAGGTCGAATGTTTGAATGGTCGAACGGTTCTGTTCTCAATTACCAATTCCCAATTCCCAATTTCCTTTCCCGTTTCCCTTTTCTCGGTTTTTTTTTAAAATTTGCGAAGCATTATTGAACTTAATCACTTAATCACTTAGCAGGTGCGTTAATGCAGGAAACAAAGTTATTTGCAAGTTTCTATCGCACAAACACACCGGCATGTAATAATATTTATTGTTGGTGCGGAAATGCATACGATTTCATTTGAAATATACATTCAACGTAAATCCACACCTTTAAAGCTTTTATATAACCTTTACAGATTTATTACTACAGAATACAAAAATCTTAAAGATTTGTCGTCTAAGCTTTCAATTTTGGAATTTATCTTTTTTTTCAGACTGTTGTTATCGTCAAAACAGTCATTATTAAATAAATCAGAAATGCTTACCCCAAGATTTTTTGCGATGTTTTCAAGATTTTCAATTGTCGGAAGATTTTGGCCCATCTCAATTCTAACCATTTGCCTCGGGTTTATATCTATCATTTCAGATAATTTTTCCTGAGTCCATTTTTTCCTTTTTCTTAATTCTCTTATTTTTGCTCCCAAACGTTGTTTTGTATCCATAATTCACCTCTTTTTCATATTTTATTTTTATTTAGTGTAAAAATTAATGTAAAGCTTTTGCATTTTATTTCTTTTTTATGCAATAATAAGTCATATGGCAGGAAGTATATTGTCATTATTTTTTAGAAAGGTGCTATCAAATGTCATTAAATAAAAAACGAAAATCTCAAAATATTGTTGAAATATCGTTATTAGCCGGCCTTATTGTTATCATAACAATATCTGTATTCTCGATATACAACAGTAAGAAGATCGATCTTGTTAACATGTCCAAAGTCGTGGAAACCGGCGGAGGAGTTGCCAAACCCGGCGGCGGTGGTGGTGGCCCGGGTGGCGGCGGTAACGGTGGCGGCAATTGAACGTGAAATGGAGAGCATTTTAGATGCAGAGGGATTAAGGGGAACGTGAGAAGGGAAACGGGAAACGGGAAAGGGAATTGGGAATTGAGAACAGAACCGTTCGACCTTTCAACTCCTTTACATCAATCTGTTTTGCTTTAGTGGAAAAGCCAATATCTCTAAAGTCTTTTTGCCTACTTTTTCTACAGAAAAAGTAGGTTCACTATTTACTGTGTTAATGTTATAATCCGGATATGAAGATTTTAGTCGGAATGTCAGGCGGTGTGGACTCCTCAGTCGCTGCACTGTTATTAAAAGAACAAGGCCATGAGGTCATAGGTGCCACCATGAAAATTTGGAGTGACGAAAAACACAAAAGGCTCGCACCATCTGTGAATACAAATTCCTGCAAAGACGCATGCTACGGGCCAAACGAGAAAGAAGATATTGAAGAAGCAAGAAAAATCGCCGAAAAAATCGGGATACCGTTTCATGTTTTCGATTGTTCAAAAGAATACGAACAAATTGTTCTGGATAATTTCAAGCAAGAGTATTTATCAGGAAGAACCCCAAATCCTTGTATACGCTGCAACAGCCTTATAAAATTTGATGTTTTGCCGTTTCTGGCCAAAAAGTCGGGTTTGAATTTTGACAAATTCGCAACGGGGCATTATGCGAGAGTTGAATTAGGCAAAAACGGACGTTATTTGCTTAAAAAGGGGATAAATCCAAAAAAAGACCAGAGTTATTTTCTCTACAAACTTCGTCAAGAGCAGCTTGCAAATATTTTGATGCCTCTGGGCGAATATGAAAAGTCAGAAATCAGGGATATTGCCAAAGCTAACGGGCTAAAAGTTTACGATAAACCGGACAGTCAGGATTTTTATTCCGGCGATTACAACGAACTTCTGGAAGTTAAACCCAAAATAGGAAATATTGTTGACAAGTCAGGCAAAATTTTGGCAACGCACGAAGGAATCTGGAATTACACAATCGGACAGCGAAAAGGCCTTGGGATTGCCCACACAAGCCCGTTATATGTGATTGAACTGAATAAGGAACAAAACGAAGTTGTTGTCGGGGAAGCCGACGACACTTTTAAAAGTTCGCTTGTAGCTGTTGATTTGAACTGGGTTTCAATCGCAGGACTCGACAAAGAAATTAAAGCGACGGCAAAAGTCCGCTCCGCCCAAACTCCCGTTGAAGCTGTGTTAAAACCGCAAGGGGACAGGGTTACAGTCGAATTTGAAAATATGCAAAAATCATTGACCAGAGGACAGTCAGTCGTGTTTTATCAGGGTGATATTTTGCTCGGAGGAGGGATAATAGATGACGTCAATTAAAGAGGAACAGAGAACGGTAAACGTTGAACGGTATAACCGGAATATGCTTATTCCACAGATCGGCGAAGAAGGGCAAAGGAAACTTTCTCAGGCAAAAATTCTTGTTTGCGGTGCCGGCGGCCTTGGCTCAACCGTTTTGGCAAATCTTGCGAGTGTAGGAATCGGTACAATCGGGATTGTGGACAATGACGTTCTGGAACTTTCAAACTTAAACCGCCAGTACATACACAAATTCGAAAATATCGGCAAAGTTAAGGTCGAAAGTGCAAAAAAATGGATTGGTGAATTTAACCCCGAAATCGTTGTTAAAACTTATCAGACAAGACTTGATGAAAATAATTATGAAGATATTGTGGAAGATTACGATTTGATAATGGACTGTTTCGACAGCTTTAAATCGAAATTTTTGTTAAATAAAATTGCCGTTAAAACCGGCAAAACTTTAATCCACGGAGGCGTTACGGAATTTTTCGGACAGGTTACGACTATTGTTCCTCATAAAACCGCTTGCCTTAACTGCATTTTGCCCGAAGAAAGCGGATATGTGGTTAAAGGTGTTTTAAGTCCGGCGGTTGCGGCTATTGCATCAATCGAGGCAATGGAGGCCGTCAAGGTTATTCTTAATATCGGGGATAGGCTGGAAAACAGACTTTTGAGTTATGACGGGCTTAGTATGAAGTTCAGAACAGTTAACATTGCAAAAAATCCTGATTGCAGGCTTTGTTCTTAGATTTTCATATTCCCGCCGGAGGTAATTTTTGGTGAATTAAGTACCGCTTGTTTTTTGTAGTCTTCAATTTTAAATCTGTTTTGCATAGGCATAACAGGAGAAACAGGATTTTGTAAGTTTTCTTGCATTTGTTCATATTTTTCAAACTTTTCTTGAGCAATTGCCTGTTTTTGTTTTGCCGCAGCAAACGGGTTTCTCAACAATGGAGTAACAATGTTTGAAGAAACAATGACGCCTATAACGTTTCCTATTATTTTAAACCCACTTTCAAATGGGGCATATTTTGTATCATAAAAATTTTCAAGCTCTTTTATTTGATTATTCAATGTACCTATTTCTGTATCAGAAAGATTTATATGAGGGCTTTTATTAACTTTAATAACGGATCTAAACTCTTTTACTTTATCCATAATTGCTTTGCCTATATTGGGAATATTTTCTTCGGCATCTCTTGCCAGATTTATTTCATGCTCAACACAAAACTTCTTAATATAAGGTGTAATAAATTTTCCGGAGCTTACTAATTTTTTGGTGAAATTTTGAATACCGTTTGTTAAAGTATAAAAAGCAAGAATATTTATAGCTGCATCAGCCATTTCTTGCGGAATCATAAATTTCTTCTGTTCTTTTGATACTTTGTCATTGGCTATAATCGCAAGAATTTGGGCTGCTGATGACACAATCCAAGCAATTGTACCTGTGTGCAAAAGCATTTTGCCTGCATCACCGGAGTAAGAACTCCCCATATGGTCTTTCATTTTTTCAAAAATATTCGACAAAGAAGGCATTATTTACCTCCCTCTGCCGGTTTTTTGGCATTTTTATGGAATTGTTTATTGAAATAATTAGCTAATTTGGTCGTCAAAGGTGCGTCAATAAGGAAGTTTGTGGCAATCATTATAATTATAGCTGCATAAGTCCCAAATGCACCCCTATATCTCGTTATTTTTAGATTGGAAGCATCTTTTAAAGATTTAGGCAATAAACACTGTTTCCAATTTTTAATTTCTTCTCCTAAATTCTTAGGTTGGGTACATTTTTTCACTGCTTGAATGCAGCCTTCCCTAATTAAGACCCCGGTCAAAGTTCCCGCAATAATTTTCCCTAAAGTTCTTGCCGTAGAGGTTTTTCTTGTATCTTCGTCAACACGTTTGTTATTCAAATCAAAAAACGGCTGTGTAAACAAGGCTGTAATACCCGACACAAGACGTTGCCAGGCTGAGTCAAAATTGCTATCAAGCCAATGAACAAACTTAAGCATCTTTCCCTCATCTTTTATTTCAATCGGTTTAAACCCAAAAGAAGGATTACCGGCATGCCTGTTATTTTTTATTACACCAGAAATACCAGTGTCCATAGCACTATTGTGGGTTTTTATTTTAATTTGGGGTATACTTAAATTCATTCACACACCTTCCCACAATCATAAAACCCCTGAAGCCCATAAATTGCCTATTTTTCCATGAGTTTTAATGAATATTTACATTTAGCATTCCCTTCTTCCAAAATGACCTTTCACCGGCCTGTCATTTACATGCTACAATTATATTATGGATAATTTATTTACGGAGTTGGAAAATCAGAACAAGCAAATTCCGCTTGCAGAGCTTCTGCGGCCGAAAACTTTGGATGATTTTTTGGGGCAGAGCAACGTTATTTCCCAAAACAGCCCTCTGTTAAACCTCCTAAAAACCAATAGGCTCTTTTCGCTTATCCTCTGGGGAACGCCGGGTTGCGGAAAAACCACTCTGGCAAGGTTAATTGCAGCACAAACAAACAGCCAATTTATTGAAATGTCAGCCGTAACCTCGGGGGTGAAAGAAATTAAAGAGTCCGTCGAAAGTGCTAAAATGGCACTTAGAAGCGGAACAAAAACAATTTTGTTTATTGACGAAATTCACAGATATTCAAAAACCCAGCAAGACGCACTTTTACCTCATCTGGAAAACGGAACAATGTTTTTAATAGGTTCAACTACCGAAAATCCTTCCTTTCAGGTAATTCCGGCCCTTTTGTCGCGGGTTCAGGTCATCAGGCTTAACGAACTAAACGACGAAAGCATAAAAAACATTACCCTAAAAGGGTTTAACTACTTACAAGAAAATTACCAGAAAATTGAGTTTGATGAGAATATCGTCGAATTTATTATAAATCACGCCAGAGGCGATGCGAGAGCCGCACTGAATTTGGTCGAAAACGCCTATTTTGCAAGCGATTTAGTTAAAAACCAAAGAAAATTAAACATAGAAACTCTGGAAAATATTTCTCAAAAAAGAGATACAAGATATTCCAGACAGGAACATTACGACTGTGCTTCGGCCTTTCAAAAAAGCCTGAGAGGCTCGGATCCCGATGCGGCGATTTATTACCTCGCAAAAATGATTACATCCGGCGAAGACCCTAGATTTATAGCCAGAAGGCTTATAACAACGGCGGCGGAAGACGTCGGAAATGCCGATACAAACGCTCTTGCCGTTGCCGTTAACGCTTATAAAGCCGTGGAACTTTTGGGGCTTCCTGAAGGCAGAATTCCGCTCGCTCAAGCGGTAATTTACGTCGCAAAAGCACCAAAATCGAACGCAACGGTTTGTGCAATCGACTTTGCCCTCACCGATATTGAAAACGGTGCGGATTACCCGCCGCCAATGCATTTGAGAGATTCCCACTACAAGGACGCCAAAAACTACGGCTTCGGAGTGGATTACGTCTACTCGCACTCGGACCCGGAAAAATACCAGCAGTTTTTGCCCGACGAAATTAAAGATAAAAAATACGTAAAAGATAATCCCAGCATAAAAGTATGCCCGAAAAACGAAAATTATAAAAACGAATTGGGGAAATAGCACAAGGGGCTGTCTAAAAGTCCCCCTCGTCAACTAACGTCTTGCCGGAACAAGAAATATCGGCTCTTCGTAGAATGTCCTTAATCCGGCATCTCAAGTGCGAGATCCCGAATTAAGGGCAACCATTGTTAAAGCCGATAATTCATGTTTCGGGATGACGAGGGGAGGGGGGGACTTTTAGACAGCCCCTTAGAAATAACTTTATCTTTTTAAAAATTATTATGCCTGAACATCCGCATCAGGAGTCGGATTGGCTTCGACTTCGGTAGTTTTCTTGTTGAATGGTTTGGTTACGGTTTTCTCAATCCAATCGGCAAATTGTGCAATTGTACGGCTAACCTTTTTACCGAAACTCAATTTAGCACCTTCTTCAATTTTTTCAGCCAAATCAACACCTTTTATAGGATTAATCCATTTTCTGGCACCAACTGCAGCACCGCCGATTACTACGGCTGTTAAGATTAATTTTCCCAGAAATCTGAAAAATCCGCCTTTTCTTCTCGGTTCACCCATTGTTGGCATACCCGCATCGGGATTTGAGTACATGCCCGGTGCTTGTAACTGTTCTGACGATACTTTATCCATTGCACCTATTGTTCCAAAAGATACGCTTGGTATAGAATTAATCATAAGGACCCCCTTTTTTTAACACACATTATATATCATTAAACACACATTCAGGATTTTTTTTGACAGCAAATATTCAAGTTTTTTTGAAAAATGGCTAAAACGCAGACCTACTAAGAAAAAACTCGTATTTATATTTCTTAACAAATAGCCCTTAGAGGGGGCTGATTTGTTAAATATCTCCATGACAAACAAAAAGCCCTGGAAAGTGTCCAAGGCCTATAAATATACATTTACCCCACTAAATTTATAACACCAACATAATTAGTTGTCAACTATCTGCTAGCAAATTTTTTTTCTCACGTGTTTTAATTAAGTATTGAGGATGCGGAAAAAGTCTAAAAATGACAATTTTTAGAACTTTTTCAAATCCGACCTAGGAAGTGCTAAATCCTTACCGGCTGCGGGACAGCCGGCGGTAAGGATGAAAGCCGGACAAGGGAG
>JBAYNW010000011.1:0-57070 GCA_041678605.1 Candidatus Gastranaerophilaceae bacterium | reverse complement strand
TTGAAACAAGCCTGCGAAAGTCAGAAAACAGGGTGGGGGGAATTGCAGCCAGCATGAGCCTTTTCACCCCCTCCCTGAATTTCTGGCACTCGTTGCCTCGCACCGAAATTCATCCCTCCCCTCTCACTCGCTTCGCTACGCCGCCAGGCTCACACGCTTCGTACCTCAGCGGTTCGCTTTGTCAAGGGGGCGGGCAGCATGGAATAATTTTATAAGTCGATAAGTTGAAGGTTCGAACGGTTCTATTCCCCATTACCCATTACCCATTTCCCCGCTAGTAACTCATCTGCCAGCCTTCGTCGATGATTCGGCCCGGGCAATAGTAACCGGACTTATTTGTTCCGCCGTTATATCCGTAATCGCAACGATTGTTAGTTTTCCAATAATTAAATTTGGCCCCACCCATAGGATATAGAGCAGGCCCCTTGTCATTGTCAATTACAAACCGAAATATATCACGTCCAAGAGCATTAGGTTTTTTGAGGCCGTTTACATCTATATAAACATTAGTCATACACATTTTTGTTAAAGCATCAGTTGAATTACTACAGCTTATGGATGGAGTAGCCAAAGAAATTGACATACCATCTGCTGTTATAAATCTGTAATAGGACGTACTGTCATTTCCAGAGGTAGGGGTAGTGCCGTCAAAAGTCGTTGCCACTGTGTCCGAGAAACAGCCTGAGGTGGTAGTATCACAGTTTTTTACAACCTTAAAATATGTAGCTATTTTATCACCCATGGTATGTAAATCGGCCGAATCAAAGAAACAGCTCAAATCGCCAATGCAGCCACCGTCGTTAGCCATTTGAATCAGTGCCTGATTCCACGTTGAGAAAGCTTTTTGTAAGCTCGTAACATAAATCTGCTTTTGCGTATTCGCCACCAAGGTCGGAATTGTATATTCAGCCACAACTCCGATTATACCAAGCACGATAAGGACTTCGGCAAGAGTGAAGGCGGGTTGAAAGGTCGAACGGTTGAATGGCCGAAAGGTTAATTTTTCAACGTCGTTGCGAGGAGAAACGAAGTTTCGACGAAGCAATCTTGCCAATGTACGCCCACAGGATAGATTGCTTCGGTGGATTCCCTTTGTCAGGGCCGATAACCAATGTCTCGCAATGACGTAAAAGCGTGCAATTGTATTTTTGTTTAGCATTTAAAATCCTCTGATTTCATTTAATGGGATTATTATAGGTTATTTTAAAGAAAAAAGCAAATTGTTTACATTTTATTAAGGGAAACGGGAAAAGGAAATTGGTAATTGGGAATTGGTAATTGAACCGTTCGACCATTCAACCATTCGACCTTTCAACTCTTCGACCTATCAACTTATCGACTTATCGACTTATAAACTTATAACCTTTCAGCCCTTCAGCCCTTCACCCTTCCAGCCCTTAAGCCCTTCAACTTATCGGCTTATCACTCACGGCTCTACACTTCCCCCCGGACTACCGCTTTTATATATTCAAACAAATTCAATTTTATCAAGGTTTTTTGCTCAAATTTGATATCTTCACCCTGAAATAAATCCTTTTTTAAAAAATCTTTTACTTCCGTGTCCTCGTAAACCGTCAAAAGTAAAAGGTCAAAATCCGTTTCCAGCAAATCATAAGGGCTAAATTTTTTGTACCCGTAGTAGTCACCTTCGTAATTATCCTTAAACTGCATATCCGCAACACCTATGACGTTCAATTTCGAAAGGTCATAATTTCGGATTAAATCTCCCGCAAAGAGATCCGCACCGTATAAAATTATCCTTTTGTACCCGTACTCTTTTGCGATTTTGTCAATGGCTTTTTGAGCCTGTTTCTTTTCAAGATAATCTTTAAAATTCGTTTTCATTATGCCTCTCCTTTTTGTTTAATTCTTTTCAGCAACGTTTTTGCTTCTTCCATCTCCGGAAATATTTTCAGTGCTTTCCTCAATTGTTTTTTTGCCGATTTCATATCGGATAATTTTTCATAACACCTTGCACTGTTTATCAGCAAAGTTACATTCAATGGCATTTTTTTTAACAGTTCCAGGAAAATTATGTTGGCTTTTTCAAATTCTTTTAATTCAAAATAATTGAGTGCCAGAAGGTTTTCGACCTCCGTTGTTTGATTTTTTTCCCATGATTTTATCAAAAACAGCTGTGCTTTTTCAAAATCCTTCAAAGAATAATTAATTTGACCCGCAATATATAAAACAAAATCATTTTCAGGACAAATCTTAAGTGCAAGTTCGCAGTATTCTAATGCTTCGTCAAGTTCCTTGAGTTCAAGCGAGTTCAATGCGTTAAAAATTAATATATTAGGATTTTTCGGGTCTTTGTCAAACGCTTTTTTGTAAAATTCTTTTGCTTTCAGGAAATCCGAAGTCGAATAAAAGAAATTTGCATATTCAAAAATTATTTCAACATTCTCCGGTGCAAGTTCATAGGCTTTTTCAAACTCATCCTTTGCATAATCAAAAAGCCTTTTGCTCAAATAAATAACTCCCAAATCTTTGCGTGCAAAAGCCGCCTCGGGGTTTAATTCTATTACTTTTTTCAAAATCTTTTCAGCTCTGTCAACATCACCGGTATTTACACAAATCAGTGCATATTCGTAGTAGATTTCCGCAGAAACCATTCCCTGCGATATAATTTTTTCGTAAATTTCTTTAGCTTTCAACGGCTGGTTAATCCTTAAATATAAATTGGCCAATTTTTGCGACATAACAGCGGATTTCGGATTCAAAAGAACGAGCTGAGACAAAATCCCTGCCGCAAAAGTATATTCGCCAACCATTTCGTAGCAGCAGGCCAAATTGTACTGGAAATTATGTTTCTCCGGATGCAGTGCGGCCAGCTTTTTGTAATGCTGTATCGCACTTTGATACTGTCCCGATTTAAGCTCTGAAAGTGCCAGCGAGACCAGATAGTGTTCCGAGTTCTCAATATCGTAAGCCTTTTGAAAGTATTCGCAAGCTTCTTTATGCTGATTTTGTATCTGCAAAATAGAGGCAATATTATAAAAGGAGAGTGAATTTTTAGGATTTAACTCTGCAGCGGTCAAATAACTCTGATATGCCTTATCTTTCTGCCCAACCGTTAAATAAGCCGTACCTAAATTGTTGTAAAGCTGTGAATGTTCGGGGTTAAGTTCAAGTGCCTTTTCAAAATAAGGTATACTGCCCTCGAAATCTCTCAAACTCAAAAGTGCGGTTCCGGCCAAATAATAAAACAGATAATCGTCCTGAACAAGTTCCAGAGCTTTTTGAGATAGTTCCAAAGCCTTTTCAGGCTCCTTGTTTTTGATATAAACCACCCCGAGATTTTTGTATGCATCAGTGTAATTCTCCCGAAGCTCTATAACCTTAAGGTATGCCGTTTTTGCGTGAAGAAAATCATCTAAGTTATCATAGCAGTTCCCCAAATAAAACCAGCTTGTAGCGTCATCAGCCTTGTGTTTGACTACTGTTTCAAAATTATTCTTCCCTTCGCTAAACAACCCCAAATTAACGTTGCACAACCCCAAAAGTTTCAAAGCATCAACATTATTTTTATCCGCCTCGGGCAGATTTTCTAATATATCTTTTGCTTCCTCAAACTTCTTTGAGGCAATTAAATCATTTATTTTGTCTAAATCCGTAGTGTTCATGAGTAAATTATAGTACAAAAAGGGGAAATGAGAAAGTAAAACGGTGTAAAAAAGCAGAGCAAGTGCATTAAATTTTTACAACCTACCTCTTCCCTGTTTCTCTTTTTACGCCTCTACGAAGAGCCTCTGCCCCACAATATTTGCCTTGCCGTTGTAATATCCGGCGAAATACCCGCCGCTCACGGGGTTGTTTTTCGCATATGAGGAATAATAATTGCTCCGACTGTCGGAACTTACAAAAGGGTTTGCAAACGGGTTGTTTGAAACAACCTTAACCGCTGTACTTGATTGAACATTATTTGGCATGAACGCCTTTGATAACAAATTCACTATATTAACAACCATAAAAATCCTTTCGCATCACTTACATTATTATTTTTAATAATTTTTTTTTATAAGTCATCTATATTATATAATTAAAACCGGACAAAGTTAATAGTTCTTAATAAAAATCATACGCTTTGAGGATACGGAAGACTTAATAAAAAAGAGGCTGTCCAAAAAATCATGGGCAACCTCTTTTTTATTAAATCTTTATCTTAAGCTATTTGGCCGTTAATTTCAGTGATAAGGTATCTGGCAACCCATTCAAAATCTTTGTTGGTTTTTGCAGCTTTTCTGAGGTATTCGACTGATTCGTCACCTATTCTTATAAGAGTCATGGCAACGACGCCGCGTTTGACACCTTGAACAACCTGAAGCTGGTCTACAAGTTCGGGAACAGCTGTTTTGCCGATGTTAACCAGAATATTTTCAATCTCATTTTTTGCTATATTGTCAGCATTTTCCAACTTTGACAAAAAGTAATTAATTGAACCTGCCGTATTTTCTATTTTATTAAGCACTGCTTGCATTTTGTGATGTCTCCTGTCTGCCGTTCCGTGGTAACCTCCCCGAAACTTTCAATGTTCCTTCTATCTGTTGTTATTATATTGTAAAAAACAGGCAAATCCGATTTTCCTTACATAATCTTAATACGAGGAAATAGGCAATGGGGAATAGGAAATAGAAAGGTAAAAAAAATCTGTTCCCTATTCCCTATTTACTATTCCCTTTCTAGGTTCTTTTCACTTTTTCCTTTGCGTAATACTACCCACTCATCCGATTTGGTTATAGTCTAAAAGGGGATTTTTTACGAAGCAAAAACATTTAAACTTATTTCAGAAGTAAGGGCGTTAATATGCCCTAATCGTACTCAATACATTGGGAGTGATAGTCATGTTAATGGAAAATTGTCAAGCTGACTGTAGTAAGTACGGTCATATGGAATTAAAAAATATTAACAAGGAAATTGTCTCATGGCTTGAAGATATAATTGAAGAAAACAACAGCAGAATAGAACGGAAAGAATGGAAAAGCAAGTATAACAGCTATGTCGTCTATGATTACGAACCGTTCTGTGCTGATGGCTTTGAAATTAATTTACTTGTCAGTTCATATGATTATGCTTACCTAAACTTTATTAAATACCTGTATGATGAAAAAATAAATACAATTGAGTATTTAAATAATTGTATAGGCGTTTAGTAACAAAAAAGAGAGCTTTCGGGCTCTTTTTTTTTATCTATAATTTTGGAACTGAAGCGGATAATCATACTTTTCGCTGTTATCTCTCAAAAGTTTGATTACCGCCTGCAAATCATCTTTATCCTTGCCCGAAACCCGAACCTGATCGCCCTGAATTGATGATTGGACCTTGATTTTGGCATCCTTAATGTCTGAAACGATTTTTTTAGCGAGTTCCTGCGATAATCCTTTTCTCAATTTGTAAACCTGCCTGACATTCCCGCCCAGAGCATGCTCCACGGACTGAGGGTCAAGGATTTTTATGCTCAAATTCCTTTTGGTCAATTTTGTTTGCAGGATGTCAAGAATATTTCTAAGCTTCATGTCATCATTTGTTGTTATTGTAATTGACTTATCCGCATCCAATTCAATTTCAGAGTTGGAATTTTTCAAGTCAAACCTTGAAATAATATCTCTTTTTACCTGATCAACCGCATTAACCAATTCCTGTTTGTCAAACTCGGATACAACGTCAAAACTGCATTCTTTAGCCATAAAACCCTCCTTAATTCTTTGATGAGAGAATTATAACATGAAAATATGAATGGGCGGGTTTTGCTTCGCAAACCCCGCCCTGGATTCTCGTTTTATTTATCCAAATTTCCTTAAAATAATGTAACAATTAGAATTTATTTTTCGTGATATCATGGAATAAATGGTTAAAAAAGGATGTGAAAAATGATTACCGTAAAAGATGTTGAGCATGTCGCAAAGCTTGCCAGACTTGAGCTTACAGAAGAAGAAAAAGAAAAATTCACAAGGCAGTTGGGCGACGTTTTAAAATATGTTGAACAGATGAACGAAGTTGATACAACAGGGGTTAAACCTATGGCACATGCGTTTGACATTGTTAATGTTATGCGTGAGGATGAAGTTGTACACGAACAGACAAAAGAGGAACTTATGAAAAACGCTCCGGATGAAGAAAACGGTTTTTTCAGAGTACCAAAGATTAGTTGATAAGTCGATAAGGTTATGAGTTGATAAGTTAGATTATAAATAACTATTCAGCCAAAACTAATCGACTAATCGACTTATAGACTTATAAACTATAAAAAAGGGGATGGAATTATGGGTACAAAATACATATTCGTAACCGGCGGGGTCGTAAGCTCACTGGGCAAAGGCATTATAGCAGCATCTTTGGGCAAACTGCTCACTGCGAGAGGATATTCTGTCGTTATCCAAAAATTTGACCCTTATATAAACGTCGATCCGGGAACAATGAGTCCGTTTCAGCACGGCGAGGTTTTTGTAACCGATGACGGTGCGGAGACAGATTTAGATTTGGGCCACTATGAAAGATTTACCAATACAAGTTTGGGACAAATCAACAATGTAACATCCGGAAGTGTTTACCAGACCGTTATCAACAAAGAACGCAAGGGCGATTATCTTGGCGGAACGGTTCAGACAATCCCCCATATTACAAACGAAATCAAATCAAGAATAGTTAAGGCTAAAAACCAGTTTAAACCGGACTTTTTGATTATAGAAATCGGCGGAACAATCGGTGACATTGAGAGTTTGCCGTTTATTGAAGCAATCAGACAGTTCAGGACCGAAGTCGGATACGGAAATTCGCTTTCTATCCATTGTACTCTGCTGCCTTACCTGCAAACATCCGGCGAATTAAAGACAAAGCCTTCACAGCACAGCGTTACCGTTTTGAGAAGTTACGGAATTCAGCCCGAGGTTTTGGTTTGCAGAACGACCCGTTCTATTCCTAAA
Organism: Candidatus Gastranaerophilaceae bacterium; assembly: GCA_041678605.1. Taxonomy (GTDB): domain Bacteria; phylum Cyanobacteriota; class Vampirovibrionia; order Gastranaerophilales; family Gastranaerophilaceae; genus JBAYNW01. The sequence continues at coordinate 50,147 of JBAYNW010000011.1, read as the reverse complement.
ACAGAAAAAGAAAAATTGGCTCTTTTCTGTTCGGTGCCTAAAGAAGCGGTTATTGAATGCAAGGATATGAAAAGTATTTACGAAGTTCCGCTGGCACTTGAAGAGCAGAATATGGCGTCGGTTGTGCTTCAAAGACTTAATATGGAAGACAAAAAGCCGAATTTAACTTCCTGGACGAAGCTTGTTGAGAAAATTAAAAACCCTCAATCAACGATTAGAGTTGCGATTGCGGGGAAATATACAAAGCTTTCCGATGCATACATTTCTGTTGTAGAATCCTTGAAACATGCCGGATACGCAAACGAAGCACAAATTGAGATAAAATGGATTAATTCTGAGGACTGCATTGAGTATGATGAAGCAAAAGAGATGCTAAAGGACGTTCAGGCGGTTGTGGTTCCGGGCGGGTTCGGCATAAGAGGTATTGAAGGCAAGTTGAACGTTGTCCGATATGCAAGAGAAAATAATTTGCCGTTTCTGGGATTATGTTTGGGCATGCAATGTGCGGTTATCGAATATGCGAGAAATGTTCTGGGCTTGAAAGACGCAAATTCAACCGAATTTGACGAAAACACGCCTTATCCCGTGATTGACTTGATGCTTGAACAAAAAAATGTCCAAGGTTATGGCGGCACAATGCGTTTGGGCAAATATGAATGTCACCTCAAAAAGGGGTCTAAAGCTAATGAAGCTTACGGAACAGCAAAAATATTTGAACGCCACAGGCACAGATACGAAGTTAATAACGAATATATAGAACAGTTTAAAAAGTCCGGACTGGTGTTCTCTGGTCTATCCCCTGACGGAATGCTTGCGGAAATAATAGAACTTCCTCAGCTTGATTGGTTTGTGGCTTCTCAATTCCACCCCGAATTCAAGTCAAGACCGGAAATTCCTCATCCGTTGTTCAACGGCCTTGTTTCCACCGCCAAAAAGAGGATGGAAAATTTGTCAAAAGTTAATAATTTGAACAAAGCCATAAAGTAGGGTTTGGGTAAAAAACTCATAAGCTTCAAATCACTCGTGGATGGTGCGTTCTTGCGAACAGCACCCTACTTCACATAAAGCTTCAAAGTAGGGTGCCGTTCGTAAGAACGCACCGTGTATCTGCTTCTCCCACATAAAGTAAAGGCTCAAAATTACGGCATCGACATATCCAAAAGCATTCTTGCAGTGCAATGCAGGCTTCTGTTGTAATTTTCCGGGGAACCTGTCAAGCAGTTAGTATCAACACCTGAACCAGAAGGCCTTAAATAATAGTAATTATTTTTTTTCAACAACTCAAAAAAATGCAAATCCATCCCTGCTTGATTTGGACCTTTATCACCATTCAAGTCTATAAAAATCTCGGAGCAAACATTTTGTGTTGGTATAACCTCAGAAGGGTCGAGTTTTATGTGATAGTTATATCCGTCACAATTTGGGTATGCACCTACTATAATAAACAAAGCTCCGTCATTTGTGATGAAAGAGGCTACTCCATCCCTAGCCGGTCTATAAAAAAGATTATTGCAGGTTCCACCGCTTTCTTTGTAACATTTGTAGGCGAAATTTGCAGGCAAGGTTGTGAGGCTTCCCCATGTTCCTTTTTTTAGTATTGAAATCTGTGAAGAGAGGTCAGTGATAAAATTATCAACGGAGCTTGTGTCAATGGACGAATTGTTAACTTGCAGGAAATTAATAGCCTGCAAAAGAGCCGAATATTCCTTTTTAAGCTTGGCTCTGAACTGCTCAACCCCAATGTAATTTGTCAACGGAGGGATTACCATCATTGCAACTACGCCGATAATTCCCAACGTAATCAAAACTTCTGCTAAAGTGAATGATTCACGCTTCATTCATAACTCCTTTATGTAATAACACCTATGGATAAGTTTACAGCATTGCTTTACTTTTGTCAATTAATTAAAAGATTTTTTATGCTAAAATTGATTTTTGGAATAACTTATGTATGGTGCGTTCTTACGAACGACACCCTACTTTGAAGCTTTGCGAGGCCCGTAGGGTGCTGTTCGCCAGAACGCACCATCACTAATCATAGTCATACTTTTCTATATGTTTGACCTCTTCTAAGCTCCCCCAGTTTATATCGTAATTTTCCAACTGCACAAATTTATTAAATGATGAAAAAGCCCAATCTTTAACGTTTTCAACATACCCATGCTTAACCGGGTTATAATGAATATAATCTAAGTGGTCATATAAATCTTTTTTGTCACGAATAATATGTTCATAAAATCTTCTTTGCCAAATTCCTTTTTCTTTTCTCTTAATTTTACTAATTGAAAGATTATTGTTTTTAAAATCTACATCTAGAGCTTTTGTAAATCTTCTTTTTATGCTACCGGTTATTACAGAAAATTCTTCTATTTTTTGAGGCTTTAGTATCATATGAAAATGATTAGGCAATATGACAATTGCAAAAACATCAAAAATAAATTTTTCTTTTGTATCTTTTACACATTGTCTTAATAAATCAATATTATTTACTAAAATATCATTACGATTATGAGTAACAACCGTTACAAATACGTATCTATTTGGGAGATAATATCTTTTATAATTTGGCATAAATAAATTATATCATAACAAACTCATGTACGGTGCGTTCTTGCGAACGACACCCTACTCCTCATAAAGCCTCAAAATAGGGTGCTGTTCTTCAGTACGGTTCGTTCTTACGAACGACACCTTACTCCTCATAAAGCTTCAAAGTAGGGTGCTGTTCGCCAGAACGCACCATGCATGCAGCGAGCTTCACCCTCTTGCCTTAAAATACAGTTTTACTTTTGTCAATTAATTAAAAGATTTTTTATGCTAAAATTGATTGGTAGCATAAAGAAAAGGTCTTTTATGAAAAGAATTTTAGTAACGGGCGGAGCCGGGTTTATCGGAAGCCATCTCTGCGAAAGATTATTAAGCGAAGGGAACGAGGTAATTTGCCTCGATAATTTCTTTACGGGTTCAAAAAACAATATTCAGCATTTGATGGATAATAAGAACTTTAAACTCGTTGAACACGATGTTACCAAAGAGTTTTTTGCAGAAGTTGACCGGATTTACAATCTTGCATGTCCTGCGAGTCCGCCTCATTATCAGTATAACCCGATTAAAACAATAAAAACCTCTGTTTTGGGCGTGATAAACATGCTCGGGCTTGCTAAACGCTGCAAAGCCACGATTTTACAGGCATCCACAAGCGAAGTCTACGGCGACCCGAAGGTTCATCCGCAAAGAGAGGATTACTGGGGAAACGTTAATCCGATTGGGATTAGAAGCTGTTATGACGAAGGAAAACGCTGCGGGGAAACCCTAATGATGGATTATCACCGCCAGCATGGCGTTGATATAAGGATTGTACGGATTTTTAATACCTACGGACCTAATATGGATATGAATGACGGGCGGGTTGTTTCGAATTTCATCATTCAGGCACTAAAGGGTGAAGATATAACAGTTTATGGCAATGGGCTTCAAACCCGTTCATTTTGTTACGTTGATGATTTGGTTGACGGAATGATAAAGATGATGGGGTGTAAATACATTGGACCTATAAATTTAGGTAACGACAGTGAACGTACAATTTTAGATTTTGCGAAGATGGTCATTGAAATGACGGGTTCAAAATCCAAGATTATTTATAAAGAATTGCCGGGTGACGACCCGATGCAGCGTCAGCCTGATTTGACCCTCGCAAAACGGGAACTGGATTGGCAGCCCGAAACCGATATAAAAGTCGGGCTGGAAAAAACAATAGAATATTTTAGGGGTAAAATATAATCATAATGTCATCTCTGAAATATGTTCAGCATGACAAAAAAGAAAATAGAGGAAATTATGAATATTTGCGTAATAGGAACAGGATATGTAGGGCTGGTAGCAGGAACTTGTTTGGCAGAAATGGGAAACAGTGTTATTTGCGTTGACAACGATACAAAAAAATTAGCTAAACTAAGAAAGGGCATAATCCCGATTTACGAGCCGGGGCTTGAAGAATTAATAACGGTCAATGTTGCGGAAGGCCGTTTAACTTTCTCTAACGACTTGGACAAGGCGGTAAAAAATTCTTTAATATGTTTCATCGCTGTCGGAACGCCTCAAGGGGATGAGGGTTCAGCCGATTTGTCCGCAGTTCATCAGGTTGCAAAAAATATTGCAAAATCAATGAATGAATATAAAATTATCGTAAACAAATCTACTGCTCCGGTCGGCACCGCCGAAAAATTGGCAGAAATTATCAAAAAGAACACCACGTTTGAATTTGATGTCGTTTCAAACCCTGAATTTTTAAAGCAGGGTAATGCTGTCGAGGATTTTTTGAAGCCTGACAGAATTGTAATCGGTTCAAATTCTCAAAACGCCACAGAAATTATGCAGGAACTTTATTCTCCGTTTTTGAGAACGGGAAATCCTGTCATTACAATGGATGTTAAGTCGGCTGAAATGACGAAATATGCGGCAAATTCCTTTTTGGCGGTCAGAATATCTTACATGAACGAAATCGCAAACATTTGCGAAAAAGTAGGTGCTGACATTGAGATGGTTAGAATTGGAATGTGTTCGGACAACAGAATCGGCTCCAAATTTATGTTTCCCGGCATCGGGTACGGCGGAAGCTGTTTCCCTAAAGACATTAAGGCAATGATTAAAACGGCTATAGAATTTGAATGTGAACACAAAATCCTAAAATCTGCTGATGAAACAAACAAAAATCAGCGGAAAATATTTACCAAGAAAATTTTAAACAAATTCGGACAAGATTTAAAAGGTAAAACTTTTGCAATCTGGGGGTTGGCATTCAAACCGAAAACAAACGATATGAGAGAAGCTCCGTCAATCACGATTATTGAAGATTTGCTTGCCCGCGGAGCCAAAGTTGCTGCGTTTGACCCGAAGGCAATGGAAACGGCAAAAAAAATCTTTTCAAATAAGATTAAATATGCAAAAAATGCCTATGACGCCCTGAAAAACGCTGACGGACTGCTTCTTTTAACAGAATGGAACGAGTTCAGGCATCCTGATTTTGATAAAATTAAGTCGCTGCTGAAAATGCCCGTAATTATTGACGGCAGAAACCAGTATGACAAAAAACAGCTTAAAGAAAAGGGGTTTGAATATATTTGCATAGGGAAGTAACTGCTTCACCTCGTAATATTAAGGCACATATCTTCAAACACAAGCTGAGGTGTGATGTGATTGTCAATTTGCTGTTTGGCAAGTTCAACCGACTTTATGTCTGATAAAATTTTATTTTTCACTGCGTTGTTTTCTAAATTTGATTTTAACAGTGCGAGCATAAAATTCTGAATTTCCGTTAAAATCTTTTCGCTGCCGTGTTCTTTTGAAAGCAAAAATAAATTCTGTGCCAAATCGAGAGAATTTTTGCGTTCAACTTGAGGGTAATCTGCCAAATTTTCCTCAATGGTTAAATAATGCCGGTCTTCAATTCCGTAAGACGGTACAAAAAAGCTTTGTGAGCGTGAAATTATTGTCTCTATCAAATCGTTTTTGTCTCTTGCCAAAAAGAAAAAAGTAGTATTTTCAGGCGGTTCTTCAATAATCTTCAACAGCGAATTTGCCGTTTCCTGCTGAAAATTCGATTCATTCAATCCCAGCGGAATCCAGGTTTCGCCGTCCATTTTTGCATCACAAAAAATAAAAACACGATGGTAATCGGAAGTGTTTAATAGAGAATTTTTAATAGTCTGTGATTGCTTAACTGAAATTACCGTCCTTGACTCATCATCTGAAGGTTTATTGTCAATTTTTGAAATAGTCAAAACAGCCGGATGCTGGCGTTCTCTGACCCAGCTGCAATTGAGGCAGCGGCAGTTTTCATTTTTAAATTCATGGCAATTTAAAAGTCTGGCAATTTCGGTCGCCAAAGCATACTGAGCGGGAATGTCATGCCCGTAAAACAGTATACTGTGAGAAATTGTTCTGTCGGGGTTCTTAAGCCCCTGCTCAAAATATTCGGTCAAAAACGGATATTTTTCTTTTAAATCTTTTTCAAACATAAGCCTCCAGCCTTTTCCTCTTTCCTAAAATATTCTCATAAAAATGATTTCAACGCAAAAAAAGAGGCGGATTTTTGCAATTGCAAAAATCCGCCTCAAGGCTATTCATATCCGACAGGTTTCATCAAATCTTTTTTTCGATTTTTTTAATCAAATCGTCAAGACGTTCTTTAAATCTTCTGACTAACATTTTAATTTCTGTCCTAAAACTGTAAGCTCCGGGCCAAGCATAACTTTCATACATGACACATACTCCTTAATGATAATCTCTTATAGATATGCATTACGGTTTTTTGGCAAAAAACTTTAAGAAAATTGAGTAATTGTTAATTTTTATGTAGAAATTTACTCGGGCAAAAGCACAGAAATGCTTGCGTGATTTATGTTTAAGTATTTTTTAGCCGCTTTTTGCAAGTCCTCAGGGGAAATTTCCTCCAATACGTGCAGATAATCTTCCACGAGTTTCAAATTATTGCAAACGGTAGTGTAATAGCCTATTGTTTCGCCTATTTCAGAAACGGTTTCCGCATTGTGGGCAAATTGGGATTTAATCTTCTTTTTAGCCTTCAAAAATTCATTCTGAGAAACAGATTCGGATTGAAGATTTTCAAGTTCTTTCTTTACCAGCTCAATCGCCAAATTTTTCTTCTCGGGCTTGAAATTAGCCTGCACAAAGAAATTATCGCCATCTTTAAATTGATAATGCTCGGAATTAATCATGTTAAATATTTGTTCGGGCTGTTTTTCTATGAGATTTTGATAAAGTCTTGAACTGGTTCCATCGCCAAGTATTATTGCAAGCATTTCAAGTGCGGTTGAATTTTTCAAGTCACACGCAAGCGGGCCGAGGTAGCCGAACATCATGAACGCAGAATTTATCTGAGCCGTTTGTTCGTGGTATTTTGCTTCTTTTATCGGTTCATCAATTTCGTTAATTATTTTTTTACACTTGCGTTCTCCCCACTTATCGCCAAATTCCTTGATAACTTTATTCAAAACCTTTTCGTTGTCAAATTCCCCGACGATGATAGTAGTAATATTTTCAGGGGTGTAAAAACTTCTGTAATAATCCATAATTTCACTCTGTGGAACTTGAGAAATTATTTCGGGGGTTCCGATAACGTCACGTTTGTATGGATGATTGGTGTACATTCCCGAATTACAGGCGTTGTAAACTTTTGTTCCGGGCTGATCTTGACGCATGCGAATTTCTTCAATCACGACATGGCGTTCGCGTTTGTCCTTAATGTTTTTGTCATTAACGTCAAACTTTTCACCCATCTCGTAATCCGGAACAATCGGGTCAAGCATCATATCAGCGTGGAGTTCGACTGCTTCGTAAAAATCCTTGTTGTTTTCGCCTTTAGGCAAGGTTACATAATAGAATGTGTAATCTTTCCACGTCGCAGCGTTAACGATAGCCCCCTTTGCCTCCAAAATTCGGTCAAAATCGCCGGCTTTGTGTTTGTGGGTGCCTTTAAACATCAAGTGTTCAAGAAAATGCGAAATTCCGTTATTACTGTTATCTTCGTTTATTGAACCGGTTTTAACCCATGAACTAACATTGACAAGCCCACCTTCTTTATGTGCAAGCACAACCGTGTGACCGTTTCCAAGTTTATAAACTTCAACATCTTTAGTTAAAAAAGGGTATTTCACCAGTGATTTTTTCATTTCCATAATTTTAATTATACTCTAAAAAACAAGCAGGGGCAAAATTTTTAAACAAAAATTTTGCCCCTGCTGCAATATAATATTAAATTTACGCTAAAACCATTTCGCTTTTTTGTTTTGTTTTGCCAGCGATTTCGACAAGGCTTCTTGTAACGGCCATCATAGCCAGAGAAGAATCCAGCTTATTAATGCAAGAGCCTACTCCGATTGCACTTGCTCCTGCTGCGAAAGCGAAAGCGGCGGTTGTTGAAGTAATTCCGCTTGCTGTCATCACCGGAATGTCAACGTTTCTCGCGATTTCTATCGTGTTTGCGATTGAAACCTGTGCTGTTTCCATCAATCCTCTTGCTCCTTCGCTTTGGACATTGGCAATGGCAGAACCTTCTGTTTGAATCAAATCAACTCCGAGTTCTTCCAATTTTCTGGCCAAATTAATTTGTTCGGCTACTGAAATATGCCCCGGAACAGTCACACAGAAGAAAGTTTCTGATTTATTAATCAAAGACATTGTTTTTCTTGCAAGTTCCAAAACTTCATCGGCACCCATTCTAACACCTTTTTTGTACAAAGCGTCAAAATTGCCTAATTCAATTGCATCAGCACCCATTTTTACAGCTTGAGCAAGTTCTTCAGGGAAAATTGAGGATACGAACAAAGGAAGGTCGCTTAATTGTCTTGCAATTTCAAAAACCTCTTCGCTTGCACTTATATCGATTGCACTGGCACCTGCTTGAGTTGCGGCTGCTGCAACTTTTTTAACATTCTCAATGTCAAAATTATCAATCCCTGCGATAACCTTAACTGCTCTTTTTTCTTTCAAATGTTGTCTAAATAAATCAATTCTATTCATAGTTTCTCCTCTCACATAATAATATAAATCCTTCATTATTGTAGCATTAAAATTTTAATCATGCCAATAATTAATCTGTTAAATTTTCTTTGTAGATAGCTAAAAATATAAACATAGTTAAGAATTTGGTTAAGAGGGGGAAATATGCTAGGCTTAATCAAAAAATCACCGGTGATATTTATTGTAATATTTGCATTTTTTCAGGCACAAGTTGTTCAGGCACAAGTTTACGATGCGGACGAACAGATTAACATAAATGTTTACGAAAAAATAACTCCGACAATTGTTACGATAGATGCACAGCTGGAAGACGGTATATCAAGCGGAACAGGCTGTATTGTGACATCCGACGGAGTTATTTTGACAAGCTCGCACGTTATTGATGGGGCAAAAGATATTGATGTTACAATTCATTCGGGCAAAGTCTATAAGGCAAACGTTTTATCGATTTTGGGTAAAAATAACGACCTCGCGTTAATAAAAATAAAGACAGAAAAGCCGCTTGCTACGATTAAACTGGGAGATTCAGAGAGGGTAAAAGTTGGTCAAAAAGTTCTGGCAATAGGTAACCCTTTCGGCTTTTCGGAAACTTTGACCGAAGGAATTGTTTCAAGAATAGATTATACAAAAAATAAAATTCAGACGGATGCCGCCATAAATCCGGGTAATTCAGGCGGGCCGCTGTTAAACTCATCAGGTGAAGTTATCGGAATAAGCCAATCGATTTACAATCCGGATAATAACAAATCTAACATTGGTATCGGCTTTGCTGTTCCAGTAAATTCTGTAAAGGAATTTATAGACCTTGCAAAAATTTCAAAAAAGTTTTAAAATGTAATGAATAAAATGGAATTTTCGAGAAAGAGCATGCGGAAGAAATCTGATTTTCTCAAAATCCATTTAAAGCTGTTACAAAAACTAGGAGATGCCAAATGTACCAAGATGAAAAACTCATCTGCGAAGAGTGCGGTTGCGAATTTGTATTCACTGCAGGTGAACAGGAATTTTACGCTGAAAGAGGGCTTATCAACAAGCCAAAAAGATGCCCTGAGTGCAGGAAAGCACGTAAACAGAGAAACAAAAAGAAGCTTTACGACGCAGTCTGCTCCAAGTGCGGAATTGAAACAAAGGTTCCTTTTAAGCCGATAGAAGGAAGAGAAGTGTTTTGCAGAGACTGCTTTAAGCCGGATGCCGCAAAGCAAAATCCAAACGAGGCAAGTGCTGAAGAAACGCCTGCCGTTTCAAATAAAGAATAAATTCAAGGAGAATTTTTTTATTTATATTACAAAAGGAGCCGAAAAACGTTAGTTTTTCGGCTCCTTATTATCTTTTAAATTGAGCTTGCGGAAAAATTAAAAATTTTTCTCGCAATCTCCCTTGTCCGGCTTTCATCCTTACCGCCGGCTGTCCCGCAGCCGGTAAGGATTTAGCACTTCTAAGGTCGGATTTGAAAAAGTTCTAAAAATTGTCATTTTTAGACTTTTTCCGCATCCTCTTTAACAGACTGAACTGAAAGAACCGCCGCCGCAAGAAGCTCCGGCATCGGAGCCTACGCTTGCACAGGCAACGGAGCCTATTGTTTCAGCAGAGTTGCAGGCAAGCGAACCAATTGTTTCTGCGGAAGCACATGCAAGTGAACCAACTGTTTCAGCTGACGCATCTGCGAAAAAATTTTCGTCCATATTTGAACAGTCAGGGTTTCCGAAGAAATCCTTACCTCCAAAAGCGTCTAATCCGCCGTCATTATTTGGATTTGACAATATACTGCCGACATTTTCCGAGTCATTTTTGTTTGAAAGAAGTCCTGTTTCTGAGTCCAGACTTGAAAAAAATTCGGCTGCTGAATTATTTGCTGAGAACATAAAAGTAGTGAAGTCCATAAAAATTCTCCTTAAACATCTTCGTGTCACTTACATATATATAAAAAATTTTTAAAGCCTCCGATTTCAGCAAACACCACTTTTGTTACAAAAATACATAATTATTTTACCGGCAGAAGTCGCTTGGTTTCTTGTCTTGAAGCCATTTTTTGAGAACATATTGTTCATAACTTAGTGCAAAATTATAAAGTGCTTTGGTTAAAACTCTTCCGCTTTCCGACTTAGCTACGAGCAGATAATCTTCGGCCTTGTTTTTGGCAAGGGTAATTTCAGCATGAATAATCTTTTCCACGTTGGTTTTCGGCTTTCTTTCAAGCACAGATTTAACCCATGCCCCCAGCAAGCTGGTGCAGGACTTCTTTTTAATTATTTCCTGCTCATTATCCTGCAAATATTTAGCGAATTCGTTTAAAATCATATCTTTCCATTCACCCTTTACCGTTTAACGTTCCCCGATTGGCGTTGTTGTCGCAAAACACACAATGTTATTGATGTCGTTTTTTTTGAGTTCAATTATTATATTTTCGAAAGTCGAACCTGTTGTACAAATGTCGTCGATGAGTAAAATATCCCCCTTCGAAAGGCTATTTTTATTTATTTTAAAAGCGTTTGCCAGATTTTCCATTCTTTGTGCTTTGTTTAATTTGTATTGAGGTTTGGTATCTTTCACTCTTTTTACAAGCTCAGTGTTTATTTCGTACCCGCTCAACTTGCAGAATTCTTCGGCGACAAGTGCCATGTGATTATATTTTCTGCTTTTTTCCCGCTCTTTAAAAAGCGGAACCGCCACAACCTGATAAAAATCTTTTTTATTAGGAATTTTTTCCCAGTATTCATACATAAATTTTGCCTGAAAATATGCCAAATCTCTTTGTCTATGATATTTCAATCCACGGATTAGTTTTTGCAAATTCTTTTCATAGACTCCCGCACAGTATATGTGTATATCCAAAAATTCCCTGTCCTCGTCGGTCGAAAGGTATTCCATTTCGTCATAGCATTTTGAACACATTTTTAAACATTCTCCGGAACTCCCGCAGAAATAACACTTTTTCTTGTATATCCAGTCTAGAAGGTTTGTCAGAAAGTTTTTCATACGTTTTATTATACAATAAGTATTTGCATGGTAGAATATATTAAGAGGAACAGAGGAGAAAAAATGTCCATCATCATAATGTTATTGTTATTAAGTGTTTTGATTTTAGTTCATGAAGCGGGACATTTTTTAGCGGCAAGACTTTTTGGGATAAAAGTTGAAAAATTCGGATTTGGCTTGCCTATCGGTCCTACTTTATACGAAACACAGTGGGGCGATACAAAAATTCTTATTCATGCATTTTTATTGGGCGGTTATGTAGCATTTCCCGATGACGAAAAAGATTGCGAACTTTCGCAAGATTCTCCCGAAAGATTTTTAAACAGGCCGATTTATCAGCGTGCAATAGTTGTTTCGGCAGGGGTTTTTGCCAATATTGTTTGTGCCTTTGTTTTTGTATTTTTAACCGCAGCCCTGTGGGGACATATGCCATCGGGAAAATATGATATTTATGTAAATGATATTATTGCACCCAAAGCCGGAGATGTTCAAGAAAGTATATGGCAGAGCGGGATTCATAAAAAGGACAAAATTGTTGAGATAAACGGAACAAAAATTGATAATACTTATTTTTTGCTTAAGTTTATTCAACTGAGCAAAACGGACGACGGAAAAATTGATGAAGGTATGGCGATTGATAACTTTATTAAATTGAAAAAGCTTAACCCCGCAATGATGAAAGATGAAATTATACCCGAGGGCGTTGCCGTTAAATTACCGGAACAACAGCTTGAAGCCCCTGTTGTGATTGATAAAAAAGTATTGAAGGGGATGAAAAAATATAAGAATTCTTGGGCAGCACTGAGTGAATCTCAAAAGAAGATTCGTGACGAATTAAAGGGTAAATCTTACTATGTTTCTGATGGAAAGTGCACGCTAAAGGATGTTTCCTATGCTATTTCAGATAACTCAAGACCCATTTACATAAAAGTTGAAAGAAACAACAAAATTATTGCCCTCAATTCGGTTTTGGCGAATAAAAAAGGACTCATAGGAATTAAACTTGAGGCAAAAGAAATTCTGATTCCGACTAAAACACCAAAGTCTGTTTTAACGGCCGGTTCGAATTTTCTTTATGATAATACGTATATGATGTTATACGGTTTATACCAGATTGTTACCGGTCAGGTGCCATTGAAAGACTTACACGGAATTGTTGCAATAACAAAAGTCGGCGGGGATGTTATAGATAACAACGGTATTTTTTCAGGACTGCTGCTGATTGCAATTATTTCAATGGATTTGGCGATTGTAAATTTCCTTCCTATACCGGCTCTTGACGGTGGGCATATAATGTTTTTAATTATTGAAAAGCTTCGGGGCAAGCCTATTGATGAAAAAGTTATCGACAAAATCGGCAACGCCGGATTTTGGTTTTTAATTTTGCTTATGTTTTTTGTCATCTTTAATGATATTTTCGGACTGATTACGAAAAAGTTTTAAGTTGCCAAGCAGTGAGTGATGAGCAGAGGCGATTTTGCTATGCAAATCGCCTTCTTCTTCGATTCATTTTTCAAATAGCCTAGGCAGATAACCTTTTTTGGTAATGTTTACTATTGTCTTTAGATTACATAATCATTGTACGAGTTTGGTTTTTTAAAACTTTATGAGGTTATGAGGTTTTTAAATTAACCTCGAGTAAACACAAGGAGGTAAAAATGACGATTAGAAAACTTACTGTGGCAGCTGCAATTGCCGTTGGAATAGCAACGTGTTCATTCTCAAATGCAATGGCAGCCTGCCCGATTTCCGGTTGTAACAGCGGTCAAATGACTGTTGCACCGGCAGCATGCCCGAAATGCGGAAAGACTGATTGCAACTGTAATTGTAATCCATGTACTCCGTCCGGCTGTGACTGTGCACCTGCCTGCGGATGTGATTCCGCACCGGCTTGCGGTTGTGCAACACCTTGCAAACCTTCAGTGCCGGCATGTGCAACTTGCCCGAGTACAAGTTGTAAAGATTTGGATATGAAGCAAGTTTATGCTTATCCAAATGCAATTTACGGCACAAACAATTACACAGGGGAGCAATCGAATGCAATTTACTCAACAGAAACAGCCTGGTGCCTGGACAGATGTGATGCATTAGGCATGGCGAATGCAGGAGTAGCGGTTGCAGGACTCGGCCAATTGACAGGTGCAGCGTGCGGTTGCAATGGCGGTTGTGGAGGCTATGGCATGACAGGTGCGGCATGTGGCTGCGGTGGCGGTGCTTTAGTCAATCGTGCGACAACTTGCGGCAGTGGTTGTGGTTGTAATAGTCTGCCAATAATTACAGGTGCAGCATGTGGCTGTGCTAATGAAGCTATCCCCATAACAGGCTTTGCGGCTCCATTGGGAAGCTGCGGATACGGATGTGGCTGTGATGGCGGAGCCGTAGTGAGCAGAGATTGCCACTGCATGGATTCTTGTCCTATCACAATCCAAACAAGTAATTCAATAGACGCATTAAAACAATCATTTGTCCCTTTTGAAGCAAACATTGCAGGGACACAATGCGGATGCGGGTGCACAGGAGCGGCAGCACCTTTGGTGAATGCGTTCCCTGATGTTCCTGATAACTACTGGGCTGCTTGTCCAATAGACAAACTTGCGATGAACGATATTGTTGTCGGCTATCCTGATAGAATGTTTAAGCCTGATAGATGTGTATCTCGTGCAGAGTTTGCGACGATGATGGTTAAAGGTTACAACTTGAACTGTTCCGGATTATTATCCAAAAATATGTTTAAGGATGTGCCAAGAAGCCATTGGGCTAATTCTTTAATCGCAAAAGCGGTTGAAGAGGGCATTATGTGCGGATATCCGAACAAAATGTTCAAACCTAAAAAACCTGTGTCTCGTGTAGAAGCCCTGACAGCAATGGCTCATGGCATCAACTGTGATATGAACTGCACACAAGCACAACAAATCTTAGGCCAATACTGTGACGGAAGTCAAGTTCCAAATTGGGCACAAATTCCGGTTGCAAAGGCTCTTCAGTCAGGTGCTTTAAAAACCAGTCAAAGTCCTAATACAATAGACCCTTGCAAAGATGCTTCAAGAGCAGAAGTTGCTGATATGCTTCAAAACACACGTATAGCACTGGGTTATGATAAAAACCCTGCAACAGCATGTGCTTGCCCTAAGCCTGCAGACCCATGCTGCCCGAAAAAAGCCTATATGGAAAATGACGAAATGGTAAAAATTCCGACATTAAAATTGACGTTCTTAGATGAAATTAATGCTAAGTCTTCCAATGTCGGGGACCAGTTCGCTACAACTACAACCGAAGAAGTCACTATCAACGGCAAATGCTATCCATGCGGTTCAAGAGTCAACGGTAAAATCGTTGAAGTTATAAGACCTTCAGGATGCGAAAAGGGTGCTTTGAAATTAGCATTCACAAACATTGAAAGCTGCGACGGCTGCAAATGTGACTTACCTAAACAAATACTGACTGCACAAATCAATTGTGCAAGAACTCAAAACATTGTCTCAAGAATCGTTTCTGCCCCATTCACATGGGTGGGAGGACTGGTTGGTACTACCGGCAGAACTATCGGCGGTATGATTGCCAGTGCCGGCAATGCGTTTGAAAGCGTTTCAGGTGGTGTCGGTATCGCTTCGGGTGAATTACTTCAAGGCCAATTCCGTGCATCTGGCAGAAGCTTGCAAGATGCGGCGAAAGCGACCGTCATGGCCCCAATCGACTTCACAAGAACTGCTTTGGCAGGTACTGTGGGATTGTTCCAATCAACAGGCGACGAAGTTGCCTATCTGGTTGACCCTAACGGATCAAAAATCTCAGCGGTTAATCCAAAAGAAAAAGTTACAATCGCATTTGGTTGTCACGAATAGAATATACATTAACCCTAGTGAAAATGGCCGGTTATTTTTAACCGGCCATTTTTATAATGTTTAACGTAGTTATTTTCCTATGCAGAAATTGTCGAAAATATTGTTCAAAATATCGTCCGTAATTACTTCTCCGGTGATTTCGTCCAAATGCAAAAGTGCCGATTTAACATCTATTGAAATTAAATCCTGATGTTCTCTTATTTTAGCGGCCAGAAGTGCCTGCTCCAAGCTTTCTCTCGATTTTGCAAGGCAGTCCTGCTGTCTGCTGTTTGTTATAAATTCCGTATCTTCAATCGATTTTTCACCCACAAACCGCTTTATTTGCTGTTTTAATTCAACAAACCCCTGCTTGGTCAAGGTTGATAAACTAATTATACGTCTTGCTGAACTTGTTTCAGCATCGCATTGTCGTTCAAGCGAGTTCAGCATGACGTGCGAAGTAGTTGATTGAACCCCTAAATCTGCTTTATTTGCTATTATTATGTGCTTTTTGTCCCCAATCAAATCTAAAATGATTTTATCATCTTTATTCATCCCGGTCGAAGCATCATACAAGAACAATATTAAATCAGCATCTTCAGCCGATTGTTTGGAAAACTCAATCCCGATTTCTTCGACCTTCCCGATTTGAGAGCTTTCTCTAATCCCTGCTGTATCAATCAGGGTAACCGGAATTCCGTCGATATCTACCGTTTCTGTCAAAACATCTCGGGTTGTTCCTGCAATATCGGTCACAATGGCACGATTTAAGCTTAAAAGGGCGTTGAAAAGTGAAGATTTTCCCACATTAGGCTTGCCCAAAATCGCAACTTTTATTCCCTGCCTTAAAACATTTGAGGATTTTGCACAAGCCAAAATCCCGTCAATTTTTTTGATGGATTTTTCAAATTCCAGCTGCAAAGAGGCATACTCAGGCTCTTTTACATCTTCAGGAAAATCAATTCCCGCAATTATTTTGGACAAAACTTCAAAAATATCTTTTTTAATTTCTTTAACTTTTTCGGCCAAAACACCCGATAAATTTTTTGCTGATTGAATTGCAAAATTTTGGGTTTTTGCATGGATTAAATCACACACGGCTTCTGCCTGAGACAAATCAAGTTTGTGATTTAAAAAAGCCCTTTTGGTAAATTCTCCACGCTCAGCCATTCTGGCACCGTTTTTTAAAACCAAATCCAGAATGTTTCTGACGACATTGACTCCCCCGTGGCATTGAATTTCAACAACATCTTCACCTGTGTAGCTGTTAGGATTTTCAAAAGGCAAAACTATTACTTCGTCAATTTTTTTGTCCCCATCGTAAAGCCAGCCGTGATGAATTTTCCCCGCAGTTAACTTTTGCGAAAAAAGTTTTTCAACAATTTCAAAACTTTTTTCACCGGAAATTCTTATAACTCCGACTCCGCCGGTTCCAATCGGGGTTGCAATTGCTGTAATTGTGTCAAATTCTTGGATTATGTTCATAGGATAATTATAGTATAAAAAGGCGGAATTTGTTTTTTAAAAAACAAATTCCGCCTAAATTCTTCATCTGATTTTATAAAAGATTAAGCAACGAAGAATAAGAAGAGTTACCGGAAAGCCCCAGCAGATTTGAAAGCAATGAGCTTGTAGTGCTTGCACTTGAGTTTGTGCCGGCAATATCTGAAAGAGCCTTGTACAGACCGCTGTTATAGCTATTGGCACTTGCACTGCTTCCAAGTGCTGTACTTATTGTATTCAAAGCATTGCTGTAAGTGTCATTTGCCAAGCCGTTCAATAATTCAACAAGGGCATACCTTTTGGTCAATTCATCAGACTTAAGTTCGCTTTGTTTTGCGAGCACATTTTGAGCGAACGAACTGACTGCGTCGGCCCTTTCTGACTCTATATCACTCAGGTCATCCTTGAATATGGAATTATCCAAATTCCCGAAACGAGAGGCAATATCGTTTTCAAGATTTGTAATCATAGGGTTGTATGTTTCATTGATTGTATCCAAACCTTGATTTTTGTAAGCGTTAACTTCTGATTGGATAGAACTTAAAGTATCTGTGTCAAAAGTATTTAACTTAGGCAAAATACTCGCAAGAGTACTTAGTGCATAGTCATAAATGGCTCCTTCATTGCCTGACATGTCATAACTGGATGAAAGAACCCCGTTTGTCACTCCTGTTTTTGCACTGGAATCTCCAATTGAAACAGAACTGCTGCTATAAGACGGGTAATCGGTAGATGAGACTTTACTCATAATTTATCCCTTTCTCGGGGTTTGCCCCGAATAAGCAAGGAACAAAATTTAATTTAAGCGTTTGATAGCTTTATTATAAAACTTTACCAAACATTTTTAAAGTCCGCAGTTTTACTGACAATATTTATGGTGTTATATTAAATTTTTTCTGATATTTTTTTACTGTTTTAGGCTTAAAATTGTCATCATACTGATGTCTGTACCCACGTTCATATGCTCTTGCAACGGCTTTTGAGAAGATTCTTCTTGTCGTCCAGTATGAAGTGTGCGTTGCTAAAGCACTATTTCTGCCCCATGTATCGGATTGATCATAGATAAATCCGGCGTGAGGTTCTATGTCTACACCGGTGGCCTGTTCTATTTCTTCTATTGTCAAATTTCTGCCGCCCGGAAAGCCCAGAGGATCCGCACGGTAATTAACCGTTAGCCAAAACATGTCATTTTCTATAATATACTTGAACAAAAAGCGGTTATAATAAGTTAATTGGTAATTCGGGTCTGAAAGGTCCGAATAAAAAAGCACCAAAGGACTTGCAAAATTTACAATTCCTTTTACGGTGTTATCAGCGGCACAGTATTCATTAGTTAGATTATCCAGATTCATATAATCTTTTTTAAAGGAGTTTTCATCATCATTCGGGACAATATGACCTGCAGCGGAGAAAACTGCCAATTCTTGACCCAATGCAGCCATACAGGTGTTTTTCATCGGATGTTTGGCAACGAAATCCCGCTCTGTTTGAGAAACTTTGACCTTATCAAAAAAATCCACGACATTTATATAGGGCATTCTTGTGAGTAAATATTCATAAGTGATAAAACTTCCCGCGGAATAACCATATAATACAACCTTATTGCCCTTCTTTGCTTCTGCTTTTATGGTTTGGTGCAAATCATCAAGAATCGGGAGCATATTGTGGTATTTTTGAACCCAAATTGCATCATGGAGAAAACATGTAAGTGCATATCTGATTTGGTAGGCCAACCAGGTGCTGAAACTCTTTGAAATTGCAAGATTTTTTTCAACAAAGCTTAAATCGTCATGACTTTTATATCCCCAGAAAAAAATTGTCGGTTGTTCATTTATATAATACTGTCCGTTTTTTAAAAAATATTTTTGGGTGAAAGGGTTTTGTTCAAATTCGTTTCTCATGTACGGATGGAGGCTTTTTACACCATTTTCGTACCAGTTTTTCATTCTTTCGTCATTATTGTTTGAGCCGTTAATGTACAAAAAAGTTATTCCGCTCTGTGCGAAACAATTCAGCTGAATAGCAAAAAACAAAAATATGGCGATACAAATCTTCTTCATAAAAATATGATAGCAAAAACAGGTGACTTTATCAAATATTTAGGGGTAAATATATATTTTTTGTTATAAAATATTTTTAGGAAGTGGGAATAATTTTATGAAAGAAAAATCATTAGCACAATTTGTACAGCAAAAAAGAGAGCATTTGGGATTGTCGGCAGGCGGTTTAGCGAAAAAATGCCATCTCGAACTTGCCTTGATTGAGCAAATAGAAGCAGGCGAGGAATTATTTTTACCGACTACAATTCGACAAATCCTTGCAAAAGGCTTGAAATGCGAACTTGACGAAATTAAAAAGCTCGAAAAAGATTTTGAAAACAAATTTATTGATGAAGAAATTATTCTGAATTTGAAAGAAAAAATTCTTGCCGGTGAAAAAGATTTAATCTGCCCGAAATGTCATTCGCATTTAGTCACAAGAGTTGCAAAAATGTATGATTTGGAGGACAACTTGATGCTCCACCCCAAGGCCCGATGCTCAAAATGCGTTTTCCAAATAAAAGGGTAAATAAAATGCCTCAGTCATTTATATATATTTTAACAAACAAATATAACAACGTTTTTTACGTCGGTGTAACCTCTAATTTAATTAAACGAATATTTGAACATAAAAATAAATTTCTTGATGGTTTTACAAAAAAATACGAAATAAATAAACTCGTATATTATGAGATCTTTGAAGATATAACCCATGCAATAACCAGAGAAAAACAATTAAAAAAGTGGAAAAGAGAATGGAAAGTCTCTTTAATTGAAAAAATAAATCCCAAATTCAATGATTTATCTTCGTCTATATATTAATAAAAATCATACGTCATCCCGAAACAAGAGTTGCCTGATTTTAAATTAAGTACCCTTATTCGGGATCTCATACATACAATATTGTAAAATGAGATGCCGGATTAAGGACAATCACGCCTAAGCCGATACTTTAAGTCCCGGCAAGACGTAAGTTGCGAAGAGGGGACTTTTTGGACATCTCTTTAATTTTTATTTTATACTGCCGCTTTTGCGGTCTCAAGAATTACATCAAACGCTTCTTTGTCGTTTACCGCCAAATCAGCAAGCATTTTTCTATTCACGACGATATTTGCTTTTTTGCAAGCATTGACAAATCTTGAATAGCTCATTCCTTGTGTTCTTACAGCCGCATTAATTCTAACAATCCAGAGTCTTCTCATGTTTCTTTTCAGAACACGTCTGTCTCTGTATTGGTATTTAAGTGCTTTCATAACCGCACAATTAGCAACTTTAAAAATTCTGCTTCTCGCACCGATGAAACCCTTAGCAAGTTTTAATATTTTTTTGTGTCTTTTACGACTAACATTACCGCGTTTTACTCTCATTTTATGTCACTCCTTCATCTTGAATACTTCTTGTAAGGCAGCTCTTTTGAAACCAAGTCCAATTGAGCGTCTGATACTTGTTCCATCCCTGAACTTCTTCTTTTGCGGCTGGAACTCTTGTTGGCAAGAAGGTGACCTATTCCTGCGTGTCTTCTTAAGACCTTGCCGTTTGCGGTAACTTTATATCGTTTCGCACCGGACTTGTGTGTTTTCATTTTTGGCATTTTCTTTCTCCTTTTCTCGGAAAGTGACTAGGTGACTAAGTGATTAAGTGACTAAGATATTTATTTGCTTCGCAAAATTATCTACGCTACTTTTCCGCTTTGTACCTATATCCTTTTCTTTTGGTGTTAGTACTAAAAAGATTATGGCACGCCAAGGCCATAAATCTTTCGGCTTGTTTATTAATAATATCAAATAAAAGATGATATGCAAGCAAAAGTTTAGAAAAGTTTATACTTATGGGGAAGGATTTTTTCAAGTAAATGGTAAATAGTAAATAGTAAATGGAAAGGGGGCGGCGATGTCTAAGAATACCGGAATGGGCAGAAAAAGAATTGCCCAAAAAATTAACAAAGGTATGGATAAGTGTGATGCTTCCTCACATTCAAAACAGTGCGGACGTTTAAAAGAAATTACAAAAGGTAATAAAGCAATCAAATAAATTTAGGCGGATTTTTTATGGAATAAAAAATCCGCCTAAATTTATTTAACCTTTCAACTGTTTGACTTTTAAACCTTCTTAAATATCAAGCAGGCGTTGTGTCCGCCGAAGCCGAAAGAATTTGTCAGAGCCGCATTAACGGTTGCTTTTCTTGCCTTATGTGGAACATAGTCCAAATTTGCGACGTTTTCATCCTGATTGTCAAGATTTATGGTTGGCGGAACAATTCCGTCTGTTATTGTTTTTATACATACAATACTTTCGGCTGCACCGGTTGCACCGAGCATGTGTCCATGCATGCTCTTTGTCGAACTTACCAGTAAATTTTTATTTACATCCAAATCACCAAAAACACGTGCAATAGCGTGGGATTCAGCTGCATCGCCGAGTCCTGTGCTTGTTCCGTGAGAATTTATATACTGAATTTCATTAGGCTTCAGGTCCGCATCCTTTAGAGCAATTTTCATAGCCATTGCAGCTCCTTTCCCTTCCGGATCAGGTGCTACAATATCGTAGGCATCGGCAGTTTGACCGTACCCGATAATTTCGGCATAAATTTTTGCACCGCGGGCTTTTGCATGTTCGTATTCTTCTAAAACCAAAACTCCGGCTCCTTCGGCCATGACAAAACCATCTCTGTCCTTATCGTAAGGGCGTGAAGCCTTTTCAGGTTCATCGTTGCGTCTGGAAAGTGTTCTTGCACTTGTAAAAGCTCCCACTCCGACATTACAAATAGTAGCTTCGCAGCCGCCTGCAAGAATTATATCGGCATCCGAGCATTGAATTGAGCGAAAAGCATCACCTATCGAATGAGAACCTGTTGCACAAGCCGAAACAACGGCTTTATTAACTCCCTTGTACCCGTATTTCATTGCAATTCTGCCTGACCCCATGTCCACAATCATCATAGGAATTGTGAAAGGTGAACATTTACTTGGTCCTCTATTAAGAATGGCGAGGTGGTTTTTTTCAAAAGTCTGAAACCCGCCTGCTGCAGAGCTTACAATTACACCTATTCTGTACGGGTCCATTTCAAAAGTGTCCAGCTTCGCGTCTTTGACTGCCTCATCAGCTGCAGCCATTGCAAGTTGAGTAAATCTGTCCATCTTTTTAGCTTCTTTGGAATCCATGTAATCTTCAGGGTTAAAATTTTTCACTTCCCCTGAAATTTTAACAAGATGCTTTTCTAAATCAATAGATGTAGTTTGGGCGATGCCGCTTTTCCCTTCAACAAGGCTATTCCAAAATTTATCTACTCCCAGCCCAAACGGTGATACCAAGCCAAGTCCGGTTATTACTACTCGTTTTTTTGTCATGTCACATACCTTTTTCTAATATTAAAAGCCATACTAAAACTAAAGGGAATGTTATAGAATTCACATTCCCTTCAATTTTTTAACGTTTTAATCGATTACGAATGAGAATCGATATAGCTTACAGCGTCTTGAACTGTTTGAATTTTTTCAGCTTCTTCATCAGGGATTTCGCATCCGAACTCTTCTTCAAAAGCCATTACCAATTCCACTGTATCCAAAGAATCAGCACCCAAATCGCCGGTAAAACTGGCTTCAGGGGTTACTAATGCTTCGTCAACACTCAATTGTTCTACAACTACTTTTTTAACTTTTTCTAATGTACTCATCTTTTCTTCCTTTTTCTTTGTAAATACCTAACTATCCAAACAAAATTATACTATTTAAAGATTTTTTTGCAAGAAGTTGTTAAAAATGTTAACTTCCTTAACATTTTTAGATAACCAATCCGCCATCTACCTGTAAGATTTGCCCAGTTACATAAGTGGCATCTTCGGCTAAAAACTTAACGGCTTTTGCTATATCTTCGGGTTCTCCGAGCCTTTTTAAAGGTATATGTTCGTAAATTCCGTCTAATTTCAAATCTTTTGTCATATCGGTTTGGATAAATCCCGGTGCAATTGCATTTACACGGATATTTCTGCCTGCAAGTTCTTTGGCCAAGGCTTTTGTAAGACCTATCAAACCTGCTTTTGCGGATGCGTAATTTGCTTGTCCCGCATTGCCGTAAATACCGATAATGCTGGACATATTAATAATTGCACCCGAACTTTGTTTTATCATGATTTTGGAAACCGGTTTGGAAACATAATATGCACTGTTTAAGTTTGTATTAATAACTGCTTCCCAATTTTCAGCGGGCATTAACATAAATAAACCGTCACGGGTAATTCCCGCATTGTTAACAAGAACATCAATTCTGCTGTATTTACTAACAATTTCTTTAATTCCCACGTCAACAGCCTCTTTGCTTGTTACGTCAAATTTAAAAGCCTGACTGTCACTTCCAAGAGTTTTAAGCTCTAAAACAGTTGCATTCGCCGCTTCCTCATTCCCGACGTAGTTAATTGCCACGTCATATCCTGATTTTGCGAGTTCTAATGCACATGCTTTTCCAATTCCTCTGGAACCGCCAGTTACAAGTGCTACTTTTTTATCTGTCATAATTCTTATCCTTTCTTTTTTAGATTGCCACCTTTTCAGCCTTTCAGCTCATTAATACATAACTCTAACGACGCCTTGTCATAGACGTTGAAAATTTTTGCTTCCGGTGAAATCTTTTTAACCAATCCCGCTAAAACCTTTCCCGGTCCTATTTCAATAAAAGTGTCGGCACCATTTTCTGTCATTTTTTGAATTGTTTGAGTCCAATAAACCGATGAATAAATTTGACGGGGCATTTTTGACCTAAAATCCTCTGCTTTTGTTGTGATTTCAGCATCAACGTTTGTTATCACCGGAAATTTAGCATCTGAAAGAGGAAATCCTTGTAAATATTTTTCAAATTCATCACCCGCATTATGCATCAATTCTGAATGAAAAGCTCCCGAAACAGCCAGCGGAATTACTCGCTTTGCCCCCGAGGCAATAAGCAGTGCCTCGGCACTTTGGAGTGCATAATCTTCACCTGTTATCACGATTTGTCCGGGGCAATTGTAATTTGCCACTGCTACATAACCAACCTCATTAGCTTCTTTTAAACATTCTTCAACGGTTGCGTCATCCAATCCCAAAACAGCCGACATTGCCCCACCCTTAACTTCGCTCATGGTTTCCGCCCTTTTTGTAATTAACTTAAGTGCGTCCTCCAATGTCAAAGCTCCGGAAGCGTACAATGCCCCGTATTCACCGAGGCTGTGGCCGGCGGCAAAGGCAGGTTCAATATTTAATTTTGATTTTAGGGCTTCTAATGCTGCAATTGAAGTTGTCAAAATCGCCGGCTGAGTATTGATTGTTTGTTTCAAATCTTCATCAGGACCTTCAAAACAAATCTTGGAAATACTCCTGCCTAAAATTTCATCAGCTTTATCGAAAACATGCTTTACTTCATCAAAGTTTTCGTATAAATCACGCCCCATCCCAACGTATTGAGAACCTTGTCCGGGAAATATATAAGCGATTGTTGTCATTATTCGTCACCTCTTGTTTTGGTGAGAGGTGAGACGTGGGAGGTGAGAAGAATTTATTAACTACTCACTACTCACTACTCACTACTCACTACTCACTACTCACTACTCACTAACATATTCCTTCTCTAAGCCTTACAATCGCAACGCCCCAGGTCATGCCTGCCCCAAACCCGCACAGAATTGCGGTTGAAGGAAGTTTTATTTTTCCGCTTTCAACTCCTTCTGCCAGAGCAATCGGAACAGACGCTGCGGAAGTATTGCCGTAATATTTTATATTAGAGATAACCTTACTATCGTCATAGCCCAGTCTTTGCTGAACAGCTTCAATAATCCTTTGGTTTGCTTGATGCGGTATGAAGTAGTCGACATCTTCAGGCGTCATATTTGCTTTTTTAAGACATTGGTCAATGTAATGAGGAAGAACTTTTATAATAAATTTGTAAACTTCTTTCCCATTCATGCTTATATGAACCGGCTTTTCTTCACAAGGTTCCACAAGAGGGCAATTTTTGCCTCTCAACGGAAGAACTATGTATTCGCCTATTGAACCGTCCGCCTTAATATCAATTGCCAAAATGTCATCTATGCCGTCATCAGAGCGAGTTACTACCATGGCTCCCGCACCGTCTCCAAAAAGAATTGATGTTCCCCTGTCCGACCAGTCACATAATTTTGAATTATTGTCTGTTGCGACTATAAGTATTGTTTTATAAATCCCCGAGCCGATAAATGCTCTCGCCATTTCAAGAGTATAAATTAATCCCGAGCATGCTGCAGTAACATCAAATGCCGGAATATTTTTAATTCCCAATCTTGCTTGAATATGGCATGCCATTGCAGGGTACAAATCTGCCGGAGCAGAAGATGCAGCAATAATTAAATCTATCTCTTCAGGATTGATTTTTGCTTTTGCAATCGCATTTTGAGCTGCTATAAAGCCCAAATCCACAGCATTTTCTTCGCCTGATACAACACGGCGTTCTTTTATACCGGTTCTGCTATAAATCCACTCGTCTGAAGTGTCATATAGTTTTGTTAAATCTTCGTTTGTTATAACTGTTTCAGGTACACAATACCCTACCCCTGCTATTTTCAACGGAATTAATTTATTTGCCATTATATCCCCTTCTGGGTAAAACCCCAAAGTTAATTAATTTGAAAGTTCCTTATTTTTTTCAAGAAACTCTGCTATTTTTTTGTTTACACCTGTTTCCACGGCTTCCTTGGCAACTCTTACGGCATTTTTGATTGCATAAGCCTTTGAGTTGCCATGGGAGATTACGGTAATTCCCTTGACGCCTAAAAGTAATGCCCCGCCGAATTCTTCATAATTTATTTTTCTGTAAATTCTTTTCATGAAAGGGTGGGCGATTAATCCTGCAATTTTTGCCAGAGGGTCAGTTTTAAATTCTTGTTTCAGCATTCTGAAAAGCATTGAGGAAGTTCCTTCCGTAATTTTCAAGGCAACGTTTCCGACGAAACCGTCACAAACAATTACATTGCAAACTCCGGAAAATATCTCTCTGCCTTCAATATTGCCGACAAAATTGATTTTGTCCTGATTCTCTTCAAGCAGCTTGTAAGTCGCCTGTGCAAGTTCATTACCTTTTCCCGCTTCTTCGCCTATATTAAGAATTCCGACCCTAGAATCTTCTATACCCAAAACATTTTTTGAAAAAGTTGTACCCATAACGGCAAACTGAAACAACATATCCGCAGTACAATTGCTGTTAGCTCCGCCGTCAATTATTACCACAGGTTCCTTCATTGTAGGCAAAGTAACCGCAATTGCCGGCCTGTCAATTCCGGGAATTCTGCCCAGCCCAAACAAGCTTGAAGCCATTGCCGCACCTGTTGAACCTGCCGCTACTATCGCATCGGAACTTCCTGTCGCAACAGCATCCACCGCCAAAACTATTGAAGACTTTTTCTTCTTTCTAATCGCCTGGCCGGGGGCTTCGCCCATTTCGATGACTTCTGTCGCCGGAGTTATTTTTATATCAAGCTTATTTACGTCAATCCTGATTTTGGTATCTTTAAATCCACCCGCAGTAGAGATAATTCCTTCCCGATTAATTCTGTCAAGTTCATATTCTATGCGATCCTGTTTCCCGACAAGTTCAATTGCAACACCATATTCTGATGCTGCCCAAACTGCACCTGCGACTATCTCACGAGGAGCATTATCTCCTCCCATTGCGTCTATTGCTATTCTGGTCATAAATTCCTCTTTGGTTGAAAGGTTGAATGGTCGAAGAGTTGAAATTTTTGCTTCACAAAATACCCTCTTCTCCCCTCTCTCTTTTTATTCTTCTGTTTTAACTTCTTCTACAGCTTCAGCTTCTACAACTTCTTCAACCTTAGCTTCTTCAACTTTAGTTTCAGCTTTTTTAGCTTTTGTTTTCGCTGCTGCTTTTTTGGCCGGTTTTTTAGTTTCAATCGCTGTTTCAACATAATCAGGCGATTTAATGCTTACCGCTTTACCTTTATAATATCCGCAAGCTGTGCATACTGTGTGAGTTAGTACTACTTCGCCGCATTTTGCACATTTTGTAACTTCCGGTTTTGTTGCTTTCCAGTTTGAGCGTCTATGCCCCTGTGCCGAATGTCCCGTTCTTTTCTTTGGTACTGCCATTGTTCTTTTTACACCTTTCGTTTTTATCTTGTTTATCTTTTATCTCAGTGGTTAAGTGACCGGATGACTAGAATATTTCAATTTACTGCTCACCGCTCACTGTAAAAAGCGTAACACAAAAATAGTTGTTACGCACATTATTGTTAAATTATTTTACACGTACTGTTCGTCTTGAATTGCCACCGCTGAAATCTGGCTTGATATTAAAGATAATTTCTTAATAGGTCCGTTACCTTCTTTTTCAATTAAACCCGCTCCCGGATTTTTTAGAAGCTGCTGAAATTCTTCGTAAGCAGCCTGAGGATTTTCGACATAAAGCACAACCGGTGCTGACGAACCTTTGACGAAAATCAATAGTGCCGTTCTTGTTTTTATTTGCGGTGTTCCGCTGAATTGTGTTGCCATAATTTGTTTACTCCTTTTTTCTTTCCCGTTTGCCTTTCACTTTTACGCAGTAACTTTCATGGTATTTGCAATAATCTCATTAAAACTTTCAAATTTCAAGCTTGCACCGCCGACCAAAGCACCATCAATGTCTGATTTTGACATTTGTTCTTCAATAGTTGAAGGGTTTACGCTTCCGCCGTAAAGAATTCTGATTGAGTCGCCGGCATGAGCCGTGCTGACTGTTTTTACGACGTTTCTAATCATAGCGATAACTCTGTTTGCTTCTTCAGGATCACAAGTTTTGCCTGTTCCTATTGCCCAGATTGGCTCATATGCGATAACTGACCTTGAAATTTCTTCCTCGGTTAATCCTTCCAATGCGATTTTAATTTGAGTTGTAATATGTGCATCTGTAACTCCTGACTCTCTTTGAGCAAGAGTTTCACCACAACAAATAATAGGTATTAATCCGCCTGAAAGAATAGCTTTCGCTTTTTTGTTAATCATTTCGTTTGTTTCTGAAAAATATTGTCTTCTTTCGGAGTGGCCGATGATAACGTATTCACAGCCTGCATCCTTAATCATTTCGACTGAAATTTCCCCTGTATAAGCACCTGAGGATTCCCAGTGGCAATTTTGTGCCGCAATTGAAACAAGAGGTCTGCATTTTGCACATCTTTGGCTCTCGACAGCCGCAAGTGACGTAAATGTCGGTGCCAAAACAATTGTAGGCAATTGTTCTTTTGTAAATTTTTCTGCAAAATATGCTATTCCTAAAAACAAATCTTTAGCCTCTGATTGAAGCTTGTTCATTTTCCAGTTTCCCGCTATAATCGGTTTTCTTGACATTTTAATATCTCCTTCTTAATTTTTCTTATGCACTCAAGTCATTGCGAACTCTGCCGAAAAAACGATTAAGTATCATTTTTGAGAGCTAGACGAAATTTCGACGAGGCAATTCAATCTTTGACTTTTTTGGATTGCTTTGGGTTTTTACAAACCCTCGCAAAGACATGGACGTGTTAATTTTAAACTAAACACACAAATTTTACAATAATTATTTTCTTGCTACTATTTATTTATGAGTAAAGAAGCACAATTTTATATAGTTCCCACTCCTATCGGAAATCTAAGGGATATTACGTTAAGAGCGATTGAAGTTTTAAAATCGGCCGATGTCATAGCCTGCGAAGATTCTCGCAATACACAAAAACTTCTTAACCACTTTGACATAAAAACAAAAACAATCTCTTATCACAAATTTAACGAAAAACAGCGGGTTAAAATGTTTTTGGATTTGCTAAATGAAGGAAAGACCGTTGCTCTGGTTTCAGATGCCGGAACTCCTTTAATCTGTGACCCCGGTGCTGTTTTGATTGAAGAATTGAGGGCAAATGAGTTTAATGTAACGGCTCTGCCCGGTGCTTGTGCTATAACCACATTTCTCTCACAAGTGCCAAAAGGCGGGGAAGAATTCGTGTTTGTGGGATTTTTACCAAAAACAGAGGGGCAAATTTTAGCAATTTTGCAAAAATTTGCCCACGCTAACATTGTTTTTTACGAGTCGCCAAACCGTTTGTTAAAGACATTAGAATACGTTAAAAAATTCAATCCGAGTGCAAAAGTTGCCGTCGGAAGAGAACTAACCAAGGTTTTTGAAGAAATTGTTGCAGATGAAGTTCAAAACGTTATTGAATATTATAAGAACAATGTTTTAAAGGGGGAAATTGTTGCCATGGTTTACAAACAAGAGGATATTGAAACTTCACAAACAGAAATTTTAGATAAAATCAATTTGTTAAAACAGAAAAATTTCGGCACAAAAGAAATTTCAACAATTCTTGCAACGCTTTACAATATAAATAAAAATGATGTTTATAAATTAATAATTTAAAGCGGTACATAGCCCGAGTACATTAAACTTGCCCAGCTTGAGAAATAGCTTATTTGTGTTGCACTTCCTGTTTTTATATAAACTTTTGCCTGATGCTGCGGCGGAAGTTCTATTGCTCCGCTTATTGCAGCTTGAATTACTTCGGGGTGCGTGATGACAATAATTCTATTCCCGATATTTTCTTCCACAATTCTTTTTATTATTCTTGAAATTCTCTTGTTTAGGTCAAGAATAGTTTCTCCGCCTTCAGGGCAGTAAGAACAAGGGTTTTTGTGGAGCTGCTCAAGCATTTGAGGATACTTTTGTTCAATCTGCTCAAATGTCAGTCCGCTCCATACCCCTCTTTTTCTCGAATGTAGTCCGTCTAGAATTTCAAAATCTTTCTTGAAAACTTTTGAAATCATTTGAGCAGTTTGAATAGTTCTGAGGGCTGAGCTGGTATAAATTTTGTCGGTTTTAACCGCACGTTTTTTAAGCCACTCGCAAATTTTTTCGATTTCCTCCTGACCGGATTCGTTTATCGGCGGGTAATTTCCATTATCGGAAAGTCTGTTTTCTTCCGAATATATTGTTGCCCCGTGGCTTATGAATGTGATTTTGCATTTTCTGTTAAACATACTTATTATTATACTCTTTTTTCATGAATTTACAAATATGTTTATTTTTCGTCATAATTGTGTTACAATAACAACGTTATGAAAGACATTAATAAAATTATTTCAAAATTAAAGAAATTAAAACCCGAGTTGGAAAAAAATTATCAAATCACCGAATTGGGCGTCTTTGGCTCTTTTGTCAGAGGGGAACAAACCTCCCAAAGTGATATTGACATCCTGATAGATTACAAGGATGGAACAAGTATTCTAACTCTTGGAGGTTTACAATACATGCTTTCGGAACTTTTTAATACAAAGGTTGATATCGTAATGAAAAGGACTTTAAAAAAGCAAATAGGTAAACAAATCTTGTCTGAGGTCGTTTATGTTTAAAAAAGTATATAGTGATGCTATTGAAGATATGCTGCAGGCATGTGCCGACATAAAAAAAGCCGTAGATGGAATAACTTTTGGTGAGTTTGAAGCGGACATGTTCAGGTACAGGGCTGTTGAAAGATTATTTGAAATACTTGGCGAAGCCGCCAATAGAATTCCAAAGGAGTTACAGGAAAAATATTGTGACATTGCCTGGAAAAATATTGTTGGGATGAGAAATATAATTATACATACCTACGAAAGAGTTGATGTTTCAACCCTTTGGGGAGCGGCAAAAAAAGATTTACCCCGATTGGGGCAATCACTAAATAAAATGCTCTTGGAAATAAGCAAGGATGAGAGATGAGTCCAAAAGCATTCAAATTCGGTGATAACATTTCAACCGACCACATCGCACCCGGGCGGTTATTCCACCTGCGTTCAGATTTAAAAGAATTTGCAAAACACGTGCTTGAAGATGCCGATGCAAATTTTGCTTCTTCAATGCAAAAAGGGGATTTTGTAGTTGCAGGAAACAATTTCGGGCTGGGGTCATCACGTGAACATGCTCCGCAAATTATTAAGATTGCAGGCGTTCAGGCAGTTTTGGCCAAATCTTTTGCCAGAATTTTTTACAGAAACGCAATTAATATAGGACTTTTGGCTATCGAATGTGATACGGATTTAATTGACGCAGGCGACGAACTTGAGTTGGATGTTAAAAACGGAATTGTAAAAAACATAACAAAATCAATTGAAATAAAATTTGTGCCGTTGCCGGATGTTATGGTCAAACTCCTCGCTGACGGCGGTTTGATTGAACACGTTAAGCAATACGGCGATTTTAAGCTAGTTTAAAAATGGCATGTTATGGCCAAATTCATCTTCAACGTCTTTTCTTCTTATGGAATCATGCCATTTCAATTCATTATTTTTGAAGGTTTTAAATTCTTGAGATAAAGTATTTTCAAAACTTATAAAATCTTCCGGTTTAGTAATTTCAGCTTTTTTGCCTTTTATTAATCTTTCAACTACCTTAGTTATAGAAGTTTCGGAGGTGCTTTTATTAATTGACAAAAGAAGCTGTTCAAAAACATTTTTCTTATGATTAATTTTAGAGCTTTCGATAAGAATGTCACCTTGAAATTTTGATTTTGTTCTTTCTATCGATTTTATAGGGTTTGAAAATTCATCAAAACCCCAATAGAATTTTTTTCCATAAGATGTATCACAAGAATAAACTGTACGACCACTTTTTGATTCGAATCTTTTTAAACTTTTTAAATTTTTTAAGTTTGGAGGCACATCGATATGCTTTTGTGCTAATTCTTTGATGATTGCAAATTCTTTTTGTGCTTTAGTAGCCCTGTCTGATATTTTTAAAATTCCTAATCTCATTTTTAACCTCCAATTTTAATTTAACGTAGTTATGTAATTCTACAATGAATTTGTCAGAAATTTAATGTTTTAAATAAAATTGTTAAATTACTTAACGATTGACTTGTTTAAACAGTTTTTATTGTTGACATTCAAGTTTGCTTGTTGTTAGATATAAATTAACTAGCTAGAAGGTGGATTGTGATTTTACTTAATCACTTAATCACCTAATAACTTAATAACTTTAGAAAAAGGAGCAAATATGCCGACTATTAGTCAATTAGTACGCAAAGAGCGTAAGAAATTAATAGACAAAACAAAATCACCCGCCTTGCAGGATTGTCCTCAAAGACGCGGGGTTTGTACAAGAGTTTACACAACAACACCGAAAAAACCTAACTCGGCTTTGAGAAAAGTTGCCAGAGTCAGGCTTACCAACGGGTTTGAAGTAACTTCATACATTCCGGGTATCGGTCACAACCTTCAAGAACACTCCGTTGTTTTAATCAGGGGCGGAAGGGTTAAAGACTTACCTGGGGTCAGATATCACATAGTAAGAGGTACTTTGGACACAGCAGGCGTTGCAAACAGAGAAAAAAGCCGTTCTAAGTACGGTGCCAAAAAAGCGAAAGCGAAGAAATAGATGTATAGATAAATGGAGGGATAGAGGTATAGCAATAAAAAGCCTACATACTTATATCCGAACCTCCGTGACTCAAATTAGTCCTAGAAGTAGGATGGGCTAAAGCCCATCAATATTAGTCCCGAGATGTACTCGGTAAGACATTAAACCGGTAAAAGCTATCAAGCAAAAGAGTTGCGAGCGGAGTAGTTTAAGGATAAACGAGGTACAACGCAAGCATAGCGAGTGCATAAATCCGGTAAGCCCTAAAGGCAAAAGGTTATTACTAACACAAGAAAAACATGGAAAGGGCGGAACCACAAAGGTTTCGTGCAATGGTAGAAAAAAAATGTCAAGACGTTCAAAACCAGCTAAAAGAATTCCACCGGCTGATCCGATTTACAACAGTGTGGATATATCAAAATTTATTAACAGAATTATGCGTAGGGGTAAAAAATCCATCGCCGAAAAGATTTTCTATTCTACTATGGAAAAAATTGGAGAAAAAACCAACGAAAAACCAATGGAAATATTCCAAAAGGCGTTATCAAATTCAACTCCTTTGCTGGAAGTTAAGGCCAGAAGAATCGGCGGTTCAACTTATCAGGTCCCTATTGAAGTAAAACCCGACAGAGGAATGGCTTTAGCATCTTCATGGTTAATTGCTGCCGCCAAAAGCAGACACGGCAAATCATTTATTGAAAAATTAACAACTGAATTGGTTGATGCTTCAAACGGTGCCGGTGCAGCTTGCAAAAAGCGTGAAGACACTCACAAAATGGCCGAAGCCAACAAGGCTTTTGCTCATTACAGATATTAAAAATTTTATAAATATATTTACAAAGGAGCTGTGAAAATCTGGATTTTCACAGCTCCTTTGTGTCTAATTGTTAAGATTTTAATGAAAATTTTAACAATTAGCAATTTTTTCTGCAGAAAGAACTTTATATATATAATATATACTGCAACGAAATATGAGAGGATATTATTATGAGCACAGTAACAGTACAAAGCGGCGATAATCTATGGAAAATCGCACGTCAACAAGGTTTAAAAGGCAATTCTGAAATCGCTAATTATGTAAATAGCATAATTGCTGCAAATCCTACTTTAGCAGCAAAAAGGGGCAACTCAATCAAGGCCGGTCAAGTTATAAAATTACCGGATGCTCCAAATTCTATACATAAAGAGGCCAAAGACAGTTCACAGGCTCAAGCTAACAACCAATCCACAAATATTACTGATTCAATTGGCAAATCAAATTTAGATAAAAAAGAGGCAACTACTCCACTTAGTGATTGGATGAATAAATGTGCAGATTCAATGGTTGACGTTGATGCTAAAGGAAATCCTGTATATGACAGCGATGTAAATCCTTTTGACATGGTTGGAGATAAATTTAGAAACGATATAAAAAATAATGGTGGTACTAACGCAGGTAAAATATATAAAGAAAAAGCATTAGAAGCATCAAAAGGGGAGATTTCATTGTATGATACTGACGGAGATGGTAAAATCAGCCCTGAAGAGCAGTTAAAGTTTGATAAGTCTGAATTTGAAAAGAAATACGGGGCAATTAGTCCTGAAATGCAAGGTAAAGTGCAAGAAATGTCACTTCGTGCAAACGTATTTATGGATTTGGATAAAGACGGAAAAGTAGATGAAAAGGAATACTCATCTTTTTTGTATGCCATGGATGCAAATAATGACAAAAGTGTAGCAAACGGACAATTTACAAGAGATGAATACGTCAAATCTACAAATTATTTTGAAAGTCCATTAACACAAGAAGCAGGAACTTTTAGAGGGACAGTAAGAAGCTGTTTTAAATCACTGTTTGGATATGACCCGGCCGCAAAGAAAAATTAATTTTTTCATAAATAAACAACCTCATTTAAAATATTTTTTTTCAAAGCAGGTTTAATTTCGTCCTTTACTACCAAATCACTTTTATATTAAGCAGGCCGGACAAAAATTCGTTCAGTGAATAAGAAAGATTTTTACCCGATTGCAACCCAAAGAAATTTTTTGGTGAATTTTGCAATAACCATTGCGATAAATCCAAAAAGCAAATCATACAAAATTTTTGCTCCGCTCTGAGCCGAAATCCAGCCCAATATCAAAGCTGAGTTTTCTCTTTGAAGCGTCGCCATAAACAGCATGTATAAAATTCCGATAATATGTATTGTAAAAACGCCGACTAGTGTCGCTTGAGCCATATTTCGGTATGTAAGTCCGCTTCTCAGGATTGAACCTGCAAAGAAAACCGCCGGAATGTAAGCCAAAATATAGCCGAAACCGTACTGGAAAACGTATTCAAACCCGCCTCCCAGTGCAAAAACCGGAGCAAGGAAAAGGCCGACTAAAATATAAATTAAAATGGACGCTATTCCAAACCTTCTTCCCAAAAGTGCAACGATAAACATAATTGCGGGGATTTGGGGAATATATCTGTAATGTTTCATAAAATGAGCCATAACAGGAGGATCTTTGAAATTGTCGCCAATATAGGAAAAAGCGTCAAGAGGAATTATATAATGGTTAAAATCGAACTGTGTAAAAGTCGCTATCACAATCAAAAAGGAGCAAAGTCCCATCAAAACAAGCACACCAAGGTTTAAATTTAACTGCTGGTTTTGATATCTGAATTTATTTAGTTGTTTTTCTATCCTTTTTGTCATTCGTTATTCCATGCTCTTTGGTTTGCCGCGTCACTCGTGCCTCGCTCCTCGCAATGACATATTTCTTTGGCTCATACTTCGCCTAGAACTCTGTCAGTTTTTCTATCCTTTTTGTCATTTTATTTCAATGAAATCCTTCAATTTTTCAACATTTTCCTGACGCCGTAACCTGAATTTATCCCAAAAAATGTTTTCTGTCCACATTATTAATGCGTCTTCATTATTATTTTGATAATACCCTTTTCTCATTCCCAGCGACTTGAAACCGTATTTCTCATAAAGGCTTATGGCCGGAATATTACTTGCCCTTACCTCAAGAGTTACGTATTTTATCTCGTTTTTATAACAATCTTCCAAAATTTTGTTAAGCAGTGCTTCTCCAATTTTCTTCCGTTTCAACTCCGGCTTGACTGCGATTGTCGTAATGTGAGCTTCGTCAAGAATCTGCCAGGAACCGGCGTATCCTATAAGTTCGCCGTTTTCGTCAAACGCCGAATAATAGTACGCCAAATCGTTTGATAATTCGCCGTAAAAGGAATCTCTGGACCAATGATGCTCGCCGTAAGCCTGCTCCTCAATCTTAATAATCTCGTCCACCTGATTTTTTTGCATAGGAAGTATTTTTATTTTCAAAATCTCTTTTTCCATAAAATAATTTTAGCATGAAAAATTATATTTTTTAGGGTTTTCGTGGGATAATTAAGTAAAAAGGGGAAAGAAAAAAGTGAAAAGCACAATTCAAAAATTGTTGAAAAATGGGGATTTAGGTTTCCTTGAAATAAAAGAAATTGTCAGAAGCATTGCAAATAAGGAGGTTTCTGACGCACAAATAGGTGCATTTCTGGTAGCTGTTACCAAAAAAGGAGTGAGTAAGGATGAATTTTTCGCCTTCGCTTGTGCGATGAGAGAATTCTCAAATCGGGTCATTCTCGACAAATACGTTGTAGACAGTTGCGGAACGGGTGCGGATTTGTCTAAAACAATTAATATTTCAACCGCAAGTGCAATTGTGGCAAACGCCTGCGGGGTTAATGTCCTGAAACAAACCAACTCAGCCATCACGAGTTCCTGCGGAAGCACTGATTTGCTCAAGGCTTTGGATATTGATGTCGTAAAAACCGCTCAAGACGCTGAAAATGAGTTTAATAAAAATAATATTGCGTTTGTACACTCGCCTTACTTCAACGAATTTGCAAGGATAAACAATCCTATCCGTCAGCAAATCGGCATCAAAACGATTTTTAACTACCTCGGGCCTTTGATTAATCCCGCATTTCCCAACGCACAATTGTTGGGCGTTTCGTCCTTTGAGATGTGTGAAAA
Source organism: Candidatus Gastranaerophilaceae bacterium (assembly GCA_041678605.1). Classification (GTDB taxonomy): domain Bacteria; phylum Cyanobacteriota; class Vampirovibrionia; order Gastranaerophilales; family Gastranaerophilaceae; genus JBAYNW01. The sequence continues at coordinate 13,904 of JBAYNW010000011.1, read as the reverse complement.
AATAATTTATGCCCTGCAAAAACTCGGCACGGACAGAGCTTTGGTCGTAAACGGGCTTAATCCGAATATCGACGAGATAAGTATTTGTTCCAAGACAGCGGTTTATGAACTCAAGGAAGGCGAAATTTCATATTATGAAATTTCGCCCGAAGACTTTGGTTTCAAGATTGTTGATATTTCTGAAATTCAAGGCGGAAACGGAATCCAAAACGCACAAATTATTCAAGATATTTTTAGGGGGGAAATTAAGGGGGCAAAACTTGAAGTAATTTGTATGAACGCAGGTGCGATGATTTATCTGGCGGGACTTAAGCCGAATATCTTTGAAGGTACGAAATTTGCACAAGAGGCAATTGAAAGCGGTCTTGCGTATGAAAATTTGTTAAAATTACAGGGGATTTGCTCCAAATGCAGCTAGATTACTCAAAACTGTTTGATATAGCAAGGAATTCTTATGCCGGACTTTCTTACAACAACAAGTTAGGCAGGGCTTTGATGCCTTTGAGATACTTTTTTGAGTTGACTTATCTTTGCAACCTCAATTGTCCTTACTGCTATGTCGGTGAAGAACGCAAGAAAAACGAACTTACGACAGGGGAATGGTTTAAAATAATTGACCAAATTCCATGGTATTCTTTTGTGACACTTGTGGGCGGCGAACCGCTGATTAGAAAGGATTTCATCGAGATTTTGGAGCGTGTGGCGGAAAAAACTTTCGGGAAATTGAATGTCGTCACCAACGGAATTTTGATTAATGATGAGATAATTGATGCATTTATCAGGACTAAGATGATGCTGTTGTCGGTTTCGCTCGACGGCTACGGCGAAAACCATGACAAAAACAGGGGAAAAGAAGGAATTTTCGATAAAATAATCTCAAATCTTGATAAATTAAACTCAAAAAAGGGCTTGAGTAAATTCAACAGACCTATGATTGATATTAAGACAATTGTGCTTGAAAATAATCTGGATGATTTGCCCCAATTGTATAAATTATGTAATGATATGAATTTTGACTTTCTTTCGGTTTCTTTTTTAAGAAACAACGACTTAAAACAGAATTCAATTTTGCGAGAAAGCTTCGGGGAAGAGTTTTACGCTCAAAAATACCCGATAAAGCCTTATTTTGATATGGAGCATTTTAAGGAGGTTTACAAAGAGATTGAGGGGATAAAAGGTAAAACAAAAATTCGTTTTTCGCCAAAATTTGAGGGGACAGATGCACTAGAAAAAATTGAGAGATTTTTTAGTTATCCTGAGGACAAACCGGTGCAAGAGATTTACAAATCTTGCCTTTACCCGTTTTCCAATATGATGATAAACCCGCAGGGGGATGTTTACCCCTGTTTGTCACTAAAAATCGGGAATGTTAAAGAGAAGAGTTTAAGAGAAGTTTTTAACGAACCGAAATTCTGCTGTTTTAGAAAAAACTTGAAGGCTTCCGGCGTCTTTGAAGCCTGCCAGATGTGCTGTGAACTTGGGTTGAAGGGCTGAACGGTTGAGAGGTCGAACGGTTGAATGGTCGAACGGTTCAATTCCCAATTCCCAATTCCCAATTCCCAATTTCCTTTTCACTTTATTGTCATCCCGCACCGGTTAGGGCATGGCGGTTGGCTTTTGTTATTCATTCTGATGCGGGATCTGGATTTAAGTCACTAAGTCGATGAGTCGATAAGTTGAAAGGTCGAACGGTTCAATTCCCAATTTCCTTTTCCAGTTCCCCGTTCCTTGTTCCAGTTTATTTTACGGCTAATTTATTCAAAGCAAGTGATAATCTTGATTTTTTTCTTGCGGCAGTGTTTTTATGCAAAATGCCTTTTACAACAGCTTTGTCACAAAGTTGATAAACTTTAGAAACCGCTGCTGACAAAGCTTCTTTGTCTTCGCCCTTGCCTAATTCAAGTGCTTTTTTAAGCGCCGTTTTTATTGAAGATCTAAACGCAAGATTTCTTTCAGCGTTTTTTTCTGAAGTTAATATTCTCTTTTTTGATGATTTAATATTTGCCATGTTTTTTCCTTTTTCCTTTTTACTTTGTGGGGGTAATGACTCCCCAGCATAATCACGAGGATTGTGAGTTCAATTATCGTAATACAAAGAAAACAGAATGTAAAGAGCATGAAAAAGTTGAAAGGTCGAAAGGCTTTTTATGATGTGATTAAGTGACTGGGTGATTAAGTGACTAAGTTCAATAATGCTTCGCAAATTTTTAAAAAAGGGAACAGGGAACGGAATTTCTTGTCGTTGCGAGGAGAAACAAAGTTTCGACGAAGCAATCCAAATTCCTTGTTGTCGGGCAAATTTAAGCCCCCCACCCCAAACCCTCACCCTCGATTGCCCCCCCACCTCAATCCTCCCCCTCAAGGGGGGAGGAAGAATAACAATTTTGCAAATATAAACTTGGGGGAGGGGGTCAAACAAAAGCCCGACCTACATTCTCAACCCTTCGACCATTCGACCTTTCGACCCTTCAACCCTTCAGCCTTTAAGCCCTTAAGCCGTTCAACCGTTCGACCCTCCAACTTATCGACTTATCAATTTATTATCCGCTTAACATATTGCCCTTTTATTTATCAAGTGCTACAATCTTTTTATGGACAATCGTGAAGAAAAAATAGTTGAATATTTGGCACAACACAAAAACATCTTATGGACAGGGATTTTGGTCCTCGGCGGAGGATTGGTCGGACTTGTTTTGACCTATAACCCAAAATTTCATCCATTTATTTTTAGTAATTTTTTCAGAATTATATTTTTTATAATTGGGTTTATTTTATTTGTATCAATGATTATAGGATTATTAAATACGGATGTTGATATGCAAAAATATTTAAAGAAAGGGAACGTTAATGATTAATTTAAATACACCAATAGCAGGACAAATACTTATGCTGGTTTTCACCATTTTATTTGGGATAGTTGCACTTTATGGCGGATATAAGATTACCAGACCGTTCAATTACGAACCCAAGCAAAAAAAACCATTATAAATTCCTAATAATTTCATCCGTGAATTCGGAGCATTTTGCACTGCCGCCTAAATCTGCAGTCAAAATTTGACCGCTTAAAGTCTTAAGCAGGGCGTTTTCAATTTTTTCGGCGTACGAATTTTCCCCGATATATTTAAGCATTTCTATTGCAGAAAGTAAAAGTGCCGTCGGATTTGCTTTGTCTTTGCCGGCAATATCAGGAGCAGAGCCATGCACCGCCTCAAAAACCGCACAATTTTCCCCGATATTGGCACCTTGAGCGACGCCTAACCCGCCAATCAGCCCCGCACACAAGTCCGATACAATATCCCCATACAAATTCGGCAAGACCAAAACGTCGAATTGAGAAGGGTTCTGAACTAACTGCATGCAAAGATTATCAACCAAAATTTCTCTGTATTTGATTTTTGGATATTTTTTTGCAACCGCTCTCACGCTTTCCAAAAACAGACCGTCAGAAAACTTGCAAATATTAGCTTTTGAAACTGCACAAACTTCTTTTCTTTCGTTTTTTAAGGCATAATCAAATGCGAATTTTGCAATCCTTTCAGACGCCTTTCTTGTTATTATTTTGGTACTTTCGGCCGTATCTTTATCAATCTGCCTTTCAATTCCGGCGTACAAATCTTCCGTGTTTTCCCTCACCACAACAATGTCTACATTATCAAATCTGGTTTTTACATCAGGTAAACTTTTGCACGGTCTTAAATTTGCATACAAATCAAGTTCTCTTCTCAGTGCAACATTAACCGAGCGAAACCCTTTTCCTATTGGGGTTGCCACAGGTGCCTTGAGTGCAACTTTGTTTTTTCTAATCGAGTCTATAACCCTTTTGGGAAGCGGCATTCCCTCAGTTTGGGCAACATCACTGCCTGCGGTTTGAATATCCCAATCAATATCTAAACCGCTTTTTTTAATTATTTTGACAACGGAGTCTGTTATTTCAGGCCCTATCCCGTCGCCCGGAATCAATGTTATTTTCTTCATGTTTCTTCTTTTTTTACTAATTTCAACGTTCTTTTAAACTCTTTGTAAAACCCGCAGTTTGTTACAGTCAAATTATCCTCCAGATACACAACCCCCTGCCCTAAAGCTTCCAGCAGAGGGCAGGCCACTCCTTTTGCATAATTCTCGCAAGTAAGGCACTGGTCTTCATCTTCTATATAAACTATATAATCTATACAATACATGATAAAATTATACTACGGCATGCGTGTATTTGTAAAATAAATAATATTTATAGTATAATGGCGACAGTAAATGCTTAATCGGGAGAAACAAAATGAGCAAATTTGATATTCAGAGTAAAACAACAGAAGGCACTATTTTAAGTCAAGAGGATTACAATAAAATTCTAAGCTACGTACCTACCGTAATAGAAGCTTCATCAAGGGGCGAACGCTCTTTTGACATCTTTTCAAGATTGCTTAGAGAAAGAATTATTTTTCTTGGCGAAGAAATTGATGACGAAACAGCCAACTCGGTGGTTGCCCAATTATTGCTGCTTGACAGTGAAAATCCCGAAAAAGATATTATGATTTACATCAACAGCCCCGGCGGAGTTATAACCGCAGGAATGGCAATCTTTGACACAATTAAGCTTATAAAAGCAGACGTTTCAACTATTTGCCTCGGCGAAGCCGCAAGCATGGGTGCATTCTTGCTCTCAGCCGGAACTAAAGGCAAAAGAATGGCTCTGCCAAGTGCCAGAATTATGATCCACCAGCCTTTGGGCGGTGCTCAAGGTCAGGCTACAGATATAGAGATTGAGGCCAAAGAAATTGTCAGAATGAAAACTATGCTGAATGAGCTTTTTGCGGAACATTCCGGCCAGCCGATTGAAAAAATTAAAAAAGACACAGAACGTGACTACTACATGTCCGCTCAAGAGGCTCTGGACTACGGATTGATTGATAAAGTCGTCACAAGCATTAGCGAAGCGAAGTGAAGTGAAGTGGCCGAGCGACTAAGTGATTAAAGGAAAAGGAAATTGGCAATTGGGAATTGGGAACGGAATTTCTTGTCGTTGCGAGGAGCAAATTTGCGACGAAGCAGCGGATTTCGGCAAGAGCGATGCACTCTGCCGAAAAAACGATTGAGTATCGTTTTTGAGAGGTAAAGCTCGTCCAAGTGAGCAGAACCACGCTTCTGCGAACTGCCGATAATCCAAGACAATCCAAAAAATTGCCTCACATTATTCTAAGCTGCTAATTAGTATCAGATCCCGCATCAGAATTTCCAACAAAAGTCAACCGCCATGCCCTAACCCGTGCGGGATGACAATAAAGTGAAAAGGAAATTGGAAATTGGAAATTGGGAATTGGGAACGGAATTTCTTGTCGTTGCGAGGAGAAACAGTGAGACGTGAGAGGTGAGACGTGAGAAGAGAAACGGGAAAAGAAAAGTTTTAATTTTTTTGTTGCACTTAATCACTTAATCACCCAGTCACTTAATCACTTCGTAAAAAGCCCTTCAACCGTTCAACTCGCCAATCCTCCAATCCTCCATACCTCCAAAAGCCCTTCAACCAAAAGCCATCCGTTCCTCATGTTAAGCTTTCGTTACATAAAATTAACCAAAAAGTCAATTTTGTGAAACGAAATGTTTTTATATAAGAGTAAGGTTAAATTGGTTAGTTAAAATTTGGTAGGAGTTACAAAATGTCTTTATTGATTTTCGTATATCGACATCAAGACATCATCAGACGCAAGTCTGAGTTGAACATGAAGCTGATGCTTTTGAAACAAAAGCTCTTTGATTTACAAAGTTATGCTTCAAGTATCGCGGATGGTTCAGTTTCAATGAATGATTTGATGAACGCTCCGGCGTCTCAGTTCAACAGAATGTCCATATTTATGCAGTACTCTCATCAGGCAGCATTGCAGGGGGCTCAGGAAAAATTCGCGGTTATGAGTCAGGTTCCGGGAGCCATTCCTCAAATGCAAAACGCAGAGTTGCAACAACGTTTTTCTCAAATGATGTTCAAGAGTTTCTATGAACAAGAAAAAGAGAAATTTAACAAGGTTGAGCAAAAAGTTTTGAACGATCAAGATAAGCGTATAGAACAGGAAGTAGCATCAATTGAAACTCAATTAAAAATGCTAGACGCTGAAGAACAAAAGGTAACCGAAGCTGAAGATAAAGCAGCTGAAAAAGGTGCACCTAAGTACGTAGCTTAATTAAAAAACAATTTTTTAGATAATATATTTTAGTAAAGGCTCCTGCAGGGCGGAGCAATCCGACCCCACGGGTTAATTTGGAAAACCTAATTATACCAATAACCAAATAACCTCGAAAGCACTCAGAAATGGGTGCTTTCTTCATGCGGCCAATAGAGGAGAAGAGGGAACAGGAAACTGGGAACAGGGAACGGATGCTAGCTTTTCTTTACAATCTACTTTGTTTGAAATACAATTTTTTTACACGACGATGCAGTCCGGAATATCGGCAAAAACAGAGGGCAAGATGAAATATTTATTAGAAATCGGAACGGAAGAATTACCTTACAAATTTATTCCTCAAGCGATTGAGCAATTGAAATTCGGGTTTGAAAAATTTTTTAAGGAAAACGAAATTGATTTTAAGTCGGTAAAAGTTCTGGCAACTCCACGCAGGCTTGCGGTTATCGTGGACAATTTGGCCGACAAACAGCCTGATGTGGAAAAGCTTCTCAAAGGGCCCATAAAAAATGTTGCTTATGACGAAGCCGGAAACCTGTCAAAAGCCGGTTTGGGGTTTATGAATAAGTGCGGAGTTAAAGAAAAAGATTTGTTTTTGCAGGATGATTATTTAAATGCAAAAATATTTTTAAAGGGTAAATTGACATCTGAATTGCTCCAACAAAGCGTCCCTCAAATAGTTTTGAAACTTCAGGGGCCTTATTTTATGCGTTGGGGAGTAAATGAACAAAAATTTTCCAGACCTATTCGCTGGATTGTTTCAATTCTGGACGATAAAGAAGTTCCGCTGCAAATTGTTGACATAAAATCATCAAAATTCACCCGCGGACATCGCTTCTCTAAAGAATTAAATATCGAGATAAAAAATGCGGACGAATATGTTGAAAAGCTTAAAAAAGCAAGCGTGTACGTAAATCAAGAGGAAAGAAAAGCCTTAATCGCTGATTTAATAAAAAAAGAAGCGGACAAATTAGCTGCATACACGGAGTATGATGAGGATTTGCTTGATGAAGTTACTTATCTTTGCGAATATCCTGTACCTTGCGTTTGCGATTTCGATGAAAAATACTTGAACATCCCACAAAAGGTTACAGTGACAGTCATGGCAAAGCATCAACGATATTTTGCTCTATATAAAAACGAAAAACTGATTAATAAGTTCATAACTGTCACAAATTATCTTGGTGATGACTTTTCTAACATAAAAGCCGGTAACGAGAGGGTTATCGTTGCAAGGCTTGATGATGCAATTTTCTTCTTCAACGAAGACACCAAAAAACCTTTCGAAAGCCACGTGGAAAAACTGAAAGGAGTTACATTCCAAAAGGGGATGGGTTCTGTTTGGGATAAAACTCAGAGAATTATTACTCTTTCGAAAAAAATTGCCGAAAAATTGGGGGCAACTTCGCCAACAATAGAAAGAACGGCACTTTTATGCAAAGCCGATTTGACAACAAGCTTGGTATTTGAATTTACCGAACTTCAAGGGTTTATCGGTGCGGATTATGCAAAACTCTCAGGGGAAGCTCAAGAGGTTTGTGCCGGTATATATCAACATTATTATCCGTTGAATGCCGAAAGCGAGCTTGCACAGGGGATTGAAGGGCAAATTGTAGGAATTGCGGACAAGTTAGACACAATTTGTGCGGTTTTCACCGATGGGAAAAAACCGACCGGCTCTTCTGACCCTCTCGGGGTAAGACGTGCGGCTTTGGGGATTATTAAAACAATCATAAACAAAAATCTTAACCTCGATTTGTCTGATTTAATTAAAAAAGCGGTTGAATTGCTGCCAAAACAAGCAAATGCAGCCAGCCAAATCGAAGATTTCTTCATCCAAAGACTGACAATCTTTATGTCTGAAACTTACAGAAAAGATGTTATTGAAGCATGCTCCGCCAACAAAAATCCGCTTTCGAACCTGTGCGATTTTGTTCAAAGAGTTCAGTTAGTCTCAGAATTAATCAGTAAGCCTGAATTTTTGCTGGTATTGGAAAGTGCAAACAGAATCAGCCGAATTTTAACTGCAAAAGTAAATCCTTTGCCGGATGAAAATCTTTTGAAACTTAATGCCGAGAAAGAGCTTTTTGAAGGCATAAAAAAGATAAAAGACGGGTCTTATCAAACTCTTGTTGAAAGCTTCGTTTCGATAAACCCTCTAATTGAAAAATTCTTTGAGGATGTCTTGGTCATGGACAAAGATGAAAAAATTAAGGCAAACAGACAGGCCATGCTCGGCATGCTTAAAGAAAAGTACGACCTAATCGCAGATTTTAACGCTTTACAAATTTGATAATATGTGCTAGAATGCTGTATAATTAAAGCTTTTTAACTAAATTTAAGATTTGTAAACATTCTAGGAAAAAAGGGAAATATTTTTTTTCACGGTACTTTAAATAACTGACAGAACTAACTATAATAATTTACTAGAATTTACACATAGAGGTAAACATGCTTAACAGATTTAAAAATTTAAAAATTGTCAAGAAATTGAAAACGGTAAGCCCGAAGCTAAAGTGGCTTATGTTCAATCAAATGCAAGATTACAAAATCAACTCAGAATACATTGATATGATATGTTCTGACAAATCAAAAGAAGTAAATTCTGACAATAGCAGGCTGGAAGCAATGGTCAGAGAATCTCTCGTAAAAGAGTTTTCGCCGAAAATCGAAAACATGAAATCTTACGAGCTCTTGGTTGATGCGGTAGTGCATAATCTAAAGAAAAAACAGCTTCAAGCCACTGATAGTCAAGACGAAATCGCATAGGTTTCAAGACTATTGAGTTTTAAACGTGCGTCAGTGCGTTTAAAACCGGATTTCAAAAGGAGAATGCCCAAACGAGTGATGGACATTCTCTTTTTTTGTAGTATTTTAATAAAATAACAAATAGGAGGGCTGAGCATGACAACAATTATGGGAATAAAACTTGATAACAGAACACAAACTGCAATGGAATTTCAGAAAATTTTAACACATTTCGGCTGCATAATTAAAACCAGACTGGGTCTCCATGACGTGTCTGACAACAAATGTGCTCCAAACGGAATAATTTTGCTTGAAGTGATAGATGACGAACAGGCAATAGAGTTTGAAAAAGAACTGTGTAAAATCGTGGGGATTGAAATTCAGATAATGAAATTTTCGTAAAATTTTTGGATTTAGCACTTCTTAGGTCGGATTTGAAAAAGTTCTAAAAATTGTCATTTTTAGACTTTTTCCGCATCCTCTATTGCAAATTTTTTTTTATCGGGTACAATTGACTTACACGCCTTTTATTAAAGTGAACTGAGCTACAACTCAAGTTGACAATTTAATCAAAGAGCGAAAAAGGTTGGGCTTACCGGCCCAACAACAATAACTTAATAAAATAATGTGGGAGCGTAGCCTCGGTGAGACTTGGCGAAACGAAGTCAAATTTTAACCAACTGAGCTACAACCCGAATTGAAAACTTAATAAAATAATGTGGGAGCGTAGCCTCGGTGAGACTTGGCGAAACGAAGTCAAATTTTAACCAACTGAGCTACAACCCGAATTGAAAACTTAATAAAATAATGTGGGAGCGTAGCTCAGTTGGTTAGAGCGCATGCCTGTCACGCATGAGGTCGCGAGTTCGAGCCTCGTCGTTCCCGCCATTATTCGTAGCCCGAACGATTTTGTAAAACCATTTTTGGATTATACTTTCATTGGAGTGAGGATATAAAATCGTTCGCTATTGCAACAGTTATACATAAAAAAAGTTAAATTTATTCGTAGTCCGAGCGTCACTTTAGACTGTAGCGTCGGTTTTTTTGTTGTTTGGAGTGAGGATATAAAATTGCTCGCTATTACAACAGTTATACATAAAAAAGTTAGATTTATTCGTAGCCCGAACGTATTTTGTAAAACCGTTTTTGGATTGTATTTTTATTGGAGCGAGGATATTAAATCACCCGCTGTCAAAATTAACGAAGTGAAGAATAAATTTTACCTATCCCTCAAGAGGGCGATTTTTGTTTAAAAAAATTCTATTCCGAGTTTTTTAATGTTACAATGATAGAGTAAGGATTTTGTGCAAATTTCACTTTTGTCGCAAGGATAGGTAGTATGAGTAACGTAACTTATGAGGATGTTGTTTCCCAAATCAAGGATAGGCTGGATATTTTAGATGTCGTTTCAAAAGACGTCATCTTGAAAAAAACCGGCGGAAATTATTGGGGATTGTGTCCTTTTCACAAAGAAAAAACGCCGTCATTCTCCGTAAACCCCGCTAAAGGGATTTACAAGTGTTTTGGCTGCGGTGAAGGCGGCGACGCCTTAAGCTATATACTCAAAACCCGCGGAATTACGTTTAAAGAGCTTATAAAAGAACTCGCAAGCGATTTCGGACTTGAATTGCCCAACACTTTTTCCGGCGTCAAAAACAAAGACGTACGTGAACAAATGATTAAAGCCTGCACTAAAGCGGCAGAATATTATCAGCACTCACTTTTTGCAACTTCTGACGGAGAAAAAGCCCTTTCCTACCTTAACAACCGGGGAATTGATGAAAAAGTAATTAAAAGGTATGTGCTTGGATTTGCTAACAAGGAGCAAAATCATCTTTATGTCTCGCTTAAAGACCAATTTACAAACGAAGTTCTGGAAAAAGCGGGCTTAATTCTCAAAACACAAAAAGGCGATTACGTAGACAGGTTCAGAAACCGAATCACAATACCTATTCAAGACGAAAACGGCGATATTGTGGCATTTGGAGCCAGAGCGATAGAAGAAGGCCAAAATCCCAAATACCTAAATTCTTCCGATTCTTTAATCTACAATAAAAGCAAGCTCCTCTACGGGCTTTATTTTGCCAAAGACAGCATAAAACAGTCTGATAGCGTAATTATTATGGAAGGCTATTTCGACGTAATTTCCGCCCAATCGCACGGCATTGAAAACTGCGTAGCTTCTTGCGGAACATCCTTAACTCCTGACCATATAAAGCTAATCTCAAGATACTCAAAATCACGAAGAATTTATCTGGCATTTGACACGGATTCAGCGGGAATTAAAGCCACCCAAAGAGGTGCGGAAATAATCAAAGAAGCCTTCACCGGCCTTGGAAACGTAAAGCAGTTCGACGAAAGTTACACAAGCACAAACAACGACAAATATGCGTGTGAAATTCGTGTAATTACCCCGCCCGAAGGAAAAGACCCCGATGAATTTATCCGCAACTCCGGTGCCGAAGCTTACTTTAAACATCTTGAACACGCCCCGCTTTTGATAGATTTTCAACTAAACGAAGCACTTAAACTTAAAAGCGAGGCAAAAACTCCCAATCAAAAATTGAAATTAGTAAAAGAAATAGTGCCTATTCTGGCGGAAATCCAAAACAAAATTATCCGCTCCGAGTACGTTAAAATGGTAGCTTCTACACTTGATATAGACGAAAATGCTCTGCAATCTGAAATCAAGCAATCGGACTCAGATTTCCCAAATATGACAGGAAATGTTAACCGAATTGTAACAAAATCTTCAAATATCTTAGAAAAAACGCAAAAAAATTTATTGAGCCTTTATTTAATAAGTGACAGTCATTTTTCTTTTCAAGAATTAAAGAAGATGATTGACAAGGTCGAGTTTAGCAACGAAAAATTAATAATTGTTAAAGATACAATTGACAAATTAATTTTTAGCGTAAATAATGTAAAGGCATTAGTTGAGCAATTATACGTTAATTTCGCTCAGGATGAGGAAATAAAGGCAATCATAACAGATTTAATATGCATATCAGAAACTTTTAATAAATTATCTAAAAAAGACTTTAAGTCGATTGTTGATGAAAATATCGATAAAATTGATGTGTTTCGCCGGGAAAGCGAAAAAGCCGAAATGAGAAATTTATATCAAAACGTAAATGATGATGATACTGAAGCCCTAAAAGTACAAATGCAGCTCAGAGATAGAATAAATAGTTTGACTGGAGATACTTAATGAACAAAAAAAGACAACCCAATACTTCAATTATAAGTGTAATTGAGGAGGACGAAGCGTTAGATTTATTTAATTCGGAAGATAAAGAAAGCGGAAACGGCCTGGGCGAAGATGTAAATACCCCTTACATGCACATGGAAATCGGAACAGACAATATAGAAGATATAGTGTCTTCCGCTAAAATGGGTCACAAGATGAATCTTGAAGACATTTTTATGCTGGACACTTCAGAAAGCACTGCAACTTCTGATTTCGAAATTCCCAAGGGAATAGCCGTTGACGACCCTGTCAGGCTGTACTTAAGAGAAATAGGAAGAATCAAACTTCTTTCAGCAAACGAAGAAATCGAGTTGGCAAGAGAGATAATTCAAGGTGGAACCCCCGGTGCCATTGCAAAAAGAAAACTTGTACAGGCAAACTTGAGACTTGTTGTCAGCATAGCTAAAAAATATGTCGGACGCGGAATGTTGTTCCTGGACCTAATTCAAGAAGGTAACTTAGGACTTATAAGAGCCGCTGAAAAGTTTGACCACGAAAGAGGATTTAAGTTTTCAACTTACGCTACCTGGTGGATTAGACAGGCAATTACAAGAGCAATCGCCGATCAAGCAAGGACAATAAGAATTCCTGTTCACATGGTTGAAACTATCAACAAGCTTAAAAAGGTCACAAGAAGACTTGCTCAAGAGCTTTCCAGAAAGCCGACAGAAGACGAATTAGCAAACGAAATGAACGTCAGCATACCAAAGCTTAGGGAAATTATCAAAATTGCTCAGGAACCTCTCTCATTAGAAACTCCAATCGGCAAAGAAGAAGATTCTCGTCTGGGTGATTTCATTGAGGATAAAGAGGCTGACGCACCGGTTAAGACTGTTGCATCAGAACTTTTAAGGGAAGACCTTGCAGACGTGCTTTGTACGCTTTCGCCCCGTGAACGTGACGTTTTAAGATTACGTTTCGGTATGGACGACGGACGCCAACGCACTTTAGAAGAAGTTGGGCAGCTGTTTGGCGTGACACGTGAACGTATCAGACAAATCGAAGCAAAAGCTTTAAGAAAATTAAGACACCCGAACCGCAGCAAAAGACTTCGTGAATATGTCGAAAACTAGCTTGTTAGTCGATAAGTCTATGAGTCGATAAGTTGGAGGGTCGAACGGTTGAACGGCTTAAGGGCTTAAAGGCTGAAGGGCTTTTTAAGAAGTGATTAAGTGACTGGGTGATTAAGTGATTAAGTGCAACAAAAAAAATTAAAACTTTCCTTTTCCCCTTTTCCTCGCTAGCGTAAAAGTAGGGTGCGTTAATGCGTTAAATAAGGTCTTTTTACAAGTTTCTGCTGCACAAACGCACCGGCATAGAATAAGTTTATCAGTCGATGAGTCGATAAGTTGAAGGTTCGAACGGTTCAATTACCAATTTCCCATTTCCCATTTCCCTGCTAATAATTCATCTGCCAGCCTTCGTCGATGATGCGAGCAACACAATACATACCTTGTTTATTTGTTCCGCCTTCATATCCGTAGTCGCAACGTTTGTTGGCTTTCCAGGGGGCATATTTCGCCCCACCAACGGGATATAAAGCCGGGCCATTAGTGTTGTCAATTTTAAAATAATATATATCACGGCCAAAAGCATTTGGCTTTTTGAGACCGTTTACGTCAATATAAAAGTAATACATACACATTTTTGTTAAGTCTCCGCCTGAACTACTACTACAGCCCAAATATGGAGCTCGAAGTGCAACAGCCATACCATCTGCTGTTATAAACCTGTAATAA
>JBAYNW010000010.1:0-63150 GCA_041678605.1 Candidatus Gastranaerophilaceae bacterium | reverse complement strand
TATTTGCAAAATTGTTATTCTTCCTCCCCCCTTGAGGGGGAGGATTGAGGTGGGGGGCAATCGAGGGGCGAGGGTTTGGGGTGGGGGGCTTAAATTTGCCCGACAACAAGGAATTTGGATTGCCGCGTCGAAACTTTGTTTCTCCTCGCAACGACGGGAAATTCCGTTCCCTGCCCCCCGTTCCCTGTTTTTTAAAAATTTGCGAAGCATTATTGAACTTAATCACTTAATCACCCAGTCACTTAATAACTTCATAAAAAGCCCTTCACCCCTTAAGCCCTTAAGCCTTTCAAACAACCTTCCAACCTTCCAACCCTCCAAAAGCCGTTTACCAATTCGAGCGTGTCATTATGATTTTGGCGTTTTTGTTGTACATGTTTTCTTTATACCAACGCCCTTTGAATTTTTTCTTCTCATCAAAAATATATTGGTCGGAATTTGAAACATAATAATATGCAGCGGCTAATTCTCCGTTTCTGTAATATTGGTAGGCCCAGTAGGGAAAATTTGGATAATTGCCGGAAAAAGTGTCGACCCATCTTAAAGAACCCATTGCGTCGTAATAATAAATATTTTTAAGGTTATTTTTATATTGAATTCCGTACGCAATCATTAATTTGTTCCAATAAAACCCGCAATAAAACTTATCCGCGTCTTCCTTTTTACCTTTAGAAATATCATCGTAATCTTTTAAATAATTATCATTTTTCCAAAAATTTTCGTATTGTTTTTTGAATTCGTTTCTCGAATATTTAAGCTTAGTTTTTTCACCAAACAAAATGCTTTGAATTTCTTTAATATTTTCGTCACGCTGCAATTGTGTTTTTGAAATCCAATCGAAAGTAATTTCACATTCAAGCGGTTTTGTACCCTCTTCAACCTGTGCCGAAAACGCAGGCAAGACCAAAAACATTAACAAAATTGAAATAACAACCTTTTTCATAAACTCCCCCTAATCACTCAGTCACTTTTATATTATAATTATATTATGGACTATTTAAAAAACAAGTTTGATACAATTGTTGTAGGGGCGGGACATGCAGGCTGCGAAGCAGCCCTTTCAGCCGCTAATTTGGGGTTAAAAGTTCTTTTATGTTCACTTAATCTGGACAACATCGCCTTAATGCCCTGCAATCCGGCAATAGGCGGCCCCGCTAAATCAACTTTGGTGCGGGAAATAGACGCACTCGGGGGTGTGATGGGCGAGGCTGCGGATGCAACTTATATTCAAATGAAAATGTTAAATTCTTCAAAAGGGCCGGCTGTCAGGGCATTAAGGGCCCAATCAGACAAAAAAGAATATATGACGTATGTGCGTCATATTTTGGAAAAAAACAAAAATATTTATCTTAAACAATGTTGTATAACTGATTTGATTGTTGAAAACGGTAAAATTAAAGGGGCAGTTGACCAATACGGGATTGAATATTTTGCTCCGAGCGTGATTTTGACAACGGGAACGTCCTTAATGGGAAGGATTTTTGTCGGACTTCAGTCATATCAAGCCGGAAGGCTTGGCGAAATGCCCGCAGTCGGACTTTCGGATTGTCTTAAAAAATTGGGCTTCACCGTTAAAAAACTCAAAACAGGAACTCCTGCAAGGGTTGACAATCGGACAATCGATTATTCAAAAATGACTATTCAGCCCGGCGATAAAGAATTGAATTTCTACTCCTTCAAGCCAAACCGCCCGATAAGACAGCAATATCCATGCTATTTAACAAAGACAAACGAAAAAACCCACGAAATTATCAGGGCTAATTTGGACAAATCACCTATGTATCAAGGTCTGATTGAAGGAGTCGGCCCGAGATACTGTCCTTCAATTGAGGATAAAATCGTAAGATTTTCCTCTAACCCTTCGCATCATATTTTTATCGAACCGGAAGGACTTAGCACCTACGAAGCTTACGTACAGGGATTTTCCAGCAGCTTGCCGGCCGATGTTCAAATCCAAATGCTTCGCTCACTGCCCGGTTTGGAGAATGTCCATGTGATAAAACCTGCCTATGCGGTTGAATATGATTATGTACCTGCAATTCAGCTTAATCATTCGCTTATGACAAGGCTTGTTCAGGGATTGTTTCACGCAGGGCAGATTAACGGAACAAGCGGGTACGAAGAAGCCGCTGCCCAAGGGCTTATTGCGGGGATTAATTCGTTTAACTATATTAATAAATCCGAGATGCTGGAATTACCGAGGAGTTCTTCTTACATCGGCACGCTGATAGACGATTTGGTTACAAAAGACATTCAAGACCCTTATCGAATGTTGACTTCACGCTCAGAATACAGGCTCCTGCTCAGGCAGGATAACGCTGACACGAGGTTAACCCCGATAGGACACAAATTGGGGCTGATTGATGATGTGCAGTTTAAAATATTTGAAGAAAAACAGGAAAAAATTGAGGCTGAAACCAAAAGGCTCAGTGTTGAAAAAATTCCCTCTGATGCAAACATCAACGAAATTTTGGCAAAATACGGGGAATGCATTGAAAAAGGAATTAAGTTAATTGATATTTTGAAGAGGCCCAATATTGATTACAAAATTTTAAAAGAATTAGATGATAAAACGAAAAAACTGGATTTACCCAAAGATGTTTACGAACAGGTTGAAATCCTTATAAAATATGAAGGCTACATCAAACGTCAGGAATTTCAGGTTGAACAGTCGGGCAAACTTGAAAAATTCAGGATACCGCGGGGCATTGATTATTCAAAAATTCAGCATATTTCGACAGAAACAAGGGAAAAATTAGAAAAAATCCGTCCCAAAACTCTTGGTCAAGCCTCCAGAATTGGCGGCGTAAAACCTGCAGACTTGTCGGTTTTGATGGTGATGTTCAACGGCAAAAGGTAATCAAAGTAGGGTGCCTATCAAGAATTATAATTGACTTTTTGTACGCTTTAAGGTACAATGTCTAATATGAAGGAAATAGTAATTTTTGAAATAAACGGAAAAATTCCAATAATGGATTGGTTAATTTCGTTTAAAGATAAAAAAAATAGAGATAGAATTGCCGATAGGATTGTGCGTATTTCTTCAGGCAACTTGGGCGATTATAAAAAAATCAACAATGAATTATCAGAACTTCGCTTTAAGTTCGGCTCAGGGTATAGAATTTATTTTTCGGAAATTGATAATGTTATTATTCTGCTTTTGAACGGCGGAGATAAATCAACTCAAAGTCGTGATATCAAAAAAGCAAAAGAATATTTAACAATATGGAAAGGGCAACAAAATGACTAAAAAATATAAAAACAGTGTACCATTGGATGACTTTATGGTTGAATATTTACAAGATAAAGAAAGAGCAAAAGGGTTTTTAAATGCAAGCCTTGAAAGTTATCTTGACGATAGTGACATAAATGAATTTTTGCATTCCTTAGAGCTTGTTCTGAAATCAAGACAGTCTGTTTTGAGTTTCGCAAAAGAAACAAAGCTCAGCAGAACCAATTTATATGTGCTTTTTAAAGGCAAAAGAACTCCCAATATGCATACGGTTTTAAAAATCCTTGCAAAACTTGGGTATACGCTTAAAGTGGCTTAGAACTGTAGATTGGGTGTTATTCCCGACAACATGGATTAAAAAGCAGGGTAGGATTGCTATTCTACCGGCATGAGGCAATTTATGAAGACATTAAAAAAAATTCATTCAAAAAACAAGAATGAAATTGTATTGATTGAACAAAAAGGGACAAAAAACCTTAAGACAGTCCTGATAATCGGCGTTGTTCACGGCGATGAGCCTCAGGGGAAATTTCTCATTGAAAATTATCTTGAAAATTCCAAAAATAAATCATCCGGACTTCCTGAGAATCGGATGCTTCTTATTCCCTGTCTTAATCCCGACGGGCTTGCTCTGGGAACACGCCAAAATGCGAATTTGGTCGACATAAACAGGAATTTCCCGACCCAAAATTGGCAAAATGCACCGTTTACACCTGAATATTTTGGGGGCGAGAAGTGCTTCAGTGAGATTGAGACAAAATTTGTCATGAAAATTCTTGAAAAGTTTTCGCCTGACGTGATTTTTACCCTGCACACCCCGTTTAAGGTGGTTAATTACGACGGACCTGCAAAAGACATCGCCAAAAGGATTTCCGAAATAATAAAATATCCGGTTAAAAAGCAAATCGGCTATCCTACTCCTGGAAGTTTCGGAACTTATGCGGGAATTGAAAGAAAAATTCCTATCATCACGCTTGAATTGGACGAAGAAATTGACGTAAAAGAATTAGTTGCTCCAATGAACAAAATATTCGATTATCTTGGCAATGTTTAGTTTTTTTTTTAAGATTAATAAACTTTTGAAGTTATTGAATTATAAATTATGCTAGAAGCTTTTTGGATAAAATCTTTGCCCAACTGCGAATTGTAAGGACGATTTGCCAAAATTGCCACAATGTATTTTTTGCCGCTTGGTGTGAACACAATCCCCGCATCGCCGAGCATTTTGCCGATGTCGCCGGTTTTGTGGACAAACAAAGCCTTCGGGTCAAGTCCTGCTTGAATTAGTCGGTTATTTTCGACATGGCTCATGTAGTCAACAATGTATTCGCGGGAATTTATATTTAAAAACCCCGGATTATCAAGGTTATAAAGCATTGTAGCCAAATCTTTTGCGGTCGTGTAATTCGTTCCGTCAATGTCCGGAAGCCAATTATTTATGTAGGTATTTTTCAATCCCCAGCTTCTGATTCCTCCGTTTACGTCAGGCATTCCGCCTATTGTTGAAACAATCATATTTGTGGCAGAGTTGTCCGATTTCGTAATCATTGCTCTTGCAAGTTCGTCAATCGTATATTTTGCCCCCAAAGCCCTTGTCTGCAAGTCGCCCGAGCCTTCTGCCTTGTAATAAGGCGTCAGTGCCATCTCATCGTAAATTGTTAACTGATTGGCTTCAATCGACTTAAAAAGTTGTATTAGGACGGGAATCTTGATAATACTTGCAGCGGCATATGGTTCAGACGCTTTTATATCAACATATTTCCCTGTATCATAATCCCAAACAAAAATAGAAGGATCAATTGTTTTATACATAGCCATTAATTTTGTTAATTTTGCTTCAACAACGGGCATTTTTTCTGTAGTGTAAAGCGTTGTCATTTCAGGTTTTTTGATTTTTGCCTCGGTTAAAAGTCTTGTGTTTAAAAATAAATCGTTTGACAAATAATTTACAGTAGGGCTGTAAAGCTCGTTATAATCGACTTTTACCTCTTTATAAGGAGGTCCGAAAAGAAGCGGTTTAGAAATTCTGTCATATCCGTAAGGAAGCACGTAAATAGCCAACAGGGCCAAAATTGCCCATGAAATTAAGCGGGCAAAAGGATTTACCCTTTTGCGGCGTAAAACTTTTTTCTTTCTAACGGGCCTTAATTGTGGCCTGACCGGCGTGATAACCTGCGTGTACGGCTGAGGATACGGCCTCTGATAGCCATAGTAACCTCTGCTATACCTGTAATCTCCTGCCTGTTTAGGCATTGGCATGACAATCCCTCCTCCAACAAAACTATTATAATACTTTTTATAATTTGTGTGAATAATGTAAACAATGTATCTTTTTTTGGTGATTAAGTGACGCAGGGAACAGAACCGTTCGACCCTTCAACTTATCGGCTTATAAACTTATCGACTTCTTTCCCTATTGTTTTTTTTTGTGTTTCATGTAATAATGATTATGCAATCTGTTAATGATAGTAGTTTATGCTTGTTGGGTGTAAATCAATTTACTTCTCCAGCATGAATGTTTAGCATAGAAGAAAGTGAGATACTCAAGAATAGTGAGTTCTAGCGAATTTAACTTTAAGTATATTAAAGATAGAGCATCTGCGGGAAGTTGGCGGCGTGGCTATGAAGCCCATACCAAAGGTTTAGTGCTCGAAGGATACCCTGAAAAAAACTTTTACAAAGGTAAAGTCAAGGGTAACTTTAAAGATTCTTACAAAACAGATCTTATTTTTAAGAAAAATGAGGTCGAAGCCCGCTGTGACTGCCCTTTAAAAGAAGAATGGTGCAAGCATGCTGTTGCGGTCGGTATAAAGGCCGTTGACGAACATGCCTATGAAGATTTTTTGGAAACCAAATATAAAATCGAATCGAGTTTTGATGACGAAAATACGGCACTAACTCAACCGCCGCAAGGAAATTACATTTTTCACTTTAACCCTAAGAGAAAACCTAATTTTTTCTCAATTTTGGTCATGTCAAGGGAAACCGGCAAAGTCGTTCGGGCAATTGAATCCATTTTGAAAGTTTTAATAGATTCACAAAAACAGGATAAAAATTTTGAATTAAATAATGCCCAAAAAGTTGAGATTACAATTTTTCAGCAGCTTCTCAAAACGTCCCGTCAGGACAAAAAGGCTGGCTGGTATGACATTCCGATTACAAAATTCGGTGATATGTTCACGCTTTTATCAAGAGCCGAAGAAGTTTTGGATGAAAAATCAAAACAGCGTTTAAAGTTTACCGACAAAGAATGGCGATTGGTACTTTCGGTAAATTCCTCTAATGTCGGCAACGTTATGCTGGCACTTGAATGGAAACGCCCTGATAAGGACGATGTATACCCGTTTGAGGAAGTTCGGTATTTCTCCCGTCACCTAAAATGGGGAAGGTACAAAAACTTAATGTTCCCGACAAATATTCCGGTTAGTGCGGTGCCTCAAAGCCTTACAAAAACCTCATTCACCGATTTGAAAGACGCTGATGGCGGTAAATTTATTTATGAAGAACTTCCGAAACTTCAAAAAATAATGGATATAGAAATATCAGAAACAATAAATAAATTACTGCTTGAAAAAAGACCTCCTTTGAATATTGTCACAATGGGAATTGATTATGACCAGTCACTTAAAGCTTCATTGGAATTTGAGTATGACGGAGTCAAAGTCCCTTTTTCAAAAACAAGTGAAAAAACTCCCTATGTTACGATTAAAAACCCTAAAGAGGACAGTCTTTATTGGGTTAAAAGAAACATTGAACATGAACAGGCTGCATATAACATGCTTCTGGCCTGCAAGTTTGTTCCGATGCAGACTAATAACCTCGCACTCGAAAAGGAAAACGCAATAGATTTTTATAATTACTACCTGAAACAAGCTGGAGAAGGCTGGAAGTTCATCGAAAAAGACGACATGAGCCTATTTAAAATTGTGGAAGAACCTTTTAAATTGAAGGCTGAGGTTGACTTTTGCGAAAATTCAAAGGATGGGTTTGAGATTTATCTTTATGGTCAGGTCGGAGAAGATAAAATTAATTTTGACGACATCTACGATACCATCCAAAGCGGCGAAAAATACAGCAGGGTAAGAAGTTTGGGGTTTGTGGAATTTCCCGCACCCGAAATTTATTCAATGATGCGTTCGTTCAATTCTTTTGATGTTTATAGAAACAGCGAAAACAAATTTATCGTAAAAACTTACAGGGCAGGGCTTTTAAATGAGCTTGAAAACCTCGGCGTAGACTTGATTTTGAGTGAAAACTTCTCGGAATTTTGGCGGCAGATGTCTACTTTCTCGACTACCGAAGATGTTACCCTTTCAAAAAGTATTAAAGCGGAACTCAGAGAATACCAGTCGAAAGGATTCAGCTGGCTTTGGTTTATGTATAAATACGGGCTGAACGGGATTTTGGCGGATGACATGGGGCTTGGAAAAACCCTTCAGGCACTTACAATTTTGCAAAAAGCCAAAGACGTGGACGGTCCGATGCCGACGCTTGTAATCTGCCCGACTTCGGTTGTGTTCAATTGGGAGGCTGAAATCCAAAAATTCGCTCCGGAATTGACCTGCCTTAAGCTCTCCGGAATTGAAAGAAAACAGCTTTTTAAGGAAATCGCAAATTACGATATTGTAATCACGAGTTACGCTCTTGTCAGACGTGACGTTGAAAAATTAAAGAAAATTAATTTCCGGTATGTAATTCTGGATGAATCTCAAAATATCAAAAACGCACTCTCTCAAACTGCACAGGCAGTTAAAAAACTTGATGCACAGCACAAAATGGCACTTTCAGGAACCCCGATTGAAAACAAACTGGAAGAATTATGGTCGGTGTTTGATTTTCTTATGCCGGGATTTATGTTCAGTATCTCCGAATTTAATTTCAGATATGTTAATCCGATTATGGAGCGTGGCGATAAGACGGTTGAAAAACGGCTCAAATTGCAGATTTACCCGTTCATCCTTCGCCGTATGAAGCGGGACGTTGCGAAAGATTTGCCTGACAAAGTTGAAAACATTGCATACTGCGAATTAACTCCGGAACAAAGAGAGTTCTACCTTGAAGTGCTTGACTCTACTAAAGAAGAATTGTTCAAATGCATTGAGCAAAACGGTTTGGAAAAGAGCAGGATGTCAATTTTCTCAGCCCTGTTGAGATTACGCCAAATCTGCTGCCATCCGAGACTTTATGACAAAGCAAATATTAAAGGAATTAATCAGTCCGGCAAGTTTGAACACCTGAAAGAAATGCTTGAAGAAATAATTTCAGAAAACCACAGAGTACTTCTGTTCAGCCAATTTGTTGATATGCTTGACTTAATAAAGGATTGGCTTGAAAGAGAGGCAATTCCTTACGAATATTTGACGGGAAAAACCAAAGACAGACAGGGTGCAGTTGAAAGATTTAACAAAAACGACAGTATTCCGATTTTCTTGGTCAGCTTGAAGGCCGGCGGAACGGGCTTGAATTTGACCGGAGCGGATTACGTAATCCACTATGACCCGTGGTGGAACCCTGCAGTTGAAGATCAGGCTACAGACCGAGCCTACCGTATCGGCCAAACAAAAAAAGTTTTTGTATACAGACTTATCACCAAAAACACTGTTGAAGAAAAAATCCAAAAGCTTAAACAGGTTAAAAGAAACCTCGTTGACAGCGTAATTTCCGTTGACCGAAACATAACAAAATCGCTTACCATAAACGATATTAAGGAAATTTTCTCGGTGGACTAGCGGGCAGGGGGAAACCGTGAGACGTGAGAAGAGAAACGGGAAAAGGGAAACGGAAATTCCCGTCGTTGCTATTACGCGAGAATTTGTTTGCGTTTTTACCTGACCTGTTATCTTTTCTTCAATCTTGTTTGGATATCTTCAAGAAGCTTTCTGTTGACAGACAGCAAATCAGCCAGAACTGCTATTAAGCCTATTTGAACACCTGTTAAAATTAACACGGCCGATAAAACAAGTGATTGAATGTGGCCCGAACCGGATGCGGTAAAGTAAAAATACAAAAATCTTACGCCGAGCAAAATACCCGGAATTAAAAACAGCAAGCCGATTATGGCAAAAAATCTGAATGGTCTGTACACGATAAACATCCTTATCATTGTAAAAGTCGAACGTTTTATATAATCAAAAATGTTCTTGATTAATTTTGATTTTCGCAGCTCAGGATTAACTCTAACAGGAACAGAAATGATTTCAAGCCCCTTTGCCTTAGCCTGAATAATTGTTTCAAGAGTATAGGTGTAATTGTCAAAAACGTTAATCTGTAACGCCGCATCCTTTGAAAAAGCCCTGAAGCCGCTTGCCGCATCGGCAATTTTTGTTGAGCTTACAAGCCTCATTACCCGGGAGCCGAGTTTTTGCAGTATTTTTTTTGTGGGCGAAAAGTGCCGAATATTTTCTATCGGACGGGAACCTATTACAATATCGGCTTGTTTTTGAAGAATCGGTTTAACCAATTTTTCGATATCTTCGGCGTAATACTGATTATCCGCATCTGTATTCACGATTATGTCAGCACCCATCTCCAAAGCCTTCGAAAGCCCTATTGAAAAAGCTTTGGCAAGCCCGACGTTATTGGGCAAAATGACAAAATTACTGACGCCGTTTTTTTGAGCAACCTCGGTTGTTTTGTCCTCGGAGCCGTCATCAATTACAAGAACCTGAATTTCGTCGATTCCGTCAATATGTTTTGGCAGTTGGGACAAAGTTATTGCCAGCGTTTTCTCTTCATTATAGCAAGGTATTTGGATGACTAATTTCATATATTCTCTTTTAAAAAGTAAACAATGACGTAAAATGCGATAAATTTTTTAACAATTATATTCATATTATAATATAAAAGTGAGTAAGTGATTAGGTGATTAAGTGACTAAGAGAAATTTCGGTTTAAAAACATTTGGAATAATGTTATTTATAATAACTCTGGGGACGATATTAAGGCTGATTTTTATAAATAAACCCGACGGACTTTGGAATGACGAATACGTAAGCTGGTTTATCGCGTCAATTCCATTAAGCAAAGGGTTTTTCAACGCCGTTGCTTCCCAGTGCCACATGCCGTTTTATTATTTGTATCTGAAATTTTTTATACATTTTTGGGGAAACAGCGACTTAATGCTTAGACTAACTTCCGTTCTGCCGGGCGTTTTGTCAATTATATCAATGTATTTTGTGGGGAAAGAGTTCAAAGATAAAAAACTGGGGGTTCTTTGTGCAACAATAACCGCCCTGAGTTCGTTTTTAATATATTTTTCGCAGGAAGTAAGATTTTACGGAATTCTGTTCCTTTTTTCAAGTTTATCACTTTTATTTACGCTCAAACTTGGGAAAAAACAGAATTTTTCAAACTTCTTCTGGTACACAATTTCTAATTTCCTTATAATATTTACCCACACGATAGGATTTGTATTTGTATTTTTCAATTTAATATTCCTCAGCTTTTGGCTTAATAAAGACAAAATTCTCAAAAAATCTATAATCATACTTTGGAGTTCAATATTTCTATTCGGTCTGCTTTTTGCTCCCTTATTATTTAAAATTTTCACCACCCACCCTTATTCGCAGTGGTGGGGACAGTTCACAATCGCAAAAATCGGTTTTCTGATTACGGATTATTTTTCACCAATTTTGACTAATATAGTAAGCTCGCCGGACAACTTTTTTTATAACTTAACACCAAACTTCATTATTTTCGCACTTTTACCTTCAATAATTGCAATAGCAGGGCTTATAAAGGCTCTCACAACAAAAGAATACAGAATATTGGGATTATTTTACGTAAGTCTGGCTTTCATCTTGACTTTAATTCTGGCGGCTATTTCGGGTAAACTGGTCTTTGCAACAAAATATTCCATTGAAATTTACCCGATATTAATTTTAATTGCGGGATTTGGCTTGCTGAACTTTAAAAAAGCCCTAAAATATTTTTTAATTCTTTCATTCTGTTTTTTAAACTTATTTTACATCCTCACAAACCCAAATTCTGCACCGAGACTTCGCCGCAGCGAAGGGCATAAAATAGTTGCAGATTTAATCAAAAACGCTGATTTAAAAGCCGGCGATTACATTTTATTGAATTACTATCCAAAAGAAAGATTTGAAAAGTATTTTGATTTCGGCAAATACAACGTGATTTCCGTCAATAAGGCTAATTTCCCCGAATATCTGGGGGTAAAATCGAAAGAAGAGTTCAAAAGTATTGATGAAAATCATCTTGACAGAAAATTTAAGCAGGAAGTATTGGATAAATTACAGCCCAATCAAGAGCTTGCAATTGTTATTTTGAAAGACGTTGCAATGTATTCGCCGATGCAATTAAAAGCCTTGCTCAAGGATGAGAAAGAATACAAAAAAACGCCGTTTTTGTTTTTGGCGTTTTCATATCTTAAAAACGAAATGTTTGAAAATTCTTTAAAGAATCTTCAAATCTTAAGGATAGAACAAAAAGGAAGTTGGACGGTCGTAACATTTAAGAGATAAAATAGCCTGAAATATTAGCATGGAGTAGATTTTACGCTTATTAACATTTCTTAATAAAGGGCGGAGTATTAGCAATTATGAGAGAAAAATATTCTTTATTTATATGTAAGGTGGTTGCTTTCAGGTTGGAAGTAAAACAGGAAGTGTAAATATAATGCCGAAGATTAATAAAATCGACATTTCGGATGTATGCACGGGCTTGGGCCGGCAGAACCTCAAAAAAGAGGCGAGAGAAGAAATATTAAAATTAATGCCCAAATCCGTGAACACAATACACGGAATGTCTGGATTTGTCGGCGAAATTCCCAATATTTTAATTAATGCGGTAGGAACTGGTTTAGTTGCACCTATTTTTATTAAATATAATTTTTTATCAAAAACAGACGAAGATACAAGAACATATTCAGCCCTAAGGCAGCCTGTTTCTGCCGCTTTGGCAATTTTAATGCAAATCGGAATTGTTATTCCTTTCAACTCCGTCATAAACAATATGACAAATAAAGGAGAGTATTTAAAATCAAAATATAATAAAACCGCCTATCAAGACATGAATTATCTTGAAAAAATAATTAAAAAAGAAAATCCGGCATTAGGCAAAAAGGCGAGAGGGAAACTCGCACAAGAAAAACAGCTTAAACAGTTGGAAAAAATGCTCAAACAACTCTATATTAAAGATACGATAGAATATGAAACCGCAAAGGGAAAAGTTAAATTGTCCGCAAGCGAGATTGAGGATTTGCTTGAGCAAACCTCAAAAGATATGTTTAAAAAGGCAAAGGGGAACTTACAGGAAGAAAACGTTGTAAAAAAACTGCAAACAGCAATTAAAGAGAAAAGGCCAATAAAAGAACTGTTTGAAAATTCCAAAGGAATCAAAGATACCAACTTTGTTTACGAAGTGGCACAAAAATACATATCAAACACTGCGGCCAATATAAGGGGATTGAAACAAAACACCGGACTGGCCGTAACTTTGCTGGTTTTGCCGCTTTCATGCACCTTGCTCAACTGGATTCACCCGAAATTAATGAAAGCATTTTTCCCTAAATTGACAGAAAAAAAGAAAGACAACTATCAGGATACCTTCTCGAAAAACGAAAAAGCAAGTCGGGAGGTGCAAGATGATTAGCGTGTCAAAAATAATGAGTCAGGCAGTTGATTACGGTATCAAAAAGCCTATAAACGCCTTCACCAAAACCCGTTTTGCCGATAATGTCTGCAAAAATTATCAGTCCAACAATGTAAAATATATCGCGGGATTGGGGATAGCTTCAGTCGTTTTAAAAGACGCATACGGCTGTTATTTGTACGTAAAACAAAGTTTAAACAACAAAAAAATCCCTGAAGACAAAAGAAAATTCGTGGCGGCACTGGATTTAACCAACGGCGGCTTGATGATTTTGATGCAGCTTTTAATGTTTTTCACGATGTCAAACCCAAAAGTTCAGGGGAAAATATTTAATAAATTATTCGGGAAAATATTCAGCACTACGGCTAAAACAGGCTATGAAAAAATAATCAGAAGCCAAAACAAATTCAAAAACATCAGTGCAAAAGAATTTGACACAATTTTTGAAAACACAAAAAAAGACATTGAAACATTTTTTGGAATTTTCACAAGTCTTGCCGCATCAACAATTATCGCAAAACGTGTTATCGTTCCGTTCATTGCGACACCGCTGGCCGATAAAGCCGAAAAATTTATGACCAAAGATGACGACAAATGCAAAGATAAATTCACCCGTGGAGTTAAAAAATAGCCGCATGGATTACGAAATTTGTTTGTGATATTTTAAAGGTAGGGAACAGTAAAAAGGGACGACAATGCTAGAAAATTTACCTACCGTTTATGATGCAAAAGCAACAGAAGAAGAAGTTTATAAATTTTGGGAAGAAAACGAATGTTTTAAGGCAGATGCCAAAAGCAATAAACCGCCTTACTCAATCGTAATTCCGCCGCCGAACGTTACCGGAGTCCTTCATATGGGGCATGCACTGGACGGTACTTTACAGGATATTTTAACAAGATATCACAGAATGTCCGGCTATGAAGCTCTTTGGCTTCCTGGAACAGACCATGCAGGTATTGCGACCCAAGCGGTTGTCGAAAAAAAATTAAGAGAAGAAGGCACAAACAGGCATGAAATTGGCCGTGAAAAATTCCTTGAAATAACATGGGATTGGGCAAATAAACATAAATCTGCAATTTTAAATCAATTCAAACGTCTCGGAGCGTCTTTTGACAGGAGCAGAGAGCGTTTCACTTTTGATGAAGGCTGTTCGGAAGCCGTAAAAGAAGTTTTTGTGAAATTATATGAAAAAGGATTAATTTATAAAGGTGCTTATATCGTAAACTGGTGTCCACGCTGTCAGAGTGCGATTTCTGATATTGAAACCGAATACGAAACCGAAGACGGACATTTGTGGGAAATTTCCTATCCTTTTAAAGACGAACCGGGTGCAATTGTGATTGCTACAACCCGCCCCGAAACTATGTTTGGGGATGTAGCTATTGCCGTTAATCCGAGCGACTACAAGTACAAGGATTTGGTAGGAAAAACGGTTTGTTTGCCTTTGACTGGTAGGCCTATACCGATTATCGCCGATGATTACGTCGACAAACATTTCGGAACAGGTGCTTTGAAAATTACTCCGGCTCACGACCCGAATGACTACGAAGTAGGAAAACGTCATGAGCTTAAGCCGATTTGGGTAATCGACGGTGAAGGCAAAATGAAGGACTGTCCTGAAGTTCCGGCTGAAATAAGAGGACTTGACAGATACGATGCCCGCAAAAAAACAGTTGAAATGCTTGAAAAACAGCAAGTTTTGGTTAAAATTACCAAACATGTCCATAATGTCGGCAAATGCCAACGCTGCCATACCACAATTGAACCGCTCTTGTCTGAACAGTGGTTTGTCAAGATGGAACCGCTTGCCAAAGAGGCGATTGCGGCGGTTAAGGACGGCAGGGTTAAGTTTGTTCCCGAACGCTGGGAAAAGAATTACCTCGGCTGGATGGAAAATATCCGTGATTGGTGCATTTCCCGCCAACTCTGGTGGGGGCATCAAATTCCCGCATATTACCACAACGTGACGGGTGAAATGGTTGTCGCAAAGGAAAACCCCGACCCGCAAAATTACACCCAGGATTCTGACGTCCTTGATACATGGTTTTCATCAAGCCTATGGCCGTTTTCAACTCTGGGATTTCCCGATACGGCGTCGGAAGATTTTAAGAAATTCTATCCTACAAGCGTTCTGGTAACCGGATTTGATATAATTTTCTTCTGGGTTGCAAGAATGATTACAATGGGGCTTGAATTCACCGGTAAGGCACCGTTTTCGACTGTTTATATCCACGGGCTTATCAGGGATGAAAAGGGCCAAAAAATGTCAAAATCAAAAGGCAATACGATTAATCCTGTTAAAATTATCGACAAATACGGCTGTGATGCTCTAAGGTTCACTATGACGTCGCTTTGTACGTACGGCGGACAGGATATTAAAGTCAGTGATGAAAGATTTGAATATGGCAGAAATTTTGCCAACAAGATTTGGAACGCTTCCCGCTTTGTGCTTATGAACCTTGAAGGCGTTGATGATAAAGAAATTGATTTTGCCGACCTTACGATTGCGGACAAATGGATTTTGGATAAGCTAAACAATACCGCAAAAGAGGTTAACGAAAACATAAAAAATTATAGAATAGGCGAGATTGCACATATTTTGTACGATTTTTTCTGGAACTCTTACTGCGACTGGTATGTGGAAATTGCAAAAATTCAGCTTCAAGACGAAAATATAAAGCTCAATACTCAAAGAGTTTTAAGATATGTTCTTGATATGTCTTTGAGATTACTGCACCCGATTATGCCTCACATCACTGAGAAAGTTTATTCGCTTATTCCAAATCACGAGTTTAAAGCAATTATGTTGGCAAATTATCCGATTTACGATAAGAAATTAAGCTTTCCGGCCGAAGCAAAAGAAATGGAACTTGTGTTTGAAACGATTACGTCTTTGAGAAATGTGAGACAAAGTTTTAATATTTCGCCGTCTGTTAAGGTCAACATTGAAATTAGGGCAAAAAAGAGCGAAAAACCGACTTTTGAGAGTGTTTTACCTTTGATAAAAAGGCTTGCGAGGGTTGAAAACATTACGTTTGCTGATGAAAAACTTCCGTTGCCTAAAAAATCGGCAACAGCTGTTGTGAGTGCCTCCAAAATAATTATCCCGCTTGAGAATTTGATTGATATAAATGCCGAAATTGCCCGCCAGCAAAAGAAATTGGACAAATTGACCGCTGAGAAAAACTCGCTTACAGGTCGTTTGGGCAACAAAAATTTTACAGATAATGCACCAAAAGAGGTTATTGAGGAAACTCAAGCCAAGGCTGCCGAGCTTTCAGTTCAGCAGGGAATTATTGAAAAACTGATTGAGTCATTGACTTAACGCTAACCTTTTAAGGCAATCAGGGCGTCTGCCAGTTTATCGCATGCATCCTTAACAAAAGCAGGCATTTCTACTTTACTTCTGAAAATAACAACGCGTTCTTGTAATTTATCCACTTCCGGTATTTCGGAATAATTTGAAATAGTTATTAAGTCTCTAGGGGTACCACTATCATAAGATGGAGAATGGACAATCTTTTGTCTAATGACATCATTAGCCGTTGTATTTTTATTGTAAATAGCAATACCAAACTTGGATTCTTTAAAACTGAATTCTCCCGCTAACACCTTTTTGGTAAAATCCGAGATTAGTCTAAATTCATCACCAACGTTCAGAGTGTGATCTAATTCCTTATCCAATATTTTTGAATAAGAATAGTGAGTAGCCACCCCAAACGATGTTTGGGATTTGTTTTGGTTTGTTTGTAAACTTGAAATTTTTGGAATCATTTTTTTCTCCTTTTTTATTAACACATGCTATAAACCATGGGCAGAATATTTTTTGCTAGTTTTCTTGTAAAGAATTGTAACAAATTGAAGTATATACGCAATTTTATACTTCGTATATACTTTATATATATGTAAGACAAAACAAATTAAATAAAAAGAGAGCTAACATTAAATAAACACAACCCCCTACCAACCCCCTCCCAACCCCCTACCCTACCCAACCCCCTTACATTTACCCCCCAATTCCCTTCCTAACAAAATTTTACTCCCCATCGGGGAGTTTTTTTTGTGCTTAATTAAGTCGATAAGTCGATAAGTCGATAAGTTGAAAGGCTTTTGAAGAAGTGATTAAGTGATTAAGTGCAACAAAAAAATTTCCCATTTCCCTATTCCCTATTCCCTATTCCCTATTCCCTATTCCCTATTCCCCATTCCCCATTCCCACCGCTCCCCCGCTCCCCCCTCCTTCCAAACTGCCTAATCGGGTGAGCGAAACAATACCCAACCGGCGTTATTTTGAAATGATGTTTGTTGTATCCTATACTAATATAGGAGGGAAAAAGCATGAGATTTAAAAACTTTTCAATTATTACACTTATTTTTGTGGTTCCTATTGTGGCCTACATGATTTTGTCAAAGCCGGAAACGAGTTTTGCGAACAAAACAGTCGATGCAAACAAGCCGCAAATCATTAAATTTACATCATTGATGTGTTTGGATTGTAAAAAATTGGATAAGGTCATGAAAGAAGTTTATCCTGCTTACAGTGACAAAATTACGTTAGTTGAAGTTCAGGTTCAAAACGAAGACGATTATACAAAAAAACAAGTCCAAAAGTACGATGTAACATTGGTTCCGACCCTTATTTTCATTAACTCAAAGGGCAAAAAGGTTTCCAAAACCGAAGGTTTCCTTGAGCGTGAAAGACTGGAAAAATACATGAAAGAACTTAATTAATGAACAATTATTTGGAAATGTTTTCACAAGGAGCGGCAGGTAGCGGACATTTCGGCCTGATTATGCTTGGAGTCTCTTTTTTGGGAGGACTTTTGGCATCGGTATCGCCTTGCTCTCTGGCAATGTTGCCGATAATTATCGGTTACGTCGGCGGATATTCCAAAGGAAGCCCCGCTAAAACCTTCCTGCAAATGCTGTTTTTTGTTTTCGGTTCTTCTCTCGTTTTTGCAACAATCGGGGTTATTTGTGCCGTAACAGGCAAAGTCTTTATTTCATTCGCACCCGTGTACTTTATTTTGATATTAGCATCTTTGTTGATGGTTATGGGGTTGAATATAATGGGATTGCTTGATTTCAACATGCCGGTTATTATCAAACAAATTCCGCAAAGCTCGGGGAAAAACATGGTTTTGTACCCGATTTTAATCGGTGCGGTTTTTGCACTTGCCGGAACACCTTGTTCTACGCCTATTTTGGCGGGCATAATGGCGTTTGCGTCAATGTCGACAAATATTCTGTCTGCCGTTTTAATGCTGTTTATGTTTTCTCTCGGACAGGGCTTAATTTTGGTAATAGCCGGAGTTTTCACCTCCAGTCTGAAAGGGTTTAAGAATTTCGCATATATATCAGAAATCTTGCTGAAATTAAGCGGAGTGCTTTTGATTTTATCCTCTCTTTATATTTTTTACAAAGTATTTTCTCCGTTATTGTAAAAAAATCTTGTATGTAGTAGTATTTACATATAAATAAATGGAGAAAAATTATGATAAAAACTATTGAAGGCAAATTAACCGTAAAAAGCGAAAAATTTTGCATTATTGTTTCAAGATTTAACGAATTTATCGGTTCAAAACTTTTGTCGGGAGCAATCGACGAATTGACAAGACACGGGGTTAAGGAAGATAACATCACGGTGGTTTGGTCACCGGGGGCGTTTGAAATCCCAATTTTGGCTAAGAAATGTGCTAAATCAGGCATTTACGATGCTATAATTGCTCTCGGAGCGATTATTAAGGGTTCAACTGCTCATTTTGATTACGTTAGTGCCGAATTATCAAAAGGAATCGCAAGCGTAAGTCTTGAAACAGGTGTTCCTGTGATATTCGGAGTGCTTACAACCGAAAATATTGAACAGGCAATCGAAAGAGCCGGCACAAAAGCGGGAAACAAAGGTTCAGACGCAGCCAAATCCGCAATCGAAATGGCAAATCTGGTCAAATTGGTTTAGTAAAGGACATCAGAATTGGAAATAATCACTGAATACAGAAATGAAAACACCAAAGACATCGATATAATTCCAACCCTTGAATTAGTCAAAAAAATGAACGACGAGGACAAAATAGTTGCCCTTGCCGTTGAAGAAGAGTTGGAAAACATTGCAAAAGCCGTTGACTTGATTGCAAAACAATTTTTAAAGGGCGGAAAGCTCTTTTACTTTGGAGCAGGCACATCCGGCAGGCTCGGGGTTTTGGATGCTTCAGAATGTCCTCCTACTTTCAGTGTTGAACCGGATATGGTTCAGGGAATTATCGCGGGCGGCGAAGCCGCTTTTAAAACAGCTGTCGAAGGGGCGGAAGACGATTTTGAAGCCGGTAAAAAAGATGCAAGTGTTTTAACAAAAGATGACGTGGCCGTTGTGATTTCCGCAAGCGGAAATCCTAAATATCTTCTGGGCGTTTTAACCCGTGCCGAGGAAGCCGGAGCCAAAACAATCGGAATAACCTGCAACTCTCAGTGCAAAATCTCTGAAGATGCCGGCGTCTTAATTTGTGTCGAAGTCGGTCCTGAAATTATTGCCGGTTCAAGCAGATTAAAAGCAGGAACGGCTCAAAAAATGATTTTGAACATGCTTTCAACAGGTGCAATGATTAAAATCGGCAAAACCTACGAAAATTTTATGATTGATTTGAAAGCGAGCAATGAAAAGCTTAAAGACAGAGCAATAAAAATTGTCGCTCAAATCGCACAGGTCACACACGCAGAAGCTTTGGCCATGCTTTTGAAATGCAGTTGGGAAATAAAAGTTGCGATTGTCGCACTAAAACTCAAATTGGATGTCACAAAAGCCAGACTGGAATTAAAAAATCACGGCGGAGTGTTAAGAAGAGTAATATAAACAACACAGAATTAAATGGTGAGGTAAAAACATGAAATTAACGGTACTGGGGCCGGGATGTTGGGGATTGACTCTGGCATGGCTATTAACAGATAATTTCAACGAAGTTGTCGTTTGGGGCAGAGAACAGGATTTATCCGAAGATTTAATTAAAAACAAACACTGTGCAAAACCTCTGGAAATCCAACTTTCCGATAAAGTTGAGATAACGTCAAATCTTTCAGCGGCAATTAAAAATGCCGATATAATTTTGCTTGTGGTAGCAACCTCCGGAATAAGACCCGTTTGCGAGGCCTTAAAAAATGCGGGGATTAAGGATGAACAAGTTTTGGTTAACGCCTCAAAAGGTATCGAATTGCCGTCATTGATGAGGATGTCCGAAGTCATAAAGGACGTTTTACCTGACCAGAGCGTTGCCGTTCTTTCCGGCCCGACTTTGGCAAAAGAAGTTTTGATGGGGTGTCCGACCGCTGCATCCGTCGCGTCAGAAAATATAGAAACCGCAAAAAAAGTTCAGCAGGCCTGCACGGTTGCGGGTAAGTTCAGGTTATACACCAACAAAGACGTAATCGGGGTCGAACTTGGCGGAAGCCTGAAAAACGTTATAGCAATCGCTTCAGGGTTTGCTCATGCCATGAATTTGGGTGAGAATTGTACGGGTGCTTTATTGACACGGGGGATGGCGGAAATCGTTCGGGTGAGTGCTAAATTGGGAGCGAATCCCTCTACTCTTTACGGACTTTCTGGAATGGGCGATTTAATCGCAACCTGCTCCAGCCCGATGTCGAGGAATTACACGGTGGGTTCAATGTTAGGCAAAGGCAAAAAAATCAACGATATTTTAAAAGAGTTAGGCTCTGTCGCCGAAGGCGTCCAGACTTCAAAAGCGGTCTGTGAATTAGCCAAAAAACTCAAAATTGAAGTTCCCGTTTCAAGTGCAATTTACGAGGCGGTTTACACGGATGTAACGCCCAAAGAGCTCCTCGACAAGCTGATGAACAGGAAACTAAAAGAAGAAGAAAGTTATTTGTAGTATAATAAGTTAATGAAATACGCTGTAAGATTAATTAAAAATACATTCCATCCGCTGCAAGTTCCGGATTCATTGACTGTTGAACATGGCCAGATGGTTTTGGTTCGGACTGAAAAGGGCGAAGAAGCGTTGAAGATTTTCACCGTCAATTCTGAAATTTCTAAACAGTGGGAAAAATTTAAGCCTGAAGCCCTGCATGCTATAAGAAATTTATCTCAGAGAGATTTACAGACGCTGGACGAAATAAAAAAAGAAGAAGTCGAATCCTTCACCAAATGTCAGGAATTGGTAAAAAAGCACAAGTTGACGATGAATTTGGTACAATGCAGAATTACTTTTGATAAAAAAAAGATAACTTTTTATTATACAGCACCGGAAAGAGTCGATTTCAGGGAACTTTTAAAAGATTTGACGCAAGTTTTTAAACGGGTCAGAATTGACCTGAGGCACATAGGAGTAAGAGACGAAACTTCAATTATGGAAGGAACTGGCATTTGCGGAAGACCGTTTTGCTGCTGTTCTTTTCTGAGAAAATTTGACTCAATAAATATAAAATTAGCCAAGGATCAAGGGATGCCGATAGCTCCGGGTAAAATTTCCGGAACCTGCGGAAGGTTGCTTTGCTGCTTAAATTATGAATATTCGAATTACATTGAAGCCGCAAAAGGTATGCCCCCTGTCGGGTCTACTGTTATGACCCCCGACGGCCTGGGGAAGGTCTTTTCGCTGAAATTTTTGAATTCCAACGTCATGGTTAAACTTGAAGACGGTAAGATGAAAGACTATCCGAAAAACGACATTGAAATGGTTGATGCCGAAGCCAACGTTGAACTTGACATTCCGGTTGTGACTTATCCTGAAGAAACAGAAGGAATAGACCTTAAACAGCTTGAAGACGACAAAAACAGCTCAACGGGAAATGTTTAGGGAACAGGTGAAAGGTCGAACGGTTCAATTACCAATTCTCAATTACCAATTTCCTTTTCCCGTTTCCCGCTCTTGCTTAACACCCCCTTGGCAAAAAAACATGTTTGAGTTACTATATCGATAGTAAAGGAACTAAGCAATGAAAATCGGAATCCCCAGAGCAATGTCTTTTTATAGCAATTACCCGTTTTTTTTCGGGTTTTTTACCGATTTGGGAATAGAAATAGTTTTGTCGGATAAAACGACAAAAAAAACTCTCTCAAACGGTGCGGCTCTTGTCGTTACGGAAACCTGCCTGCCTGTTAAGGTTTTTGTGGGCCATGTTTTAAACCTTTTAGAAAAAGGGGTTGAAACAATTTTTGTTCCTTCACTTCAATCGATTGCTCCAAAAATTTACAACTGCTCAAAAATCAGAGGGCTTCCTGATTTGATTAGGAATGTTGTCAAACGTGATTTCAAAATTATAGAGGCAACGCTTGACAAATCCGAAAAAAATCAGGGATTTTACGAATTTTTGAAAGAAACGGTTTCCCATTTTGGGATTACAGATGAAAAACGGATTAAAAAAGCGTCCAAAGTCGGATGGAAAGTTTATAATAATTTTCAGATTATGGCTCAATCCGGAATGGATTATAAACAGGCCATGAATTACGCTCTTCAGGGTAAAGTTCTTATTGAGAAAAATGATAAGGAATATCCTATTTCCGTTGCACTTGCGTCGCACGCTTACAATATTTATGACGAAAGAACTTCGATGAAAATAATTGATAAGCTAAAGGATATGGATGTTAAGGTTTACAGTGCTTTGCAGTTGACCAAGGAGCAAATGGAAGAGGGCATAAATACCCTTTCTCAGAGAGCTTATTGGGCGAATGAACATGAAATGACCGGATGTGCCGGACATTACCTGAAAGAGAACAAAATTGACGGGATAATTACCCTTACTGCGTTTGGCTGCGGTCCGGACTCATTGATGGTTGAGAGAATTACCAGAAAATCAAAACAGTTTAACAAACCGCTCTTAAACTTAACCATAGATGAACATACGGGGGAAGCCGGCTTTATCACGAGGCTTGAAGCCTTTGTTGATATGCTTTACCGCAAGAAAAGGGCGAACATTATAAATAAAATAAACATTGGCGAAGCGGAATACATCCCAAGCACAAATTTTATTCAATTTAATGATGAAATCAAAAACCAAAGCCTGTAAACAAGTTTTCCCAAAAGTTTTTTCTTAAAAAAAACAGCGGATAGCGTTTTATAAAGGCAAAAATTCCCCTGTAAAAGTTTAATTTATCTTCAATCCGCCATTTTTTGTAATCGTCAAAAGCGTAAGACGTCATCTTGTGATACTTAAAATAATTTTTTTGTTTGGGATTGAAACAGCCCAGTCCTTTTTTCCAGGGCTTGTAGTCCCCGACGTAATGCACAATTTAAGGAACGGCAATCGCACATTTGTATTCCGCCTTATTCTCATAACTCGGCCAAATGCTGAGGGGACAGTATTGCAAGTTCCATTTTAAATCCAAGAACTTAACGCGACCTTCAAAAAGCCGGTTCAAAACGGTTTGGTCGTAGCCAAATCTTGTTCCGGTATTCTGCATTGAAATTTCAACGGCACGTGTGGAAATATCATCCTCACGCCACTTTTTACAGTTGATTAACATAACTCCGGAGTTAAAAAATTTTGACTCTTTTTTAAGCCCAAACCTCTTTGCATATTTTTTCCCGTTGGCATCTTCAACCGCCGCAACGTAATTATCCCCCAAATCGTTCTGCCACAACTCTTTTAGAGAAGTATTTACAACCATATCACAATCAAGGTAAATCAGCCTATCGGTTTTAATAATGTCCGGCAAAATCATTGGCCAAAGCATCATCGCAGGATAGTAATCCATTTTTTTGTAATGCTCAAAGATTTTGGCATCCACTTTGTGAAATTCTATTTCACAATTTTTCAAATCTAAAAGTTTTGACTTTAAAAACTCGCTCAATCCGCCGTCCAGAATGTGAAAATGAATTGTTTCTTCACCTTTATTCGCCAAAATCGAAGTCATCAAGACAATCCCCTGCTCAAGATACTTGTCGTCAAAAGTTAAAGCTATATGAATAATTTCCATAACTTAGTAAATTAAATCCTTATTTTTTTCTTTAAATTCTTTTTCGTAAAGCTTGGCCCATTGGATAAATTTATAGTAAGCCTGCATTTTGGCAAAAATCAGCCCGTGAATTCCGTCAAAAATTCCGCCTTTGAGTATGTAAAATTTAAAAAACTCAAAGCAGGGACGTGTGATAAGTTTAAACAAAGAGAATTTTTTGCCCTTTTCCTCAAATCTTTTAAGTTCAAAATCCGTATACCTGTCAATTTTTTCGTTAAAAGAGCTTATTGAAGGCATATGATAATGGATTATATACAAGTCTTTCCCTTTAATCCAAAAGTCTTCGCCCTCGTGAGTTATCGGCATCTGGTGAATTGCGTCGGTATAGGTACAAACGCCCTTCCTCCAAAACCTTTTGCAGCCTTCCTGATACCATGAACGAAGGATTTTGCCGTCCATAGCAGTTTCTCGTTGGATATTGCAGGCAAAATAATTTGGCTTAGGATTATTTGCATATTTTCTCAAATATTGCCAGAGTTGCGGCGTTACGATTTCATCCGCGTCAAGTACCAAAATCCAGTCGCCTGAGGCCTGCTCCATTGCCCAATTTCTTGCCGGCTCAACAATCCCCGTACGTTCGTGATAAACAATTTTGCACCCGAATTTTTGAGCAATTTCTATTGTTCTGTCCTCTGAATGCATATCGCAGATTAGAATTTCATCCGCACCCTTGACGCTTTCAAGACACTTTTCCAAGAGCCTGTCTGCGTTTAGAGTATTTATTACTACAGAAATTTTCTTCATCATCACTCCTAATTTTCTATTCTTACCCAATTTTCAGGAATTACGTCCGTTTGGATAATCTTTTCATCATTAAACCACTTTTTCGGGGCGATTACAATCTTTTCTTTATTATTGTTAAGCCACGCTCCCCACCACGAAAAAGAACTGTTTGCAATTATATTATGTTTGCAGAGGCTCATCAACCGCATATCCTCAAAGCTTTTTGACCCTGTGTTGTGCGAAACATAAACGCACTCGTAAGGAAGTTTGAAATTCTCCTTAACCCATTTAATGTCGTCTGAAAAAATAAACAAAGTTGGATTAGGATATTTACCCCCTATGTAATCAACGCCCCGTTTGTAATAGCCCAAAGAGCAATTGGCATAAAGATTTTGGTACCTTTTTTTCTTAACATAATCCCCTCTTCGGATGTGCAGGGATATTGAATTTGTCGTGCCGATTTTTTCTATCAGCTTTTGGTTTTCTTCATCGGGTAAATTTTTAAACCGAAAATCGGCACGAACCTCTTTTTCTATATTTTTAAAATATTTTTCACTTTGAAAAAAACCTTCGATATAAGTATTTGGGCTGAGTTTGAAAAGATTTTCGTCATATTCAAAATGCGGTTCAGAGTAAAAATTTAACCCCAAAAACTTCTTACCGTTGAGTTTTTTTCTCAGACTCCAAATTAATCCCAACTTGAATTTTGTCCCGAAATCGTCTACTGTTTTGATTTTTGTGTCAAAAACGTTTAATTCATAAGGTCTTGCGTATTTTTTTTCAAAAAAAGACATGTCCATAAAAGCCGGCACGCCTGTTCTTTTCTCAAGAGCAAGTGCAAAAGCCCGCTGAAACATCTGATTTCCCAGCCCGCCGTTAAACTTTACTATAAATTTGTTTTTCTCATTTGACATATTCAGAATACTCTTGTGATTCTTTTTTCCATTTTTCTTCAGAAACTTTGAACGCATGATTCCAGAATTTTTCAATCGCATAAGTTTCACGTTCTTCTTTGTGTAAAATGTGAACTACAACATCACCGTAGTCAAGCAAATTCCAGCGGTTTTTTAAATCGCTTTCCTGACCGTTTGGAAGCCTTTCAAGCAGGTCTTTTACTCTTTCCTTAACATAAGACGTTAACGCCCTTACCTGCGTTGAGGTATCGGCAGAACAGATTACAAAAAAATCTGTCAGCACCGAAACATTGCTTATATTCAAAATTGTAATATCTTTCCCAAGTTTATCATCAAGTATTCGAGCAATTACGCTCGCCAATTTGTCCGAATTTATATTTTCCATTTAATCCTCTTCACTCAATCATGTCTACTCTAATTTTGTGTCTGCCCCCTTCAAATTTTGAATTCAGCCAGACATCAACAATATCAATTGCCGGCCCTTCACCGACGGTTCTTTGCCCAAGGCATAGGATATTGGCGTCGTTGTGTCCGCGGGAAGCCTTTGCGGAAAAAGCATCAGAACAAAGTGCAGCCCTAATTCCCTTTATTTTATTTGCAGCAATAGACATTCCTATTCCTGTTCCGCAAACCAAAATTCCCTTGCCGAAATTGGAATTGGCGACTTCTTGTGCAACTTTTTTGGCTATTTCGGGGTAGTTGCAAGATTCCTCATCGAAAGTTCCAAAGTCTTTGAATTCAATATTTTTACCTCTTAAATATTGTATTATTTTTTCTTTTAGTTTAAATCCGCCGTGGTCGGCACCGATTGCAATTTTTAGATTTTCCATTTTTATCCTCATATTTGTAACAGCTTCAAAATCTATTATACAATTTACAGCCAAATAATGCGTCCGGCTCAATACTTTGTTACATTGAACTGTTATATAACATAACTTGATTTAGTAGTTTGTTTAAATTAAAATTGTAAAAGAGGAAGAGAATATATTGGAGGAAGTTATGAAAATTAAGTTATTAATATTGACGCTTGCGGTGATTGTTTTTTCAAATACTGTCTATGCACTGCCATTTAGGGCTGATGCAAAAACAAGAAGAATCCCTGCGGGAACTAAATTAAAATTGCAATTGATAGACCCTGTAAACACGGTTGCGGGAAATGAAGGTGATTCTTTCAACGCTATGCTGCTGGAAGACCAAACCTCGGGAGCAAACATCATTCTGCCGGCAGGCTCGGTAGTCAGAGGGTGCGTAAGCAAGATTAAGCCGGTGAGAAGGCTTTCAAGGGGTGCTATTTTATATCTTGATTTTGACCATGTTGTAACTCCTAACGGGCGTCAATTGCCGCTCTCAATGTCTGTTTATAACAGAGCTGATTTATCACTTGACGGCGGAATTTACGGTTCAAAGGGCTATGGTGAAGCATTAAAGAAAAATTGGGCAAGAACGGTTGAGATTACAAAGAATGCAACCCAATTTGGGGTTAATACAGGTGAGGACGCATTTACGGGTGCTGTATTTATAACCGCTCCGATATGTGCAGTCGGCGGTGCTTTTGGCGGCGGGGCTTACCTCGTCGGTGACAGCGTTATTGATTTATTCAGAAAAGGCGACGATGTAATCCTGAATCAGGGTACTGTCCTTGATGTAATGCTGACAAACCCGATAGACGTTCCGATTAATTAGTATAAACATATTGGTGCAAAAAACCATTTTTGCATAACAGGTAAAAAAAGCAATAAGTCAGGTCATTGCGAGGGGTAAATGTTCTGGCCAATGCTAAAGA
The DNA here is from genome assembly GCA_041678605.1 of Candidatus Gastranaerophilaceae bacterium. Lineage (GTDB taxonomy): Bacteria > Cyanobacteriota > Vampirovibrionia > Gastranaerophilales > Gastranaerophilaceae > JBAYNW01. The sequence goes on along the minus strand of JBAYNW010000010.1, from coordinate 35,919 downwards.
GCGTTCGCGTCATTGCGAAACAAAGGAAACCGTTGAGCCGTGCGAAACGTGTGACCCTGTTGGTGCAGGAACGAGTGAGACATGGGTTATCGGCTGGGGATGTAGTGTCCACCGAAGCAATCTTTCTATTGGTTTATTTCGGATTTTTTAGTACGAAGAATATTTTCAAAAAGCATACGCTGGAAAGATTGCTTCAAAATGCAAACCTTTTCGTGTGTCTACAAGTCTTATGTTTCGCAATGACGTGAACCTTGTTTGATTCATTCTGGTGATTAGCGGCTTACATTTTTCGGAACAGGCCAGCAGAATTTTAGTTAGTCATAAAGACAGATACAATAAGCGTCTATACCCTCCCCACCTGAGGGGGAGGGATGAATTTCGGTGCGAGGTACCGAGTGCCAGAAATTCAGGGCTGGGGGGCAAGTGGAATAATAGTATGCTTTTTACCCCGCAGTTACCATTTTTCCGTGCATGTTAAGAAATGTGAATGCGAATTTTTTCAAGATATTAGTGAACTTGGGCGATTTTTGCTAATTTTCACATAAACTCACTAGCAAAAAATATTTTCACGCTTTTTTAAGCAAATATCACTAGACTTATACTAACTTTAAAAAAGGAGAAAAACTATGCAAGTAACAAGAATTAATGGTCAAAATGCGGTCATGAACAACCGCCCAAAAACACAAAACCGAAAAGCAGATGTAAGCTTTGGTACGATTACAGGTGATTTCGCAACCTTGGTAAGGGAGGAAGCTCCAAAACTTTACAAAAAATACCCCGACGGCTGTTATGAAAAAATTGTTGAATATTTAGAAAAGCATCCGGTAAACTTTAGAGGATTTAAGGCAACATTAGTTACGGATCAAGTTCGTCATGGTCTTAATTGTGGATTTATCGCTGATCCACGTTCATTTGTTGCGGCTGTTTGGCCAAACCCTTCTGTGTCAAAAATTGATAACTTTTCTGAAGTAATGAAAGTTTTAGCTTTCAGCCACTCTAACAACGACCGCCTAGATTTACCACATGCCTACAAATTATTTAATCTTGAAACGATATTGGATAGTGCTGAAGCATTCGCAAGAAAATTTGATAGAGTCTCTGACAGACTAGAAAAAACAAAAGAATTATTGAATCAAGCAAAAATACAACAAGAATTGCAAGGGCAAATAGATAAACTAAATAATGTAGATATACAAACAATAAATTCACAAATTGGGCTTACCCTACAAGATATAACTGAAAAAGCAAGCACTGAGGGAAAATCGCTTTATCCTGATGCTGTTTTAGAGGAAATTCAACCATTAAAAGAAAAAATTAAACCATTGGAAGAAAAAATTCAACAACTAAAAGCTGAGAAAGAAAAATCTAAAGAGCTTGAAGCCGGATTGAAAGCATACAAATATCCGTTTGATGATTATGAAATTGCAGAATCTATTGATAAAAGAGATAGCACATCAAACAAGAATGCTGAAATTTTATCCGAATTATTTCCGGAATACATTGAAGAATATCCGAAAAATCATGGCACAATTATTAACATAAAATCAGTTTCCGGGCATAGTGGTATTTATTAGCTTGTAGCCTATTAAATTTAATTACTTTCAGCGGGGCAAATTTCTTTCAGAAATTTGCCCCGCTGAACTTTTTCTAAAACAAGGCGATTAAGACCCTAATATAATTTCATAGAAATAATCTTTTCGGCAATTCTTACGGTGTTCAAGGCTGCACCTATGAGCAGGTTGTCAGCCACGCACCATAAGGTTATGCCGTTTTTGAAAGCCAAATCTTTTCTTATTCTGCCGACGTATACAGGTGTAGTAAAGGCGATTTCGGCCGCTGTCGGATATTCGAATTTATCGGGATTGTCAATGACTTTAACCCCGTAGGCCTTTTTGAGAATTTCTCTGACTTTTTCAGGCGAAATCTCATCCTCAAACTCGATTGTAACCGCTTCCGAATGTCCTCTGTAAACCGGAATTCTCGCCGCCGTGCAGGAAATCGGGAAATCCGCTCCGAGGTGCAAAATTTTTCCGGTTTCGTTTGTAACCTTCATTTCTTCTTTTGTGTAGCCGTTTTCGCAGAATGAGTCTATCTGCGGAATTACGTTAAACGCAATCGGCTTTTTAAAAACTTTATTTTCGAATTTTTCATTATTCAAGCAGGCTTTTGTATTTTCGGTTAATTCGTTAATTGCAGCAAGTCCGGCCCCGCTTACCGATTGATAAGTAGAAACAATGAGCCTTTTCATTTTTACATAATTATCAAGCGGTTTTAGGACAAGCATTAGCTGGGAAGTGGAACAGTTCGGGTTTGCGACAATCCCTTTGTGCTTTTTCAAATCCTCATCGTTTACTCCCGCAATCACAAGCGGAACATCGTTATCCATTCTGTAAGCACTTGAGTTATCAATAAAAACGCAGCCTCTTTTGACGGCTTCAGAGGCAAGTTTCAGGCTGGTCGAACCTCCTGCTGATGCAAGACAAATGTCTACGCCTTCAAAAGATTCGGGCGTAGCTTCTTCTACCGTAATTGTTTTGCCCATAAATTTCATTTGCTTTCCGGCACTTCTGGCACTGGACAGCAATTTTATTTCGTTATAAGGGAGTTTTATTTCTTCAATTACTTTTAAAATTTCTCTGCCAACGACTCCGGTTGCACCGAGAACTGCTATGTTAGGTCTGTTCATCTGTTTTCCTTTTGGGTTGAATGGTCGAACAGTTGAATGGTTGAACGGTTATTAAATATTAAACTTTTCGACCTTTCGACTTTTCAACCCTCTATAATATATTCTCCAATCCATACACAAAATCGTCATTTTTCATTACATGCTTAATCGCAAGGAGAACCCCCGACATATAGCACGTTCTGTCCATTGAGTCGTGGCAGACTTTTAGAGTCTGGCCTTCAGAACCGAATATTACTTCCTGAGAGGCAATATAACCGGGCATTCTTACGGAATGAATATGGATGTCTGAGCTTGAAATTCCGCCACGGGAACCTTTTATTAATTCTTGTTCCTCGCAATTTCCTTTTGCAAAGGATTTATTAGCACTTAATTCCATCATTTTTGCAGTTTTGATGGCCGTTCCCGATGGTGCGTCTTTTTTTTGATTGTGGTGATATTCAATGATTTCGGCATTATCAAAATATTTTGCGGCCTGTGCTGAAAACATCATCATCAAAACGGCACCGGTTGAAAAATTTGGTGCAATGAAACATGAAACGCCGCTTCGGCTTGAAAGTTCCTCTAAATTGGATATTTGCTCATCACTAAGCCCTGTTGTGCCTATCACCGGACGGATACCGTTTTCTAAACAAAATTTGGCATTTTTAAAAATCGCATTTGGCTGGGTAAAATCTACCAAAACGTCTATTTTTGTTTCTTCCAAAGCTTTTTCAATTGTGTCAAAAATGTCTTCACCAAGGCAAATAAGGTCTATTTTGGCAACCAATTCCAACTCGGGGTCGCCTATAACAGCCTTTATGACTTCCTGACCCATTTTCCCGCAAGATCCGCATACTGCTACTTTTATCATTTTTCCCCCTTCATTACTTTTTCCTTTTACAATTATATGACAAAAATTTCTTATGATAAAATAACTGTATGAACATCTTTTCAGAGAAAGTACCGACGAATAAGCAGGAAGCGATAAAAGATTTTATTCTGCAAAATTTTGCTGCGATTGTAAACCCTAAGCAGTATGCATTTTGGGAAATCAAACATAAAGATTTTACCGCGACTTTTTATAATTCGTCGAAATTTGTCGTTCAGGGGAAAAACATTGGTCCTTTATTAGATTGTTTGAGTGCAAAGTTTGATAATTTTAGGGAAATAGGAAATAGGGAATTGGTAATAGGAAATTCACAATTCACAATTCCCCATTACCAATTACCCTACGTCGGTACCGACGAATCAGGCAAGGGCGATTTTTTTGGCCCACTGGTTGTTGCGGGAGTCTTGGTTGATGAAAAAAATCGCCCTCTGTTCAAAGATTTGGGGATAAAAGACTCTAAGACTTTGAAAGATGAACAGATGTTGAGGATGGCTCAACAAATTCAAAAACATTCGGTTTTTTCGGTTGTTGTGATTTCAAACGCCAAATACAATGAACTTTATGCCAAATTTAAAAACTTAAACAAACTTCTGGCATGGGGGCATGCCAGAGTTATTGAGAATATTCTTGAGAAAACTCAGTGTGAATATGCACTTTCGGACAAATTCGGAGATGAAAGCTTAATCCAAAGTGCACTTATGCAAAAAGGCAAAACTATCAAGCTTGAGCAAAGAGTCAGAGCCGAAAGCGATATTGCGGTTGCTGCTGCTTCCGTGCTTGCACGTGCAACATTTGTGCAAAAAATGAAGAGCATGGAAAATTTTTATGGATGTAAATTCCCAAAAGGTGCAAACGACGGAGTCAAGGTTTGTGCAAAAGATTTTATCCAAAAATACGGCAAAGATAGACTCATTGAGGTTTGTAAGGTTCACTTTAAAACTTATAAGGAAATTTAATGTAAATTTTTAGCATTAACATGTTTACAAAACTCAAGTATTGGTGTAGTATCTTATTGTACAGACGGAAACAAGTACACAAGTTGTTCTTTTTTTGTTTTCGGTCGTGCAAAATCGGTAGTTTCAGGGGTCTGAAACTACAAATCAGGGTTGACAAACAAAAACGGGCATAAAATGAAACAGGAAACCAACAGACACGAAATATTGGAGAAAATCACACCGCTAATCGAAAATACCGCGATGCGGTTTGATTTAATTCCGATTGAAATTGATTTTGAGAAAGAAAATCATCGCTGGTTTTTGAGGATTTTTCTTTTTGCAAAAGACAGAGGCGTAACTCTTGAGGACTGCGAAAAAGTTACCCGCAGCCTTAATGATTTTTTGGATGAATTAATTCCTTGTAAATATTACTTGGAAGTTTCCTCACCCGGACTTGAAAGGAAATTTAAATCTGAAAAGGAATATTTGTTCTTTAGAGGAAAAAACGTGAGCATAAAATTGAAAGAGCCGCCGGAAGGCGAAAGCGAAAATATTTTCAGGGCGAATTTGATTGATTATGATGAAGCCAAAAGAAATATTTTCATAAAAAGGTTATCAGATGAAAAAGAAATGGTTTTAAGTCTGGATAAAGTAAAAAATACAAGGCTATACATAGAGGAATAGATGTAAAGATGTATGGATGACTGGAAAGCTATACCTCCATACCTCTATACCTCCTGCCCTCTCAATAAAGGAGAAAGAAATGATTAAAATCGGAACAGCATTATTTGAAGCATGTGAACAGCTGGAGCGTGAAAGAGGAATATCAAAGGAAATTTTGATAGATTCTTTATGTGATGCGATGGTCGCAGCTTACAAAAAACACATGCACATCAAGGAAGCAACAAATATAGAATCGATTTTGGACGAACAATCGGGTGAAATAGGCGTATTCGTGACAAAATTGGTTGTCAACGAAGTTGAAGAAGAAAAAGAGAATGAACAAATTTCTCTAAAAGACGCAAAAGAAATCGACGAGGATGTTGACTTGGATGACGAAGTTAAAATCGAAGTAACTCCGGACCAATTCGGCAGAATTGCCGCACAATCCGCAAAACAGGTTATCACCCAAAGAATAAGAGAAGCTGAAAGAAATCTTGTTCTGGCTGAATTTATGGACAAAAAAGGAACATTGACAACAGGGATTATCCAAAGAGTTGAAAACCGCAACGTTATCGTAAATATCGGCAAAACAGATGCGATTATGCCTCAAAAAGAACAAATTCCGGGAGAATTTTACAAATCCGGCAACAGAATAAGAGTATTCGTTTTGAACGTTAAAGAAACAACAAGATTGCCTCAAGTAATCGTTTCTCACGCCCATGCAGAGATTGTAAGAGAACTCTTTGAATTGGAAGTTCCCGAGATTGAAGACGGAATTGTTGAAATTAAATCAATAGCAAGAGAAGCAGGATTTAGAACAAAAATAGCAGTGGCTTCAAACGACCCTGAGGTTGATTCCGTAGGAGCCTGCATAGGGCCAAGAGGAAGCAGAATTCAGACGATTGTCGGCGAATTGAAGAACGAAAAAATCGATATCGTAAGATGGTCGGAAGATCCGGTTGAATATATCGTAAACGCACTTTCACCGGCAAGAATAGTCTCGGTTGACGTTTTAGCCGATGACGACTACTCAAGAGAAGCTCTCGTTGTAGTTCCTGACGACCAGTTGAGTTTGGCAATCGGCCGTGAAGGTCAAAACGTAAGACTTGCCCACAAATTGACAGGCTGGAAAATTGACATCAAAAACACAACCCAAATGCAAAACGCAGAAGCGGCTCAACAATTGGAAGAAGCCTCTGCCGAAAAACCCGAAGAAGATACTAAATTAAACGAACAAGTCCTTGATGCAGGAAAAGAAGTTTCAGAATCGGTAATTGCGGCGAAAAAGGTAAAAGGGAAAGGGGAAAAAGAAAAAGTAAAACCCGAACCTAAAAAAGCTGCAACAAAAACAAAAACGGCTCCAAAGGCAGAAAAGGAAAAAGCCGTAAAAGCGAAGGCTGATCCTAAAGCTAAAGTGGCTCCAAAGGCTAAAACTGCTTCCAAAGCTAAGGTGACTCCTAAAAAAGCAGCAGCAAAACCCAAAGCGAAAACTGAGCCGAAGGCAAAATAAATCTTCAGCAAAAAAGGGGGTTAAACCCCTTTTTTGCTAATTATCCACCGACGCCACGGACACTGCGACTTTACCCGGAAAATTTTTCTTCAGCGAGCTGACTAATTCGTTTGATGAATTTACCCAAAAAATCGACGATGAAAGAATTTTTGTATTATCGTCCCCTGACGAAACCTTTATTACGACAGGGTCAGAGCCGTTGTGTTTTACAAGAATATCCTTAAGTGCAACGAGTTCTTCGTAGGTAATTTCTTCCAAAAGTTCAAGTGTAAATATGTTCGAATTTTCGACAGGTTTGACCGTTTCCACGAGTAGGCTTGCATTTTCCCCATCCCTGCGTGAAACTTTGCCTGAAATTATAACTTTTTGCTCGGACTGCAAAAATTCATCATACTGCAGCATACATTTATTAAAGCAAACTATTTCAATTTTGCCGGACAAATCTTCAATTGTCGCAAATTTGATAAACTTTGTCGGGTCTTTTTTGGTCGGAATTTGCTTCACGGTTGTAATCAGACCGCAAATTGTGACCATTTTGTCATTTGGAACTTCCACAATATCAGAAATTTTATGGGTCATCAAGAACGGCAATTTGTCGCGAATGCTTGAAAGCGGGTGGCTTGTGACATAAAACCCCAAAAATTCTTTCTCAAAAGACTGTATTTGTTTGTCGTCAAACTCTTCGTCAGAACCGGCGAGCGTAAATTTAGGTGCTTCACATTCGCCCCCGAATAAGCTGCATTGGCCCAAATCTCTGGTTTGTGTTTCTTTATTTGCCGTAGAAACTATGTACTCAAGATTTTCAAGTAACTGTTTTCTGCTTTTTTCGATATTTGAAAACGCTCCGGCTTTTATCAAACCTTCCATTACCCTTTTGTTGGAACATTTTGAATCAACTCTTTTACAAAAATCATAAATGGACTCAAACGCCCCGTTTTCTTCCCGTTCTTTAATAATAGCCTCAACAACGATTTCGCCGACTTGCTTAATCGAAGCCAGCCCAAATCTAATATTATTCTCATCCGGCGTGAACTCTGCATAAGATTTGTTTATATCAGGCGGCAAAACTTTTATTCCGTATTTTAAGGCTTCTTCAATATAGGCCTGAGTTTTGTCCTGATCGTTTGCAACACTTGAAAGAAGTGCTGAAAGATATTCAACAGTGTAATGAGCCTTTAAATAGGCTGTTTGATAAGCTACGAAAGCGTAAGCCGCCGAGTGTGACCTGTTAAAACAATATTCGGCAAATTTTTCGATTTGTTCAAAAAGTTCCGTCGCAGCTCGAGAGTGCATCCCGTTTTTGCCGGCTCCTTCAACAAACTTTTCTTTCTGCTTCGCCATCTCTTCAATTTTCTTTTTCCCCATCATACGGCGAACCATGTCCGCCTGTCCGAGCGAATATCCCGCAAGCGTTTGGAAAACTTGCATAATCTGTTCTTGATAAACAATCGTTCCGTAAGTATCTTTTAAAATAGGCTCAAGGCTCGGATGAGCGTAGGTAATTGCCTGTCTGCCGTGTTTTCTTTCGACAAAATCTGTAACCATGCCCGATTCAAGCGGGCCCGGTCTGAACAATGCCACTAACGCACCCAAATCTTCAAACACGCTCGGCTTCAAATCCCTGACCAGCTTTTTCATGCCCGAAGATTCAAGCTGAAATACCCCTGCCGTTTCGCCCTTTGTAAGCATTTTGTAAGTTTTTTTATCATCAAGCGGAATATTATTAATATCGATATCAAGACCGTGGCGAAGTTTAATCATTTTTAAGGTTTTGCTTATAATTGTAAGGTTTCGAAGCCCCAAAAAGTCCATTTTTAAAAGCCCCAGCTTTTCCAAATCGGCCATAGGGTATTCTGTAATGATAATCCCTTCTTTTGAAGGCTGAACAGGTACGATTTCGTTCAAAGGCTTGTGGGAAATTATAACTCCCGCTGCGTGCATTCCGATGTTGTTCTTAATCCCTTCGATTGATTTTGCCATATCTACGAGTTTTTTTATCTCGGGGTCGTTGTCGTACAAAATTTTTAACTCCATCCCGTCTTTAAGTGCGTCGTCGATTTTTGCACCCGGATTTGAAGGGATGAGGCCGGACAGCTTGTTGCTTTGGGCAAAAGGAATGTTGAAAACCCTTGCTACACCTTTTAAAGCGGCTTTAGCAGCAAAAGTCCCGAAGGTTACGATTTGACAAACTTTATCACTCCCGTATTTTTTTGAAACATAATCAATAACTTCTGAACGTCTTTCGATACAAAAATCTATGTCCACATCGGGCATGCTTATTCTTTCAGGGTTTAAAAATCTTTCAAACAAAAGATTGTGTCTTATCGGGTCCAAATCCGTTATTTCCAGTGCGTAGGCAACGATACTTCCTGCGGCGGAACCTCTTCCGGGGCCGACGGGGATACCGCTTTGTTTTGCAAAATTAATAAAATCCCACGTAATAAGGAAGTAGGCGGAAAATTTCATTTGTTCAATAATATCGAGTTCATACTTAACTCTTTTTTCAATTTCCGGCGTAATTTCTTTGTAGCGTTTTGCCAGTCCTTCTCTAACCTTAAGTTCAAGATAACTTTCCACGGTATGGCCTTGAGGTACATCATAATTAGGAAGCGGGCTGTTGCCCATCTCTATTATCAGGTGGCATTTTTCGGCAACTTCGACAGTATTATTAATGGCCTGTTCAAAAGTTTCGCCATCCATCCATTTGAAAGCGTCACGAAGTTCAGAAACGGTCTTTACGTAGAATTCGTTATTCGGAAAGTGAAAACGGTTTTCGTCAGTCTTAAGTGCGTTTGTTTGCAGACACAAAAGCGTGTCATGCCAGTCTGCATCTTCTTTTCGCAAATAATGGGAGTCGCTTGTTATGACAAGCTTAATATCTAGTTCTTTTGCAATATTTATTAAGTCAGGATTTGAGCGTTTTTGGTTGTCCAGACCGTGATCTTGAAGTTCGATATAATAATCATCTTTAAATAATTCTTTATATTTCTTAGCTTTTTCTCTTGCCTTCGCCGGTTCTTTTTGCAAAATTAAATCTGCAAGTTCACCTTGAACACAGCCGGAAAGACAAACTAAACCTTGAGAATATTCTTTTATCAGTTCAAAATTTACTCTGGGCTTATAGTAAAACCCTTCGCAATGGGCAATTGAAACCAATTTGACCAAATTAGCGTAGCCCTGTTTGTCTTTTGCGATTAAAACAAGGTGATTTAAGTGGGTTTTGGATGAGTTTTTTTCGGACAACTCACCCTGATAGACATAAAATTCACAACCGATAAGAGGCTTTACGCCGGTTTCTTTAGCAGTTCTATAAAAATCGATTGCCCCGTACATAACACCGTGGTCGGTTACTGCAACCGCAGGCATATCATTTTCCTTTGCAAAATCACACAAATCTTTCAGCCTGATGGCTCCATCAAGCAGAGAATATTCACTATGAAGATGTAATGGTACGTATTGCATTTTTTAGGTGAATAGATGAATAGGTGAATGGGTGAGTAAGTTCTTTAATAATTTTAATAATTGCACTTAATCACTTAGTCACTTAATCACTTAATCACTTAGTTCCCCTTTCACTATTCTATTCTTTTCATCCACAATAACAATTGTTGGTTTGTAGTTTTTAACGGGTGCTTCGACATACATATATGAAACAATAATAACCTTGTCACCCTTTTGTGCTTTTCGTGCCGCGGCACCGTTTATGCAGATTTCGCCCGAATTTGCTTTGCCTTTAATTACGTATGTCTGAAACCGCTCACCATTATTTATGTTCAACACTTCGACTTTTTGCCATTCTTGCAGCTTTGCAGCAGACATTAAGTCCTCTGCAATTGTTATTGAGCCGACATATTCAAGATTTGCGTCAGTAACAGTGGCCCTGTGTATTTTTGAAAATAAAAATTCTAATAACATTTCTTACCTCATCCAAGTTCATTTTATCAAAAACAAAACTATTCTGCAAAAAATAAAATTTCTTACTGCGGCGAGAAATTTCGAGGTAAATATTACGATTTTGTAACAAAAAAAGTAGAAAAATTAAAGATTGTAATTAAAAAAGACGATAGATGAAAAGTAAGGAAAATATTAGTTTACTTTAAAACCAACTATGGAGGCATGAAAATTATGGGTATGTCAGCATCTCAAATGAGGTATGTATTAGTAACAGAACGTAAGAGTGACGTTGAATTTCAAGGTCAACAGATTAACCAGCAAAGAACGACTTTGGCTACTCAGTCATCTGCTTACACAGCTCAGTTACTTGATTTAACGGTTCCGACACCGCCAAGCTCGGATGATTTCACCAAAACGACTTATACGTTTAAGGACGCAAGCAACGCAACATGTACAATAACCGGAACTCTTTATGATCCCGTATCAGGTACTTATACAGTTAATTATACTACAACTTCAACCGGTTCACAGGGAGAAAACGGCGGAGTCGCAAATTTTGTAAATACCAGTTCCCCGTTCGCCGTTCCAAATTTTCAGTTATATAATCCGAATACAGGAACTCTTACAGAACCTTTATCTCTTGTCGATACTACATCCGGTAGTACACAAGCACTGGAAAACCTTGCTAATCTGTCTACAATCTGTCAAGACCTTGACATAGTGGACGCAAACGGCAAGCACTACGGGGAAAATGGCTACATTATGCCGGCATTTTACTCATATGCATCAGGCGGTACAACAAGATATGTACAAGCAACAGACTTGCAAGCTAATGCCGGCACAGGTTTAAATAATTTGGGGAATTCTATACCAACCTACTACGTAGATGACAATGCAGCAATATCATCAAACGGCCAAATTACCGGTGCAACAATTCAGTGGAGTGATTCAGGCAGAATGGAATCAATAACCGACTCTCACAACAATCCGATTCCGTTAAATATAGCAACAACTAAAGATGATGCCGCATATAACGACGCAATGAATGAATACGACTATCAACAAACTCTATACAGCCAAAAAATGGACCAAATTAACGCCCACGTCAGTATCCTTCAAGCACAAGACAAAAAATTGGAACTGAAACTGAAAGACCTTGATACACAACAACAAGCACTTTCAACAGAAATGGATTCACTTAAGAAAGTCATAGACAAAAACGTTGAAACAAGTTTCAAGACATTCGGTTAATCAAGAGTCTTAAACAAACAGCAAAAAAGCTCCCTCTCGGGGGCTTTTTTTATTCCTATTGCCAGAATAACATGTTTTTTGTAAAATGGTGTAGACAAGGGGAGAAGATTTATGACCGACAGACAAAAACCGCAAGAGCAGAATCCGAATAAAAGAAGAGCCAATTTTGAAGCGGTTGAAAACAATTTGACCCCTCAGCAGGTTAAGCTTGAGGCGGACAGATGCCTGCAATGCAAAAATGCCCGCTGCATACAAGGCTGTCCTGTTAATATAAATATTCCGGGATTTATTGCCGCATTGAAAGAAAATGATGTGGAGAAAGCCGGTGATATCATAAGAGAAACAAATTTACTTCCCTCTGTGTGCGGAAGAGTTTGTCCTCAAGAAAGACAATGCGAAGGCAAGTGTGTTTTAGGGATTAAGGGTGAGGCAATTGCCATCGGGGCCTTAGAGAGATATGTCGGCGATAATTCTTCGGCTAAAAACCCGCCAATCACTCCTTCAGGCAAAAAGATTGCCATTGTGGGTTCAGGCTGTGCCGGAATCAGTGCTGCCGCCGACTTGAGAAAAGAAGGGCATGAAGTGGTTGTTTTCGAGGCACTTCATAAACTGGGCGGCGTCTTAAGGTACGGAATCCCTCCTTTCAGACTGCCAAGAAAATTTTTGGACAGAGAAATCAATTTTTTAAAAGAGCTTGGGGTCAAATTCAAAACAAATGTAATCGTGGGGAAATCAATCACTATAAAACAGCTTAAGGAAGACGGTTTTGATGCTATATTTATCTGTTCCGGAGCAGGGCTTCCCAAAATGCTCGGGATAAAAGGCGAAAACCTGAACGGAGTTTATTCCGCAAATGAATTTTTGACCCGTGTAAACCTTATGCAGGCACACGAAGAACACACTCCGACACCTCTAAAAATCGGAAGTAAAGTTGCTGTTATAGGCGGCGGGAATGTCGCCATGGACTCTGCAAGAACAGCCGTTCGGGTCGGAGCCAAAGAGGTTTATATCGTCTACCGAAGGACTGAGGCCGAACTTCCTGCGAGAGTTGAAGAAATAAGACACGCCAAAGAAGAAGGGATTATTTTTAAACTGCTCCATGCCCCTGTGGAAATTATTGGTGAAGACGGCTTTGTTAAAGGAATGAAGCTTGAAGTTATGAAGCTTGGCGAGCCTGATGAAGGCGGAAGAAGAAAACCTGTTCCGACAGGCAATTTCGTAAAAATGGACGTAGATACGGTAATTATAGCCCTCGGAACGGACCCAAATCCGATTATTCAAAAATCGGCAAAAGCCGACGGTATAGAAATGGAAACCGACAAAAAAGGATACATTATAGTTGATTCCCAAACCGGTAAAACGTCTATTCCGATGGTTTTTGCGGGCGGAGACGTCGCACCGACAGGTGAATCAAACGCAATTAACGCAATGGGGGCCGGAAAAAAGGCCGCAAAGGCAATTAATGACTTATTAAAGGGATAAAGTGGGTAAATGGCTGAAAGGTTGGAAGGCTGTATTGTTTAAACGTTTTTTAAGTAAAATTCTTATAACTAATTTTTTGTGTACGCCTGTGCTTGCACTTGAATTTGACACGTCCATTGACGACGACATAAGAAGAAACTACAACCCTTCTAAACTCGAAAAAGATGTTTCTTTGCCGGTTTTGCCGAAAATTTTGAATGAAAAAGCGACACAGCCCAATGCAGTTTATAAAGCTCCCTCAACAAGCCAACAAAAGCCTCAACAGGCAAAGCCTTTGCCGTATAAGCAAACAGTTTCTGCTGTGTCGGGGGAAAATTATGCAACTTTAAAACAGGGAACAAAAATTAGAGTAAAGCTGTTAAAAAGTATTTCTGACAGGTCGCAAAAGGGTACTCCGGTCGTTTTTGTTTCCGAATACCCCGTCAGCACAACATATTTTACAATTCCGATGGGAACAGTCTTTAACGGGGAAATCGCAAACTCCCACAAACCTCAGCTTTCAGGAAACGGCGGACTGATAGTGGTAAGAATTAATTCAGTAGTATTGAACGGCGAAATACGACCAATTAACGGAGCGGTTTCGGAGGCAAATTTCAGAAAAGTGTTTTTTAACAATATTAAAGGCAACAGAAAATATATCAGCAGTATGTTCAAATCAATGAAACCGGGCTGCCGCTTCTTTAGAAAAATGCTCGGCGTCACGGGAAATCTTGCCCATGGAGGGTCTGAAATAATTTTAACCCCATTTTCTTTAGGAACAGGCATCCTTGTTATGGCCGGTAACGTTTTTGTATCCCCGATGCTTGCCATATTTTACAAAGGCGACTCCATCTATTTCCACGAGGGAAGTGATTTTGAAATAAAACTGGTTCAGGATGTGTTTATTTATAAGTAATATTACTAATAGACTTGAATTTGTAACGTAATCATGTTATAATAGAGGAAACAAGATGAAAAAGTTTACAGCTGAATATACAAGTGAGGCATTAACTCAACTTCAAAATCTGGAAAAGCCAAATAAAAGGAAAATTATTAAAGCTATTGCTATTTTTGAACAAGTTGGAACTGAATACAAAAATGTTAATGACTTAGGTAATGGGTTATTTGAACTCAAGCCCGACAATATAAGAGCTTATTTTAAATATCACGAAAACAAAATAATCATAATAGGTTTTATCACTATTAAAAAGACACAAAAAGCACCCAAAAGATATATAGAACAGGCTTTAAAAAATATAGAACATTATATAAAATGAGGGAAAATATTATGAAGAATAAAATTACAACAGAAAATTTAATCCAGCAATATTTTACACCCGATGAGGCTCAAAAACTTCATAAGGAAATTGATGAAGCTGTTGAAAAGATAAAGTGGGGCGGTAAGCGTAAAAATGCCGGCAGAAAAACAAAAATCGGCATAGTTTTATCATTTACCGCACGTTTAACTACTGAAGAAAAAGAGTTTATAGAATACTCAAGAAAAAATAACTTGCATTTGCGGGAACTCATGCAAGGTTAAATTTTAAATAACCGTAGCAAAAGGGGTTTTTTCTCTTATTAAGAGAAAAAACCCTTTTTGCTTTACTAACTGCTGATTTACTCTTTGCTTGTTCCGGATTTAGCGATAATTTCCGTTTCAATATTTGAAGGAACTTGTTCATAGCATTTGAATTCCATTGAAAAAGTACCTCTGCCTTGAGTTTTGGAACGTATATCCGTCGCATAACCGAACATTTCAGCCAGAGGAACAATGGCATTAACCTTTTGAATACCTGTACCTTCAATCATTTCCATACCTTCAATACGGCCTCTGCGGGAAGAAATGTCGCCGATAATATCGCCGGTATTTTCTTCAGGAACTTCAATCTCAACTTTCATCATAGGTTCAAGCAGGCAAGGCTTAGCTTTTCTTGTACCTTCCTTCATTGCCATAGAACCGGCAATCTTGAACGCCATTTCAGAAGAGTCGACATCGTGGTATGTTCCGTCATATAATGTAACCTTAACGTCTATCATTGGGAATCCTGCTAAGATACCGCCTTCAAGGGCTTCTTCCATACCTTTTCTTGCAGGTTCAATATATTCTTTCGGAATGTTACCGCCGACAACTTTATTTTCAAACACAAATCCTGCATTTTCTTCTGCAGGTTCAATTCTAACCTTAACGTGTCCGTATTGGCCACGGCCACCGGATTGTCTGATAAATTTAGAATCTTGGTCGGCTGTTCCTCTGATTGTCTCACGGTAAGCAACTTGCGGCTTACCTACGTTAGCATCAACCTTAAATTCTCTGAGCAATCTGTCAACGATGATTTCCAGATGAAGTTCACCCATGCCGGAAATAATTGTCTGGCCTGTTTCAGTATCGGTTTTAACCTGAAAAGAAGGATCTTCTTCTGCAAGTTTCTGAAGTGCGATACCCATTTTATCCTGATCAACTTTGGTTTTCGGCTCGATAGCGACAGAAATAACCGGCGTTGGGAATGTCATTCTTTCCAGGATTACCGGATTTTTTTCATCACACAGTGTATCGCCTGTTGTTGTATCTTTCAAGCCGACAGCGGCACATATATCGCCCGCATAAACTTCGGAAATCTCTGTTCTGTCATCAGCCTGCATTTGTACAAGCCTTGAAATACGTTCTTTTTTGCCGTTTGTTGAATTTATAACGTAAGAACCTGCTTTCAAAATCCCTGAATAAACCCTTAAAAAGGTCAATCTGCCGACGTAAGGGTCGGTCATGATTTTAAATGCAAGTGCTGCAAAAGGTTCATCGTCTGAAGAGTGTTTTTCAACTTTTGTTCCGTCTTCAAGTTCGCCTTCAATCGCTTTAACGTCAAGAGGCGAAGGCATATAGTCAACAACTGCGTCAAGAAGCATTTGGACGCCTTTGTTTTTGAAAGCTGTACCGCAAGTTACCGGAACTATTTTGTTTTCGCAAGTTGCTTTTCTTAAACCTGCCTTTAACTCTGCAACGGTAGGCTGTTCACCTTCCAAGAATTTCATCATCAATCCGTCATCAAATTCCGAAATTCCTTCAACCAGTTCTGCTCTGTATTCTTTGGCTTTTTCAAGCATGTCAGCCGGAATGTCCGTAATTTTAATGTCAGTTCCCAGGTCATTCATATGCATGTGGGCTTTCATCTCAATTAAGTCGATAATACCTGACATTTGGTCTTCGGCTCCGATTGGAAGCTGTATGGCATGTGCGTTTGCACCCAGTCTGTTTTTGATTTGGTCAACTACACGATAGAAGTTAGCACCGGTTCTGTCCATTTTGTTGACAAAAACCATACGCGGAACACTGTATCTGTTAGCTTGACGCCAAACTGTTTCTGATTGGGATTGGACACCGCCAACCGCACAGAATACAGCAACAACACCGTCTAATACACGCAGCGAACGTTCAACTTCAATTGTGAAGTCAACGTGTCCCGGTGTGTCGATGATGTTGATTTGATGATTATTCCAAAAAGATGTAACCGCAGCAGAGGTAATCGTAATGCCTCTTTCTCGCTCTTGGTCCATCCAATCGGTTACGGCTGCTCCGTCATGGACTTCGCCGATTTTGTGAATTTTACCTGTATAAAATAAAATACGTTCTGTTGTTGTGGTCTTGCCTGCGTCAATGTGAGCCGCAATCCCAATGTTCCTAATCCTCTCAAGGGGAGTCTGTCTTGCCATTTCTTTTTCCTTTATATTTCTAATACTACTAATGCTATTATTTCTAGCCTACTATAATTGTTACATAAACAAGCAATTTTTCAAATAGTCATTTAATTTTTTTTAATATTCATGTTAGGATGAGAGAGAAGTGAGAGGTGAGAGGTGAAAAAAAGAGCATATATTAGCGTTTACGACAAAGAGAACATTGTAGATTTTGCAAAAGAATTAATAAAAAATAAATTCGAAATAGTTTCGACAGGCGGAACTTACGACTTGTTGAAAAAAAACGGACTTGAAGCTATTGAAGTTTCGGCTATTACAAATTGTCCGGAAATGCTTTCGGGAAAAGTGAAATCACTTCATCCGGCGGTTTTTGCCGGAATTTTGGCCGATATGACAAATTCAAAAGAGGCTGCGGAAATCGAATCAAAAGCAATCAAAAATTTTGATATGGTAGTGGTTAATTTGTATCCGTTTGAAAAAATTGCAAATGAAACCGATAACATTGACGAATTGGTCAAAAATATCGATATAGGCGGGGCAGCACTTTTGAGAGCCGGAGCCAAAAATTATAAAAATGTCACAGTAATTTGCGATAAATCAGATTATAAAAAAGCAATAAATGCGAATGAAGAAACCCGTCAGGAACTTGCATTAAAAGCATTTACCTTAACATCAAATTATGACAAAATAATCGAAACAAAGTTAGGCGAAATTTTTGTGGGTAAATGTGATGAAGTAAAAAGCTTCGACTTCCAAAAAATACAAGATTTAAGGTACGGCGAAAATCCGCATCAAACGGCTGGCTTATATAGTGGGTCAGGCATACCTGCCCGACAACATGAGGCAGATTATGAAATCCTTTGGGGTAAAGAACTTTCTTATAACAATATTTTAGACATGACAGCGGCCGTAAATATTGTAAGTGAATTTTTTGACGTGCCTGCGGTTGCGATTGTCAAGCACACTGCACCATGCGGGGTTGCACTGGGCAAGGATATTTTAGACGCATACCAAAAAGCTTTTGATTGCGACCCAATAAGTGCGTTTGGCGGAATAGTCGCCTTTTCCCAAAAGGTAAACGAGGATGTCGCAAAGCTTTTGAACTCGGTGTTTTTAGAGGTCGTTATTGCTCCTGATTTTGATGAAGAAGCTCTTGGCATTTTGAAAGGCAAGAAAAATTTGCGAATAGTTAAATTGAATACCCCTTTGGAAGAATACAAAGTAATCGCAAATGATGAAATAAAAATTACTCCGTTTGGAGTTTTAATACAAAATCCGGACAAGAAAGAACTTGATAAGGAAACTTTCAAAGTCGTTACAAAGGCAAAACCAACGGCGGAACAGATTGAGGATGCAATTTTTGCATGGAAAGTGGCAAAGCATGCAAAATCAAATGCAATCGTTATCGCAAAAGATTTTAAAACACTCGCAATCGGGCAAGGGCAAACCAGCAGGATTTGTGCGATGGAATGGGCATTGAATTATGCATGTGACGGAACAAAAGGTGCTGTTGCAGCATCAGACGGGTTCTTTCCGGCGGTTGACAACATTCAGGCAGCCGCTCAAGGCAGAATAGCATTGATTATTCAACCCGGCGGAAGCATAAAAGACAAAGATGTAATTGAAGAAGCAGATAAATATAATATGGCGATGATTACTACAGGGATTAGACACTTTAGACATTAGTCGATAAGTTTATAAGTCGATGAGTCGAATAGTTGCCATTGTACGGAATTAGCGACGCGGCAATCTATCCCGCCGACATACGTTGGATAAATAAAAAAACAAATTCTTGACAACAAACTTTGTTGAATATAAAATTGAAATTGGCCGAAATATCGCAATTTTAATTGCAAATTTCCGACTTTCCCAAATTATCATCATCGGGATGTAGCAAGGACCAATGGTGCATCTCAACAAAAAGAAAACGATTAAGTATCGTTTTCGCTCCCCGGGGTCAGGGAGGCTTTTGGTAGCGCCTCGCTACCAAACAATTGAATAAACAAGACCTCATCGGGATGTAGCGCAGTTTGGTAGCGCACCTCGCTTGGGACGAGGGGGTCGCACGTTCAAATCGTGTCATCCCGACCACTTACTTAAAAAGAGAGCTTAACGGCTCTCTTTTTTGGCGTTTACTTTATTATGACACGATTTGAATAGTTCGATTTTAGCTACACTTGCTTGAATCGTGGCAAACACGCAGATTTTTTAAAACTCATATTTCGTTTTAAAAATCTAGCTGGTTGCACAAGCTACACTAAGACTCATTCTTCGTCAAGTGTAGCGTCTCATCCCGACCACTTACTTAAAAAGAGAGCTTAACGGCTCTCTTTTTTGGCGTTTACTTTTTAAAATATCTTAATATTTATCAATCGCTTTTATCTTTCGACGCAGAGCGAACCGTACTTGCATATTCTTTACACTTCTTAACTTTGATTTGGCGTTGTATTCATGGTACCATTTACAGAGTTAGGGCTAGCTTGGCAATATAAGATAAATAAGGATTTAAAAAATGGATTTTACCACTTTAACAATAGAATTATTGAAAACGTTATCAAATATAGTAGGAAGTTACGGATGGGGAATTATTTTACTGACAGTAGTAATTCGGCTTGCAATGTGGCCTTTGGGAGTTTCCCAACAACGTTCAATGAAAATGATGCAGACACTTCAGCCTAAATTGAAAGCTATTCAGGATAGGTACAAAAGTGACCCGCAGGTTATGCAAAGAAAGATGATGGAGTTTTACAAGGAACACAAATTTAATCCAATGTCAGGTTGTTTTCCTCTGCTAATCCAGATGCCGATATTTATTTTGCTGTACACAGCCCTAATGAGTCCTCAATTTATCCAAATTGCCGGAGATACCCAATTTTTATTCATTAACAGGCTTGATGCAACGCTAAAAACCACTGCCGGAATTTCTTATGACGGCGAGATGGGTGTTTCCAAATATGATAACTTTTTCTTGGGCAAGAGTGCTACCGTTTATTTGCCGAAAGAAACTCTTGAAAATGTAAAGGTTGAAAAACCGACCAAAGCACTGGAAATTCAAGGCGATGTAGTTCCCGGTGAACCGATTGATTTTAAAATAAGTCTGGACAGTCTGGATTTAAAATTCAGTCAGCTTGACCAAATTCAAAAGGCAGAATTTACGATTTCTAATGCCCAGAATAAGGAAAGCGAAAAGGTTAATTTTATGCGAAAAGGCGGAATTCTGGCAGCTTCAATGCCGACAAAGGCCGTCAAAAGTTCATTCCATTACGACGTCTTAATACTAATTATATTATTCGGTTTGACGATGGTTGCAACCCAAAAAATTATGATGTCGACGACAACCCCTCAGCAGCAGGACCCTACGCAGCAGGCACTTCAAAAGTCGATGGGTACGTTTATGCCGATTATGATAATGGCAACGTTCGTGTTCATTCCAATCCCTGCCGGCGTCCTTTTGTACCTGATTGCAAGCAATGTTATTCAGGTTGTGCAAACAGTTGTAATCAACAAACAGCTTGAGGCCGAAGACGCAAAAAAGAAACAAAAAATCGATGATGATGCCGTTAATACAGCGAAAAAGATTGAAATAAAAAAAGAAGAGGTATAGATTAAGGATATACGGCCTGTTTAAATGCTATCCATACCTCCTGCCTTTAGTAAAAGATCATAGGATAAAATATGTTACTTTCGGACTACAATTATATATTGCCTGAAGAATTAATAGCTCAAACACCCGCTAGCGAAAGAACTCATTCTAAAATGATGGTGCTTGATAAAACCGCCGAAACTATTGAACACAGACACTTTTTCGATATTCTTGACTATCTGGGCGAAAACGATGTGCTTGTATTAAACGATACAAAAGTAATCCCCGCAAGGCTTTTCGGACAAAAAACAACCGGTGCAAAGGTCGAAGTTTTTTTATTAAAAGACATGGGTAATAGGCAGTGGGAAGCCTTGATAAAGCCCTCAAAAAGGGTAAATCCGGATAATATTATAAAAATCAGCAACGAACTTATCGTCAAAACATTGGTTCGTCTTGATGGCGGAAAATGGCTCGTCGAATTGATTTACGAAGGCGACATTTACGAAATTTTGGACCGAATAGGCAATGTTCCGCTTCCGCCTTATATCGAAAGAAAAATACCGGACGAAAAATTGAAAAGTCTTGACTATTCACGTTATCAAACAGTTTTCGCATGCCATGCCGGCTCGGTCGCCGCCCCCACCGCAGGGCTGCACTTTTCAAAGGAAATTATTAAACAATTAAATGACAAAGGGGTTCAGATTTGTTATGTAACGCTAAACGTTGGATTGGGTACATTTAGGCCTGTAAAATGCGAAAATATTTTGGAACATAAAATGGATATGGAAAGCTTTGAAATCTCGGCAAAGACGGCAGAGATAATCAACAAAGCCAAAAAATCAGGCAAAAACATTGTCGCTGCCGGAACAACTTCTGTAAGAACACTTGAGACCGCTTTCCAAAAATACGGCGAAATAAGGGCCTGTAAAGATACCTCGCAGCTTTTTATTTACCCTCCTTACGATTTCAAAGTGGTGGATAAATTAATAACGAATTTTCACCTGCCGAAATCAACGCTATTGATGCTTGTAAGTGCTTTTTCGGATAGAAATTTTGTTTTAAAAGCCTATAAACAGGCAATCGAAAGTAAATACCGCTTTTACAGCTACGGCGACTGCATGTTTATACACTAACAAATGATTTGGCCCGTAACTGGTCAGCAGAAATCATTTATACCTAAAAAGCTTTCACTATCTCCCCTCCCCACCTGAGAGACTCTGCCGAAAAAACGATTAAGTATCGTTTTTGAGAGGCAAGGATTTTTCAATACGAGGTACGAGTGTTAGAAAAATTGGGTGGGGGGTAAAAAGCGTACTATTATTCCACTTGCCCCCCAGCCCTGAATTTCTGGCACTCGGTACCTCGCACCGAAATTCATCCCTCCCCCTCAGGTGGGGAGGGTATAGACGCTTATTGTATCTGTCTTTATGGCTAACTGAAATCCTGCTGATTGGTTACTTTGGCCCTTATTGCTCCTGAATTACCCTTGCAGGGAAATTGTTTCGCTGCAGCTCGGAAGCGAGTCCTTCAGCCTTTGCTCTGTTCGAATAAGACCCGACTTGCAGAGTGTAGAATCCTCCCATATCCTTAACAAATGGTGTTATGTCGAGGCCCGAATCCAGCAATATTCCTTGAGCAACTTTTGCTTGCTCAACCGTTGCGTAACGCCCAACATAAACTTTTGACATTTTTGGGGTTACAAAAGGTGTAGACAATTCCCGGCTGGTAGGTCTTGGAGGAGCCGCAGGGGTTGACATTGTACCTTCATTCGTTGTTTGAGATTTACCCTTTGAAGTCGGCAAACTGATTTTTTCGTCCAATTCCTGCGTGAATTTGTTAAAGCTTTCGTCATTATATCCCGAGGTTTTTTTGTTCTCGTTTTTAACTGAAACTCCGGCGGAATTATCTTCCATCTGTATTACTTTCAGTCTTTCGTCGATGAATTTTTTTACGCCCAATCCGGTATCTTTTGCATCTGTTTGGGAATCGTCGCCGATTGTAACATCTACATTAGGAGAAAAACTTTTTGCAACAACCGTAAAAAGCAGCAGCGTTACAAAAAACGTTGTTATCCCAAGCAATAAACCGTTTTTAGAGGTGTCTTTTTTCTTCTTTTTTTTATATCTGTCATAACTCATAAAGTCAGGCGTTTTCATTTTTTCTCCTTAAATTTTAGCGTCCCGTTACCTTGGTACTCGCAAGAATTATATCATCAATTTCCTGAGAATATTTTAGCATAATTTTTTTAGCAAGTCCCTTAATGTCACAATTTCCCAAACAATCCAAACCTGCGGCATCAACCGGAGCCCCGCTCGGGTCGATATTAAGGCCCACGTGAATTAAAACAGAGGTTAAAGATTTGGTCGCAATAGATACAGAAAGTTTTTTGCCATCTATAAATAAATCATCTCCTTTGCGAATGATACATTTTGCATCTTCTAAAACTTCCTTAATAATACAAATTAACAGTCTTTGCCTTGTGACACCTTCAATCAGTCCGATATTAAAATGTTCAACAATAAAACTCAGCATGTTTTTGGAATAAATCGGCTCGTTGTTTATTACATCCTCAATGTCAACCATTTCGGTTAATTTGACTTCACATTCTCCGCAAAAGGCCACGATGGCATCACCTTGCAGATGAAACTTTTTGTAAATCCAATGAGGAGAAAGCTCAAGCCCTGTGTATTTAATTTCACTATCTATAAATTTTGTATGCATAATTAAAATAATACTCTAATAATTTCTTTGCAATTATTTTCCTCTAATGCTCTTTTTAGCCTTACGCAAGACTCACAAACTCCACAGTGCTTTTCTTTTGCAGAGTAACAACTTCTTGTCAACTCTAAAGGTACACAATGTTCGATTGCAACTTTCACTATATCATTCTTGCACAAATTAATCAAGGGTGCGTAAGCCTTTGGCTTTTTTTGGGTCGAATATTCAAATCCGGCATTAATTCTGTCAATAAATTCCTGCGTATTATCGGGAAAAGTTGCCCCTTCTTCCTTATTTGCACCAAAAATTATATAATCGTAACTGTAAGAATCTGCGAATGCCGCTGCAATGTTCAGGAAAGTGCCGTTTCTGTTTGGCACCCAAACAGAAACGGCACTTTTATTCACAAAATCATCTGAGCATAAATCTTTTAAAGCTGTTGTTGGAATTTCTTTTTCGCTGACAAGTGCAGTTTGAGTGATTTCCTTAAGCCAATCCAATTTTATAATCTTATGCTCAATATTGTAATGCTCACAAATCTTTTTTGAAGCCAAAATTTCAGCTTCAGCGGATTTTTGCCCGTAATCAAAGGTCAAAGCGAGTTTTACATTGTATTCTTCTTTGGTTAATGCCAGACTTACAAGAGAATCCAGCCCTCCCGAAAGTAAAATTATTGATTTAGCCATTTTGTTTTATCCTGCTTTATGTTTTTACTATTTTAACATGAAAACCAACACAAGCGGATAGCTGAGGGAGTAAGCCGATAATTTGGATGATTGGAGGTATGGCAGTTTGGTTGAACGGCTTAAGGGCTGAATGGCTTTTTACGAAGTTATTAAGTGACTGGGTGATTAAGTGATTAAGTTCAATAATGCTTCGCAAATTTTTAAAAAACAGGGAACGGGTAACAGGGAACGGAATTTCTTGTCGTTGCGAGGAGCAAGTTTGCGACGAAGCAATCCAAATCCCTTGTTGTCGGGCAAATTT
Organism: Candidatus Gastranaerophilaceae bacterium; assembly: GCA_041678605.1. Taxonomy (GTDB): domain Bacteria; phylum Cyanobacteriota; class Vampirovibrionia; order Gastranaerophilales; family Gastranaerophilaceae; genus JBAYNW01. The sequence goes on along the minus strand of JBAYNW010000010.1, from coordinate 11,673 downwards.
AAGCCCCCCACCTCAATCCTCCCCCTCAAGGGGGGAGGAAGAATAACAATTTTGCAAATATAAACTTGGGGGAGGGGGTCAGCCAAAGCCCAACCTACTTTTACCTTCTCAACCTTTCAACCCTTCAGCCCTTAAGCCTTCCACCCGTTCAACCCTTCAACTTATCGACTTATAAACTTATTCCATGCTAGCGAGGAAAAGGGGAAAGGGAAAAAAGAGATTATCGGGTTACTATTTTTGTTCTATAATTAAAGAATGAAAACATCGAGACAATCATACATAAACGTTCACAGGGATGCTTGGGTTGAGGTTAACCTTGAACATCTTGCTCAAAACGTCAAAATTTTTAAAAATCTGGTACAAAAAGACGTTAAACTTCTCGCTGTCGTAAAGGCAGATGCTTACGGGCATGGGGCTGTAATGGTTGCTCCAACAATGCTCGCTTCAGGCGTTGATATGCTCGGAGTGGCATCGATTGATGAGGGTCTGGACTTACGCAATGCAAAAATAACTTGCGATATTTTGGTACTCGGGGCAGTGCCTGTCTGGGCTTTTGAAAGTGCCTGCGTAAACGACATTGCAGTTTCAATTTTTTCCGAAGAACACATCTCGGCTTGTAAACAAACATTTGAGAGAACAGGGAAAAAAGTTAAGGCTCATATTAAGATTGATACAGGCATGAACAGAATAGGCGTTAGCAAAATCGATGCCGTGGGCTTTATTAAAAAAGTGCAATCTTTCGATTTTATAGACTTAAAAGGACTTTTTTCACATCTGGCATGTGCCGAGGACGAGCAGGAAACACAAAAACAATTTGATAAATTTAATGAAATAATTTCTCAAACAGATACAAAAGGTTTGATTTTACATATTTTAAATACAGCAGGAATAATATCCTACCCGGCTTACCAGTTTAACATGGTGCGTGCGGGAATCGGTCTGTATGGTTTGATGCCTGATTTAGCTGTAAATAAAGGTATAACCGTTCGACCTAAACCCATTATGGGATTAAAAGGCAGAATAACAAGGATTCACGTCATGGGGGCGAATGAGGGAATTAGCTACGGGCATACTTATATTGCTGATAAAAATACAAAAGTTGCAACGGTTCCGATAGGTTATGCGGATGGCGTGCCAAGAGCTTTGTCAAACAAAATTTTTGGACTTATTAACGGTAAAAAGGTCAGGCAAATAGGAAATATTACCATGGACCAAATGATGTTTGACATAACAGATATCAATACTCAAGAAGGCGACGTGGTAACACTTTTGGGCGATGGACTTTCAATTGACGAATGGGCAAAAATCGTCGGAACAATTAATTATGAATTGACATGCAGACTAAAGGTAAGACTGCCAAGGGTTTACACAAGGTAAGCAAGAGGTGAGAAGTGAGAGAAAAAAAATTCGACTTCGGCATAATCGGTTCCGGACCGGCGGGTTATACGGCGGCAATTCGTGCTTCTCAACTGGGGAAAACCGTCGTTCTGTTTGAGAAAGAAAATTTAGGCGGAGTCTGCCTCAACAAAGGCTGTATCCCGACAAAAACCTTTTTATATTCTGCCGATGTTTATAATTCGCTTAAAAAAGTTTCCAATTTGGGAATAGAAATAGAAAATTATTCGCTCAACTTTGAAAAAGTGGTTCAAAGAAAAGAAAAAACCGTTGAAAAATTAAGGAAATCACTTGAAATGCTTCTGAAAAGCTACGGGATAGAAATCGTTTATTCAGAAGCGAAAATAATAAAACAGGGAGCAGAAAAACCAGATTTTCCGCTTTCCTCTTCCCTAATTCAAGCCAACGGCGAAATTTATGAATGTTTAAACGTCCTTGCCGCCACCGGTGCTGAACCAAAGTGCGTTGGCGGATTTGAATTTGACCATGAATTTATTCTAAGTTCGGATGATATTTTAGAGTTAAAAACATTGCCTGAAAAAGTTTTGATTGTAGGCTCCGGTGCAATCGGAATTGAATGGGCCAGAATTTTTTCCGCTTTTGGCTCGGAAGTAACCATTATTGAAATTGCCGATAGGCTCCTGCCTCCGGCGGATTTTGAAATTTCCCAAAGACTGGAGCGGATTTTTAAAATGTCACGGATAAAAATGTTTTTATCAACTTCCGTGAGCGAAATTAAAGACAAAAAAGTAACGCTATCAAACGGAGATGTTTTAGAACCCGATTTTGTTTTGTTTGCAACAGGACGTGGGGCAAACAAAATTATGGATACAGAAGATTTACTTAAAATAGGTGATTGTTCAGGAAACATCCAATTAGCCCATTTTGCGAGCCATCAAGGTATTCAGGTTGTTGAAAATATCGTTTTGGGCAAAGAAATAAAGGAATTTATCACGCCATCCGTGGTTTATGGAGAACCTGAAATCGCCTGGGCAGGTAAATGCGAACAAGAATTAATTTCTGAAAAAATCGAATATAAAAAATCAGTGTTTCCGATTTCCGCCCTCGGAAAAGCGGCAACTGAAAACAATCTCGAAGGATTTGTCAAAATCCTCGCCGGCAATGCAGGGAAAATTCTTGGAGTTCACATAATCTCAAAAGAAGCTTCGGCCCTACTCCATCAGCTTACAATTGCAATGGAAAACGGTATAAAAGTTGAGGAATTAAAACACTGCTGCTTTGCCCATCCGACTTACTCGGAAGGAATTTATGAAGCCCTGCTGGGAATTGATAATCAATCTCTATCATTATTGAGGGGGCAGAATGCCTAGGCTTCCGGAGTATCTCAAAAGGCCCATAATTGACACGGATAAGACAAAAAATGTTCGAAGAATTTTGAAAACAAATTGCCTTAACACTGTTTGTGAATCGGCACGCTGTCCAAATAAAAACGAATGTTACCAAAAAAACACCGCAACTTTTTTGATTATGGGCAATTCTTGCACACGCAATTGCAGATTTTGCAATATTTCATGCGAGAAGCCAAAACCTTTAGATAAAAATGAACCGAAAAATATCGCAAAAGCAGTTAAAGAACTTAATTTACAATACGTTGTGATAACTTCCGTAACCCGTGATGATCTGCCGGACGGCGGAGCAGAGCATTTTGCGAAGTGCTTGGAAGAAATAAGATGTATTGTTCCCCCTCAAGGGGGGCGGGAGGCTTCCATCAAAGTCGAAATTTTAGTTCCCGACTTCAAAGGCGATGAGAAGGCCTTAGACTCAATAATTAAATCAGATTTTACCCCCGAAGTTTTCAATCATAACATTGAAACAGTGCCAAGACTTTACAAAATCGCCCGCCCTCAGGCAATTTACCAAAGGTCTTTGGCCGTTTTAAAATATGTCAAGGACAATTCAAATATTCTGACAAAATCAGGAATTATGGTAGGTTTGGGTGAAACTTTCGAGGAGTTGGAGCAAACTTTACTTGATTTAAAGAGCATTGGCTGCGATATTGTGACAATCGGGCAGTATATTCAGCCATCAAAGAAACACTTAGGGGTAAATAAATATTACACTTTGGAAGAGTTTGAAGAGTTAAAGGCTCTTGCTAAAAAAATCGGCATAAGAAATTATCAAATCGGCCCGCTTGTCCGAAGTTCATATAATGCTTGCGAAACGGCTACACAGAAAATCTAAAGTGAACGAGGTCGCCGTCTTGAACCACGTAGTCTTTTCCTTCAAGGCGGGTTACGCCTTTGTCCTTGCAGGCTGCATATGAGCCGCATGCGACAAAATCCTTATACGCAGTTATCTCCGCTCTGATGAAACCCTTTTCAAAGTCTGTATGAATTACACCTGCCGCCTGAGGAGCTTTTGCTCCGGCGGGAATCGTCCATGCCCGAACCTCTTTTTCGCCGGCCGTGATAAAAGTTCTCAAATCCAAAAGGCGATAAACCGATTTTATCATTCTATTTATGCCGGAATCCTCAATTCCCAACTCGTTTAAGTATTCTTTGGCTTCTTCAGGGCTTAATTCTGCGAGTTCTGACTCGATTTTTGCAGAAATTAAAACCACATCTGCACTGTGAGTTTTTGCATATTCCTCAACTTGCTTTGTGTAAGCATTTCCGTTTTTCAAATCAAATTCCGTCACATTAGCACAGTAAATTACTGGTTTTGTTGACATCAGATGAAGCCCTCGCACAATCGGGATTTCATCTTCGTTAAAATGCTCTTTTATATTGATAAATTTACCTTCAGAAAGCAGCTCTGTAAGCTTGGTTAAAATATTATTTTCCAAAACTGCTTCTTTGTCCTGTGATTTTGCAAGTTTTGAAACTTTTGCCTGACGTTTTTCCACACTTGAAAGGTCAGCGAGGGCGAGTTCTGTGTTAATTGTTTCAATATCATCAAGCGGATTAACTTTGCCTGTAACGTGGATGGTATTTTCGTCATCAAAACAACGCACAACCTGAATTATCGCATCAACCTCTCTTATTGTGTGCAAAAATTGATTGCCCAGTCCTTCTCCTTTGCTTGCACCCTTGACAAGTCCTGCGATATCAACAAACTCAATGGCTGTGGGGATTACAACATCGGTTTTAACAAGCGGTTTCAGTATGTCAAGCCTGTCATCGGGCACACTAACCACGCCAATATTCGGCTCGATTGTGCAAAACGGATAATTCGCACTCTGGGCGTTTTTTGCAGACGTCAATGCGTTGAATAACGTTGATTTCCCTACGTTTGGCAATCCTACTATTCCGGCTCTAAGCATTTTTTATTTATTCCTTTTGTTAAGAACAGCCGGAGTAGCCGCAGTTTAAGCAAATAAAGCAGCCTTCCGCCATTTCAATACTTGTTCCGCACTCCGGACAGACAAATTTTTTCAATACGATTTCCTCGTCTTGTTGTGCCGGTTTAAGCTCTATTTCGGGTTTTTTCTTTACATCCAAATTCATCGGCTGGAAAGTACGGCTGTTGTTTCTGTAAACCGTAATTCCTTTTAAATTATTTTCAAACGCAAGAATATAAGCCTTTTCGATGTCCCCTCTTGTGGCGTGCTCTTCAAAATTTACTGTTTTTGAAACGGCGTTGTCTGTATGCAGCTGAAAAGCTGCCTGCATGCGAACGTGCCATTCGGGAGTTACGTCGTGTGCTGTGGCAAAAATATGTTTAGCTTCATCTGAAATTCCCTCAATGTGTGCAATAGAACCATCTTTGGCTATTTCTTTCATTAGGTTTTCTGAATAAAACCCGTGGTCTTTTGCGTATTTCTCAAAGATTGGATTAATTTCAAGCATTTCCGTGCCGTCCATGACGTTCCTGAAGAATACAAGACCGAAGAGAGGTTCGACTCCGCCTGAGGCACTTGCTATCATTGAGATTGTTCCTGTCGGTGCGATACATGTTGTAGTAGCATTTCTGATGCCGAATTCTTTAATTTGGGCATCGAGATTTTTCCAATCCTCGTCGGAAACCATATTCGCGGATTTGCCCGTGTATTTATTTGTAAGGAAATTTCCTGCTTCGTAAACACTTCCTTTAAAATTATTGAACGCTCCTCGGGACTTCGCAAGTTCAACTGACTCAACTTTTGAATGGTAATCGATAAATTCCATAACTTTATGAGCCAAATCGGTTCCTTCTTTTGAATTGTAAGAAAGTCCCAATTCCATAAGCATATCGGCCCAACCCATAACGCCAAGCCCGATTTTTCTGTTATTTTGAACCATCTCTGCAATTACCGGCAGCGGATAATTATTAACTGTAATCACATCATCCAGAAAATGAATTGAAAGTTTTGTGATTTCTTCAAGTTTTTCCCAATCAACTTCAGGCACCATTTCGGTATTTTTGAGCATTAAGCCGAGGTTAATCGAACCTAAGTTGCAGGCTTCATAAGCCAACAGCGGAACTTCCCCGCAAGGATTTGTTGATTCAATTTCTCCAACGAGAGGAGTGGGGTTGTCAGCGTTCATTTTATCAATAAAAACAATTCCGGGTTCCCCGTTTCTCCAGGCACCGTCAACGATAAGGTCAAAAACTTGTTTGGCGTTCAATCTGCCGACTGATTTTTTCGTTTTCGGGTGGTACAGATCATAATCCTCGCCGTTTTTAAGTGCTTCCATGAATTTGTCTGTAATAGCGACTGAGATATTAAAATTATTCAACTTGTTATTATCGCTTTTGCAATTAATAAAATCTAAGATGTCAGGATGGTCAACCCTAAGTATACCCATGTTAGCACCGCGTCTTGTTCCGCCTTGTTTTACGGCTTCTGTGGCTGCGTTAAAGACTTCCATGAAAGATACGGGACCTGACGAAACGCCCATGGTTGAGCGGACAACGTCATTTTTGGGTCTTAAACGGGAAAAAGAAAAGCCGGTTCCTCCGCCGCTTTTATGGATTAGGGCTGTATTTTTAATTGTTTCAAAAATCCCTTCAAGTGAATCTTCAACGGGGAGAACAAAACAAGCAGAAAGTTGGCCCAGTTCACGTCCTGCATTCATTAGAGTCGGTGAGTTTGGCATAAAATACCTGTTGGTGATGGCTTCATAAAATTTTTCCGTGAGTTCGTCAATATAGGACTGCGATTTGCCGTATTGCGATTCGGCCGACGCAATACTTGAGGCAACTCTTTTAAACATATCGGCCGGGGTTTCCGTACAATTGCCGTCTTTATCTCTTTTAAGATATCTTTTTTCTAAAACTTTTATCGCATTTTCTGATAATTCTAACTTTTCGTCCACTTTTTCCCCTAATTCTAAACTCACTTCTAACCTCCAACTACATGTACTAAAAAACTGTCAGTTAATACATTGTACAATAAACCGATAGGGCATGGCAGAATTTTAAGAAAAATTACTTCATAAAATTTACACAATTGTTTAGCTTGACAATTGTTTATGTATTAAATACGATAAGAGTAAGATAAGGAGGCATCGCCAAGTGGTAAGGCAGAGGCCTGCAAAGCCTTTATCCCCGGTTCAAATCCGGGTGCCTCCTATTTTTGAGTGAGTAAGTGAAAATCTTTGGAAAATTAGAATAATCATGGGCGATTGGCCTCGGTGAAGCTTGCTGAAACGAAGTTAAATTAGAACCAACTGGGCCAATCCAAAAAACTTTGAAAATTTAAAATAATCATGGGCGATTGGCACAGTTGGTAGCGCACTTGAACGACATTCAAGGGGTCATTGGTTCGAGCCCAATATCGCCCAATTTTTTTCTTTTAGTAAAACTTCATGGGGCGTTGGTGCAGTTGGTAGCACGCAACACTGGCAGTGTTGAGGTCAGGGGTTCAAATCCCCTACGCTCCAGTTACTTTTTCTACAGAAAAAGTAACCAAAAAGATTTCTCATATTCTGTCTCGATTTTTACTAAAGAAAAACAGATTTATATCTTTTGGCTTTTTCACTAAAGTAAAAACGCTGTATTTAGAGATTCTTACTAAATAAAAAAAGCTTAATATCTTTATTTTAAAATGTTGTGTGTAATCTATGTGTATGCGGACTATAGTTATTGATGAAGAAACGACATATTATTTAAAGACATTATTGCTTTTAACATCATTTCCGGCACGGGGTGAGCATACCTCATTGTCATGTTAATATCAGAATGTCCCAATGCTTCTTTTACGCATATTAAATCCGTTCCGCTTTCTACCATTCTAGTGGCGGCAGTGTGCCTCAGGTCGTGAAAAACTAAATCAGTTATGTTCAATTTTTTTACTATATATGTAAATCTATCCTTTAAATCTTTATATGGTTGTAACGTTTCTGGATTAGTAAAAACATACTCGCTGATTTTTTCGACCTTTTCAAGTTCTGATTTCAAAATAGGGGCAAGAAATGACTTTCCTCGGCTTAGAAGAAGAAATAAAAGATACTCGCAAAAAACTCCATTCTATGGTCGAGGATATTGACTAAATATTTGAGAGCATTTTTACTTTTTTATAGCTGGATATATTTATTTAGTTATAGGTACTTGAAATTTTTAATATGATGTCGTATAATTGTAAGTATAGATGTCGTATTTTTGGAATAAAAGGATAAAACAAAATGCCAATAGTTCAAATACTGGAAAAAAGAATTCAATACCGTATTAAAAAATCGAAGGATTTCGTTTTTATGCTGACTGATTTTGAAGATTTATCTGATAAAGACCAGATTATGCGTGCTTTGAGAAAACTTATAAAAAACGAACTTATTCTAAAAGTTGGAAAAGGTGTTTATGTTAAAGCTGAAAAATCTCAATTTTCGAGTAAAATAATTCCGCAAATAAGTATTACGGATATTGCAAAAATAGTTGCCAATAAAAGAAAGTTAAAAACAATTCCAAGCAAGTATGAAGTATGGTACAATGAAGGCAAGACAACACAGGTTCCGACAGGCAGAGTAGTTTCTGTTTTGGGTAGAATTAATCGCAAAATAGGGTTTAACGGTGAATATATAAAGTATGAAACAGTCAGAAACAAAGACAGATATTATAAACTTAATTAGCAATTATTCAAGAGAATTTGGGATTGCTCCACAATTTGTTGAAAAGGATATTTATGTCGTCAAAGTTTTATCCGCTTTGTCAAAGATAAATTATCCTGATGTGAAAATTATCTTTTCAGGCGGAACATGTTTGTCTAAAGCATATAATAAAATCCAAAGATTTTCCGAAGATATTGATTTTAGGATTAATACAGATAAAAGTTTTTCAAGAGAAAACAGAAAGAAATTTTGTAATTTTATTTTGGAAGAACTAAGCAAAATTAAAGATTGCAAGATTGTAGAAACTTCAATTAAAAAAGGAAATGAAAACAAATTTTTTAGCTTTGAAATGGAGTATGAAAAACTATTTGAGAGCTCTATTAATCTGCGTCCTAATATCAAGGTTGAATTTACGTTTGAGAACTTAATTCTACCGGCAAAAGCTTGTATTATAAAATCATTTTTAGCAAATTATATGAAAGATTTTCCGACTACGGAGATTGATTGTATTCAGCCACCAGAAGTTATTGCCAACAAATTTAGTGCTTTGATGTGGCGGGTTTTTATAAAAGACCGAAGCAAAGATTTGCACACAAAAGAAAATGACCCGACAATCGTAAGGCACCTTCATGACATTTCTGCGTTGGAGGATGAAATATTTAATGCAGAATTTATAAACCTTTTGAACACTTCTTTTGTTAATGATAAAGGTCGTGGATGAGTTGAAAGAGATTATACTTTAATAGAATTTGCAAAACTGACTTTGGATAAATTGATGAACAATAAAAATTACAAACAGGAATATATTGATTTTGTAGATTCAATGTCTTATGCAAAAATAGATGAAGTTATTACGTTTGAAAAAGCGATTGAAAGTTTTAAAAAGGCTGTTGAATTCATTGAAAGCAATTTATTACGTACATTTACGGACTGTTAGAAAACGGAAATCATCGTTATAATAATTATATGACCCTCGAACAGAAACATTTTGAAACTAAATATCCGCACACAGAAATTAAACATAAACTTTTAAGTACTACTTTGAATAGTACAATTTATGTGGCAAATCATTTTACGGAAGAATTTTTATCAAAAGAATTTGTTCTGATAGATTTATTTGCAGGCAAAGGGATGTTTGAAGACGGAACAAAAGGTTCGCCGATGATTGCTTTGGATATTATAAACAATTACTTTAAAATAGCTATTAGCAAAAATTTTAACAAATTTACTCTTATTTTTATAGAAAAAAATATAGAAAATTACGCAAGTTTAATTGATAATATTTCCAAAAAAATTTTACAAGAGGATTGCCCTTTAAAAATTAAGATTATTATCGCTTCAAATGAATGGGAAAGTTACAGCAAGGTTATACAAAATTATTTGAGCAAAACATCTGCCGCATTTATTTTCGTTGACCCGTTTTCGACCGAATTAAATATGAAAAAACTAAAACCTTTAATAAATCCTGACAAATATCATACAATATTGACTTTAATAAACATTAGCGGGTTGGAAAGAATTTTAGGATTAAACAGCACTAAATGCACAAAAAAAGTTTGCGAATATTTTGATGTAGATTTAAAAACAATTGAAAGATTAAAAAAGAGAAAAAATATTACAAATGCCGGAATTATCAGAAATTTAATCAAAATATCGCTTAAAAATATTGAAAAAGATTTTATTATAAATTTGGGACTTCCTCGAACAAGCAAAGGAAAACTGGAAAATGCCGATAGGTTTTATTTGTGCCTTTTGACTAATTCTGTTGGAATATCAGACACTTTTTTAAGGACTTATGGACAAATATTGGGCATTAAAGAAAAAACAAAATCCAAAACTGAGCAAAAACAATTTAGTTTGGCATCAAAAATCTTGAAATTTATAAACAAAAAGAAAATCGTTTCGCTTTTACAGATCACTTCCGAATTATATGATGATTTTTATTCCTGGAAAGAAGCTTCGGAAAAAGAAATTCCGACATCTTCAAATTTGACAAAAGCAGTTAATTCTTTGATAGAAAACGGGAAAATAAAATTAAAAACAACTGAATTTACCTGCAAACGCAATTCGAACAAACTTCTAGCAAAAACTTTTTCATCTAAAATTAAACAGGAAACAGTGATTGTTGAAAAGGTTCCTCTGAAATAATTTCAGGTACTTGTTTGTAATATTCGCCTTGTAAAAGACTTCCTGCTGCTTTTTTATTCACTCCGCCCCACTGCTTAAAGAAAAAGGGTACATGCATTTCTTGACATTTATCTCTGATTGGCAAAATCCATTCTTCTTTGATTGGTCTTGCACCCGGACCGCTTTCTCCGCCGATAATAATCCAGTCAATATCTTGCAAAGGCAAATCCTTAATCTCCGTAAGCATTGGTTCAATTGACAAATATTTTATCTTTGCTTCGGTTGCGAGCAAATCACTTATCCGCACTTTTTGTCTGTCGGATTCTACGGTAACTCCCGCCCAAATGTTTGATGTCCAGTTTAATTTGGGTGAAATTTCTTTTAGTCGTTCAGAGCGTTTTGTTAAAATCTGAAATGTATGCATTGAGGCTTTATTCATACTTTCAAACACTTGTTGAATATACTCATCAGGCACATCTTTGTGAAATAAATCACTCATTGAACAAACAAAAATCAAGTGAGGTTTTTTAAATTTTAGCGGTTCCTGCAAACAATCAGGATGAAGCGTAACATTAAAGCCATTTTTGTATTTTGGTTGCTCCATTTCACATAATCGTTTTGCCATTTTTTCGGCATAACAATTCAAACAGCCTTCGCTGATTTTTGTACAACCGGTTACAGGATTCCAAGTCGATTCCGTCCATTCGATTTTTGATTTCTCTGCCATATATATTATTGTACAATAACATTAGGCTTTTTTCATTTTTAAATAAAAATGGCATTTAAATTGATTAAAATCAATTTTTGTTCCCTGATACTTAAAACAAATTCCCTGTTCCGATTTTAGGGAATTTGGGGGTAAATAAGGTTAAAATCCTTTATGTCATGGGGTTATTTTTTAGAGCAACACGCTAAAATCATCAAAAAACGTAAAATTTCCCTGTAAATACCCTGTATTTTTGTGAGACTTTTGCTGTCTAAACTTCATCCACCAGTTACTTTTTTTTGCAAAAAAAAGTAAGCAAAAAGATTTTTCATATTGAGGATGCGGAATTATTCCAAAAAACGGCTCACGTCATGCTGAACTTGTTTCAGCATCGCGTCAGCGAGCGACTTTGCGACCCTGCCTCTTGTTTTCTTTGCGAGGAACGAGCTTAGAAAACAG
>JBAYNW010000009.1:0-63770 GCA_041678605.1 Candidatus Gastranaerophilaceae bacterium | reverse complement strand
TGTGAGAGGTAACGGCGAATTTTGAAACAAGCCTGCGAAAGTCAGAAAACAGGGTGGGGGGAATTGCAGCCAGCATGAGCCTGTTCACCCACTACCTGAGTTTCTGGCACTCGTTGCCTCGCACCGAAATTCATCCCTCCCCTCAAAGGGGGCGGGAAGGCGAACGCCTATTAATAAAGAGTTTCAGCCTTGCTTGCTTCCTGCTGACCTGTTACTCTACCGTTCACGGTTTTTTTAAAATTTGCGAAGCATTATTGAACTTAATCACTTAATCACTTCTTAAAAAGCCTTTAAGCCCTTAAGCCGTTCAACCAACCCTCCATACCTCCATACTCCCAAAAAAAATTAATCTTGCCAAAAAGTCATGTTCCTGCTATAATTGTAAGATTAAAGCATATAGATAGCTTAATTTTGACTTAGGACGGACATGGAAACAAAAACAAAACATTTAGACATAGATTTATCGTTTAAAAAAAATAACGTTGACGAGTTGTTTTTCAACTTGAGTGAAAACCCTGACGGATTTAAGAATAAAGATTTTCGATATACTTTGAGTTTGATTTATCAAATAATAGAGGATGAATTTAAGGATGTTTTTTTAAGCCCGAATTCTCCCGTGAGAAATACAGATTTCCATTTAATCAACGATAAAAATAATCTGTCGTTTTTTGTTACACCCACAAATAATTTTCAGTTTTATTTGAAGTCTAAAGGGTCACTGTTTAGGTACCGCTCGCAAGTTCTGAACAACCGGCAGGGTTATGTTATGCCTCTGGATTTGGTGTTGGATTATTTTGGAGGTTTTGGCGAAATCATTAATTTTGACTCACTTTCCCACACCTTTATTTATCTGAATAAGTTAACCCAATTTGTGATGAAGTTAATAGAAAAACTGTATTTTATCCCGACCGTAAAGGCAAAAGGCACAACATTTAGAATTGTCTATGAACCCATTATTGCAAACAATCAATTAGCAAGGATTATAAACCTATTTGAGGAAAATCTGCCCGAGGATTTGTTTATTCAGGGTGAAGTGCCAAAAGGTTTTGTAAGTGAGTTTATCAGAAATTATTTGAATTATGTTATTTACAAATTTTTAGGGATAAAGGCGTATAAATTCAAAAATGTTAAATCGGGCTATTATCTAATCAAAGATATTGACCAAAAAGCACTGCTGAAAACCGTCGATGTCGCCGAAAACTTCTCACAGTGGTTTGATGAGCTTTATTTGGGCAAATATGACGTCATTCCTTTCTTCAAAATACAAAAAATCAAAGATATCGAAGCTGAATTATTTGAACTGAAAGTTTACATTAAAAACCGTAAAACTGACGAAAACGTCCTGATTGACGACCTTTACTCCAAGGATGAGGTTTTCGGGGCAAATTCTTCCGATATTTCGAAAATCGTTGAAAAGCAGTTGAATTATGCCATAAAATATATGCCTGAACTTGAAAGTTTGTTTGAAGATGAAAAAAAATTATCTCTAAAACTAAATTTGAATGAAGTTTATAAAATTATTACACAAACGGCATATTATCTGCAAAAGGCACAAATAGAAGTAATCCTTCCCGACGAATTGGTGAACGTTATTGTGCCGAGAGCTTCGATTAACGCCAAAGTAAAAACAGCAAGAGCCGGCGATTTAACAGATATTTTCAACAACACTTCATCCGATAACATTTCGCTGGAAGACATTTTGGACTTCTCTTACGAGATTGCAATCGGAGATGAAAAAATCTCAATTGAAGAGTTTGAGAAACTTACAGCCGCAAATGACGGGCTTATTAAATATAAAGACAAGTACGTTTTAGTCGACAAAGACGAGAACAAAAAAATATTTGACCAAATTTTGAAAGCAAATCATTCAAAATTGACCCGATTGGAACTTATTCATGCTTCAATGTCGGGGCAGTTGGAACATTACGATTTTGATTATGATGAAGCATTTGCAAATGTTATAAAGGATTTTAACAAACCTATTGAGGTTGATACTCCTAAAAATTTAAAAGGTACCCTGAGGCCTTATCAGCAGACCGGTTTAAAATGGCTTTGGACAAATACCTCTAAGGGCTTTGGCTGTTGCATGGCTGATGATATGGGACTTGGGAAAACCATTCAGGTTATAAGCCTTATTCTGAAGATGAAAGAAGAAAACAAGCTTAAAAAACCCGTACTTGTTGTTTGCCCGACAACATTGATGGGTAATTGGATGAAAGAACTTGAAATGTTTGCCCCTGATTTGAAAGCGGCAATCTACCACGGCAGTGAAAGACAGCTGAATTTGAAAAATGACATAGTTTTAACCACTTATGCGATTATGAGAATTGACGTTGAGGAATTGAAAAAACAGGCGTGGTCAATGATAATCGTAGATGAAGCACAAAATATTAAAAACCCTGATACCGCACAAACTTTGGCAGTCAAGTCTATTAAATCGGAAATAAAAATAGCCATGACCGGTACTCCCGTAGAAAACAGGCTGACTGAATTATGGAGCATTTTCGACTTCATCAACCACGGGTATTTGGGAGTTTTGAAAGAATTTCAAAAGAGCTATGCGATTCCTATTGAAAGATTTAAGGAAAAATCCAGAGCAACCAAACTTAAATTGTCCGTTTCGCCGTTTGTTCTGAGACGCTTAAAAACAGATAAAAACGTAATCACGGACCTGCCTGAAAAACTTGTGTTGAACGATTATTGCTATCTGTCAAAATCTCAGGCAATTTTGTATGAAAAGACCTTAAATGAGATGATGGACAAAATCAGCGGATTTACCGGAATTAACCGCCGCGGAAATATTTTTAAACTCATAACAGCCCTGAAGCAAATATGCAACCATCCATACCAATTCTTAAAGGGCGGCGAAATGATTAAAGAACTTTCGGGCAAAATGGAAAAATGCACTTCTCTTGTCCAAAACATTATTGATAACGGAGAAAAAACGCTTATATTCACACAATATAAGGAAATGGGCGACATTTTGTACCAAATTCTCAGTGATGAATGCAATATAAGCCCGCTGTTTTTCCACGGCTCACTGAATGTAACTCAGCGTGAAAAACTTATCGATGAATTTCAAAACAACCCGCAAACAAAAGTTATGATACTTTCTCTAAAGGCCGGCGGTACAGGGCTAAACCTTACCAGTGCGACAAACGTAATCCATTATGACCTCTGGTGGAATCCGGCGGTTGAAGATCAGGCAACAGACAGAACATACCGAATCGGGCAGGATAAAAACGTAATGGTTCACAGATTGATAACACTGGGAACTTTTGAAGAAAAAATCGACGAAATGCTTAAAAGTAAAAAAGATTTGGCAAATATGGCGGTATATGAAGGTGAAAAAATCATCACAGAGCTTTCTGACGAAGAAATTTACGAAATTTTTACCCTGTCCGGCGGTTAGAAAAAAGTTTTCCCGTTTTTACCTGACTTTGTTTTCTTCTCCGTGCAAAAGTCTTTTGATATTTTCTCTATGCAAATAAATAATGTACACGGCTCCCAAAGCACAGTACAAAACGTATGCAACAGGCTCTTTGTGTAAATACATCAAAATCGGAGAAAGCGAAAGGGCAATAATTGAGCCTAAAGAAACGTATCTTGAAAAATAAGTTACGGCAGCCCAAATTGCCGCGATAACAAGCCCGACCTGCCAATTAAGTGCCAGTATCGTTCCCACGCCTGATGCAACAGACTTTCCGCCGGCAAATTTAAGGAAGATTGATTTGCTGTGTCCCAAAATTACCGAAACCGCACACAAAACAGGGATAAGCCCGATAGAAACAAAGGCCGTTGCAAATATTTTTGCCAAAATTACAGGCAAAGCACCCTTGAATGCGTCTAAAAGCAGAACAATAAAAAACCAATTTTTGCCCATTGCCCTTTTGACGTTTGTCGCACCGGTCGAACCCGACCCGATTGTTCGAATGTCTTGTCCGGTGAATAATTTCACCACAATATATCCGGTCGGAATTGACCCGATTAAATATGCTATTACAATTGCTAAAATTAACTCCATTTTCATTTCCCCGTTTCCTGTTTCCGGTTTCCTGTTATAACTCTCTCTATTCCAGCCAAATCTTTCTCAATTTCAATATTTTCAAACCCCGCATTTTGCATAAGTATTTTGACTTTATCCGACTGGTTTATACCCAATTCAAACATCAAATATCCGCCTTCATTGAGAAAGCCGGTGGCTTTTGTAACTATTTTCTCATAAAATTCGATTCCGTCAACATCTCGGGCAAAAAGTGCAGATTCAGGTTCAAATCCAACTTCTGTTTGAAGATTTCCCCTTTCCTTCTGCGGAATATAAGGCGGATTTGAGATTATCACATCAAATTTTTCTTCCGGATTTATGTTTGAAAAAATATCCGATTTTCTAAAAACAGCCTTGTTGAAAAGTCCTAATTTTGAAGAATTCTCTAAAGCGACCCTCAGGGCATCAGTTGAAATATCAACCCCGAGAACCTGTGAATCTGTGAGTTTTGCGATTATACAGGCAATACACCCGCTTCCTGTGCCGATATCGAGAACCCTTAGGGGATGTTTGGGTGGTTGGATGTTTGGAGGGCTTTTGAAGAAGTGATTAAGTGACTGTGACTGGGTTGAACGGTCGAAAGGTCGAAGGGTTGAACGGTCGAACGGTTCAATTACCAATTCCCAATTTCCAATTTCCTTTTCCCGTTTCCCCTTCCATGTTTCCTGTTTCCTTTCCCCCCGTCCTCTATCCTTCCATTCCTCAATGCCTCCATTGATTATTTCGACGGCTTTTCTGACAAGAATTTCAGTTTCGTCACGGGGGATTAAAACGTTTTCGTTTACTATAAAATCTTCATCCATGAAATACGCCGTGCCGATTATGTATTGAATCGGAATCCGTTTTACAGAGCGAAGAGTTACGGCCGCAAGCAAATCCTCACTGCATTCAAAATCATCGCTTAAATATATATTTACCCCGCCCAAAAAATGTTTTACGAGCATTTTTGCTTCGATTTTGGCCTCGTTGGGTTCAATTCCGCCTTCTGTTAATTTTTTTTCAATTTGTTTTATATTCATTTAAAATCTCGTCAATCATGTTTCTCAAATCCAGTCTTGATAAATCATTCAAGTCTTTTTTTTCAATGCCGTGCCTTTTGCACAGGCTGTTATAGTAAGAAATTTGTTTTTTTGTCGGAAGCTCTTTTGACATTTTAACTTCCTGTAAAAATTTCCGTTTTCTCTTCTCAAAATCTTTCTGAGCTTGAATTATAGGTGCCTGACTTTTTTTGTAATCGTAATATTTTTTACACTCTTTTATAAATAATTCGGCTTCAGAAATAAAATTCTCATCATCAATAAAGTCTTTTAAAAATTCAAACCGTGAGGCGTTTATCTCAAGATAATATTTTTCATCCTCAATAAATTTGGCCAAAATCTCACTTGTATCATGCTCGGGCAGCTTTTTGCATAAAGCTCTCAAAAAATTGCACAGTGCAGATTTTTGAGTTTTTGTAAACTCCAAAAAAATTTTGCTCTTTACTTCGTACATAACTCCTGCCGATTAGCCCCTGAAATAAGCTTAGGGCGATGTTTTTCCTCTTAACAAATCCTTTACGGACAATTTGCTTCCGATTTTGGAATTATTAAATTTCGCCAAATTCTTGTAAATCGGATCGGTTTGATTCGGATGCGAAATTTTCGGCTTGACTTGTTCTTGCGAAACTTCATCCGGCTTTTCTTCGGTCTTTTCTAAAATTTTTAATTTTCTTTTCTCATCCATAAAATTATTATACCATATTTTGGGTTATATAATATAAAAGTCTTTTCGGCTCATAAAATTGCCCCTAAAAAAGGAAACGGGAAACGGAAAGTTTTAATTTTTTTGTTGAACTTAATCACTTAATCACCCAGTCACTTAATCACTTCGTAAAAAGCCCTTCAACCATTCACCCCTTAAGCCCTTAAGCCTTTCAACTTATCGACTAAAAAAACCGTGCCACTGCCTATCGACAAGTACAAGTGAGATTTTCGGGGAATATTATCTATTTTTTAAAGTTATAACACCCGCAAGTAATGCCTTAGTGCTGCTATGTTTCCATCCTGACACGGTTCGGCAGCCTACGCCATTATAATTTAAAACGTCAACAATAATATATCCGTCCACCAAACCCGCACAAGCCTCATAGCAGGCTCTGCACCTCGCATAAGCGTTCGAGTCGAGAGATCCGCAACCTCCCCGTGGAGCACGGCTTCTCCATGCTAGCACGGTTGAAGGAATTTTACAAGAGAGGGGAAAACGTGAGACGTGAGATGTGAGATGTGAGAAGAGAAACTGGGAACGGGAAAGGAAATTGGGAATTGGTAATTGGTAATTTTTTTTGTTGCACTTAATCACTTAATCACTCAGTCACTTAATCACTTCGTAAAAAGCCATTCAACCCTTCAGCCTTTAAGCCCTTCAACCGCAGTAAAGTTCCAACTCTTCGTCCGTATTCATCTCTGTTGCTGCTACGAGAATTCTTTTTTCGTCCAGTTTTAACCCGCCGATTACGTTCTTTTCTTTTAACTCCGCTAAAAATTTATCGGAGTTATCCACTTCAATTACAAACTCGTTGAAAAAATCCTTGTTCAGCGTTTTAATACCTTTGTCTTTGAGCATTTTGGACAACTTATGTGCGTTTTGAGCAGACAAAATTCCCGCTTGTTTAAAACCTTTTTCGCCGACCAAAGTCAGATACAAAGTAGCACAAAGTGCCACCAATGCCTGATTTGAACAGATGTTGCCTGTGGCCTTCTCACGTTTTATGTGTTGTTCACGGGTTTGGATTGTAAGTGTAAATGCCTGTTTTCCATCCGCATCAAGAGTTCTGCCAGCAATTCTGCCCGGCAGTTGCCGCATAAATTTTTCCCTGCATGCCATAAATCCGCCATGGGGTCCGCCAAAAGACATTGGGATACCGAGCGGCTGAATGTCGCCCGTCACAATATCCGCACCGTATTCACTTGGGGCCTTCAAGACAGAAAGCGAAGAAATATCAACGCAAGCTACAAGCAGAGTTTTGGCTTCGGATAGAGTTTGTGTAAAATTAATATCTTCAATCGTTCCAAAAAAGTTTGGATTTTGAACCAAAACGCAGGCGTATTCGTTCAATTCAATGTTTTCACCGTCCGCTTCACCCCAAACAATTTCAATCCCGCTTGCCCGTGCGTAAGTTTTTATCACTTCCTTGTACTCCGGATTAATAGCCTCTGACACAAGTGCTTTATACCGTTTTGTAATCCTTGCCGACATCAAAATCCCCTCTGCACACGCACAAGCCCCGTCATAAACCGAAGCGTTTGAAACATCCATGCCGGTGAGGTTACAAATCATGGATTGAAATTCATACATAACCTGCAGAGTACCTTGGGAAATTTCAGGCTGATAAGGAGTGTAGGCCGTTAAAAATTCAAATCTCTGGGCAACCTGAGCGATAGCCGCGGGAATAAAATGATTATAAACCCCTGCCCCCAAAAAACTTATTAAGTCAGTGTTATTTTTTTTAGCAAGTGATTTGATTCTTTTTTGGACCTGCATTTCACTCAATGCGTCAGGTAAATTAAAACTTTTTACACGAGCCTCTTGCGGAATTTTCTCAAACAAATCTTCGACCGAGCCGACTGCAACGCCATCAAGCATTTGTTTTCTGGATTCGTCATTGTTTGCTAAAAAATTATTCATCAAGCAAGTTCTTCTTTGTAATCTTCATATTCCAACAAATCAACCGAATCAATTATTGCGGTTTTGCTTTCTATTTTGACAAGCCAGCCTTTTTCATAAGGGCTTTCGTTCAAAATCTCAGGGTTATCAACGACAGCCTCGTTTATTTCCAAAATTTTTCCTGAAATCGGCATGTAAAGTTCGGATGCGGCCTTTACAGATTCAATTGTTGCGAAAATTTCACCCTTGACAAATTCTGCTCCAACGTCAGGCAATTCAAGAAAAACTATATCACCTAATTGCTCCACCGCATAATCGGTCAAACCTATTATATATTTACCGTCTTTTTCAAGTAAATATTCGTGCGTCTTGCTGCATAAAATGCCTTCTGTTAAGCTCATATTTGTTATTCTCCTTTTGCCGGCGGGGTTGCTATCCCGCCCTACTTTATATCTTATTCTTTTTTTCCACAAACGGTCTTTTAACTATTTCCGCGTTATACAATTTCTCCCTTATTCTAACCTGAACTATGCCTCCGGTGCAAATGTCTTTAATATTTTTAACATATCCGAGTGCAATATTCTCGCCCAAAATTGGTGAAACCCCGCCGCTGGTTACTTTTCCGACCAACTCATTATTGTAAAAAATTTCGTGTTCATGTCTTGCTATTGCCTTGTCAATCATCTTTAATCCGACCAATTTTTTCTCTGTGCCATGCTCCAATTGTTTCTGAACAACTTCTTTTCCGTTGTAATCCGCCGTTTTTGTTTTTGAAACAGACCAGCCAAGCCCTGCTTCAATAGGCGTTGTTTGCTCATCCAAATCGTTTCCGTACAGGTGCAGTGCAGCTTCGAGCCTAAGAGTATCTCTTGCCCCGAGTCCGATTGGTTTTAGCCCGAATTCTTGCCCTTCATCAATAATGTAATTCCACAAAAGCTCCGAAAACTCGTTTTTAACCAGTATTTCAAACCCGTCTTCGCCTGTGTAGCCTGTCCTTGAAACAAAAAGGTTTATGTTGAAAAGCTCGGCCATTTTAATGGAAAAGAATTCCGGCTGGCTTTCTTTTTTTAATCCCATTTTTTCCATCAAGTCAGGTGCTTTAGGCCCTTGAACCGCCAGAAGTGAATAATTGTGGGATTGATTGTCGATGGAAACATCAAACCCGAGTGAATTTCTTACCATCCAGTTTAAGTCCTCATCAATTCTGGAAGCGTTAACAACTAGAAGATATTTCTCGTCTTCAATTTTGTAAATAATCAAATCATCAATAATTCCGCCGTTTTTATTAAGCAACTGGCAGTAAACCGCTTTGGGAATTGTTAATTTTGAAACGTCCTGAGGAACAAGTTTGTTTAAAAAAGCAAGCGAATCTTTGCCATATACATAAACCTCTCCCATGTGCGAAACATCAAAAAGCCCGACATTTTCCCTGACGGTTTTGTGTTCGTCAATAATCGAGGAGTATGAAACCGGCATCATCCAGCCTGCAAACTCAATCATTTTGGCCCCGAGTTTTATTTGTTCATCGTGCAAAAAAGTTTTTTTAGTCATGCTTAATCTCTCACCTTTAATTTTTATCCCAAATTTTTTTAGTGTCAAGTGGAAGGGGGAACTGGAAACGGGAAAAGGAAATTGGAAATTGGGAATTGTGAATTGAGAGCAGAACCGTTCAACCCTTCACCCCTTAAGCCCTTCAACCCTCTAACTTCCCACGCCTCGCTACGCTTACCTTCCGGAGGCTTTTAATCTTGCCAATGCTCTTGCAAGTGCTACTTCGGCACGTTTTATATCCGATTCTTCGGAACTGTCTTCAAGCCTCGCTTCTGCACGTTTTTTGGCTTCTTCGGCTCTTAAAACATCAATTTCCGAAGATCTCTCTGCGGTTTGAGTTAAAATTAACGCTTCGTTGTTTTTAAACTCAAAAACACCGCCCATAGTGGTAAAATATTCCGGTTTACCGTCAGTTACCGCTTTTGTAACCCCGATGTCCAGTGCGGAAACAAAAGGAATATGATTTAGCAAAATCCCGAATTCGCCCTGTGTACCCTTTGAATAAATTTCATCGACATCGGCGTCAAATACAACTCTTTCATGAGTTATTACTTTTAAATGCATTTTTTTTTCAGGTAGTTTATTTTCCTGCATTATTTAAGTCCCTTAGCTTGCTCTCTTGCTTCTTCGATTGTGCCAACCATATAAAATGCCTGTTCAGGCAAGTCGTCGTGTTTTCCTTCCACAATTTCTTTAAAACCTTTGAGGGTATCTTCAAGTTTAATATATTTACCTTTAAATCCGGAGAATTTTTCTGCAACAAAGAACGGCTGGGACAAAAATCTTTGGATTTTTCTTGCACGGTTAACTGTTTCTTTATCTTCTTCAGATAATTCATCCATGCCCAAAATCGCAATAATATCCTGCAATTCCTTATATTTCTGCAATATTTCAAGTACACGCTTTGTAATGTTGTAGTGTTCTTCGCCAATAATATTCGGGTCTAAAACTCTGGAAGTTGAGGCCAGAGGGTCAATTGCGGGATAAATCCCCAGCGAAGCAATTTGCCTTGATAAAACAGTCGAAGCATCAAGGTGAGAAAATGTTGTTGCCGGAGCAGGGTCGGTTAAGTCATCGGCAGGAACGTAAATCGCCTGTACGGATGTAATTGACCCGTCTTTTGTAGAAGTAATCCTTTCTTGCAATTCGCCCATTTCGGTTGCCAGAGTAGGCTGATAACCTACCGCGGACGGCATGCGGCCCAAAAGTGCGGAAACTTCGGAACCCGCCTGTGTGAATCTGAAAATATTATCGATAAACAGCAAAACGTCCTGTTTGGAAAAATCCCTGAAATATTCAGCAGCAGTCAAAGCTGAAAGCCCGACTCTCATCCTCGCCCCTGGCGGTTCATTCATCTGCCCGTAAATAAGGGCAACTTTATCAAGAACTTCTGATTCTTTAAAGTCATTCCAGAGGTCGTTTCCTTCGCGTGTTCTTTCTCCGACCCCGCCAAAAACGGAAACACCCGAGTGTTCAAGTGCTATATTGTGGATTAATTCCATAATTAAGACCGTTTTGCCAACTCCCGCACCGCCAAAAAGCCCGATTTTACCGCCTTTTTGGTATGGCTGCAACAAGTCGATAGCCTTAATCCCCGTTTCAAGAATTTCTATGTCTGTGTTCTGGTCAACCAATTTAGGCGAGTTTCTGTGTATTGGCAGATATTCTTCTGTTTCGACAGGCCCTAATTCATCAACGGGTTCGCCGATTACGTTCAGAATTCTTCCTAAAATTTGTTTTCCTACAGGAATTTTTATTGAATCTTTTGTATCAACAACTTTCATCCCCCGTCTAAGTCCGTCGGTTGATGACATCGCAACAGTTCTAACCCTGTTTGAACCGAGCATCTGCTGAACTTCTGCCGTAACTATTGTTCCGTCGTCTTTTGTTATTTTTAAAGCGTTATAAATCTCGGGCAACTCGCCTTGCTGAAATTCAACGTCGATTACCGGCCCTATTATCTGTGAAATTAAACCCTCGTTTTTAGTCAATGTTTCCATATTCAATCCTTACATGTTTCATACACAACTATGATATACCAAAAGAAAATTAATTCAAAAAATGTTTTTGTTAATTTTTGTTAAAAACGTAGCAAAAAAAATTTTCACACGCATTAAAACTAATAGGAGAAATATTTGCAAGAAAGGACAAAACAATTGAAAATTAACAGAACACAGTCAAATCAACCCTATTTCAGGTCATTAATAATTATTCAGACAAACATAGATAAAAACGCCAGCCGTATTTTGTCTGATGGTTTACAGCAAGCTCTGGCGAAAGTTGACGGCGAACCGTCCCCTGTCTGCAAGATGACTGAAAAATTCGATCTTATAGTCAACTGTTTTAGTCTGAATGAATTGTTTCTTTTTGCAGTAAGAAAACTTGATTTAAGTTCCAGACGCACTACTGCAGATTTCAACGTAAAAAATTGCCAAACTGCTCTGGAAGTAAAAGACGCTCTAACAGAAAGAGTCACAAGAATATACAGACAATTAGGCTTTAAAGATTAAACTTTGTTATATTTGTCACATTTACTGGCAAAATTTATTTTTACAGGTATTATATAAGTAAAAAGTGAAACGTGAAAGGTGAAAAAAATTGAACAGTTGAACGGTTGAACAGTTGAAAAGTTTTTAAATTTAAACTATTCGGCTCTTAAGCCCTTCAGCCTTTAAACCATTATGATATCGCTGATTGAAAAAGAAAATAACTCCACAGATAAAATTTTGAAGCCTGATTTTAACCAAAAAACAGGGCGGGAGCTGCTTGCGTTTTATCTTCAATCAAAATTCAAACAAATTTTAGCTTATGACAGAAAATATCATACCCCGATATTTATTGAAGTAAAACCCGATTTCATCTCAAAGTTTTCAAAAAGGCTTATTAATAACCCTCAAAAACGTCTTCTAATAGGAATCACGGGAGAATCTGCCTGCGGGAAATCCACAATCTGCTGTCAAATGAAAGAAACCGTAAAAGCCTTATCTTTGCCTGTTTCAATTATAAGTGCGGATAATTATTTTAACGATATTTCTTCTTTAATCAGCCGTTACGGCGATTTTGACAATTTGCGGGACAACGGTTACGACGTTGATTCGCCGGAAAGCTTCCAGCTTGACTTGCTGAAAAAAGATTTAGAAACCATATCAGGAGGCGAAGACATCAGAATTCCCGAGTATTTGGTTAACGGCACCGGAATTTCGGTTCCGAATTCTATTCCTGTAAAATCAGAAAAAATAGTTGTGGTTGAAGGCATGCCGACTATGTATAGGGATGTCAAAGATATTTTTGATGTAAAAATTTATATTGAGGTCGACTGCAAAGAGAGGGAAAAAAGATTTTTAACCCGTGCAGCCGAAAGAAATCAGGATGGGCAAAATGCCAAAAAACATTGGGAATACGTTCAGGTAGCCGGTGAAAAATACGTTCGGCCTGCCAAAAATGATGCCGATATGGTTATCTGCGGAAATGCTGATTTGACTTACTTTTCCCAAATTATCGAATATATTCACACTATTACAAATAATTTTCGGTAACTTATTTCTTCAAATAATCGCAAAGGGCTTTTAGTCCCAATTTATAGCTATTTTTGCCAAAACCTGCTATATGTCCGATGCAAACCGGTGCGATTAAAGATTTTTGCCTGAATTCTTCACGTGCGTAAATATTTGTCATATGAACTTCAACACAGGGTATGCTTACAGCAGAAATCGCATCTCTTATTGCGACGCTTGTGTGGGAATATCCGGCGGGATTAATCAAAATTCCGTCAAAATTGCTCAATGCTTGCTGGATTTTGTCGATAATTTCACCTTCTGAATTGCTCTGACAAGTTTCAACATCGACTCCAAGTTCAAAAGAATAAGCGTAAATTTCTTTTTCTAAATCGCCGAGAGTTTCGGTGCCGTATTTTTCAGGCTCCCTTATCCCCAACATATTTAGGTTAGGACCGTTGATGATTAGCAGCTTCATGTTTTAATTCCTCACTTTTCACTTTCATTCTATCATAAAATTTTTATGTTAAAATAAGGACATTAATAAAAAACACGAGGTGAATATGACTGAAAGACGCTGGTATGACAAAGACCCTATTTTAAAAGAAGCTTTAGAACTTTTGAGATTATCGTGTGATGACGCCAAAAATTCTGCTGCCGAGTTTATTCTTCAACTGCAGGAACAGGTTGCAGGCGAGGTGATTGAGCATGTTTATAACATTATGAACGAATATGAAGGCAAAGGAGCCCGCTGGTACGATAAAGATCCGGTTGTAATGAAAGCAATTGAACTTTTGATGGCCGCACCGAAGAAAACCCAAAGAAAAGCCGCCTTGAAACTTTTGCTTGCTCTTGAAGAACAAAATTTCGAAAATATGACTTTAAAATCAGAAGATTAAACAATGAAAACTCTTAACGACACTCAAAATTCAAAGGATGACAGAGGCATAGATATTCAAAAGGTGGGAATAAAACACGTTGAACTGCCGCTCACAATCCAGAGAAAAAATGAATCTAATCAGGTTGTGAACGCAAAAGCCAGAGTGAATGTCTCTTTGCCAAAGCACTACAAGGGGACGCACATGTCCAGATTTGTGGAAGTTTTGAGTGAATGGAAAAACAAAAACCTTCTGGGAGTGGATATTAAAGGGTGTTTAGCCACAATAATAAAAAAGCTGAACGCACAAAGCGGAGAATTGGAGTTTAATTTCAAATATTTTATTGATAAAAAATCTCCCGTAACAAAATTATCTTCGCCAATGAGCTACGATTGTTCATTTGAAGGTGTTTTGTCCAATCCCGGCGGAGTAAACGAAAAGTATAAATTTATTTTAGGCGTAAAAGTTCCCGTAACAACTCTTTGCCCTTGTTCAAAAGAGATTTCCGAATGCGGAGCACACAATCAGCGGGCAATTATTTCTGTTAAGATTTCTTACAACGAAAAAAACCATATTTGGATTGAAGATTTGATTAAGATAATCGAAAAATGCGGTTCTTGTGAAATTTATCCGCTGTTAAAAAGGGTGGACGAAAAATTTGTGACGGAGAAGGCTTATAAAAACCCGAAATTTGTTGAGGATATTCTCAGGGACGTCGTCTTAGCCCTCAGGGAAGATAAAACAATTACTTCGTTTGAAGTTGAGTGTGAAGCATTTGAAAGCATCCATAATCACTCCGCCTGGGCATACCAGATGGAAGGCTAGAGGTCGAAAGGTCGAAAGGTCGAAGGGTTGAAGGGCTTTTTACGAAGTGATTAAGTGACTGGGTGATTAAGTGATTAAGTTCAATAATGCTTCGCAAATTTTTAAAAAAAAGGTAACAGGGAACGGGATTTCCCGTCGTTGCGAGGAGAAACAAAGTTTCGACGAAGCAATCCAAAAAATTGCCTCATTATTCCTGAAAGGCTTTTTACGAAGTGATTAAGTAACAGTGACTGGGTTGAATGGTCGAAAGGTCGAAGGGTTGAATGGTCGAACGGTTCTGTTCTCAATTCCCAATTCCCAATTACCAATTTCCTTTCCCGTTTCCCTTAATAAAATGTAAACAATTTGCTTTTTTCTTTAAAATAAACTATAATAATTTCATTAAATGAAATCAGAGGATTTTAAATGCTAAACAGAAATACAATTGCACGCTTTTACGTCATTGCGAGACATTGGTTATCGGCCCTGACAAAGGGAATTCACCGAAGCAATCTATCCTGTGGGCGTACATTGGCAAGATTGCTTCGTCGAAACTTTGTTTCTCCTCGCAATGACGGGAAATTCCGTTTTCCTTCTCCCGTTTCTCTTCTCACGTCTCACCTCTCACGCCTCACTGTTTCTCCTCGCAATGACGTTGAAAAATCAACCTTTCGACCATTCAACCGTTCGACCTTTCAACCCGCTTTCACTCTCGCAGAAGTCCTCATCACCCTCGGAATTATCGGCGTGGTCGCAGGGCTTATGATTCCCGGAGTGATTGCCGAATCCCAAAAGGCCGCATATGTTGCGGGTGCGAGAAAAGCTTATTCTTTATGGAATCAGGCCTTAATTCAAATGGCCGCTGACAGTGGCTGTATAGGCGATTTGAGCTGTTTCTTCGATTCAGCGGATTTAAAAACCATGGGCGATAAAATAGCCGCTTATTTCAATGTGGCAAAGAATTGTGATACGACAACAACAGGCTGTTTCTCAGACACAATAGCCTTTAATTTTGACGGTAGTGACATTCACAGCGGATATGATGGCACATCCTATTACAGATTTATAACAGCAGATGGAATGGCTGTCAGACTTGTTACCCCATCTTTAGGCTGCAGTGGTTCAGTCGGTTCGTTAACCAAGGTATGTATGCTATATGTTTATATTGACGTAAACGGACTCAAAAAACCAAATGCTTTTGGACGTGATATATTTTGGTTTGCAATTGACAATGACAACGGACCTGCCTTATATCCTGCCGGTGGAGCTAAATATGATCTTTGGAAAACCAATGGCTGTAACTCGGGATATAACAACGGAACGAATAAACAAGGCAGATATTGTGCCGGCCGCATTATTGAAGAAAGCTGGCAGATGAATTATTAGGAGCGAAGGAGCGAAGTGACTGAGTGACTAAGTGATTAAGTGCAATAATGCTTCGCAAATTTTTAAAAAAACCGTGAACGGAATTTCTTGTCGTTGCGAGGAGCAAGTTTGCGACGAAGCAATCCAAAAAATTGCCTCATTATTCTGTGCCGGTGCGTTTGTGCGGCAGAAACTTGTAAATGACCTTATTTAATGCATTAACGCACCTGCTTTTACGCTAGCGAGGGAAACGGGGAAAGGGAAAGTTTTAATTTTTTTTGTTGCACTTAATCACTTAATCACCCAGTCACTTAATCACTTCGTAAAAAGCCCTTCAACCCTTCAGCCCTTAAGCCTTTCAACCGTCTCGCCACTCGGCCATTTCCTCAAGTTTTCCCCAGTCAAAGTGTTTTGAGTTGGAAAATTCAATCAACTTATTTCCGTCTAAATTTTTAAGCTTTTCAAAAAGGCGGTCATAATTTTCGTCACCGAGCATTGAAACAAAAGGTATTTGGGCTTCTTCGGCGAGTTTTTCGACCTTTATATCGTAGCTGATGGCGAGAGTTTTAATTCCGCACTTAAGTGCTATTAAGTTTGCGTGAAAACGCATGGCTATCATATATTCAAGTCGGGAAATTCTCTCAAGAATTTTTTGAGAGGTCTGGCCATATATTAATTCTGTTTTAATCTGCGGATTAATTGATTTTAAAATCTCTTGAAAATGTCTGCAAATTGTTAAATCTAGGCTGTCTTGAAATGAGTAGATTTCTATTTCTTTATCTGAAAAATTCTTGTTTATCTGTTCGGCCAACTTCACAAGTAAATTTTCTTTTAACGTTTTGAAACTTCTTAACTGCACCCCGACTTTGTTTGATGGAACAGGTGTCGGCATAACAACTTCAAACAAAGGGTCACAGACCAAATCCGCCTTTACACCCCACTTATGAAGCAAAAGCCGGCTTTTTCTGTCCCTAACCGTCACAGACGAACACTTTTGCAGCGTTTTTTTTGTCAAAAAAGCACCAAATTTATTGTTTATCGGCCCTATTCCCTGAGCGAATATTATTACCTTTTTCTTGAAAAATAAAGCTGTGTTAATCACCCAAAGGTAGTAAAGCAGGCTTTTAAGGCTTGTTACATCCTGAAGCAGGCTTCCGCCGCCTGAAACCAGAACATCACATTTTATAATTCTATAAATAACCCGACTCAAACAAAATAAGAAAGTTGAATTAACGCCGTACAAAGAGGCAGTTTTGCGTGGATTTTTAGACAGAACGGTAATATTTGCTCCAAAATCTTTAAGTTTTCCGGTCAAAACTCCTAAAATTGCTTCATCGCCGAAGTTATCAAATCCATAATAGCCCGAGATTAAAATATTTTTGTGTTTTTCACTAGATTTTTTCATATTCTGAATAAACTTCTTCTTTTGTAGGAATAGATTTAATCGCACCGATTTTTTGAGATTGGAGTCCGGAAACCACCGAGGCCAACTTTGTGGCTTCAAACGGAGAAAACCCTGAAGCGACTGCGTGTAAAAATCCACCGTTGAAAGCATCTCCCGAGCAAGTTGTATCTACGGTTGTCGGGGCAAAGAATTTGCAAAAAACGATATCTCCCGCATAACCGGTATAATACCCGCCGTCTTGAGTTGATTTGATAACAATTATATTAATTCCCGTGTCCCAAAAATATTTAATAACTTTTTCCGCAGAATTAATGTCAAAGAGCTTCGACACGTCGTTTTTGTCGCTTAAGAATAATATATCAATGTCATTTATAACTTCATCAAAAACTTCCTTAGCTTCTTCAGACGTCGTAATCAAAGGGCTGTAATTCGGGTCGTAAGCTGTAGTGAGCCCCTTTTCCTTCGCAATTTTGTAAGCTCTTTTGACAGCTTCTCTAGCCGATAAAGAAAGAGTTTGTGCGATGCCGGACGTATAAAATATTTTGGCACTTTCAATATATTTTTCGGAAATATCTTCAATCGAAAGATTGGAAGACGCCGTTCTTTTCCTGTAATAGGAAAATTCTTTGGGTCCGTTTTGGGGTCTTGCAAGCAGATAAAGCCCGTTGAAATCGTCAGTGAGCTTAACTTGAGAGATATCCAAACCCTCGGCCTGCCAGCTGTCCATCAAAAATTCTTTGAAATAGTCACATCCCACACGAGTTATATAGCCGACCTTTGAGCCTAATCTTCTGGCCGCAACTGCCGTCGCAAGAGTATCTCCGCCGTAATATTTGTCCAATGACTTTGTCAAACTCAGACTTATATCACTCGATAACTCTATTAAACCTTCGCCAAAGGTTATTATATCTAATTTCTCTACCATAAAATTTATAAATCCTTTAATTTTTCAATAACACGTTTAGCTTTTTTTGTAATCTCGGCGAAATTCGAGCCTTCGCAAAAACCTCTGCCGACGCCAACCGCTATGGCACCGGCTTTTATGTAATCAGGAACTTCGTCAAGAAGTATGTTTCCTGAAGGCATTACGCTTAAAAATGGCATCGGCCTGAGTAAATCTTCAATGTATAAAACGCCTCCAAGTGCTTTTGCAGGGAATATTTTAATCAAAGGAACACGGGTTTTCCATGCACTGTAAGCTTCGTTCGCTGTTGAAGTGCCGGCGATTAAAGGGATTTCCCTGTCTTTCGAAATTTTTACCATATTCATCTGAAAAATAGGTGAGGAAATAATTTCGGCACCCGCATCAACCGCATTATCTGCCTGTTGAGCCGTAATTATACCGCCTGCCGCCACCACTGCATTCTTGGAAACTTCATGTATTGCCTGATACAATGAGTAATTTTCAACATTTATTTCTAAAATCTTAATGCCGCCCTCTATAAGGGCATTTGCGGTATCAATAGCAGTTTGGGCATCTTTACACCTTATTATAGGATAAATTTTTTCCTCGGATATTTTTTTAATTAAGTTTTCTTGCATAATTTCCTTTTCTTTTAATTTATTATATCATAATTAAAGAATGAAAATAATAAAAAACATTAAACCGATAATAATTGTCCTTGCAATTTTAGTATTTATGCTTGTTGCGTACGTAATCTCTACGTCATTTTTTGAGCCGAAAGCATATAATTTTATGGTACAAAATTTTTCCGCAAACAAATACGGGTCTGATGATATAGTAATAATAACAATTGACGACAAATCTTTGGAAAGAATAAGATGGCCATGGAAAAGAGAATTATACAGTAAGATATTTGAATATTTAGATAAGTATTCAATGGCAAAGGCGGTCGGTTTTGACGCAATCATTGCAACTCCTGATGTCGGAAATCTCAGCTCTGATTTAAAATTTTACTCCTCAATAAAAGGAATAAATAATCTGTCGGTCGGGTTTGTTCCTCTGAATTCCCCATATCAAGCCAAAGCAGACGGTAAAAATTATGATAAAATTTTTAAAAATAAGTTTTCTATTGGCGTAAAAGACGAACGGACAAGAAAACTCCCGTCTTTTTATCAAAGTTTGTCAAAATTTCCCAAACAGTATTTTAATTCGGTGAGCAAAGTCGGCTCCGTTATAACTACGCCTGATTTTGACGGGTATATTCGCTCTATTGACCAGTTTGTCGACTACAAAGGAACCTTGTATCCGTCACTTTCTCTGAGAATGTATAATTATTTGCACCCTGATAACACGTTTATTGTGAAAGATGATAGGATAATTTCAACTAAATCTAAATTGAAAATTCCCGCTTATAGTAAATATAACGGCGTTTTCAATAATATTCATTACTATAAGCTTCTTCCAAATTCGCAATACTCGCACAAGACCTATTCAGCCATAGACATAATGGATTCTCTGGATAACATCAAAAAAGGGAAGCCGCCAGTAATTTCGCCGCAGGTTTTTGAGGATAAAATAGTATTTGTGGGAGCAAATGCTAAAGCTATTGCCGTAGGGCTTGAGGACGTTAAAAGAACCCCTATTTCCAATGACCATCCGGGGGTCGACCTTCAGGCCACAAATCTGGATAATATTTTACATAATGAATTTTTGGTTCAAACAGGAAATTTTCAGGATATATTTTATTTAATAATCCTTTTGGGGGCAACTTTTCTCGTTATAAGATATTTTTCACTCTTTGCCTCACTTGGTATTGTATCAGTGATAATGCTCGCCTTCATAGCGGTTTGTATCCTGTGTTACAGATTTAACATCGTAATAAACGTCATTACGCCGATTGCACTTCAAATAATTACGATGACGATTGCTTATTCCTACAGATTTATTCTGGAAGGAAGGAATAAAGAGAAAATCAAAAGTGCAATGGGAAGATACATATCCCAGGACGTTATGCAAAACGTTGTCAAGGACATTGACGGACTCAAGCTGGGCGGAAAACGTGCCAACGTGACCGTGCTTTTTGCCGATATAAGAGGTTTTACGTCAATGAGTGAGAAAATGAGTGCAGAAGAGGTTTCGCTCATATTAAACGAATATTTTACGGAAATTGAACCCATTATCGGCAAATATAACGGCGTTATTAACAAATTCATCGGGGATGCGGTCATGGCAATTTTCGGTGAGCCTATTCAGGATAAAAATCATGCTGAAAATGCTGTCAAATGTGCAAATGAGATACTCGAGAGAATTGAAGAATTGCAGAAAAAATGGTTAAAAGAGGGTAAACCGAAAATTGAAATCGGAGTTGGAATTAATTCAGGAGAAGCGTTTGTCGGCAATATCGGCTCCGAAAAACGTCTTGAATACACAGTTATAGGAGATGTGGTTAACCTCGCAAGCAGAATCGAAAGCTATAACAAGGTCTACAAAACCAGATTTCTGATAAGTTCTACCACCTATGAAAAAGTCCGAAACCTTGTCGACGTAATAAAAATCTCGGAAGTTTCAATCAGGGGAAAAGCAAAAAAATTAAATATTTATGAGGTTTTGAGGCTGGTAGGGTAGTCTCAAGCGGAGTTTAACGAGTTTTAATGAAGCTTAAATTTCAGCTCGCTATTCGCCCTTATACAAAACCACTCCGTCTTTTTCAATTGCGACTATTTCAAAATCTTCACCCCAGTAAACACATCCTTCGAGTTCAACATTATGATAGGCATAAAGGTTGTCGCTAGCCATCTTCACATATTTTTCAAAGTTTTTGGGAGCATTAAGAGCCAAATTTTTCACTATTTCATCCAAAATAGCCGTGCTTCCGGCAATTGTGCCGTCAGCAGAAGTTGCCTTTTTACCGTCATAAAAAATCTTTTCGCCGGCAAAAGTCATTTCTTTTAACCCGCTTTTTGCCAGAGGCAGTGAATCAGAAACCAAAATAACCTTGTCCTCCGGCTTAGACTTAAACACAAGTTTCAAAATGTCGCCGCTCAGATGCACGCCGTCGGCAATAATTTCCGTGTAAATGTTGTCGTTAACCAAAGCACTCAAAGCCGTCGAACTCTGTCTGTGGGTAATTCCGGACATTGCGTTGAAAAGGTGTGTAACTCCCGAACATCCGCTTAGGTCGGCTCCAACACAGTGTCCGGCCTGAACTTTTACCCCTTTTCCCCTTAAATATTCCCTCAAATTACCGTTTTCATCCAACTCAGGAGCGAGTGTAACTATTTTTATAAAATCGTCTTCAATCAATTTGTAATTTTCAACGGTGGGCTTCAAAAACAATTTTTCGTTGTGAATTCCTTTTTTTTCAGGGTTAATAAAAATCCCCTCAAGATGAATTCCCAAAATTTCCGCCATTTCGGAAGTTTGTTGTTTTCGGGCGGTTTTTATCCGCTCAATTTGGCGTTTAATGTTTTCTGTGGTGTCTGTTACCAGAGTAGGATAAAAACCGCCTATCCCGTGCGTCAAAAGTTTTTTTGCCAAAAATAAAATGTCTTTGGCTTCACAAGTGCTGAAATCCACCCCGAAGCAACCGTGAAAATGCTGTTCCACAAGCAACTTTGATTTGTAAAAATTCTCGTAATTCAATATTTCCATATCATCAATTCACCTTAGTACCAGTCACAGGAGTCATCCGCACATAAAATTGAGTTAAGCTCTGCCATAAACCCTTTCCTTGTCATCTCGTAAGTGACCGGTGTTATAGAAATTTTGTTGTTTCGTACGGCCGCAATGTCGGTTTTGGCGTCTTCCGGCTCATTGATAAGTTCACCGGCCAGCCAGTAGTAGACTTTACCTCTCGGGTCAATTCTTTTTTCGTAAGTATCGGTGAACATTTTTCTACCCAGCTCCGTAATCATTACGCCCGCAATGTCCTCAGGGTCAAGTGCGGGAACGTTTACGTTCAAAATAGTTTTTTTAGGGAACTGGAATTCTTTTAACTTAGGCAAGAGGCTTAAGATAAACCTTGCGGCAAATTTAAAATCTTCCATTTCGTATCTCAAACTTGCCAAAGAAACAGCAATACTGGGACAATCTAACATTGCACCTTCCATGGCACAGCTGACAGTCCCCGAATACAAAATATCAGACCCGAGGTTTGGTCCGTGATTAATCCCGGATATAACGATGTCAGGGCGTTCTTCTTCGCTCAAAATGGCATTTATTCCGATTTTAACGCAATCACCCGGCGTGCCTGTTGTTATCCAGCACCTTTTTACTCCGTTTCTCGGGTCGAGTTCTTCGACTCTCAAAGGCGTGTGTAAAGTCAGAGAGTGTCCTGCTGCACTTCTTTCCCTGTCCGGAGCTATAATATAAACCTCGTGTTCGGCCGCTAAAGTTTCAGAAAGCACCTTTATGCCGTTTGCCACAATTCCGTCATCATTAGATATTAATATTTTCATACAACTCCTCTAAACCATCTTGACTGATTCTACTTACTCTTACATTTTATCTCAATTAAGCCCAATAACAAAAAATATTAAGAAATATTACCAAAATATAGCTTATTTATATAAGAAATAGCAATTAAATATATCAAAATGTTTTTACATGAGTATAGAGGATTAAAAAAGCTAAAAAACACGAGAGATAGAGAAAATAAACTGAGGACATTAGAAAAAATTTAAAACACACATCACACTACACTTCACTTCACACTACACACTAACGAGGAATGAAACAAAGTTTGCATTCCGGAGGCCCACTTAAAACAGGCCTCTTTTTTTGTTTACTTAAAAGCATTAATCAGCATTTGGCTGGTCGATTTTCCGCCTTTTTCCACCAAACCGCAGAGGCCTTGTGGTATCTTAAAGGAATCTCCGTCACCATAAACACTTAAGGCAAAAACATCAAAACCCCATTTGTTTGGCTTTTTCATTCCGTTAATATCCACAGCAAAAGTCGGTGCAAATCCGTTGCTGTACATAAAAATTATTGTCCCATCTGACAAAATGTAAGCCGGATTTGAATTAAGAATGCCTGATTGAGAAAATCCACCGCAAGAGGCAATATACTTGTCTTTGTCTTCTTGCGTCATATTGGGGTCGATTGTATCGCCGCCATTGTAGTAAGGAATGCAGCCGTTTGAATATGCATGATTTGCACAATCTTTTGCCACATTCAACTCCGCCTTAAGTTGAGGGTAAAAGGTGCTTGTACACTCGCTAAAAGTACTGGATTTCCCGTTTATACCATAGTAACAGCTTGGATAATATCCCAAATCAGCCCTCATTTTTAATATGGCACCATTAATGGTTGAGTAAACTTTTTTAAATTGATTGTTTAAAATTTTTTGCTGAAAATCTTTCATTAAATTCGGCAAAGTCATAACAATCACGAACCCGATAATCCCGAGGGTGATTAGAACTTCACTAACCGTAAAAGCTTTACTTTGCTTAATCATATCTTTTGCCGCCTTCTTTATTCGGAATAAATAACCGTAAAATGTTTTTGTTTCATTATACAGTATGGACATTTTAAAGTCAAATATTCATAATAAGGAAAAGGGAACTTTATTATGAACACATCACAAAAATTTGGGAAAAGAATTAAAATAGAACGCATAATGCATGATTGGACAATGGAGCAATTAGCTGAAAAAGCTGATTTGGGGACAACGACTATTGCAAGTGTTGAAAAGGGAAGCACTTCTCCAACTCTTGACACGATTGAAAAACTTGCAAATGCTCTCAATTTTAAAATTCATGAGCTTTTAATTTTTGATGATATAGAAAAATTTACCAGATAATTTTGAATAGTACTTGCATTTTTCCATAAGGTATGTTATAATAGAGTTATAGAAAAAGACAGGCTCATTAATGAAATATGATGTAATTTTAACCCAATATGCAGAAGAGGCTTTCAGAAATCTGGAAAGAACTCAAAGAATTAAGCTACAATCCGATTACAAAACGATTAAAGAAATTGGTACCGACGGGTTTAATATAAAAGGTCTGGGAAACAAACTTTTTGAGATTAAAACCGATAATTTAAGATCTATTTTTGAATATAGAAAAGGACAAATAATTGTAGTAGCTTTAATTTTTGTCAAAAAGACACAGAAAACCCCTCCAAAATATTTAAAATTGGCTAAAAATATTTTAGAAAAATTTGAAAAGGAATAAAAAAATGCGAAATGACGGTTCAATATCAATAGATGAATTATTGGAAGAAACAAGGCTTAAAGACCCGGAGGCTTACAATCAAATAATGGCCGAGGTCGAAAGACGTCGGGTACTCTTTGAAAGCGGTAGGGGCGGGGCAAGAAAAAACGCGGGACGTAAAAAAGAGTATGAAGAGCGGGTTAAGGAAACCTTTAACCTCGAAAAAGCTGACGTAGTCTTTCTAAAGGATTATGCAAAAAAACAAAAAATCAGCAAAAACAAAGCTCTTCAAGAGGCAATCAAAACACTAAAAATGCAGGCCTGAAAATCTACCCGTTAATTTCCGGCCCAAACATTGCAAAATCATATTTTGCAGGGTCTTGCGGTGCCATTTTTTTTAAGTTCTCACTCAACTCCAAAACCGCCTTAAAGTCATTGCTGCTTCGCTTTAACAACCCCATTTCCCTTGAAATTCTTGCTACGTGTACATCCAGCGGAATCAGAAGCTCACTTGCCGGAATAAATCCCCAAATCCCCAAATCCACAGGGCCTTTTCTTACCATCCATCGCAAAAACATATTCATCCGTTTCATCGCCCCGCCGTTTTTGGGGTCGGGAATCAGGTGATAAAATCCCTGTCCGACTTTGTTTGCGACATTGGCATAAAAATAATCCGTTACGGTTTGAAATGCTGTTAAAATCGAATTGTTAAGCGTATACCCGTATTCGAATAACGCCTTTAACCCGCTGTCTTGTTTGTATAATTTATTTAAAATATTGAAAACCTCAATTATATCAAAATCTTTTGCAAACCTGTAGCCAAACCCTCGCAAGGACTTGGGGTTGAAATTCAGGACGAATTCAAGCGGTTTATTTTGCATTATTTCAAAAAGCTCCTCAAGTTTTTTAACAAAAACTTTTCTGCTGCCGTAAGCGAAAAGTGATGCCAAAAACGCCGCAATTTCAATATCGGCCGAATTTTTAAACCTATGCGGAAATTGAATCGGGTCGTCTTTAATAAAATCCGCCGTCTCGTATTTCTCTGTCAGTTCTTCAAGTTCATTTCGTGTAATCATATTGCTCAATCCATTTTGTGGCTATCTAAGACTATTTTAACATGAGCTTGCGGAAAAATTAAAATTTTTCTCGCAATCTCCCTTGTCCGGCTTTCATCCTTACCGCCGGCTGTCCCGCAGCCGGTAAGGATTTAGCACTTCTTAGGTCAGATTTGAAAAAGTTCTAAAAATTGTCATTTTTAGACTTTTTCTGCATCCTCCATATAAAGGCGTGCGTAACAAAATATTAAATTTGTATATAATAAAATGATTTTTTCTTTTTGTTTGAGTTAAACTCGCAGTGAAAGTATAAAAAAGAGGAATTTATCATGAATTTGAATATATTTGATATGCCTATCAACCTTAACCGATACGGAAGAAACGTTATTTTAGATAAGGCAATTAAAAAAGGTGATTGCATCCGACCCGACATGTTTTCTGTAGAAAAATTGCAGAAAGACCTGCTCAGAATAAGGGTATCAAACGAAATAGACAAGCAGCCTGCATTAGAGAGTGCTTTTAATGATTTTGTCAAAAATTGGACAAATTATGACACAAAAATTTTAGAGCCTACTCTGGAAGCTCTCAGAAATCCAAAAAGGTTTTTAGAATTTATTATCGCCAAAGTTACAAAAAACAATAAAAGCAAATACATACTTAAAAAAGCTGATTTCGTATTTGAAGATAGAGCCAAGAGTGCGGACCCTGATGATGTTTCCGGATTGTTTCAGGATATTGTAAATGTCTATATTCACAATCAAAATGCAGTAAAGAGGCAGCAGCTTGGAGATAATACCTACGTAAAAAATCTTTTAAAGCCGATTCTTGCAAGATTAAAAGAAGAGCAAAGACTTGAAGGAGCTTTTGGCGGGCTTGATAAACAGGGCTAAAATTACAATTATCTTGTGTTTCCCCAAAACTCTTTGATTATATTATTACATTCTTCTTCCAGAATTCCCGAGTAGACTTTAAGGTTTGAATTGCCCTGCCGTCTTAAATCGATTACAGACCCGAATGCCCCGTACTGCCTGTCAAAAGAGCCAAAGTAAACAGCTTTGATTCTTGATTGCAAAATTGCCCACGCACACATCGGGCAGGGTTCAAGTGTCACATAAAGTTCGCAATCGTCCAGCCGCCAATTATTTAGTACGTAAGCAGCTTGTCTTATCGCAAGAATTTCGGCGTGTGCTGTCGGGTCGTTTGTTTTTTCTCTTTTGTTGCACGCGGATGCAATAATTTTGCCGTTTTTAACTATGATGGCCCCGACGGGTACCTCGGGGGCCGAACTTTTTGCTATATCTATCGCTTGCTGCATAAATTTTTGCATGGTTTTACTCGTCAGTTTTACAAATTGCTAATTTTATTTTAACCACAAACCCATTTTTTTTGCTTGAATAAAGTTCAATTTTCCCGTTCATTGCCTCGACAAGCCCTTTTACAATAAACAGCCCCAACCCTGTTCCACGTGTCGTTCTGGTGGTTTTGTCGTCAATTCTGGTAAATTTTTCAAACAATTTTTGCAACTTATCTTTTGGAATAGCTTCACAATCATTTTTTACGCAAATAGTGGCCTTTTTATTTTTAAAAACTCCTTCTATTATTATCGGGGTATTTTCTCTTGAATATTTAATCGCATTTTCGAGCAAATTCACAAAGACCTGTTCCAGCCTGTCTTTGTCGGCCATTACAAGCGGAAAATCTTCCGGAATTTTGTTAATAATTTCCTTTTCTTCGTTTTTGACAAGTGCAATGGCGGAAGCGGATATCTTATTGAGAGAAAGCGGTTCCAGCTTCGCTCTGATTCTATCTCCTTCAATATCGGGAACAACAAGCAAGTCCTCCACCATTCTGGAAAGGCGTTCTGATTGCTTTTTAATTGTCCTTAATGATTTTTGTCTGGTTGCCTCGTCAATTTCAATATCTTGCCTCAAGAGTCTTGACGTGTAGCCCTGAATACTTGTCAGCGGGGTTCTGAACTCGTGGCTTACCGTGTCAATAAGGTTTGAGCGGAATTCATTCAACTCTTTCAATTCCACGTTGTTCTTTTTCAGCTGGATATAAGAACGGTGAATTTGGCTTGCCATTCTGTTAAATTCAAACGCCAGAAAAATAATTTCATAAGGCGTAAAAACATTGGTGATGAGCCTTATTCTACGCTGATAATTTCCTTTTGAAAGGGCGATAATCCCCTTAAATAGCTGCCTGATGTTTATGTACAGGTAATATGTGTATAAACCGACTACGAAAATTACGGTAAGTGAGGCCAAAAGTACCGCCAGAATAATTTTATAACGATTTTCATTGATTGCTTTTCTTGTAACTCCCCTCGTCGTATTTACTACTATGGTTATGTCGGGGCTGGTTTTTTTCAGGTACACGAGAGGCTGGTTTTTTATGTTCCCAAAAATCACAGGGGTATCGGTTTTTAGTTTTTTGGGCAAATACCTTATAGTACTTTGAAAATCTTTTTCCTTGTAATTGTGGGCCGCAATCAGCTTGTTTTGAGAAGACAAAACATATATCTGCCTTTTATCCTCTTTCAACGAGCGAAAGAGCTTATCTTTTACAAATTTTTCGTCGAAGGTTGCGACCAGAAAATGCTTGTTTTTTGTTGTCGTGTAGATAGAAAAAGAGTTATGCCCAAGGTTGTAATCGTGCAGTTTCATCAATTCTTCAGGAGAATTCAATATTCTTAAATCCTGAAACTCGGGAGAATTTTTCAAAACTGTTTTCAAGTATTTTCTCTTTGCTTTTATTCCTCCGCTCAAATATTCCATTGTGAATTTTATCTGGTTAAGCTCATTCAGTGACGAAACCAGAAAAACATCTATTTCTTCGGAAACCATCTTGGTGACAAGAACAGCGGAATCCCTGAGCTGCGAACGCATTGACTGCTGGTTGATATTATTAATGATAAACCCGCTTATTGCCATCGGAATAATTACGGCACCAAGGAGAACAACCAAAATTTGCTCAGCTATTTTTAATCTTTTAAATTTAATAAACTTCCTCATTTTTTATACTATTGCACCTATCTCTTTTGTTGCCGCTGTTCCGGCTTTTTAATTTCTACCGGCCCGTTTATTTTTTACCTTTTTACCCGTCCGTAAACGGTGTTAGTTTATACCCTACGTTTGTCACGGTGTGCAGGTATTTTGGGGTTTTTACGTCTGGTTCAATTTTATTTCTTAGCCCGCCAACGTGTACCCTTAACATTCTGACGTCTTCATTGCTGTCATATCCCCAAACTTCATCCAAAAGTGTCGCCAGAGTAACGGAATTGTTAAAATGCTGCATCAGGCAATACAAAATTTCAAATTCTGTCGGGGTAAGTTTTATTCTCTTGTTTACGATTATACATTCCAGTGTTTCTGGGAAAATTTCAATATCACCGACTTTCAAGACTTCCGATGACATGGAATTTTTATCCTCAATTTGGTTTCTTCTTAAAAGCACCCTTATTCTCAACAAAACCTCCTGAATATCAAACGGTTTTACCAGATAATCATCGGCTCCGCAGTCAAAGCCCTCTGTTTTATCGTTGATTGTGCCTTTTGCCGTAAGCATTAACACGGGAACCGCGAGTTTGGCCTGACGAATATTTTTGCAAACGTCAAACCCGTTCATCTTTGGCATCATAACATCGAGCAAAATAAGGTCATAAGTATTATTTAGGGCTTTATTCAAACCCTCTAAGCCATCTTTTGCAGTATCGACATAATAACCGCTTTTCCCGATGTCAAACTCTAACAATTCCCTGATTTCGTTGTCATCATCAACAATCAATATACGTTTGCCGGCTTTGTCCATAAAATTACCCCCGACGTCATTGTACAATAATCAAACGGAGGTTACAATATTTTATAAAGAATTATATCGAATTGGGTAAGAGGGAGGTATGGAAGGTTGGTTGAGGGGCTTAAGGGCTTAAGCCTTTCAACCCTTCGACCGTTCATCCTTTGCCGTTAGCTTTTCTTTCAGCAATTTTTCCGATTATGCCGATAACTAAACCTATTAAACCGCACCAGATTGCACCTCTTTTTGCTTCTTTCAATACATTTGTGAACTTGGCTTTATTAAATATTTGTTTAAATTTTGCAATCTTTTCGCTGTCAAAATGCTCTTTTTCAAAATATTCTTTTAGTTTTCCTTCTTTTTTTGCACCAAAAACATTCTTAAGATCAATCACTATATCAGGCTTATATTTGGAACGAATTTCACTTGTTGCGGATTTGATGTAGTTATCCGCATAATTTTTTATCCCCTTTTTTTCAAGGTTTACAAGCTTTCTTTGACACCTTGTTAACTCTTTTGTTTTTATTTGTTTTAGATTTTCATCGGTTATCGTTTCAATTTCTTTTTTCAATGATTCAATTTTAGTGTTTGCATTTTTAAGACGCTCCGCATAAGCATCTTTTATGAGAAGCTTAACGCCTTCTTTAACAAATTCATCTTCTTTAACCGGAAAAGCATAGCTGATTCCAGCACCTGCCACAGCACCAAATGCAGCATTGCTTACTACTGAGTTTAAAACGGATCTTGAGCGGTATTCCCTTTGAGTACCCGAATCCACACTATTTGTTTCCATGATTATCGCCTTTCACAACTTTTAATAAAAAATAGACCTTCTATTAGTATTAAAAACTAAAAACAGTTAAATTTGCCAAATATGATTGCGATAAAACTGATATTTTTGCGTAAATCCTTGCAATGAGGTGTTTTTGAACATCAAAATATATATTTACATTACGTAACATACGAGTCTTAAAAAATAATGATTGACAAAGCGGCTGATTTACCGTACAACGGTTTTAAGAAAATGGATTAGAAAATAAATGAACTTAACATCATCATTATCAATTCTAGGGAAATATTTAGATCAGCCGAGGTTGGTTAGGACATTTTCAAGGGCTGTTCCGGCGATAGCCGTGACGGGGGGAACTTTGTGTGCTTTGAATAATGTCAGCAAATCGCCCAAAGGCAAGAAACGCAAGGAATTTATCAAAAATGTTGCTGTTTTGACAGGGGCTTTGGGGTCTGCACTTTTTGCACCAAAAATTGCTTCAAAAATTTTAAAAGAACATTCTCATGAGAGTAAAATTATAAGCAGCGAGGCAATTGATGAATTTTTACACAATAATTTGGTAACGGAACGAACCCGAAATTTTTTAAATCTTGCGAAAAAGAACTTTTTAAAATTTTCAAAAGTTAAAGCCATTGTTGAAGAACTTGAAACAAAAGAAAACGGCAGAAATTTCCTGAATGAACTAATACCAAACCCTGAAAACATTAATTCTAAAGAAATTTTCTCGGAAATAAAAAAACTTTCAATAATGGGAATAATTCCGGTTTTGGGCGGAATTGCGGGCGGTGTCGTCGGAGATAAATTGACCGAAAAAAATTGGAAAGAAAAAATCCCTGACAAAATTAAAGAAGGCACATACCAGTTTCTTGCGAATATTTTTCTTTGCAATGTAGGTGCGGGAGCGGCTCTCTGGGGGATGGAGAAGGCAAAAATTCAGTCTAAATCAGCACGGGCAATCGGAATGATAGGCGGAATAATCCTTGCCGGAATTGTTTTTGGAAGTGCGGTCGCTAATCTGGTTGGAAAAATCTGTGTTGACCCTCTGCTTAAGCACAAAGACAAAAAATATGTTCACCGGCATGTTGATTTATATTCCGAAAGAAGGCCCGAGCTTCTTGACATAAGCTTGCATGTGGACGATATAGCCACTGTTGCGGTACTTTCAGGCCTAAAATGGATTGAACCGGCACTGCCTATTTTGTACTCAATTTCAGGATACAGAGCGGGAATAGGATATCGAAACGGCAAACATTAAACAGAAAAAAGTAAGAAGGAGCAAAATATGAATAATTTTGAATTTTATTGTCCGACCAAAGTAATTTTTGGAAAAGGCTGCATCGCTAATTTGAGTGAACTTATCGACAAGAATAAAAAGGTTTTGATGATTTACGGCGGCGGTTCAATTAAGAAAAACGGGGTTTATGACCAGGTTAAAAAAGCACTGAAAAATCATAAAGTTATTGAATTTTCAGGAATTGAGCCAAATCCGGCTTATGAAACCTGTATGAAGGCTGTTGAAATCGTGAAGAAAGAAAACATTGATTTTCTGCTTGCTGTAGGCGGCGGCTCAACACTTGACGGGACAAAATTTATCGCAGCGGCCTCAAAATATCAAGGCGAAGAACCATACGATTTGGTTTCAAAGGAATTGGATTTTAAAGAAGCACTTCCGCTCGGCTGCGTTATGACGCTTCCCGCAACGGGGTCTGAAATGAACTGTGCATCTGTTATTTCAAGATTAAGTACAAAAGAAAAATTTGCCATGAGAAACCCTAACATTTATCCGCAGTTTTCAATAATTGACCCTGAAACGACTTACAGCCTGCCGATTCAGCAGGTCAGAAACGGGATTGTGGACACATTTGTTCATGTGATGGAGCTTTACGCAACTTATAATGTAAACACACCGCTTCAGGACTCCTGGGCGTTGGGATTGGTTAAGACTTTGATTGAGGAAGCACCAAAAGTGCTTAAAAATAATAGGGATTATGACGCAAAGGCCAATATCTGCTGGTGTGCGACCTGTGGCTTAAACTACTGGCTTTCTGTCGGAGCTGTCCAAGACTGGTCAACACACCGAATAGGCCATGAATTGACTGCCCTTTACGGGCTGGCACACGGACAAAGTCTGGCAATTGTGCTTCCAAGACTTTGGGAGGAGCGGAAAAAAGATAAGGCCCAAAAGCTTGCCAAACTTGCAAGGGAAGTGTTTGGCTGCAAAGAAGCGGACGACTTGAAAGCAAGTGATTGTGCAATTAAAAAGAGTGAAGAATTTTTTA
Organism: Candidatus Gastranaerophilaceae bacterium; assembly: GCA_041678605.1. Taxonomy (GTDB): domain Bacteria; phylum Cyanobacteriota; class Vampirovibrionia; order Gastranaerophilales; family Gastranaerophilaceae; genus JBAYNW01. The sequence goes on along the minus strand of JBAYNW010000009.1, from coordinate 31,605 downwards.
ACTCGCTGGGTATGCCTACAAAACTCGCAGATTACGGCATAAATGCCTCAGAAGCGGCACAAAAAATCAAAGAAAGATTTGAAAAACGCTCTACTTTACTCGGCGAAGACCTTAAAGTAACCCCGAAAATGGTTTATGATATTTTACTAAAAAGCTAGATGAAGAAGGAAATTGGGAATTGGGAATTGGGAAGGGGAAAACGTGAGACGTGAGAGGTGAGACGTGAGAAGAAAAGTTTTAATTTTTTTGTTGCACTTAATCACTTAATCACCCAGTCACTTAATCACTTCTCCAAAAGCCATTCAGCCCTTAAGCCCTTCAACCAAATAGAAGCTTAGAGGTTTTGCAATGTAAACCAAATTAAACTTCCAAACTTCCAAACTTCCAAGCTTCCCTTTGCTTCCCGTTTCCTTTTTTGTGATAAAATGATACTATGCAGACAGAGAAAAAGAGGTAGCCATGGAAACAACTCACGAATCAATATCACCAAAAGAAACAATCAGGCAGGGGAGAATACAAAAATTAGCCGATTTGGCAGATAAAGGGATAAATCCTTATCCGTATTCTTTTAATAAAAATGCTAACGCACAGGATTTGCAGGAAAAGTACAAAGATTTACCTGTCGGAGAAGAAACAGAGGATTATTATTCTGTTGCAGGGCGTATAATGGCTATGAGAAATTCCGGAATGTTCATCGACTTGATGGACGCTTCGGGAAAAATCCAAGTTTTCTGCCACAAAGAGAACATGGATGAAGAGGCAATCAAAACCCTTAAATTGATTGACATAGGCGATTTCATAGGTGTCTATGGTTCAATCAGAAGGACGCCCAGAGGCGAACTTTCCATTAAGGTAAAAAAATACAAACTTCTGTCCAAAGCACTTTTGTCTTTGCCGGAAAAATTTCATGGGCTTACTGACATTGAAACCCGTTATCGGCAGAGGTACGTGGATATGATTGTTAATGAAGAATCCAGAGATACTTTAAGGAAAAGAAGTTTAATCATCCAAAAAATAAGAGAATATTTAATAAAACAAGGGTTTTTGGAAGTTGAAACTCCAATGCTTCACCCTCAAGCAGGCGGAGCAACGGCAAGACCTTTTGTTACCCACCATAACACTCATGACATGGATATGTATTTGAGAATTGCTCCGGAGCTTTACTTGAAACGGCTTATGGTCGGCGGGTTGAGCGAAAAGATTTTTGAAATCAACAGAAGTTTCAGGAACGAAGGGATGGATACAAGACATAACCCTGAATTCACAATGCTAGAGCTTTATCAAGCTTATGTCGACTACAATGAAATGATGGCTCTGGCCGAAAACATGGTAAGTTCGATTGCTCAGGACGTTTTAGGAACAATGAAAATAAAATTCGGCGACAAAGAAATCGACTTGACTCCCCCGTGGGACAGAAAAACTATGCTCGGAGCGATTAAAGAATATACCGGAATTGATTTTAATACCTATTTCACGGCGGAAGAAGCCGCCCAGCAGGCGAAAAAAATGGGTATAGAAATTGAAGAAACAGATAATTGGGGACAAATTTTGGATAAGATTTTTGAGGAAAAAGTCGAACCGCATTTGATTCAGCCGATTCACATAATTGACTACCCTCGCGATATTTCTCCGCTGGCAAAAGTTCACAGGGATAACGACCGATTAACCGAACGTTTTGAAACAAGAATTAACGGATGGGAAGTCGCAAATGCTTTCTCTGAACTGACAGACCCGATTGACCAGAGGTACCGTTTTGAGGCACAGGCAAAAGCCAAGGCTCAGGGGGATGAAGAAGCATGCGATATTGATGAAGACTTCATTCAGGCACTTGAGTACGGAATGCCTCCGACAGGCGGTATGGGTATGGGAATTGACCGATTGGTAATGCTTTTGACCAATTCTCAAACAATAAGAGAAGTTATTGCCTTCCCTACAATGCGTAAAATTCAGGGGCAATAGTCAAAATAGAGGTAGAATATGGAAAATTTGAAAATTTATCGTGACAGCGATATAGATTTAAAACTTATTAAAGATAAAAAAATCGCAGTAATCGGCTACGGTTCACAAGGGTACGGACAGTCAATGAATCTAAGAGACTCGGGCTGCAGAGTTGTTTTAGGATTGAGAAAAGGCGGAACTTCTTACCAAAAAGCCATGCTGGAAAATTTTGAAATAATGGACGTCGAAGATGCTGTAAAATGGGCGGATATCGTGCAAATTCTAATTCCCGACGAGGTTCAGGCAAAAGTTTACAAAGAGCAAATTGAACCTAATTTAAGAGCAGGCCAGTATTTAATGTTTTCCCACGGATTTAATATCCATTTCGGTAAAATTGTTGCACCCAAAGACGTAAATGTGATTATGGTTGCACCAAAAGGCCCCGGCCACGCGGTTAGAAGTGAATATCAGCTGGGTAAAGGTGTTCCTTCGCTTATTGCAATTTATCAGGATTTTTCAGGCAATTCAAGAGAGGTTGCCCTTTCTTATGCTGCGGCAATAGGCTCCGGTAGGGCGGGAATTTTCGAAACAAGCTTCAGGGAGGAAACAGAAACGGATTTGTTCGGAGAACAGGCGGTTTTGTGCGGAGGATGTTCGGCTTTGATTAAAGCCGGATTTGAAACCCTTGTTGAGGCCGGTTATTCGCCTTATATGGCATATTTTGAAGTTCTTCATGAACTTAAGCTTATTGTCGATTTAATAAATCAGGGCGGGCTTTCAGATATGAGATATTCCATCTCAAACACCGCAGAATATGGAGATTTGACAAGAGGACCAAGAATAATCACCGGAGAAACCAGGGCGGCAATGAAAAAAATTCTCTCCGAAATCCAAAACGGGACTTTTGCCAATGAGTTTGTGGATGAATACAATTCCGGATGCAAAAATTTCACCCGACTTAGAAAAGAAAACGAAGAACATTTGGTGGAAAAAGTCGGCAAGGAAATAAGAGAAAATTTTTGCTGGAACAAGAATAAGATAATAGACAGAACAAGAAATTAAGGAAAAAATATGTTTGACACAGAAACAGTATACGAAGTGGTGGTTTTCTCAATAGGAGATACCAAAGCAGGAACAAAAATGGGAAAATTGCAGTTAAAAAATCCCAAAGACGAATCTATTTTGAACTGCGTTTTGTGGGAAGAAACTCTAAACAGAATGGATGGGAAACTTTTCAGGACGGGCAATTTGGTCAGAATTGTTTCCGCAACTTTCAACGAAAAATTTAATAACTGTCTTATTTCCGCACTGGAACTTGTTAAAGAAGCCAAGATGGGAATTGACGAAGATGAGCGAAATCAAATCTATAACGAAATTTTAGGTTACATTAATAAAATTTCCGACGAAAAATTGAAAAAGTTTTTGATTGAATATTTTAAAGAACATGAAGAAAAAATCAAAATTTCACCTGCTGCAAAACTTATGCACCATAACTATCTCGGAGGTTTGCTGGTTCATATTTCTGAATGTTTAAGACTTGCTGAAGCTAATCTGAAATTGTTCAGCATGAAAATAGATTCCGACAAAGTTTATGCGGCGTGTGTTTTCCACGACATAGGCAAAATTTTTGAATACACAATTAACACAGAAACCGGATTGATTGATTATGATGAGAAGTTCCGAAAAGAATGGCTGACCCACTCTCAATATGGGTTTGCAATCTGCATGACACAAGGGTTTAAGGAAGTTGCAAAAATGATTGCGGCACATCATGCCAGATCAGAATGGGGTGCGATTTTGGATTTGAACCAGAAGGATTTAGAACCTCTGGTTTATTTAATGCACCACATTGACGACCTGTCCGCAAAGTACGGCAGGGTTAACGTTTCATTTCTGGGAAAATAATGGAATAATGTCTAGCCGGCTCATTTTTCACAAACACCGTAAGGAATTGATTTTAGACCGTTTTTAATCCAAAATTCATCACGGAAATCCTTGAAATCAACATTGATTGCAAAAAATGTTGAGCCTGAACCGGACATGATTGCTTCCGGATATTCCATTTTAATTTCTTGAAGTTCTTTGTAATCATTAATTACCGCAAACTCCAAATCATTATGCAAAAAATCTTCAATATCATTGTTTGATTTTAAAGCTTTAACTAGTTTTTTTGTCATATTAAAATTCGGTTTATTTTCAATCAAAGAAAATTTTGTATAAGCTTCTTTTGCACTAATGCCAAGACTTTTAGGTTTCACCAGAGACAGGCGAAATTCTTGAAAAGGCAATTTTTCAAGAATTTCGCCTCTGCCTGTTGCAAGACGGCATCCGCCTTCAAGGCAAAAATTCAAGTCAGAGCCGAGTTTGGCACAAAGTTCGTGCAGTTCTTTGTCTGAAAAAATATTGTCAAACAATTTGTTCAGGCCCCATAGGGTTCCTGCCGCATCGGTGCTTCCTCCCGCCAAGCCCGCTGCCACCGGAATGTTTTTTTCAATCTGGATTGAAATTGAATAATTTGAAGCATTTCTTCCTTTCCCCAATTCGGAATATTCTTCCTCGCCGGGGCGAGGGAATTTGCTCATAAATAATTCAATAGCTTTGTAAACCAAATTACTTTCATCATATGGAATTTCATCACTTGTACCTGAAAGTTTTATCTCGAATTTATTGCTTTTTTCTGCCGTTATAGTCAAAATGTCAAACAAATCAATTGTTTGCATAACGCTTTGAATATCGTGAAATCCGTCAGAACGCTTGTTTAAAATTTCAAGAGTAAGATTAATTTTAGCCGGACACTTAACTTTAATTTCCATATTTGAGCAGTTCCTCCGATAGTTTTCCGAAATCTTCGATTGAAATTGTTTCGCCTCTGGTATTTTCTGAAATTCCTAAACTTTCAAGCGATTTTGTAATATTTTCTTTTGAAAATCCGCCTGCCAAAAGACAATTTTTAACATTTTTTCTGCGTTGTGCAAACGATGCTTTTATTGTTTTTCTAAAATGCTTATAATCACTCAACTCAAGCAATGGCTTTTCTCTTACTGTTAATTTTACTAAAGCCGAATCAACTTTTGGGCTGGGATAAAAACTCTTTCTGCCCACTTTTTTAATTATTTCACAATCAGCCCAAAATTGAGCTAAAATCGTCAAAAGCCCGTATTGTTTTGAGGGACTTTTTTCAGTCGCAACTATTCTCTGAGCTACTTCGTACTGAACCATTAAAATAATATCAGAAATAACACTCCGGTTTTTGTTGTTCAAATCATCAATTTCGCCCAGAAGATGTGCGATAATAGGGCTTGTAATGTAGTAAGGAATATTCGCAACGATTTTAACTTTTTTCTCACTCAAATCGCTTAATTTTGTTTTTAAAATATCCTGATGGACAATTTCTAAATTGCCGCACTTAATTTTTTTAAGCTCTTTTATCGCATTTTCATCCAATTCTATTGCAACAACTTTTCCGGCATGCTTCACAAGTTCCTCTGTAACAAATCCGACTCCCGCTCCGATTTCTACGACGGTGTCCTCTTTGGAAATATTTGCACTATTAAGTATAGCTTGGATTGCAGCCTCATCAACAAGGAAGTTTTGCCCAAGTCTTTTTTTAGTTCTGAATGATTTTGCTCTTTGTAAGTAGTCCATGTTACTACTATATAATAATACAAACAGTAAGACAATCAGGCTAGTGTTTTTTCAAATAATTTCTGATATTTTAAAGCATGTTATAATAACTTAGGAAATTAGGGGCTATATGTTAGAGGCAGAAACAAACGAAAAAGTCGACATTGAGAGCATTTTGAACTCATTTAAGGCCGGCTTTAAACAGGCCAAAAATCACAGGGTCGGAATAGAATTTGAACGGCTTCCTATTTCTGCAAAAAATTTCAAAATGGTAGATTATTCTAAAGAAAACGGAATTCACGATTTGCTGAGAGCGTTTGCAAAACTCGACGGGTGGGATTACATTACAGACGATTACAGCATTATAGGGCTCAAAAAAGATGAAGACAGAATTACTCTGGAACCGGGCTGTCAGTTTGAATTGAGCCTTAATCCGGAAAAAAATATTTCCGAACTGAAAGATAAAATAGATTATTTCAACAAAAAAATTACGCCCGTTTTGAAAAAATATGAGATTAATCTCCTTGAATACGGGATTTCGCCGGTTTCAACCTACAAACATATAAATATAATTCCTAAAAAACGGTATCACATAATGGCAGACTATCTCTGGGGAATTCTATCCGACGTTATGATGAGAGAAACAGCAGGGATACAGGCATGTTACGACTTTTCATCCGAAGAAGATGCAATAAGAAAATTCAGACTTGCAAACATAATTTCTCCTTTTATGACGGCAATGTTTGCAAACTCACCGATAAGAGGAGGTGTAGATACCGGATATAAAACATTTAGAGGGCTTAGCTGGCTAAACACCGATAGTGAAAGATGTCCGTTTATGAGTAAAAAACTCTTTGAACATAGATCTGATTATGGCCTCAGTGATTACGTTGAAGAGGTGTTGAAAACGCCGATGATTTTCATTATGAGAGATGAAAAGCCGGTTGAGATTTTGGGGAAAATTAATTTTGAGCAATTTATGGAGGAAGGATTTGAGGGATATACAGCCACTTTAGATGATTTTAATCTGCATGCCAATTTGTACTTTCCGGATATAAGATTGAGAAGTTTTATTGAAATAAGAAACCATGATTGTGCAAACCATGGCATGCAGTATTCTATTTTGGCGATTTACAAGGGAATTTTATACAACAAAAAAGCTCTGGAAGATACAGAAAAGCTTCTGTCTGAATTTTCGTACAATGATTTGATTGAATTGAGGTATAGCGTTCCCAAAAAAGCACTTGACACTAAAATAAAAAAATTCTGCACAAAAGATATAGCAAACGAAATTTTAAAGATTGCACAAAAAGCATTGGAAGAAAACGGAGAAGACGAGGAACGCTTTTTAGAGCCGATTTTAGAGTTAACGCCTTACGGTCTTTCCCCTGCTGATGTTATTTTGGGCAATTGGAACGGCCATTGGAACAAAGATGTTTCAAAGTTGGTTAAATATTTAAATAATTGAGAATGTGGGACAAGTCTTAAGACAAATTTTGGTAAATCTTATTTAAATTGGCGAGTCCGTTCATGCTTCCGCTGAGCTGTGCCTGTGCGGCTTGTCTATCGGAATACTGGCTCGAAACAGCTTCAAATCGTGATTGATATTGTTGAATTTCGGCAAGTTTAACTTTGTCATCGCCGGCCGATTGCCTTAATTCACTTATTTTAGAGGATATTTTGTTTAAGATTCCGTCAATTGTATCATTATCGGATATAGAAGCACCTACCTCTGAAGCCAAGCTTTTAACTTCCGTTTTGAGGCTGTTTTTTGAAGAATTTTTTTGAGAATCTTTAGCTTTTTTCATTGCTTCCGTTTTTACCTGAGCGGTTTTTAATAACGTCTGCCCCTGAGCTTCTGTCGTAATGTTTTTTGTATTAATACCCAAGGCTTCCAGCTTCGCCTTTGTTGCAGCCGTAAGTGCCGTACTTGTACTGCTGCCGTTAGCTGAATTTGTCCCGTTAACTGAACTTATTGAATCACTAGCCATAATATGACTCCTTTCTCTTCTTGCCAACATTTTTTCCATCGGCAAAAAGCCAAAATCCTTTAACCGTCTCTTTAATTTTTTTGGATTAAATGTCAATATTTTATTGCGATAAATTGCAAAAATTAATCTCATTGAGGATGCGACATTTCGCATCCGGAGGGAAAAAATTTGTCAAAATATCACCGCTGTTCGAATTTTGAGGTAAAATAGTTTGTGGAAGTTTGTTATTAAAGAGGGGCTGTTATGAAAAAATTTAATAAAACCGTACCGTTTGACCCGGGGTATTCAAAAACCTCGTTTTCATTCGCCGAGCAGATTTCATGCCTTACGGGAGCTTATAATAAGACCAAAGCACCTCATCAAAAGAAATTTCAACTAAACAGACTAGAGCCTTTAATTTTAGATTTGATAAACAAAAGCGTGGCGTTTTATCTGGGATGTATGCTTTGGGGCGGATTTATCCACGAACGATTTAAGAGGGAACCGAAAGAGATTTTGGGCAATAGCACAAAAAATTTGAGCGAAAAAGAGCTTCAGGAAATTGATTGCTCGGCAGAAGCCAAATTCATTTTTCAATATATAGAAAGCTTCGACAGGGATTGCAAGTACTTTTTGAAAAAACCGGCAAATATTTCTGCTTTTATACCTGAAATACTGAGAAGTTATGTCGAGTTTGCGAATATAAATAAAAATTTTGTCAATATTAATAAGACTGATGAAATCAAACTTCCGGGGGTTTTGTCGCATTTTGGCACATTGACAAATAATCAGTTGGACGCTCTGTGTGAAAAAATTTACGAAATCATTGACTCGGGCAAAATCGAAACCCTGCTGGAACTAGGGTTTTACAAAAACTCTGATGTATAAAATATTCATTTTTATTTTGCAGGGTATTTCGTTTGAGTCAGTTCAAATTCGCCTTTATTGTTTTTTGTCAATGTTAGCCGATTATCTTTTTCTTCAGGAAGAATGTAAGTTTTAAGACCGCCGTGTATGTATTTTTTAAATTCCTCAAAGTCTTCTTCAATAAAATTTATACAGCCATGAGACATTCTGTTATTGGCTAAATCTCCATCATAAAATTTCGAAATTCTGTCTTTTTGACGAAATTTAGGAACTTTATGCAGGGCAACCACTTTTTTTGTGTCTTGCGATTTATTTGCTTTTGCACCCAAAGAAAGTGTCAAATCTCCATATGCTGATTTATTGAATGTGTTCGGAATGAGTGTGTATTCACCGGCCGGAGTCGTGTTCTTCGGCTTGCCAAGTATGCCCCTTGTATCGTTAAAATCATCCCCTATGTCCCTGCCTATGCCAATTTCAAATCTGTTTATTTCATTGCCTTCCTTATCATAAACAATAGCCGAACAGTCTTTTTTGTCTATAATTACGTAATATTCTGTTGAACTAAATTTTGCCCATGCTTTTACTTTTTGTTCGTCATCCCTAATTAAATTAATTTGTGATAATTTATCAGGCAAGTTATCCCCTTTGGCATCATCAGAAAAATCCTCGGCAAAAGAAGCTGCCGCAGTCATTATCAGAATTAACAAAATTAAAATTATTTTTTTTATCAAATTTTGTACCTCTAGAGCTTGCGGAAAAATTAAAAATTTTTCTCGCAATCTCCCTTGTCCGGCTTTCATCCTTACCGCCGGCTGTCCCGCAGCCGGTAAGGATTTAGCACTTCTTAGGTCGGATTTGAAAAAGTTCTAAAAATTGTCATTTTTAGACTTTTTCCGCATCCTCATAAGAGATATTTATAGACAAAGAGTGTACACCGAAGAATATTCGATGCACACTCCCTCATTTAATTTTAGATGGTCAATGCACTAATCGCAACAATCATTACAAGTGCTAGGTTTGTCGCAACAAGGATTTTGCACCGGAGCAGCCGGACATGGGCAAGACTGACATGGCATTGCGGCACATGGAGCCGGACAACATGGTTTAGGGCAGCATGGCTTTACGCATGGAGCCGCACATGGAGCAGGGCAACACGGAGTTGCACATGGAGCCGGACAACACGGAGTTGACAGGCATGGGCAAGATTGTGATTGGCATGAGCAAGCCGCAAAACTTGGTAATGCACCCACTGCCAATACCAAAAAAGCTCCCAAAGCTATTAATTGTTTTTTCATGATAAAGTTCTCCTTTTCAACTTTTAAACATGTACTTGAGGTAACTTAATTACATTTGGTTAACTCAATGACTTTATCATTCTATGCCTATAAAAACAAAAAAACGGTATCCAAACAGATAATCTTATCATAAACTTACGTTAGCCAATCGGGCTAGACTTAAATGGGAAATAGCAAGTAAATAGTGCCATTTGACAAAAATTTTGTACCGCTTTTGCTCAATACCCTCTCATCATGGAATAAATTACTGATTGGCCTATGTTCCTTACAATTTGTCCCGTACTGCCTGTAGTATCAGTTCCCGTTACTGTAGAGTTCGTTTGTGCATATGGATATGGTAAATTATTTCCATATCTATAATAGGGTCTTCGGTACTGATAAGGATTTAAATAATGCCCTTGGCACTGCGTTTGATAAGGGTTTTGATAATATCCCTGATTGTATTGTTGAGTATAAGGTTGAACCGTAGAATAACTCATTGCCTGAGTTGGGTACAGCGGCTGATAAGTTTGAAAAGTATAATCCGCCTGAGCGGAACCGATTGAAATAGCCATTAAAAATAACACCATTCTGTTCATAATGCACCCCTTTACTGCTTCTCTTGAATATTATTTTATGATATTAACAATTTGGGACAAAAAACAATTAACTTTGTGGGTATCAAAAATATTAGAATATTTGTATAAAAATTTACCTTATTTATTAATTTGGCTGTATAATCAAGTTATGGAAGTTATTTTTCGAAATAAAATTTTATTAACTCTGGCGGTATCTTTTTGCTTGCTTATCACGGGTTTTAATAGTGCTTTTGCGGAATATAAAGCACCAAATCCGGTTGGCTATGTTAATGATTTTGCACATGTCCTGAATGAGTCATCAGTCGCCAAATTGGATGGGGCTATTCAAGAATTAAAATCAAAAACAGGTGCAGAAATAGCGGTAGTAACCCTAACATCACTTGACGGTTATCCGATTGAAGATGTAGGGCTTGCAATCGGCAGACAATGGAAGGTCGGCCAAGCAGGCAAAGACAACGGCGTTGTTATTGTTACTGCGATAAATGATAGAAAGTTAAGAATAGAAGTCGGTTACGGAATTGAAGGCTATTTGACCGACGCACATGCCGGCCGAATTCGGGATGAATATATGACTCCTTATTTTAAAAAGGGTGATTATCAAACCGGTATAATATACGGCACGTCTGCTATTATTCAGGCGATTGCAAAGGGCTACGGAATAACTGTTTCCGGTAATTATAATTTGCCGGCTCCGACTCCTCGGGATAATCCAAGTTTGCCTTCATTGATTATGTTTATTGCCTTTATTTTCCTTTTTATTAAATACCCGTCTTTTGTTGCAGGCATGTTAATTGGAGGATTTTTGGGCGGTGGCAGAAGCAGCGGCGGCGGTTTCGGCGGCGGATCTGATTTCGGCGGCTTTGGAGGAGGCGGCGGTTTCGGTGGCGGCGGTGCTTCCGGAGGCTGGTGAAATGATAAAAGACATAGAAGGCGGTAATTTATGAATAAAGTAATAATAACTAGTAATTTGATAGAAAAACTAAAACAGGTCTTTGATAAAAAGCTTGTATCAGTAATCCTTTACGGGTCATGTGCCGGTGATGAATGCGAAAATGAATTTTCGGACATAAACATAATCGTTGTAATAGATAATTTGTTGGCTATAGATTTAAAGAATGCGAATTCTGCACTTAAGGATTTTATGAAAACCAAAAACCCTCTTCCCCTGTTTATGGACAAGGAAGAATGGTTTGATTCTTGTGATGTTTATCCTATCGAATATTCCGATATTAAGGACAGATATAGAATTTTGCACGGAGAGGACATCGTAAAACCTTTGATATTAGAAAAAACTAATTTAAGACTTCAATGCGAACATGAAACCAAAAACTTACTTATCAAATTAAGACAAAATTATTTAGCAAAAAGCAATGATTTAAAATCTATTGAATCACTGCTTAAAACGACTTCAAAAAGCTTTTTTGCACTATTTAGAGCAATTTTAAGATTGACGGAAAACGAAGTATCCTTCAATCATAAGGATGCTATCAATTCTTTAGCGGAAAAGGTGAAAATGGACAAGGATGTATTCTTAAAACTGCTGGACTTAAGAACAAATTCAAGGGCAATTTTAAAGGCTGAATATGAGATTACAATTCAAAAATTAATCGATTCGACCAATGAAATTTTGAAATATATAGATAAAATGTAAAATTAATAAGAAAAGGAGACAAAAATGGACAAAGGAAACAAAGGTTTAATTATAGGATTATCAATACTTGCGATTGTTTTAATCATTGGCGGAAGCCTCATCGGCAGTTATAATAAACTGCAGCAGCTTGATGAAGCGGTTAATTCGAACTGGGCACAAATCGAAAACCAACTTCAAAGAAGAAGTGACCTTATCCCGAATTTGGTAAATACCGTTAAGGGATATGCAAGTCATGAAAAAACTATTTTTACGGATATCGCTGAAGCAAGAGCAAAATTATCCGGTGCGGTTCAAAGCAAGAATGTAAAGGGGGTTAATCAGGCAAATGCCCAATTCAACGGAGCGTTATCAAGATTATTGGCAATAGCTGAAAATTATCCTGACCTGAAAGCTAACCAGAATTTTATAGCACTTCAAGATGAAATTGCCGGAACGGAAAACCGCCTCGCAGTTGCCAGAAAAGATTATAATGACTCTGTTAAGGACATAAATGCGATTATCAGAACATTCCCAATGTCTATTATTGCAGGCATGTCCGGCATAAAATCAAGAGAATATTTTCAGGTTGAAGAAACTGCAAAAAAAGTTCCTCAAGTGAAATTCTAATCTAATATTGGTATCCAATTAAAATGTCAACTTAATTTTTTAAGTATGTACATTTGTGCAATTGAACATATAATAAATCCAGCTTAGACTTTTATAAAAGAAGGTGGATTTTTAAATGCAGCAATTTATTGACTTTTTTAACCAAAATATTTATGGCTTTCTCGCTACTATTGACGGGAATAGACCACGCGTCAGACCTTGGGGGTTTATGTTTGAGGACGGGGGAAAAATTTGGTTCTTAACTACAAATCAAAAAAGGGTCTTCAAGCAATTGCAAGAGAATCCCTATGTAGAATTCTGTTCATGCTCTCCGGAGTTTGTATGCGGCAGAATAGGCGGAAAAATTGAATTTTGCAACGATTTAGAAATTAAAACCCGCATTCTTGATGAACGGCCTGCCCTGAAAGACATTTATGAAACCCCTGACAATCCTCTCCTAGAAGCTTTTTACCTTGAACATGGCAGTGCCTCGCTTTATTCAAGTAAGTTGGACATTGATGAATTTATTGAATTTTAATTTTTTTGCAATCTCCGGGCAAAACGCAGCCCAATAAAAAGATTATTTAAAATATTTTTGACAAATCTTGGATATTTTTTTGATAAATATTATTCATAGCAGTAGATATTAAAGTGCTAAAAACAAGATTGGTAGTTTTGTGATTATTATCATAACTTTCTATATTATTAGCCTTATAAATTTTATGGAAAATTTCTTTATTATTATCAAATACTGTAATCATCATGGTTAAATCTACAAAAGTATGTATATCGCTTTTTATTTTGCCTCTTTCTTCATAACGATAAGTAAAATTTAATATTTCAGGTTTTATTATTATAAAATTGTCATCCACATCCGTGTATGTAATTTTTAAGTTATCAAAAAACTGTGAATAATTCTGATATCCTATTTTTGTCAAACCAATACCCGTATACATATTCATTCTTCTCAAAGAGCCATTAAAGCCGTTTGGGGCTTGCACTAAAACATTGCTGGCCTCATCTGAGTTAATGTATAATAAAGTTTGTTTTTTCAAATGCTTGTTAGGTTTTATTTGATTTATAGTAATGTTTTCAAAATCCACTTTATCAATTAATATTTTTCTCTTTTGATTATTTGCTTTATTTACAATATTAGTGTAAATTTGTTTGTCATTAGGCGTTAAAAACCTTATATTATCATCCGCATAAGCACTAGCAGGTAAAACTGCTGTTTGAAACACTACAATTATAGACATCACAACTAAAAATATTTTCTGCTTCATTATATCTCCAACATTCATACTAAAATCTGTTTATTTAATATAACGATTATATAACAAACATTGACAATAATATTTTGTAGCCGAGGGGGGCTTCTAAAATTTGTGCCAGAATATAGAGAAATTAAATTATTACTAAAAGACAGTAATTTATTTGTAACAATTTCGTTATAAATGGAAGGGGGGGAGCAAATTTTATTTTTAGGAGTTTTAAATTTATTATAGTTAATTATTATGGAATTAGAAAATGCAAATATCAAAATTTACCCCAATAAAATTAAATAATTGTTATCAACATAAAAATCAAGATAGAATTCACTTTGGGAATTCATTTGAAACGGCAACTCAACTAACAAGGGTATTAAAAGATTACATTAGAATTGCAGAACCTCCCAATACAGGTACTGGCATACAAACTGTTTGTGATTGTATAGGTAAAAGATTGCAGGCTCTTATCCAAAAGGAACAACCTATAAGGATAGTTATGCCAGCTTTTCCTTTTAAATCTCCATCACCTCAAAAAGTTCTAGGTAGAAATGCTGATATGGCTGAATTTGATTGTTTACGTCTCTTTAAAGAGTTATTAAGTAAAATAGGAGAAGTTTATGCACCAGGAGCTAAAATGAAGATTTATTCTGATGGATATCCAATAGCTCCAATAATGCACGTTGATGAAGCAGAGGTTCAAGCATATTCAGATAGAGTAATGGAATTTGCAGTTAGAAATGGTCTGGAAGGGCATTTTAACATGCATTCGTTAAAAGACACTTATAATTGTAGGACTATAGAAGATTCTTTAAATTCGTTGATGAGCGATTACGGTGTATCTGCCGAACGAACAAGATTAGATATTATTGATAATCCCGATATGAGAAATGATTTTTGTGGAATACACAGGTTTGTTCGTGAAGAACAAAGTGTTCTCCACCCTGAACTTTCAAAATCTGCCATTGAAAAACAATCAAAAGCAATGGCATATGAAATAGTAAGATTTGACAGTGCTTGGGGAAAACTTATTGAACAGCAAGAGCCAGATGCTTTAAGAATTTCCTGCCACCCTCAACTTCCTGATAGTAAAAAAATTGGAATTAGATTTTCAAGAAATAGTAATAATTGGATTACGCCATGGCACTCTTCTGCGGTTAGGGTTGATGAGGATGCTTTTGTGCTTATGAAAAGGAAACAGGCAGAAGATATTGGTTTAGCGGTTGTTTATGATGCAAAAGGTCAACCAAGTCATTTTGAAATACCTGCAACAGCAAGTAGTAGTGAAAGAACCTCCATTAGAGAAAAAATATTAGAAATATCCCCGCTTAATCAAAATTTAATTTAAAAAATTATTCCACCTATTATAGGAATAGATTACAAAACACCATATAAAGAAAGGCAAATATGTTAACAAATAGAATACTACCTTATGACAAATTACCTGAACCAAGACAAATTTTGCCACCATTAACGGGCAGGATGGTTAGAGTAGAAAAAGATGTTTACACCGATGCTTCTAGAATACTTGGAGTTATAGCGAACAAAGAAGACTCAAGGTTTGTAAGCGTTCATAGACAAATTTCTAATGGAGCAATATTAGAAACCAATATAATGGGAAATCTAAAGAGGATTGCAGACAAAATTTCTAGAGCAAAAACAACATCTGGTAAAGCAATAGATTTATTACCACTTACAGAAAGAATGGCGGATTCAATAAGAAATTTTGCGAGAACAATAAAATCAATGTTTAGATTTAGGGCGTGAACTTAGTACTTATTGAGTTTTCTAATTACAGACTTGTTTCTATACACCCTTTTATTGACGGTAACGGTAGATGTGCAAGACTGCTTATGAACTTAATTTTGGTACAAAACGGATACCCGCCTGCTGTGATAAAAATGTCCAAACGCCGAGAATACATTGATGCTGTGCAAAAAGCGGATAATAAAAATATGGAAGATTTTTACAACTTTGTAGCAGATGCCCAGCTTGAAAGCCTAGAACTATATTTGGAAACGGTTAATAAGAATATTATTTGGAAATAGGTTCTATAGCGATTTCTACAAAATAAAGAGATTATATTTTTATATAGGACACCAGTGGGCATTTTAAGCTTTTGAACGGGGTGAGGTAATTTACTATCGAAAGAAAAATCAACATTGATTAAGCATGAATAATTTTACTCTATTGACAATTAAAATATTTGACAAATAATATACTGTATCAACGTATTATAATTAAGACTAAAGGAATAATTGAAGAGCTGAAATAAATTATAAATAGAAGACTTTCAGGGAGGAAACAGAAAAAGATTATGGGAACAATATTATTACAACTAGCGTTGTTTTTAACGATTTTAACAATCATTGCATTAGCTCTTGGCGATTATATGGCTAAAGTTTTCAAAGGTGAGAAAACGTTGTTATCGTTTATTTTAAAACCTATTGAAAAACTTTTGTACAAATTGTTTGGAGTTGACGAAACCACAGAAATGGACTGGAAGGCTTATTCTTTCAGTCTTATTATTTTCAATGTTTTAGGTATAATTGCCCTTTTTGCCTTGCAGGAAGTTCAACATTTATTGCCTTTTAATCCGCAAGGATTTGGAGCGGTAAGATGGGATACTGCAATAAACACCGCCGTATCTTTTGTTACAAACACAAACTGGCAAGCATACGGCGGTGAAAGCACAATGAGCTATTTAACTCAAATGTTAGGATTAACTGTTCAGAATTTCTTATCTGCTGCGGTTGGAATGGCTGTTGCGGTAGCATTTATAAGAGCGTTTACAAGCACAAAATGCCCCCCACCCCAACCCTCCCCCTCAAGGGGGGAGGGAGTTTCTCCAACCATCGGAAACTTTTGGGTGGATTTAACTCGTTCAATCGTTTATATTTTGCTTCCGCTTTCAATTTTGTATTCAATTGTTTTTGTATCGCAAGGTACGATTCAAAACCTTAACCCATACACAAAAGTTCATACAATACAGGGCGTAGAACAAATTATCGCACAAGGTCCCGTCGCATCACAAGAAGCTATAAAAATATTAGGCACAAACGGCGGAGGATTCTTTAACGCAAATTCCGCTCACCCTTACGAAAACCCGACCGCATTTACAGATTATATGCAAATTTTAGGGCTTTTGATTATATCCGCAGCTTTCCCTTTTACATTCGGTGTATTACTAAACAAAAGGAAACAAGGCTGGGCGATATTCTCGGCAATGATGATTTTATATTTACTGGGCTTAAGCGTTGCTTTATGGTCAGAATTTCATGGAAACCCTATTTTATCAAAACTCGGAATTCAACATGGGCTAAATATGGAAGGAAAAGAAGTTAGGTTTGGTATTTTAAACTCGGTTTTATTCGGGCAATCAACTACAGTAACCTCTTGCGGTGCGGTAAACGCTATGCACGACAGCTTTACACCGCTTGCCGGGATGATTTTTATGTTTAATATGATGATTGGAGAAGTCATCTTTGGCGGTGTGGGAAGCGGACTTGTCGGAATGATTTTATATGCAATTTTAACAATGTTTCTGGTCGGCTTAATGATTGGAAGAACGCCTGAAATTTTCGGTAAAAAGCTTGAGCCGTTTGAGATGATTATGGCGGTGATTGCATTAATTTTACCGTCTATAATACAGTTGATATTCGGGGCAATTGCGTCAAGTCATAATATAGGGCTGTCAAGTTTAAATAATGCGGGTCCGCATGGGCTATCAGAAATTTTATATGCATTCGCATCGGGAGCGGGAAACAACGGTTCGGCTTTCGCCGGATTGAACGCAAATACGCCGTTTTATAATTTGACAATAGCTTTTGCAATGCTGGTTGGCCGCTTCGCTACGCTTATCCCGTCACTTGCTATTGCAGGTTCTTTGATTAAGAAAAGGTTTGTACCTGATGAAGCAAAATTCCCTACGGCAAGCCCATTATTTGTGGTTATGCTGATAACCGTTGTAATTATTGTAGGGGCTTTGACATTCTTCCCTGCACTTGTTTTAGGACCGATAATTGAGCATCTTATGATGGTGGTAAATGCAGCGGGAGGTACATTTTAATGAAATCTAGTATTTTTAAAGCAGAATTTTTAATAGAAGCGATAACAGGTTCATTTTTGAAGCTTAACCCTGTAGATATGGTAAGAAATCCTGTTATGTTTGTTGTAGAAATAGGTTCAGCTGTTACAACAGCGATAACGATTTATAATATAATAAAAGGTCAACCGTTTAGTTTTGATTTGCAAATTTCCTTGTGGTTGTGGTTTACGGTTTTGTTTGCGAACTTTGCCGAAGCATTAGCGGAAGGCAAGGGAAAAGCTCAAGCTGAGGCGATGAAAAAATCAAGAAGTGAAACGTTTGCAAATGTAATACAAGGCAACGGCGAGTTAAAAACTATGCCCGCACTTTCGCTTCAAAAAGGAGATATTGTTCTTGTAAAAGATAATGAAGATATTCCTTGTGACGGTGAAATAGTTGACGGTGTTGCACTCGTTGACGAATCGGCAATTACAGGTGAATCCGCTCCCGTTGTAAGAGAATCAGGCGGAGATAGAAGTGCGGTTACCGGCGGCACAAAAGTATTATCAGGAAGTATTAAGGTACGAATTACCGCAAATCCGGGCGAAACTTTTCTTGACAGAATGATAAAAATGGTCGAGGGAGCTAAAAGACAGAAAACGCCGAACGAAAAAGCGTTGGAAATCCTTTTAATCGGCTTGACTGTTTTATTTTTGGTTGTTGTGATTACGCTGAAATTCTTTGCGGGATATATGGGTGTAAATGTTGCTATTCCTATTCTAATCGCTTTATTGGTTTGTTTAATGCCTACCACAATCGGCGGGTTGCTTCCTGCAATCGGTATTGCAGGCATGGACAGGCTTTTAACACATAATGTAATTGCACTTAGCGGCCGTGCGGTTGAAGCATCAGGCGATGTGAATATAGTTTTACTTGATAAAACAGGAACAATCACTTTAGGAAACAGGCTCGCAACTGAATTTATCCCTGCAAACGGGGTTGATGAAAAGGACTTGGCACATGCGGCAATGCTTTCTTCACTGGCTGATGATACGCCCGAAGGAAGAAGTGTTGTTGTTTTGGCTAAAGAAAAATTGCATGTCAGAGGTCGTGATATTAAGGCTCCGCATGGTGCTAAATTTATAGAATTTAGTGCAGAAACCCGTATGAGCGGTATTGATGTCGAGGATAATCTGACTAAAAGGGAGATTAGAAAAGGTGCGGTTGATGCTATTTCTAATTTAGCAAAATCACATGGTCTTGAATTTCCTGCAGAAGTCCTTTCAGCAGTTGAACTTGTTGCGGGACAAGGCGGAACACCGCTTGTGGTTGCAGAAAATGGCAAAGTCTTAGGTGTAATAAGGCTAAAAGATGTCTTAAAACAAGGAATTAAAGAAAGATTACATCAATTACATTTAATGGGTATAAAATCAGTAATGATTACAGGCGATAACCAGATGACCGCAGCCGCAATCGCAGCAGAGGCGGGAGTTAGTGACTTTGTAGCGGAGGCAAAGCCTGAAACAAAATTAGGTAAAATAAGAGATTATCAAAATGGCGGTTATATGGTTGCTATGATTGGAGATGGCACAAATGATGCCCCTGCTCTTGCTCAAGCAGATGTGGCCGTTGCAATGAACGCAGGAACACAAGCCGCACGTGAAGCTTCAAATATGATTGATTTGGATTCCTCACCTACAAAGTTGCTTGATATTGTTGAAATAGGTAAACAAATCCTTATTACAAGAGGTGCATTGACTACTTTTAGCGTTGCAAATGATGTTTCAAAATACTTTGCAATAATTCCTGCACTTTTTGTAGCTCAATTTCCTGCGTTAAAAATCTTAAACATAATGCAGCTCGCAAGTCCACAAAGTGCCATTTTATCGGCTGTTATATTTAATGCAATAGTAATACCTTGCTTAATCCCGCTTTCATTACGCGGGGTTAAATACAAACAAACAGACGTGGAAACAATGCTAAAGAAAAATATTTTTATATACGGATTTGGCGGATTATTACTGCCCTTCGTGGCAATTAAATTAATTGATATTTTAGTAGTATTATTAAGGTTGAATGGCTGAAAAGGTGAATAGCTGAAAGGTTAAAAAGTAGGTCGGGCATACTTGCCCGACAATATAAAGGAAACAAATATGAAAAATACACTTATAGCAATAAAATCATTTATAATATTTTCTATATTACTGGGGCTTATTTACCCTTTGGCAATAACAGGAATAGCACAAGTTGCTTTCACTCAGCAAGCCAACGGAAGTCTTATTGTAGAAAACGGAAAAATTGTAGGCTCAAGCTTAATTGCACAGAAATTCGATAAGCCTGAATATTTTAATTCCCGTCCTTCGGCGGTTGATTATAACGCATCAGGTTCAGGGGCAAGCAATTTTGGACCGACAAACAAAAAATTTATCGAGCAAGTGAAAACAAGAAGAGAAAAAAGCGGACAAAAAACACATTTACCCCCTGATATGGTTTTAACATCTGCAAGCGGACTTGACCCACATATCAGCTTAGAAAATGCAAAACTTCAAACAAAAAGAGTTGCGAAAATAAGGGGAATTTCAGAAGAAAAAACTAATGAATTAATTTCACAAAATACAGATTCAAATTTCTTAGGAATTTGGGGAGGGGTAAATGATTTGACTTCCACTAAAGAAAGTTCATTGCATGGTAGCGTGAATGTCCTTAAATTAAATATAGCACTAGATAAAGAAAATAAATAACATACACGTCATGCTGAACTTGTTTCAGCATCTCAAAAGCGAACGACAATGTGACCCTGAAATAAATTCAGGGTGACGTAATGAAAAGAAGGTAAATAAAATGGTAGCTCCACTTCAATCAGATTATTCAAATAGAAAAGGTATTTATAAAGACTTATACAGAGAGATAGACTCGGACAATAAAAAGAGAGAGGCTGCTCAAGTTCGAAAACCTAAAAAAGGTATCTATATAGAGCTGTATAAACAAATTGAATTTAAAAATAATGAACGTAAAAACGAACAAAGCAGTCTATATAGCCTCGCTTTTAAAAAATTTGTTAAAGATGTATTTTCCAGAATTTTTTACTTTTTTTCAGTTGCAACAAGTGAAATTAAAATGTTAATATTCGCATGTATGGTTGCAAAAAGGCCAATTAACAGTTATATTGAAAATAATATATCTGATTAGTTTAATTTTTTATTGGTGGGCTTCAGCCCATCAACATGAGGTAATATGACAGAAAACAACCGTAATCCCGAAGAATTTTTAAGAAAAATCCATGAGGGTGAAAACAACGACTCACAGAATACAAGAGGCCAAAGATTCGGACACCTAAAAATCTTTCTCGGTTTTTGTGCGGGTGTCGGTAAAACTTATCATATGCTTGAGGAAACAAGGCTTGCCGTTAAAAACGGAGTTAACACAGTAATCGGAATTGTCGAAACTCACGGACGAAAAGAAACCCAAGCCCTTTTAGACGGCTTAACAATTATTCCAAGAAAAAAAATTGAATATAACGGAATTTCCCTTGATGAAATGGATATTGACAAAATCCTTGAACTTAAGCCTGAATTGGTTATTGTAGATGAACTGGCACACACTAATATCCCGTCATCAAGGCACGAAAAGCGTTATCAGGATGTGGAAGAATTATTGAATGCAGGGATTAATGTTTTTTCAACCCTGAATATTCAGCATATTGAAAGTTTGATTGATGTTGTCCAACAATTTTCTTATGTCTCAATCCATGAAACAGTTCCAGACAGTATTATTGAATTAGCAGACGAAATTGAACTTATTGACTTAACTCCTGAAAAATTATTGGAAAGATTAAGCGAGGGGAAAGTTTATTTTCCTGAAAAAGCTAAACAGGCAATGAAACAGTTCTTTAGAAAAGGTAATCTTCTTGCACTGAGAGAATTATCACTCAGATATACGGCTAAAAGGGTTGATGAAGACGTTGTTTCCTATAAACAGCGTTACGCGATAAAAACCCCCTGGGCTGTGAGTTCAAAATTGCTTGTGGGGTTTAGTACAAGCCCGACCTCTGAAAGACTGCTTAGAATGACCCACAGAATGGCTGCTGATATGACCGCAGAATGGTTTGCCGTATATGTTGAATCCACCCGCCAATCGGTAGATATTACCGAAAAAGCACGTAATCAGTTAGACAAAAATATAAGATTAGCCGAAGAACTCGGGGCAAAAGTTGTTTCTTTAAGCGGAAATATTATTGCAGATGAAATAATTAATTTTGCTAAAGAAAATAATGTTACTTTAATTGTGGCAGGACTTTCACATCGTTCAAGAATTGAAGAAGTATTTAAAGGCTCTGTCCTTAATGAATTGACAAGAAAAAGCGGACAAATTAATTTGCTTGTGGTCGGGAGTGAAGCTCCAAAAAAATCTACTTTGGAGCGGATAAAAATTAAAAAAGAGGATTATAAACCTTATTTAATAAGCTTTTTATGTGTAGCCGCAATCGTTGCTTTCGGTATTTCTGTGCGTTCGTGGTTTGAGCCTTTTAATATCGGAATGTTGCTTTTGCTTCCGGTTGTAATCAGCAGTATCTTTTGGGAAATGCGTGTCGGATTATTTACGGCGTTCCTTGCGGTTGCGGCTTTCGACTTTTTTATGATTCCGCCATATTATACATTTGTGGTCGGAGATATAAGATATTTACCGAGCTTTTTTGTATTTATTGTAATTTCGTTGATTGTAAGCCTGCTTGCTAAAGGCATAAGATGGCAAACCGAAACTACAAGACATAGAGAAAGGTTTTTGGCTTCACTTTATTCATTCAGCAGGGAAATAATGAAAGCTAATGATAGGGATGAAATTCTTGAAAAAGCTACAAAAAATATTGAAGAAGCATTTCGCACAAATGTAGTTATATTAATTCCTGACGAAGCGGGGCAGTTAAAAGTTGAGAAAAAACAGGGCGATTTTGAGTTCAACGAAAAAGAAAAAGCGGTTGCCGTTTGGGTTCACAAAAACGGACAAAGTGCAGGCAAAAACACTCAAACACTTTCCTCTGCTCACTGGCAATATTTACCGCTAAAGAATTTGGACAGTGGGGAAGAAGAAACTTTTGGGGTGTTAGGCTTTGCTCCGATAAACCAAGAAAAATTTCTATCAGCAGAGCAACAAAGAGTACTTGAATCCTTTGCAAATATATTAGGATTATTTCTTAAAAAAAATAGCTGATTTCTGTTGAAGATTTTTTAGTTCTTTCTTGCAAATATCGGGAAAATGCCAAACAAACAAAACCGTTCTGTTTTTGTGCTTTGTTTGACTATAAAAAACGGAATCCCGAATAATTCAACTCGGCTCTTTTCAGCAAAATAAACCCAATCAGGAACGGCAATATTTTTTTCTTTTATAAACTCCAAAACCTTTTGCTTTGCTCTGATATAATCCTGTTTTTGTTTTTTGGTTTTCCTGTTTCGAGTAATTGAGTTGTTATTTACAAAATAGTGATAGTAAGTATTTTCAGCGGTAACAAGTTTATTTGAATAGTGCAAAATCTTTGCCGTAAACTCTCTGTCTTCATAAAAAACGCCTTCCTCAAACCGCAAGCCGTTTTCTTCAATTAAATTCCGCTTATAAATTTTATTCCAAACGCAACCCTCTTTGTGCATCCGGCAAACGGCATATTTCTCAGGAGTGTTAAAATAAACCTTTTCCTCCTTCAGCTTCAACCTATGTTTTTGACTATGCGGGTATTCCCTGATAAAATCGGCAACTGCGATATCGGCCGTGTGGTTAATTGCGGTGTCATAAAGTTTTTCAAAAAAGTTTAAATCTACCCAATCATCACCGTCAACAAATCCGACATAATCACCTTTTGCGATTGTTATGCCTGCATTTCTCGCACCGCTTAAACCTTTATTCGCTTGATTAATAAGCACAATACGTTTGTCAAATTCTACAAAATTTTCACAAATTTGTCGGGAGTCATCCGTTGAGCCGTCATTTACGATAATTATTTCCATATCGGCAAAAGTTTGATTAACAATGCTTTTCAAGCAACGTTCAAGATGTTTTTCACCGTTATGGACAGGTATTATTACAGATAATTTCATACTCTCACCTTTGCCCAAGCATTAGGTACAATTGGTTTATAACTTGATTTTGGGCCGTTAAACCACCTATCTGGAGCGACAATAATTTTATCGGGATTGGAGTTTAACCAAGCACCCCACCACGAAAAAGAACTGTTTGCGATAATATTATGCTTGCAGTTCTGCATAAAATAAAAATCTTCCTGCCAATTTTCGATATTTAGGATTTTTACATCAACATCAGGTTTAAAATTCCTTACAACCCAAGCTATATCATCCGAAAAGACATAAAATGCAGGATTTTCCACACGTTCAAGAATATATTTGATAGCACTTTGGTAATATTTCATTGTGCAAACGTTATAAATCTTTTCATTTTTACTGTCATTAATGTAATCTCCGCACCTGATATGAATGCTTACAGAATTTTTCTGCCGAAGTTCTTTGAATATATCCTGATTTTGGATAAAGTCTAAGTTCTTAAAAGTAAGTTCCTGTCTGATAATTTGTTCAACATCTTTAAAATATTTTTCACTTTGAAAATAACCCTCTAAATATGCATGGTGCTTGATTTTTAAGAGTTCAGGCATAAATCTGTTATTTTTTTCTTTAAAATAATTCTGTTGGAAAAGCCTTTTCCGTTTAAGCATCCAAACAATTTCATTTACACTTGCGATATTTTCCTGAATGTTAAAATTTCCGAGTTCATATTTTCTCAACTTGTAATCATCAAACTCTGTTATATCAAGTTTCAATTCCATACCTGTCCTAATCGAAATTGCACGAGCCGAAGCATATTGAAACAACTGATTCCCAACTCCACCCAACAAACTGACTATGAGCATATTTTCTCTTTCTTGTACTTCATTAGTGAATACTGATTTTCGAACTTTTCTTTAGTGAGAATATAGATTCCTGTTTTATCCCGAACAATGTAATCACCTTTGTAGCCGATAAAACAGGTTATATTTAGACAATTTTTAATCCGCAGTTCCACAAACTGCCTTTTGCCTTCAACATGTCGGAACTCATAAACAAACTTTAGACCTCCTGCGTGAACCGTAATTTTTGTTTTACCTATACTTCGGATTTTCTCTATGAATTCATCATTAATCTGAATTCCCCGTAAAATCTCATACTGATTTCCGTAGTCTTTAAATTCTGTGTTTAAATCATAATCTGTAAGCATTTATATTACCTTTCATATTTTTCTAAATCCGCAATAAATTTTTCCAAATTATCATGTCCTATTAATTCATCATTACAATCAAGCAATTTTACAACGTTTCCGCAGGATAATTTAATCCCTTTATCAATGCTTTCAGCCTTACTTAATTCATGTTCATTTTTAAAATATCTGATTTTGGGTATTTCAATTACAGATAAAAAATCTTTAATTATACTCCCTATAGAATTATCAATTATTATAATTTCATAATTCTGATAATATTGTGCTAAAACAGCGTTAAATGTGAGTCTAAACTTATTCAAATTGTCCTTAGTGATAATTAAAATGCTAATTTTGGGGTTCCTTAAATCCTGTTTTTCTTCTTTTATAACAATATTCCGCTTATCGCTTTGCCCCCTCAAATATGCATGACCGCCATATTTATAACTGGATTTATCTCTTTGAATTATTTTTATCCTTTTATCAAATTTATAAAAGAATTTTCCGACTGTAGGGTAAATATAAAAGTTAGAAAGTTCCAGAAAATTTTTGTCTAAAATATATTTATTAAAAACACTTTCATCATGCACTTTGGGAGTAATCTGATGATTTAAATCTTCATCCATCATACGTTCACAAGTAGTTAAAAGTTGTAAAAATTTATCAATTCTCCCGCCTATAATGCCTGAGTGATAATATTTGCTTCCATATCCATAAGGAATACATGTACAAGATTTTGGATTCCTTTCATAAGGAAAAAATATATTATTTTTTTCACGATTATTCATTGAGTGCTGAGCTGCAACAATTCCATCGCTATTTTTATCCGGTAAAAATTCTTTTGCTTTTACCTCTCGCAAAAATTCCATATTTGCGTTGAAAAAGAAAGCATAATCGTACTCGTTTAAAGCCTCTTTAAGTTTATTCAATATTTTGAAACGCATACAGGCAATCATTGGCCACCCCAAATTTTCCTGATGAAGTACAGTTATATTATTAGAATGTGCTTTAAATTCCTTATTATCAGTAAAAACATAATAATGTTTTTTTGAATTCTTTATGAAAAATCTTTCACAACTTTTATAAAATTCTTTCCAAAAAATAGTATATCTGCCTGTGCAGATGTATAAAATTGCTATATTTGAAGATTTGTTATAAATATTTCTTTTTTTAATCTTTTTTTTAATTTTCATTTTATCCTAAATTCTATTATCCAGTTAATGAGTAAATTACTAATTAATTATACCTAAAAAATAGATACCACATTACAAGTTACGTATATTTTTACAAAAATATACGTAACTACCTGTTCATTTAAGCTGTAAATACAGTTAGTGTTTTAAAAAGGAGATATAAAAAATGAATAATTCAGATGTTAAAAATTTATTTGGTCAAAGAATAAAAATTTTAAGAAAAAAAAGGAATCTTACTCAATCGAACATTGCAGAAATGGTAGATGTAGATGCTAAACATATTTCCTGCATAGAAAATGGGAAAAATTTCCCATCGCCTGAATTAATTGCAAAATTGGCAAATGCTTTTAACCTGCACGTAAAAGAATTGTTTGAATTTGAAAACCCACCAACATCAATTGATTTTAAAAAAGAAATAGTAAAAACTTTAGATACGGCATCCGATGAAGAAATTGAAAGAATATTTAATTTTACAAAATTTATAAGTGGATAACATAAAGTCAAGGGTGGGCAAATTTTGCCCACCAATAAAAAACTCCCCAGGTTGTCTTGGTCGCTCGCGTGTAACGGGTCTACGGATTTTCTTTTCACAAGCTTCGCTTGCTCCAAAGAAAACTCCTCGCCCTCAGCTCGCTCCCGCTGGACTCTCACAGTTGGTTCTCGCCCTAACCTATTGAGTAAACTTAAAAACAAAAAGAGAAACTGAAAAAATCAGTTTCTCTTTTTGTTAAATACTCCCCAGGTTGGACTCGAACCAACAGCCTACCGGTTAACAGCCGGTTGCTCCGCCATTGAGCTACTGAGGATTACTTTTAGTTTTGTACCCCGCAACCGGGGTTGCTCCGGAATCTAACCTCGCATGTTTCACACGCTCTGGAGCTACTGAGGATTACTTTTAGTTTTGTACCCCGCAACCGGGGTTGCTCCGGAATCTAACCTCGCATGCTTCGCACGCTCTGGAGCTACTGAGGATTACTTTTAGTTTTGTACCCCGCAACCGGGGCGGCTCCGAAATCTAACTTCGCATGTTTCACACGCTCTGGAGATTACACCCTCCATTTTATCAAAAAAATTTTACTTGTAAAGAGGATATTTACATTTCACTCAAATTGGACAACTTTACTAAGTTTTCAAAATCTGCGTGCTTTTTCGATAATTCTTTGAAAGAGCCGGCATCAACGATTTTACCTTCTTTTAGGTAAATCAGTCTGTCGCAGCTCTTAAGGGTCGATAATCTGTGAGCGATAGCAATAACGGTCTTTTCACCCTTTAATTTATTTAACATTTGGGTTATTTCATGTTCGGTTTCAACATCCAGCGACGATGTGGCCTCATCGAAAATTAATATTTCAGGCTCCCTGTACAAAGCTCTCGCTATCGCCAATCTCTGTTTCTGTCCCTGCGAAAGCCCGTTTGAACCGACTATCACATTTGAATTTATCCCATGTTCAAACCCGCTCACAAAATCGTATATACGGGCTTTTTTCAAAACCTCAATTATTTTTTTCTCATCAATTTCTTTTTCCTCGACCCCCCAGGCAACATTGCGTTTAAAAGAACCGTCTAAAATGTTCACCTGCTGCGGAACATAGCCTATCAATTTTCTCAATGAATTGAAATTGCTCTGATTTAATTTTGTCTTATCAACAAAAATTTCGCCGCTATCTATCGGCAAGAGGCCCATGATAATATCGGCCAATGTACTTTTTCCTGCTCCTGAAAGTCCTATTATCCCTAGAAATTCCCCTTTATTGATTTCCAAATTCAACGCTTTTATTACAGGGGCCTTACCATAAGAAAAGCAAATGTCCTTTAATTTTATGCCATTTTTAAACTTAATCTTAAAATCTGATTTCTCTTCGGTAAAATCAAAATCTTTTTTCTCGTATTCTGTTACCATTGTTTTCACAAAATCACGTGAGGTATTAACCGCATTTACAGATGATTGAATTCTATTCAAAGCGGGTGCTATCCTGAATATAGCGGCTACAATAATTGCGTAAGATGCGACCATCCAATACGTGTTGCCGATTTTTTGAAGGGAAATAAATCCGGCCAGCAAAAACAAAGACAAAACAACCAATATTTCAATAATGTAGGGCGAAATCCCCCCGTAAAAATTGTTTTCAAAAACAATCTTGTTGAAATCACGCTGAGCGGTTAAATATTCGTTATAAAAATGATTTTCAGCGGACAATATTTTTATTTCTTTAAGGTTATTAATATTTTCCATCATCTTTTCATTGTTTGAAACAGAAAGTTTAAAAAGTTTTTGAGAAATTTTTTCAATTTTTTTCTTCAAAAGACGGCTCTGGAATAACATGCTGAAGACAACAAAAATGCCTGTGACAAGTGCGGCAAAAGGGAATTTTATAACCAGTAACGACAAAATCATTGCGACAATTACCACGTTAGTAACCAAATTTATTACACGAAACACAAACCCGTCAAGTGTCTGAGTTATCAGAAAAGTTAGATTATAGATTTTTTCGGAGGCTGACGTCTCCATGGTGTTTTTGTATGGCGAAAAGAGATAGTAATGCATAAATTTTTTACTTATGGCCAATTTCCAGTTGTTTATAAATTTATTTTGCAGATAAAGACTCAAAATCATAAACAAATTTTTCGCCACAAACAAAAGCGTGACTATTAAACCAAGAATAAAAGCGTTTACAAGAACATTGCTAACGTGAAAAAAGTTTGCAAAGTTAAGGTAGTATTTGGTATGGATTATGCTCTGAGGGCCGATTATCAGCAAAATAAAAGGGTAGATTAAGGCTATCCCCAAAAACTCAAAAGAACCGGCGATTACAGAAAGCATAAAAAACCCAAAGAGTTTGGTTTTACGCCCCGAACCGTAATATTTTATAAATTTGGTAAAATTTTCAATAAACATAAGACTAATTTATCATAAAAAATTTAATTGTTGTATAATAATAGTGTAAAAAATAAGGAGAAACAGAAATGACAAATCCGGTGTTTAATCAGAATTTGATGGAAAGAGATACGGTTTTAGATTCAGAACCAATGACGATTAATGGGGCGATAAATAAATCATTTGTGCTTT
Organism: Candidatus Gastranaerophilaceae bacterium; assembly: GCA_041678605.1. Classification (GTDB taxonomy): domain Bacteria; phylum Cyanobacteriota; class Vampirovibrionia; order Gastranaerophilales; family Gastranaerophilaceae; genus JBAYNW01. The sequence goes on along the minus strand of JBAYNW010000009.1, from coordinate 2,312 downwards.
TTGCACTTTTGTTGGCGGCAAGCCTGATTGTTTGGGATTTGTTTTTCAAAGGTTACACTGATAAGGTTGCAATGCTTGGGATGACAGGCTTTGTTACAAGTATAATTTCGTTTATAGTAATTATGTTTAACAGAAAAGTAATAGGCATTGCGGCACCTGTTTATGCGGTATCCGAAGGACTTCTTTTAGGTGCAATTTCGGCAATGATTGAGGCCAGATATCCGGGAATCGCAATTCAGGCGATAGGTTTGACATTTATGGCCTTGTTTTCAATGCTTTTTCTTTACAAAATCGGGGCTATAAAATGCACTGATAAATTCAGGAGTACTATTTTTATTTCAACGCTATCGATTGCGGGGATTTATTTGATAAATTTAATCGGGTCATTTTTCGGGATGCAAATCCCTCAAATATTTACATCCAGTGCAATCGGTATAGGGTTCAGCCTGCTTGTAGTCGGTATTGCGTCCTTAAATTTGATAATAGATTTTGATTTTATTGAACGCGGAGCACAAAGCATGCTTGGCAAAAGCTACGAGTGGTATGGTGCTTTCGGGCTTATGGTAACGCTGGTATGGCTCTACATCGAAATCCTAAACCTTTTGATGAAATTAAGAGAAAGATAATCCTAAATAAGAGATTGCGGAAAAAACAAAGGGGCCGACTAAAAAGTCCCCCCCCTTGGCAACTAGCGTCGTGCCGGAACATGATTATCGGCTCTTCAAGGAATGCCCTTAATCCGGCATCCAACACGTGAGATCCCGAATTAAGCGTGAGCGAGCTGAGGCTGAAGGGCAAAAGCGTGGTTTTGCCCGTAACGCCGTTAATTGCGAGCGAACAAGAGGGGGCGATTCTTTTGAAACCGATAATTCATGTTTCGGGATGACGAGGGGACTTTTTAGTCGGCCCCTTTGTTTAATTACTTATTTTCAATAGGTTTACCTAAATTTGACATCCCTGAATTGGGTGCTTTTGAAGGCTTTGCCTTCTTCGGTTTTTTAGTCTCTCTTTTTCCGCCTTTGTCTTTGGACATAATAAAACCCTCCTTTAATTTTTAGTAACACATTTTTCGACAATCTAATAATACCATAAATAAAACGGGAAGAGGGGGGTATGGAAGTATGGAGGGTTGGAGGGTTGGCATTTTGGTTGAAAGGCTTAAGGGCTTTTTAAGAAGTGATTAAGTGACTAAGTGATTAAGTGATTAAGTGCAACAAAAAAATTAAAACTTTCCTTTTCCCGTTCCCCGTTTCCCTTAATAAAATGTAAACAATTTGACAAAACCCCTAAAAAAATGTTATACTTAAGGCAAATTAATTAGAAAGGGTAAAGAATTGAAAAAATTTTGTAAATATTTTTTTGGATTGCTTCGTCGCAAATTTGCTCCTCGCAACGACGAGAACGCTCTTTTGCATGGGGCAGAACATTTACCCCCTCGCAACGACACGGAATTCAATTCCCAATTTCCAATTACCAATTTCCGTTTCCCATTTACCTTTTCCCTTTCCAATAGTTTGGCCTTCACTTTGGCCGAAGTATTAATCACCCTCGGGATTATCGGCGTGGTCGCAGGGCTAATGATTCCCGGAGTGATTGCCAATTCTCAAAAAGCAGGATACGTTGCGGGCGTAAAAAGTGCCTATTCAAAGTGGAATCAGGCACTGATTCAAATGGCCGCCGATTCAGGCTGTATAGGCGACTTGAGCTGTTTTTTTGATTCTGCCGATTTACACACCATGGGCGATAAAATAGCCGCTTATTTTAATGTGGTAAAAAATTGTGATACCACCACTTCGGGCTGTTTTTCAGATGCCTTGGCATTAAATTTCGATGGTAGCGACATTCACGGCGGATATGACAATGCCTATAGATTTATAACGGCAGATGGTGTAGCCATTAGGCTTAATACTCCTTCTTTAGGTTGTAGCGGTTCAGCCGGTTCTTTAACAAAAATATGTATGTATGAATTTTATATCGATGTAAACGGACTTAAAAAACCTAATGCCTTGGGTCGTGATATATTTAGATTTAAGATTGTAAATGATAACGGGCCTGCTTTATATCCTGTTGGCGGGGCTAAACTTTGGCCATGGAAAATTCAAGGCTGTACTTCCGGATACAACAGCGGAACGGATAAACAGGGTTACTATTGCATCGGCAGAATCATCGACGAAGGCTGGCAGATGAACTACTAGGAACGAAGGAGCGAAGGAGCGAAGGAGCGAAGTGGCTGAGTGATTAAGTTCAATAATGCTTCGCAAATTTTAAAAAAAACCGTGAACGGAATTTCCCGTCGTTGCGAGGAGAAAGTT
>JBAYNW010000008.1:0-73398 GCA_041678605.1 Candidatus Gastranaerophilaceae bacterium | reverse complement strand
GGCCCCGCCATAAGGATATAAAGCGGGTCCATTGTCATTGATTATCTTAAAGTAAAATATATCACGGCCGAAAGCATTGGGCTTTTTGAGGCCATTTACATCAATAGAAACGTAAGCCATACACACTTTTGTTAAAGAACCTGCTGAACTACTACAGCCTAAAGATGGGGTAACAAGTCTAACAGCCATTCCATCTGCTGTTATAAATCTGTAATTACTTTTGGCGTATCCGCTTGCAGTGTTACTGCTGTCAAAATTTAGTGCTATTGTATCTGAAAAACAGCCTGACGTAGTCGTATCACAATTATTTGCCAAATTGAAATAAGCAGCTATCTTATCCCCCATGGTTTTCTCATTCGCCGAATCAAAGAAGCAGCTCAAATCACCTATGCAGCCTGAATCCGCCGCCATCTGAATCAGTGCCTGATTCCAGTCCGAATAAGCCTTCCTTGCCCCTGCGACATATCCGGCTTTTTGGGATTCGGCAATCACTCCGGGAATCATAAGCCCTGCAACCACGCCGATAATTCCGAGGGTGATTAATACTTCGGCGAGAGTGAAGGCGGGTTGAAAGGTCAATTTTTCAGCGTCGTTGCGAGGGGGTAAATGTTTTGTCCCATGCAAAAGAGCGTTCCCGTCGTTGCGAGGCGTTAGCCGAAGCAATCCAAAAAGATTTTGTTTCGCAATGACGTAAAAGCGTTCAATTGTATTTCTGTTTAGCATTTAAAATCCTCTGATTTCATTTAATGAAATTATTATAGGTTATTTTCAAGAAAAAAGCAAATTGTTTACATTTTATTAAGGGAAACGGGAAACGGGAAACGGGAAACGGGAAAGAAAATTGGTAATTGGGAATTGATAATTGAACCATTCGACTTTTCAACTTAGTGACTTAAATCCAGATCCCGCATCAGAATGAATAACAAAAGCCAACCGCCATGCCCTAACCGGTGCGGGATGACAGTAAGAGTGAAAAGAAAGGTTTTAATTTTTTTGTTGAACTTAATCACTCAGTCACCCAGTCACTTAATCACTTCGCAAAAAGCCTTTCAGGAATAATGAGGCAATTTTTTGGATTGCTTCGTCGCAAATTTGCTCCTCGCAACGACAAGAAATTCCGTTCCCTGTTTTTTAAAAATTTGCGAAGCATTATTGAACTTAATCACTTAATCACTCAGTCACTTAATCACTTCTTAAAAAGCCATTCACCCCTTCAACCCTTCGATCTATCGACTTATAAACTTATTCTACGCTGCCATACCTCCAAGCTCACGCCATCCGGCCTCAAATTAGCCCCCGCCGTTTGCCAGAGGGGTTTTCATCAGCATGAAATAGAAGCTTGCGGATAAGAACATACAAACCGGAATTGTGCAAATCCAAGCTACCACGATGTTTTTAACAATTCCCCATTTTACCGCAGAGGCTTTCACCATGCTTCCGACACCTACAATTGCGGTCGAAATAATGTGGGTAGTACTTACGGGAAACCCGAAGTGTGAGGCGGTTAAAATTATGCTTGCGGAAGCCGTTTCCACTGAAAATCCGTGTATTGGTTTCATCTTTACGACTTTTGAACTCATTGTTCTTATAATTTTCCATCCGCCGGTCATTGTTCCCAGTGACAACGTAGCTGCACAGGCACATATTACCCAAATCGGAATCTCAAAAGTTTTGTTCTGGATAAGGCCAAAAGTCATCAATGACAAGGTTATAATCCCCATTGTTTTTTGGGCATCGTTTGAGCCATGGCTGAATGCCAAAAAACCTGATGAAAAAAGCTGTAGTTTCCTGAAAAGCCTGTTCAGCAATTCAGGCCGCATTTTGTGAAAAATTTTCAATAAAACCAAAATAACCAAAAATCCGATTACAAAGCCTAAAACCGGTGAACAAACCATCGGCAAAAGTACTTTGTAAATGACGTTATGACCGTTTATAACGTCGAGTGCCGGATGTTCAAGACTAAAAGACGGTATTTTCAAGATTAACTCATAAGCCTGATCTAACTTAAAATAAGCGTGAGTGACCGCTGCACCCAACAGACCCCCGATAAGTGCATGAGAAGAGCTTGAAGGCAATCCCAGATACCATGTGAGCAAATTCCAGGTGACCGCACCGAGTAATGCACATAAAATTACAAGCTGAGTAACGGACTCTGGTGCAACCATTCCGGCTCCTATTGTGTGTGCAACGTGTGTTCCGAAAAACGCACCGGTAAAATCCAGAGATGCCGCATAAACTATTGCCCGTCTCGGGCTTAGGGCTTTTGTTGATACAACAGTTGATATTGCATTCGCTGAATCGTGAAATCCATTCACATACTCAAAAATGAATGCTACAATCATAACTAATGTCAGTAATACTATTGCTATACTCATATTTCCTAATTATTCTTGAGTGCAATGTTCAAAATGGCGTCCGAAACACTGAAACATTTATCCATTGCACTTTCCAAAACCTTGTATATGTCCCTTAATTTTATAACCTCAATTGCCTCAAACTCTCCTGAGAACAATTTATCCATAGCCCTGTAGAGAATGTCATCCCCTAACGATTCAATTTCCTTCATTGATTCATGGCTGGCTGTAATTTCTTTTGTTTTTGAAATCGTCTTTAGCAAATTTACGCTTCTCATCAATTCGTCCGTTGCCTTTAATATGGTCTTTGACTGCTGAACCATTTCTTCGGTAAAACTTGTCATCCGATAAACGTTCAAATTCATAAATGCCTGAACTATTTTTTTTGTGATTTTGTTAAGCATAGTAGCGAGAGCCTGAATGTCTTCTCTGTCAATCGGGGTAACAAAAGTGCTGTTTAACTTGCTGACGGTTTCTCTTTCAAGCCCTGAACCTCTGTGCTTCAATGTTCTTGCCCTTACAACTAAATCTCCTGTTATCCCGTTTACAAGTGCCTCGTCAAATAATTTTGCCATATCATTGCAATTTTTTGCGGCATCTTCAAAGCAATCAAAAAACACGTTGCTTTTAGGCGGTAAAAGTTTTTCAAATAAATTAAAATTCACAGTGTATTCTCCAATTTTCCTACACACATCCATAGTATTCTAAACAAAGTTAATTGTAACTAAACTTTTATTATTTTGTAACAAATTAAATTACTTTTTCGCCAGAGTCTATTGACACAAAAAGTAAACACGTCATCCTGAACTCGTTTCAGGATCGCAAATGCAAACGCCCATGCGATGCTGCCCACCCCGAATATGGCAGGAATGGGATTCAGCATGACGTGAAGGTTATAGGTTGCAACTCGGTATTATAAAATCATCTCCGCGGAAACAAGTTCAGGGGGACGTCCCTCTGGAATATGTGTCAACAGGCCCTAGTATATCATCCAAATCCCAGCTAAAGCTTTGCGTATTTTCATAAGCTTTTTTTGATAAAAATGTTTTTGTAGTATCGGCTACATCTGAAATGGAAAGTATTTGTTGTAGGTATTTTGGAGTTCCTTTTGTATAAGTAAGGCTATCTGCATTTATGTTCATGATATAGGGATATTCATCAAAGCCTGAGAGTAAAGATTGTGGTTTAGTGACTCTTTTGTACCCATTTGTCAAAACCAACGCTAGTTTTTTTGATTTGTTTTTACCAAGCCTTAAGTAATCTACTACTATATTAATAGGATTGTCTTCTTGAAGCTTCTCCACGGCTTTTATATATTTTTCGAAAATATCTTTATCTTCTTGAGTACCTATGTTATTTATTTTTTTGAACTTGTTAAAAGGTTTTTTCGCCCGTTTTAAAACTATGAATTTACCAAAATTAGGCGAATGCTTTACACTTATTCTTGTATCCATTTCTATCCCCTTGCTCAAAGTTGTTAAGTAATATAATTATCGTAGTAGAAACAAGCTTTTTTGTAACTAAACTTTTATTATTTTGTAACAAATTAATTAAAAAAACTTTGTTTGCAACACTTGAAATATAATTTTCTTTCTGCTATAATGCGAACGTTAAATGCTCTCTTTTTAAATATTTTTTAGGTGAAGTTATGATTACACAGGTTAGTGGTCTTAACGTTAGTGGCGTTACAAAAGATCCACGAAGAAAAGCTCAAAGTATCCAGTTTAGGCGACATTCGAATATTCCTTACAAAAGTAATTACGATACGGAATATGAACGTCAACAGCGGAATGCACTTTGGACAAGCGTTTCAATCGTTATAGGTTCTGTGCTTTTTACCGTGGGATACTTCATGCTTTCCGGTTTAAAAAGAGTAAAAGCATAACCTGCTTAAGCCGCATTAGCTAATTTTTGTGGTTGGGTCTGGTTTTTAGCATTTTTGTATGCATTAATTCCTTCTACCCAGTTATCTACAAATTTGACATCCTTTTCCACAACTTCTTGGGGTAGGCCGGCATGGTGGATTTTAGGGATAATGTAATCCTCTGAATACTCTATCGGGTTAGGATTGTCGTCATCCGTATCATTACAGATGAACGTTAATTTTCCGTCTTTGCCTTGCTTTGCTCCGATAATCGTAATTTCATGCCCGTTTATAATTGTATTTGTGCCGTCAAGCTGTGTGTATCCGATGATAACGTTTTCGCCCATTGCAAGGGAGTCCATAATATGTTTTTTCGTAGTGTTAAAATCGGTTTCATACCCTGTCAGTTTTGCATTTTCATCAACAATCTGATAGGTAACGGAAATTTTGTTTTTGTCCTCAACAATTGATTCCGTAAATGTTTTTTCAAACTCGATTAACCCTTTGTTATTTTCGTTAAACTTGCCTTCTCTGATGTCGGTGAGCGAATCATAGGATTGCTGAGAGCCGACATTCATAAATGTTGACTGCATTAATACATCCACCAGTGAGCGTTCCAGTTTGTCTTTGTTTGAATTTTGAATTTGAGCCCTGATGAGTGCGTATTTATCGGGTGCTAAAGTCAATTTTGCACCGTTAAAATTATCCATTTTATAAGGAACTTCAAAAGCATTGAGCAGCCAAACTGCGTCAAGAGTGTTATTTGCAAGATTTTTCAGCTGAATTGTTTTGTCAACGGAAAGTTTTGGCGAACTTAATTCTTCCGCAAATCTTGCAAACTCCGCCGGTGTTTGTTTTGCCAGATTAAATTCAATACTTGCGGAAACACATGCTCCGGAATTCTGTACGTCAATTGTTTGTTCATTAATTTCGTCTTTGGTCGGGTTTGCTTGATTTTTTTGAAGTAAATTTGCGGAACCGTCATTCTTATGTGCGATTTGAAGAATCGGAGCCACATAAGGTTTCGGAATATCGCCAAATTTTTGGGTGATTACAAAAGGGTTAGCTATTGTGTTTACAGTTTCCTTTAAGACAACCTTGGGGTCTAAGCCTTCTGCCCTTTGGGAAGTTATTATTTTGTACAAATTATCCAGAGTGCTTGATTTATCGTTGGAATTTGTGTTGAGTAAAATGCCTGTTTTTAAGAGCATTTCCAGCTGTTTTTTTTCGGTTTTGTCTGAATTCGCAACGAGTTGGGCATATTTTGCCTTTTCATCTTTTGTCGCCAGTTGGGTTCTTAAGGTTGTCAAAGCAGGCTGTTCACCCTTAAAAGACGGTGATTGGACAGGGCTTTGTGCATAAGAAGATTGGACAGGAGCTTCTTTACCGCCTGTCTGAATCTTTACCGTCGGGTTGTTGTAAATTCTGTTTTGAGAAATACCTGCTGAGTACACTTTTTTCCCCACACTTTGTCCTTATATTATATATAAAAACAAAACGTTTAAAAATTTGCCTTTTTATTGTATATTTTATAAGAAACGTTACAAAAAAGGTTACGAATTTATTGGAAGAAAAAATTAAGATAAAGCCGCTGACAAAACAGCAAATAATAATATCTCTGGATAGGCTTACCCGTTTTAAGCCGACAGAAGAAAAATATCTGAGAGTCTTTAAAGATATTATAATTTCTAATCTCATTTCTCCGAAATTTAAAAGGAGCCGGCTTGATTTAACGGATTATGACGAGTTAAGAGAACTCGCTGAAAATATTTTTAACTTTTCGTTAATTGATTTGAATATTTCGTTATCCGGCAATTATGCGATTAATAAAAAACTTTTGGAATATGAAAAATCTGTTTTTAAATTCGACAAAAATGTGCAAAAATTGCTTGAAAATAAAATCGACTATTTTGCTGCTCTATGCTTGATTGATAATGTCGGGGTGGCAATCCCGCCCTGCAATTTAAGATGGCTTAAATCTTTGTCTGAAGGTGGCGACCAACGCAGGAACAGGGCGAATTTCAGACTAAAATTTCCGCTTGAAAAAATAATTTTGGCTGAGGGAATTACGGAGGAAATTTTGCTGCCGAAATTCGCCCGACTTTTTGGCAGGGATTTTGATAAAGACGGTATTCATTTAATTTCGGCGGGCGGGAAAAATCAGGTAGTGAAGCTCTTTTACAAATTTGCGGACATCTTAAAACTTCCGATATTTGTGTTGTTAGACAGCGATGCAAAAGGAAATTTTGAGGAAATTCAGCCCAAATTACGTCCTGACGACAAAGTTTATGTGCTAAAGCGGGGGGAATTTGAAGACACGCTTCCCCTGTGTCTGATAAAAAAAACATTAAATAAGCATTTTGAATTTCCGCCGGTCAGTTTGAGCGAGTTAAGAAAAAATTTACCCATGACTCAAATTTTGGAAGAGGTGTTCAAACAAAGAGGACTTGAATTCAAGAAAGCTGAATTTGCCGCACTTCTGAGCAAAAACATTCTGACCTCAAAAGACATTTCGCCCGAAATTGAAGAAATAATTTTATCTGTTTAAAATTTTAAAGCACAGAAGAAGCCCCCGGTCTGAGGATTTATTTTTTTAAGTTAGTGATGTAAAATTAGTTTATGAATTACGATGAAGATTGGTATAACAGTTTAATTAAACCGAAATTTCAGCCGCCGGCATGGATTTTCGCACCCGTTTGGGCATTGCTTTATGTGTTAATGTTCATTGCTATTGTTTTAGTACTTATGGCTAAATTCAGACTGATAAACATTTTGGGCTACCTACTTTTTGCGGCACAGTTATATATTAATATATCCTGGCCGGAGGCTTTTTTTAAAGAGCATGATTTAAGAAAGGCTTTTTTGCTTTGTGCACTGCTTACTTTGTTGGTATTTTTAACAATGATTGTATTTTTTTATATCTCAGGGCTTGCTGCACTGCTGTTTCTGCCGTATTTTCTCTGGTGTATTTTTGCGAGTACTCTGAGCTTTGAAATTTTGGAGTTAAATGAAGAATAAGGCTAAATCTTGATTTAGGCGGAACATTTTTATTAATTATTTTCACAAAACAGCTGATTTTTTTTTATTTAGTGATAATATTTAATAATAATTAGTAACGGGGATTTATAAAATATTAGATGAATAAAAAAATATATACATTTATAATATTTTTTGTGCTTTTAAATAATTTTTCTTATGCACAGGAGGTTCAAACACCCTTGCAACCCACCGTTTTGCCAATTCAAAAATCGGTTGATTCTCAAGATGCACTGAAAGCTAATACTTCTAAAGAAATTTCGACTTACGAAAAAATTTCCCTGCCTGACTCGGTTAGTTATGCACTGAGCCACAATCTTGATATTAAGGGAAATCGTTTAAACGTAGACATTGCAAGAAACAGTGTAAAGGCTGCAAACAGACTCAGAAATCCTTCTATTCTCTCGTTTCTTAATGTCGGAAAAGCTGCAACCGATAACCCGAACAGTATTGGGATGATTTTCCCCATTGATATAGCAAAAAGAGGTGTGAGAAAAAATTTGGCAAAGTCCAAATTGGAACTTACAAAAGGTGATGTTGCTCTGGCTGAACTAAACTTAAGGCTTGATGTGAGGCAGGCTTATGTCGATTTGGTTGCGGCAAAGTCAACATTGAAAATTTTAAACGGACAAAGGCAGTTGGTGTCTGAATTACTGGACATTGCACAAAAAAAATATGATGCGGGGGCGGTGCCTCAAATGGATGTAATCCATGCGAAGATGACTTTAAATCAGCTTTTGATACAGGTTAATTCTGCGAATACAGAAGTTTATGTCGCAAGGTATAATTTTAACAGACTTTTGAATTCCCAAAATTATGATTCACTGGAAGATTACCTGCCAGAGCAGAAAGAATTTATATCTTTGCTCACGCCTAAACCTGTAGAAAAAATGCCGGACTTTAATGAACTTTTAAATATTGCTATTCAAACCAGGCTTGATTTAAAAAATGCCCAAAAAGATATTGATGTTGCACAAAAAAACTTAACTGTGACAATAAGACAAAGAGTTCCCGATATTGAACTCGGCGGAGGTTATATGTTTGTGCCGCAGCAGATGGCGACAAGCAATAGTCTTGCTCAGGGAGCGTATGTTGCCGGAAACATCACAAACATTCCCCTATTGTACCAATATTCTCCTGAAATCAAGAACGCAAAAATTCAGGTTGATCAAAAGCAATTGGCGTATAATAGTTTAAAAAATCAAGCAATGATGAATTTACACTCTGCCTACGATGAATTTAATACGGCTCAAGACAATTTGAATTACTACGATGATGTGCTTTTGTCCGAATCAGGACAATTTTTGAACATGGCAAAAAGGAGCTATGAAGTCGGAAAATCAAATATAACTGATTTTGTATTTATTCAGCAGTCATATAAGGCAATCATGATGGGGTATACAATGGCTCTTGCAAATTATTACAATTCCTGGATAAATGTTTTGAGAGAAGTCAACGATGAGGAGCTTAAGCTGCATGGATAAGCTTTTTAAAAAAATAACAAAATATTTTATAACCAAAAAATATCTTTCGGTCAGCTTAACCATAGCACTTTTGGCAACCGGAGTTTATTGTCTCCAACACCTTGATACAGAGGCCTATCCGGATTTTACGAACCCTACTGTACAGGTAATTACCAAAATGCCGGGCAAAAGTGCCGAGGATGTTGAGCGTCTTGTGACAATCCCTCTGGAAAAACAATTAAACGGGATTCCTCATGAGAAAAAACTTTATTCAACCTCAATATTCGGGCTTTCAATGATAAAGGTTGTGTTTGAAGAATTAAAGGGAATAAATTCTCCCCTAATCAGGCAGCAAGTTTTGGAAAGAATATCCATGACTGACTTGCCTCCTGATGTTAGAACCCGCTTGGGTCCCGATTCTTCTGCCATAGGTGAAATTTACCGCTATACTCTGCATTCTGATTTTTACACTCCAATGACATTAAAAACAATTGAAGATTGGCAGTTGGAAAAATTGTTTAAACAAGTTCCGGGGATTATAGATATATGCAGCTTCGGGGGCCCGGTTAAGACTTACAGGGTAACGCTAAATCAGGAAAAAATAAGGTTTTATAACCTGGACGTGGGAGAAATCTTTGACGCGATAAGTGCTTCAAACTCAACCGGCGGCGGAAATTATGTGGGAATTAACAATCAGGCCTTTATTATTAGAGGAATGGGGCTTTATACTGATGCAGCGAGCATTGCAGAAACCGTCATAACTTCATCAAATGGGATTCCAATAAGAGTAAAAGACGTCGCAAGCATAGACATTGGTCCTGCAATAAGAATCGGACAATTCGGAAAAAATTATGAGGATGATATTTCTGAAGGCACCGTTCTAATGAGAAAAGGTGAAAACCCCAGCGAAACAATGAAAAACCTTAAAGCACGTTTGCCAAAAATAGAGGCAGCTTTGCCCAAAGGGGTTCATATTGTCCCGTTTTATGACCGAGAGGTGTTAATAAAAAATACGATGCATACCATCGGTCACAACGTGGTTTTGGGAATAGTTTTTGTTGTAATTGTCCTCTTTGCATTTACTCTGGATTTGCGTGTTACTATGATTGCGTCATTGGTTATTCCGCTTGCCTTATGTTTTGCATTTTTAATGTTTAATATATTTTCGATACCGGCGAATTTATTAAGTATGGGAGCGGTCGACTTTGGGATTTTGGTAGATTGTTCAATAATTTTGATGGAAAATATTTTCAGGTGTCTTTCGGAATACAAAGGTGAATTAACTATTCCAAGGAAAGACGCTATTATTTATAAGGCTTCACGGGAAGTCGGCGGAGTTATAGCATTTTCTACCTTTATTATTTTCTGTTGTTTTCTGCCTATATTTGCGTTTAACGGAGTTGCCGGCAAATTGTTCCATCCCCTTGCTTTCACCATGGGATTTGCACTTATGGGTGCGGTTTTATCTTCATTGTTTTTGCTCACAGGGCTTGCCTCTTTGTTTATGCCCAATGGGAAGGTCGTAGCAAAAGAAAATAAATTTTTAAAAAAGATAACAAAATGGTATGAAGAAAATTTAGTCAGAGTTTTCAGGCATCCCAAAAGAATACTAACATTGGTGGCGGGGCTATTTATTTTGAGTGTATTTTTATTCACTATTATAGGCTCAGAATTTTTGCCAAACCTTGATGAAGGAAATATTTGGGTCAGGGTAACTATTTTGCCAAGAAGCACCACAATTGAACATTCTGTCGAAGTAGCAAGACAAATAAGAGAAAGAATTCTTAAATATCCGGAAGTCAGGAGCGTCGTATCCCAGATAGGTTCATCAGACGACGGGACAGAGCCGAATTTATTGAGTAATATTGAAAATTCCGTGGATTTGAAACTTGCAAAACATTGGCGTTGGAAATGGCATAGAAATAAAGAGAAATTAATTGAAAATATGTCCCAAAATTTGGCTGAAATCCCGGGCATAACAACTTATTTCACTCAATACATTCAGGATAATGTTGAAGAGGCGATTTCAGGTTCAAAAGGTCAGGTTGTTTTGAAAATTTATGGGACAGACTTGTATGAACTTCAAAAACTTTTAGACAAAAGCATGGTTCTTTTGAAGGGCGTAAGAGGTATTGTTGATTTAACATGTGACCAGATTATCGGTCAACCGCAATATCAAATTAGAATTAACAGAGAAAAAGCGGGCCGCTATGGGCTTAGAAGTGATGATGTGCAGAAGGTTATTGAAATTGCGATTGGCGGAAAAAGTGCAACGCAGGTTATTGAGGGCGAAAAAAGATTTAACGTATTCTTGCGTTTGGAGCCGTCTGATAGAAATTCATATAGAAAAATTGAAAATATTATAGTTAAAACCCCGGATGGGATTTCCGTTCCGCTTGCAAATGTAACGGAGCTTGTATCAACTAACGGAGCCATGGTTATTACCAGAAGCGAAAATTCCAGAGTTGCCGTCGTGAAGTTTAATATAAGAGGCCGGGATTTGGGTTCATCGGTTAAAGATGCCCAGAAATTATTGAACAAAAAGCTTAATTTGCCTCCAAACTACAGTTTAAAGTGGGCAGGGCAATCAGAAAATCAAAGAGAGGCAAACAGAAGACTTGCAATAATTTTACCTATAACAATACTAATTGTTGCCGGTATATTGTACATTGAGTACAAAAATATTAAATACGTTCTGATAGCGATGTCTTCAATAATCGTTACTTTTACCGGATGTGTTTTTGCGTTATTTTTAACACATACTTATTTTTCGATTTCGGCAGGTGTAGGATTTATTGCTGCAATAGGTGTTTGCATCCAAAACGGAGTGATAATTTTATCTTCGCTGATACATCATTCGAAAATTATGAAAGACGGAGTAAGCGTTTTGTTAAAAGGCTCCATACAAAAATTAAGACCTGTTTTGATAGCTTCAAGCGTTGCAATCTTGGGACTTTTACCGGCTGCTGTTTCAAACGGAATCGGAGCACAAAGCCAAAAACCTTTTGCAATAGCAATTATAGGCGGACTTTTTGTCGGAACTTTGTTTACAATATTCCTAATCCCGCTTTTGTTCAAAGCAATTATACATGACAAAAAACCTAAAGAAGAAGGAGTAAATTGATGAAACATAAAATATTAAATATCCTGCTTATTTTATTTGTGGCGGTAAGTTTTTCCGGCTGTATTTTTCATAAGAGGGGAAACGAAATTTCCTCCGGACACAAACAAATCACGCTTAATACCGAACAGGAGCAGAATGCAAAAATTAGAACCGAAATTCTAAAAGAGCAAGTGCTTCAGCTGAAAATAACTATTCCGGCACAATTTAAGGCGATGAACAAATTTTTGGACAGAATTTATGCTCCGATTGACGGAAAGGTTGTTCAGGTGTTTGTTGAACCGGGAAATATTGTTAAAATAGGCCAGCCGCTGATTGAAATAAAATCCGATGCAATAGGTCAAATTCAGTTGGATTTTCTGGATAAATATATTTATGCAAACTCAAATGTAAAACAAATGACTGCACAATATAATCTTTCCGTTCTTACTTATCAAAGGGAGAATACCCTTTATCATGAGGGGATTTCCTCCCGTGCGGAATATGAAGTTGCCAGAGCCCAAATGCAAAAGGACAGGGCAAATTTGGATTCTTTAAAAATTCAAAGAAGCACTTTAGTACAGGTTTATGCCCAAAGGGTGGCTCTTTACGGCGGAAACGGCTGGACTATAGCCAGAGCTGTTGCAACAAAAAGAATTTATCCTTATATAACACTGCGGGCGAGCAAAAATGGCGTAGTCCTAAATCGGCTTGTTAATCCGGGAGAAATTATTAACCAAAACAGGGAACTTTTTAATGTGGCAGACTTGTCAACAATTTGGCTCGTAGGGTACGCCTTTGAAAAAGATGCTCCCCTGTTGAAGGTCGGTCAAAACGTAACGGGAGTGTTTGAGGACACAAACACGGAAATATCTACCCACTCGGACATTATTAAAGGTAAATTGTCATACGTAGCATCCGTTTTGGATACGGAAAGAAAAACTCTTGAAGTAAGGGCAGATATTCCGAATGAAGATTTTACCATAAAGCCGAATATGTACGCAGAAATGGTCGTGGATGTCGGTAAAGTTAATGCACTTGCCGTTCCAAACGGGGCGTTGCAAAAATACGGCGATTATAATTTTGCTTACGTCGAGGTAAAGCCCCACGTTTATGAGGAAAGAAAAGTTGAAATCGGACAGCACAACGATAAATATTCTGAAGTCAAATCAGGCTTAAAAGAGGGTGAAACTGTCGTTTCCAACGGCGGATTTTCGCTGCTCGGCGAAAGCATTAAAATGCGGGAAGAGTAAGCAATAAATCATAAGCCTTTTTGATTTCCTTAATATCTTGCCACATAAGCCATTTTGGGCTGCCTTTTTCCTTAGAGTCGTTTCTTAAAAGATAAGACGGATGAAAAATCGGCATCATTTTGGAATTATTCGGACCGTCAAACCATTTGCCGCGGACTTTTGTTATGCCCAAAGGAGTATCCAGCATCGAGTTTAGGGCTACTCTTCCGCAGATTAGTATAATTTGAGGCTTTAAGATTTCAATTTGCAAGTCCAGATATTCCCTGCATGCTGTTTTTTCTTCGGGAAGCGGATCTCTGTTTTCTGGCGGCCGGCATTTTAGCGTGTTGCAAATATATACGTCATTTTCTCTTGATAACCCGACAGACGCAAAGATTTTGTCAAGCAGCTGCCCTGCTTTACCGACAAAAGGAAGGCCTTTTTGATCTTCATAAAACCCCGGAGCCTCGCCGATTAACATCAGTTTATGATTGGGGACGCCGTCTGAGAAAACAACTTTTGTTCTGGTTTTGTAAAGAGAACATTTTTGACAATTTTCGCAGCGTTTTTTAACTTTTTCTAACTCTTCAAGCATATCCATATAATTATTGTATCAAAAAATAATTATATATTGCTATTGAGGATACGAGAAAAGTAGAAATTTTTTATTCTACATTATTTATCCAATTATCCAATATATCATAAGCCGCTTCATAAGCACGTTTTTGGTAAGGTGTTGTCGTTTTCTTTTTTAATTCACCCAGTTCCATAAGTGCTGAAAGATGAGTTGATATATTACGACTTCCATTTCGGCCATGTTTTCTAACCAAATCATTTATTATTCGATTTATTTCATCTCTGGAAATAGCATAAGGTCTTTTGTTAAGTTCTTCTATTATAAATGTTTTATCGGTTTTTCTAGGCGTTATGTCCTGATCCAAGGTTAATTCATTGAAGGATACATGATTATTCTCGGCAAGAACTTTCTTGGAATCAGCCGGATTAATATTTTTACAATGTTTTTTTACAAGTTGTATAATTTCGGGTACTTCTTCGCTTGTTTGATATTTATTTAACCATGCAATAGTTTCTTCTTTAGTTAAGGCTTCACTTTTTGCAATGGTTCGAACCACATTAATAAAACCGTAGTCTTGAGTCATAACCTCGGGAAAATTAACTTTAAGTGCCAAATCGGGAGCTTTGCCAACCATTTTTTCATAAAAATTCATAAAGAGCGAATTAAAACCATTTTCAAGCAAAGCCTTAAAGTCATTGAGTCCGTCCTGTCTGAAATATTTTTTTTGATTATCAAGCCCTGAATCAAAGATAATATCTAAAATTTTATTAGCTAATGAATTTGCTTTTTTATCAGCAGTTTTAAATAATAAATTTTTACCTTCTTCGTCTGATTTTGTAAGGGTTTCATAAACAAATTTTTTGTCTTTTACCGTATCTAAAAGAGATAAATAACCTTCGGCTGCACTATAATTATCTATATCAAGACATAAATCATAAAATGGAACATTCGCAAATTTGTTGGATAAGACAGCTTTTTTGACATTTTCATCCGAACCCTCTGCGACTTTAAAGAAATCTTGTATAACTTCATTTTTGCATTTTGCAAGGAAAGTCATTACGCTTTCTTGTCCAAATTTATGAGAAAAAAATAATTCTTTAGCTTTTTCATTTTTACCTTCTTGCGTAGTTTTCTTTATATGATGGGCCAAAGATTGAAGTGCTTTAAAAAAATCATCCTCATAGCTATAACCATTTCCAAACAATTTGGCCTCTAATGTTTCAAAAGTATGTACCCAAAGTGAATACAAATTTTCAGCTTCGGTTCCGCCGGAAAATCTTCCAAAATTAGTGCCGAAAGCTACTTTGTCAAAATGATTATTTCTGTTGACATTAAGATTTGGCAAATATTCGTATTTTTTGCACATTTCAGGGTTTGTTTGGCTGAAAACAGCTTGATTTTTAACTCCGGGAGCAATTTTTAGTATTTGCATAGTTTCTATCCTTTTTTAAAAGTTAGTACACGTCTAGTGATATTTGTTCAAAAAAGCGTAAAAATATTTGTTGCTGCTTATAAAGCTATAAAAGAACAATGTAATTTATATATTGGTGTACCTGCCAATGGCATGCTATTCATAAGTCCATTTGTACGACCTAAGGTCCCCTTCGGAATTTTTGAAGAGTGGAAATAATTCTCTAACTTTGCTTCTGTATTCAGCTCCTTCATGGATTTTTGAAGCCAATTCAGATAATTCTTTTTCCATAGCAGATTCTTTTTCCAATGTTTTGCTATCCAAAGAGTTATTTTTTAATCTGGCAATTTGAATTGATTTTAGTTCGCTTTTGATTTTACTGATGGAATCGTTTAATTGGTCATACTCTGCATCTTTTAAAGGGTTTTTGAAACTTTTAGGTGTTTTTATATCATCAAATTCTCTCACAAAATTTAAAGCAGTAGACAGTAGGTACTTTGTTTTATAACTACCGCGTAAATCAAAATTAAAATGTTGGTATCTGGGTTTAAAATCTGTTTCTATTGGAGATTTAGCAACAAACGCATCATAAGAATGCCATTTACCATGTTCCTTACTATCTCGGTACTTAAAAGTCTGATAATCAAACTCAATAATATGATCACGGATATACTTTACTTTTTCTGGACTAATTCTACTAAGAGTTTCAAAAGAATCTCTGCTCATAAGTTCTGATAATACAGATTCAACTCTAGGTGAAAAAGACCCAAAGGCAACATTTGAATGTTGATTTCTGCCTTTTTGCCTATTAGAAGTACTAATCGGCATTTGACAATTGATTTTTGATACTAGCATTTTTAACTCCTTTTTTAATATATTGTAACAAACACTATTGCAAGTTATTTTAGAACCTGTAATAACGTTTGTTATAAAAACGGTAATTCTATTTTTTTGCTAGTAATTTTTTTTGGGGCTGTTACAAATGCTGTTCCAATTTTTTATATTCATTAGTAAGACTGGGTTTTAGACATTTGTAAATATTTATTAAAGAATTTAATATTTCTTAAACCTTTTGCATAATCATCACATATTCGTGTTTGAATATGTAAAATCCGCCGGCTAGGGCTCTGTAACGCCATAAATTTGCGGTTTTGCCCTTGGCTTTCTCATTGCCCTGAATATCTTTTACAATAATTGATTTTGTTATAAATCCCAGATTATTCATTCTTTTCATACATTCAAACCCGAGCGGCTGGATTTGTGAATCGGAATATTTATCTCCGATAATCAGCACTGCGAAACGGCCTTTTTCAAGCAGGTCGTAACCGTTTTTTGCAACTTTTTCAAACAGGTCATAAAATTCATCTGTGCTTGAACAATTCGACAAATCTTCTTTTTTATCGGAGAACTTAATAATGTCGTCATAAGGCGGATGGAGCACTAAAAATTGGGCTTTTTCTTTACCCATAATATCAAGCCTTGCCTGAATTTTTTCTTTCGCAATTTGGGTCGTAGAGTCGGCACAGATTACATTCACATCTGTTACCAATTGTTTTGGGGTAAATTTTTTCGAAACTGCCTCGGCCAAATCGTCTTTCAATTCGACACCGATGCAGCGTCTTTGCATATTTATGGCCTCAATGCCGGAAGTGCCTGAACCAAAAAATAAATCAAGCACAATATCGTCTTTTTTGGTAAATCTTTCGTAAAGCTGTTGGGCGATTTGAGGAATATAGTTCCCATGGTACTCATTAGAATGCCCGCCTTCTTTTAATCGGTTCGGAAATTCCCAGAGAGTATCGGTTTTTACATGGTCATAATCACGCCACTTCTTAAGATTAATGTCGCTGTATGCCGTGGTTTTAACCGCACGATCGTCAACGAGCTTTAAATTCCCCTTCTTTCGGGCCGGCTTAGGTGCCAAATTTGTTTTCAACTGCGGTTTTGCCATAAAATTCCCCATAATTTCCCGGTACAACGTAATTATAAGAAATTGTGTTAAGATTGTAATCATTAATTTAACGTATATTTGAAAAAAAACGGGGGGTTAAGGTACAATAAATGCATGAGGGAGTAAATGGGGCAAATGATTTTATTCTTTTTAAGGGTGTGAAAATGAAGCGAATTAAACAACTATCAAAACATTTAATAAACCAGATTGCGGCGGGTGAAGTAATTGAACGCTCCGCCTCAGTCGTAAAAGAAATTGTGGAAAATTCAATTGACGCAGGTGCGACAAGAATTTCCATTGAAGTTTCAAACGAGTGCAGGGACCTTAGGATTGCGGATAACGGCTCAGGTATTCACCCCGATGACATTATGCTTGCGTTTTCAAAACACGCCACAAGCAAAATCGAAACCGATGAGGACCTTTTTGCGATTTCGACGCTCGGATTCAGAGGAGAAGCCTTATCCAGCATAATTTCAATTGCAAAATTGGTCTGCACAACCCGCACAAAGGATTTTGACTACGGAACAAAGGTTGAGTGCGAAAATTCTCAGGTAAAGAAGGTTCAAACCGGTTGTGCTGTCGGAACAATCATGGAAGTGAAAAATCTATTTTATAATTTGCCTGCACGGCTTAAATTTTTGAAAAATCCTAAAACAGAATTTTCTTATATTCAGGAGCTTGTTCAGTCACTTGCAATAATCAATCCCCAAATATCTTTTGAACTTAAAAATAACGGCAAAACGGTTTTGAAAACAACGGGGACGAAGGATTTAAAAGCAACAGTCAAGGAAGTTTATTCACAAGAGGTTGTGGATAATTTAAAAGAAGTCTTGAAGACCGATAAGCTTTCGGGGTTTAAAATTTCGGGATTTGTAAGCACACCTGACTACACTCGTTCAAGCAAAAAAGGCTACCATATTTACATAAATTCAAGGATGGTAAAATGTCCTGTTATCCAAAAATCAATTGACACAGCTTACAAAAATTTAATCGGATTCGGAAAATATCCTTTTATTGTCTTGAACTTGGAACTTCCGGCGGGAGAAATAGATGTGAACGTTCATCCGACAAAAAAAGAAGTTCGATATAAAAATACAAATCAAGTGTTTAATTTTGTTTATTCGTCGATTGATATGGCACTTAGCAATGTTTTCGCACAGGTAAATGAGGCAAAAACTTTGCAAGACAAAGTTTTCGCCCTACATAAAATTCAAACTAAAGAAAGTGATGATTTTTATGTAAAGGATGAGGATTTAGTTCAACAAACATTTCTTCCTGACCCCTCACCCCAACCCTCTTATGCAAGGGGAGAGGAGGCTTTAGAAATTCAAAACAGCCATACATCTACACATCCGGTATTCCAGCCTTCTGAAAATATCCTCGGTCAGTACCGAAACACTTACATTTTAATCGAAAAAGAGGGGGTAGATGGGGGGCTTGAGATTGTGGACCAGCACATAGCGGAAGAGAGATTCATTTATGAAAGATTAAAATCCCAAAAACAGCCTGCGTCCCAACTGCTTTTTATATCCGATGTTTTGCAGGTGTCGGCAACGGAAGCCCTGCTTATAAAGGAGAACAAGGAAAAGTTTGAAAAATTCGGATACGGGATTGAATTTCTGAAAGACAATGAACTGATTTTCAAAAAGGTGCCTCAGATGCTTGCAAAGGTTAATCCTAAGGAACTTTTGGCAGATATTTTGGAAAATTTGTCAGGCGGCGTAAATGAGAATATGGACGGACTGGAAGAAAAAATTCTTATTATGACGTCTTGTAAGGCGTCTGTTAAGGCCGGACAAAAGCTGAACATGTGGCAAATGGAAAACATAATCCAAAACTGGCGAACATGTGAAAAACCTTACACTTGCCCGCACGGACGCCCTATTTCAAAGCTAATTCCGCACAAACAAATTGCAGGGTTTTTTGAACGAAACGGGTAGTTGCAAAAAATAGCAATCTTTGTTATAATTAATGTATAGATTGTTAAAAAATGGAAGGTGTAATATGAATATATCTTTAACTCCGGCTCTAGAACAGTATATGCAAGAAAAAATTTCCTCAGGACTTTACAATTCTGTAAGTGAAATTATCAGAGAGGCCCTAAGGCTCTTGGTGGCCAAAGAAAAAGTCGAAAAAAATCGAATTGAGTTGTTCAATCGAGAAATAGAAAAAGGACTTTTTGATATTGAAAAAGGTAATATTCAAAATGGAAGTATTGCAATAAAAAATCTAATGGGGAAATATGACATTTGAAATTACTGACATAGCGTTGTCAGATATTGAAGAGATTACTGATTTTATTTCTAAAAAAAACAAAAAAGCGGCCATTGACTTGCTGAGAACCTTTTATAAGACTTTTAAAACACTTGAACAAAATCCTAAAATCGGCAACACAAGATATGACTTGACCGACAAAAGTGTTATGTTTTTTGTTATTAAGAAAAAATATTTGGCTGTTTATAACCTAAAAAATAATAAATTAACCATTTTAAGGGTTTTAAGCACCTATAGGGATATAATTTCCCTTTTATAAATGGGATTTCATACAAATTAAAACTGCAAGGTTCTTTTGAACAGAAGATTTAAACCACTTGCTTGAATTTTTACAATAAAGAGGGAGAGTGACCCGCACACTCTCCCCAAAAAATCTGCTTATAAGCACTTTACTTGCCTAAATTTTGATTCAGGCACATCCCGAAAAGCTGGCAACCGTCGCCTGTTTTAGCTTCGGGAACAACAAGCCTCACAGGTCTCAAGTCTTTTGAACCTTTAGGGTCCAAATTAAACTTTTCCTGTGTCCTTTTACTTTTTTCGAGGTTATTTAATTCTGCTATTGAGCAGGCCGCACCGGTGGTAATTTCTGCCTTTTCTTGCGGACAGGCAAACGCCGGCATCACACAAGACACGGCGACAAAAACCGCCAGTGTTGAAAAAATCTTTTTCATAGCACCATTCCTTATAAAACTTTCATACTTACCACTATGATAAGGCTATTTTTACCCGAAATCATTGGTAAAAAGTATAATCTTTTGAAAATATTTATCCGACCAGAGATCTGGCAAAGTCGACTGACTGTTCATTAATTTCGCCGCCCGCAAGCTCTGCCAGTGCCTTAATCCTATTTTCGCCTTCAAGCACATAAACTCCGACTTGCGTCTGGTCATAGTCCTGAGATTTTGTCACGTAAAAATGCTTGTCGGCTTTGGAAGCAACAATAGCTTGATGTGTAATTAAAATTACCTGATGAAATTTTGACAGTTCACAAATTTCATCCGCAACGCTTTGTGAAGTTTTGCCCGAAACTCCTGTATCAATTTCATCAAAAATTACAGTATCAATCTCGTCATTTTGGGCAAAAATAGTCTTGATTGCAAGCATAACACGTGCAATTTCACCGCCTGAAGCAACTTTCGCAAGCGGCTTCAATTCTTCTGAAATGTTTGTGGAAATTAAAAATTCAACTCTGTCGGTGCCGTTAGAGTCAAGCTCTGTTTTCTCAACCCGGACTTCAAATTGAACTTTTGGAAGCTCCAATTTTTCCAGTTTTTCAACAATCAGTGCAGACAAAATTTGAGCATAATATTTCCTTTTTTCTGAAATTTCATCGGCTTTTGAGGCTAATTCCAGCAAAACACTATGAATTTTTTGCTCTAAATCTTCAACGTTTTGGGTCGAAAACTCAATCTGTTCGTATTCTTTTTTGAAATTTTCGCCGGTTTGCATAACTTCTGCGAGCGTGTTTCCGTACTTGCGTTTTAGTTTGTCAAGAAAGAAAATTCTTTCCTGAACCGAGTTTAATTTTTCCGTGTCATTCTCAAGATTTTGTGAATAATCCCTGAGCGTGGCCGAAATTTCCTGCAAAATTTCGGCCACACTTATTAAATCGTTTTCCGCAGACGTTAATTTTTCATCCATTTGAGAGGCTTTTGAAATATTCATCTTGACAAGTCCGATTGAGTTTGAAATTGAATTCTCATCCTGACTTAATGCCCAGTAGGAGGCCCCCGTCAATTCTTTTAATTTTTCAACGTTTTCAAGAATATTCAGCTCATTTTTCAAATTTTCATATTCATTTTCGTCGTCAATTTGGGCTTCATCAATCTCGTTTATTTGAAACTTTAAAAATTCAATCTGGTTTTCAGTAGCGTTTGCAAGCGATTTTGCTCTTTCAAGTTCCGTGCAGAGTGTTTGATAATCTGCAAACATGGATTTATATTCGTTTAATTCTTCTCCGTAAACTTCTTTTGCATAGCTGTCGAGCAAATTTATGTGAAATTTGGGTTGTAAAAACGCATAAGTTTGGTTTTGAGAATGAATGTCCAGAAATTTATCTTTCAAAATTTTTATGAAATCCTGATTGACCAGAGTTCCATTGACTCTTGAACGAACGGCATTTTGAGAAATTTCCTTTGAAATGATAATCTCATCGCCAAAATCATCAATGCCGTTTTCTTCAAACAATTGAGCCAAATCTTTTTTGTCGTAGTTTAAAACAAGCTCAATCGAAGCCTTTTCGCAGCCGGATTTGATAACTTCTTTGCTGACACGGGGTGCAAAAACCAGATCAATTGCATTGATAATGATGCTTTTTCCCGCACCGGTTTCGCCGGTGATTACGTTAAGCCCCCTGTCGAATTTGACAAGCAGTTCGTCGATTAATATGTAATCTTTGATTAAAATTTGTTTAATCATTTTCCTTTTACCTTCGCTATTACGTCATGCTGAACTGGTTTCAGCATCGCATGGTCGTTCGCTTTTGCGATCTTGAAATAAATTCAGGATGACGTTTGGTGCGTTTTTTCACCCCTTCGGTGCCATGCCCCAGTGCAGTTTGTTTCTCAACACCGAATAAAATTCATTGTCGTCCAAAAGAGCAAGCTTTGCGTTGAATTTTGATTTTTCAATTTCAATTTTTGAATTCACATTGAAGGCATCCTGTCCATCCGCAACCACAACGAAACTCGCACAACTATCACAGGTCGAGATGGTAATTTTTTCATCTGCAGGGATAACCAGAGGCCTTGCCGTCAGTGTATGCGGGCAAATCGGAACAATTACAATAGCATTCAGGCTCGGAGATAAAATAGGTCCGCCGGCTGAGAGCCCGTAAGCTGTAGAACCTGTTGGAGTCGATACAATCAGCCCATCCGCCATATAATCACAAACAAATTTACCGTCAATGCTTAAATAGAAACGTGAAGTTCTTGATGCGGAGGAACCTTTTATGACAAAATCGTTCAAAGCAAGAACCCCATCGTTAGATATTAACATCAGGCGGTCTTCTATTTTATATTTTCCGCTCAATATTTTCTCTATTGATTGCGAAAGTTCGCTTTCCTTTGTCTGTGACAAAAAGCCTAAACGCCCAAGGTTAATGCCAAAAACGGGCGTAAATTTTTTCGAATAAAACCGTGCAGCCTTTAGCAAAGTTCCGTCTCCGCCGATTACAAAAACAAAATCGACTTCGCCCCTCATTGAATCAATCGTGAAGTTTTCAAAATGCAGGTCTTTTGAGTTGAGCAGGCTCTCCAAAGACAGCAAAGCCTCCGATGAATTTTTTACTATCGGATTATACACAATGCCCAGTTTTTTATTTTTAAAAAAGTCTTTCAAAGCCCACCCCTTATTTAAAATTATACTACACGGTTTGCACTCGAGGGTGTTAATAATTGTAACAAAATGAAGCTGTTTTGGACAATAAAATATATAAAGAATACTTAGTTAATATATAACACAATGTAGTTACCAAAAAAAGGGAGAGCATCATGGATTTTTTATCTAACCTGACAAGCGGGGTTACAAATCTTTTAGGAGTTGGCCAATCCTCATCCAGTCAGCAAACACAGGGCAACGACTCGCAAATTAATGAGAAGATTAAACAGGCAGTGAGTGAACAGCTGCAATCATTATTAAGCGGTTCCGGATCATCTGCAAACAAAGGAATTAATGCATAACTCAAAATTATGATTAGTAAAAAGGCACCAAAAAACGGGTGCTTTTTTATTGCATTTTGGCATGTTAATTTATGTAACAAAAGCGGGCGTTTTCGTCAATAAAGTATATAAAAAATACTTAATTAATATATAACACGATGTACTAATTAAGAAAAAGGAGAAAAACCATGGGAGCATTTATACCTATAGCACTAAATTTAGTAAGCGGTCTTTTAGGCGGCGGCAAAGACAAAGCAGCAGACAAAACCAAAGAAACAGGAGACACAAATTCAAATCCATTAAACTCTATCTTTGGCGATTCTAAGACCGGTCAAATTTTTGGCAGCATATTTAGTGCATTAGTTAAACAATAATAATAAGCAAAAGATTTAAAAAGACCACTGAAAGTTTTAACCTTCGGCGGCCTTTTTATTTATTTCCTGTAAGTGAACTGCAAAAAATTTCCCATCAGATTTTCGTTCCAGACTTGAACATCTTTTGGCACGGATAAAACCGTCGGGGTAAAATTCCAAATGTATTTAATATTGGATTGGGCCAAAAAATTTGCGGTACTTTGTGCATATTCTCTCGGAACGGTTAAAATTGCGATTTCAACGGAGAGTTTTTCCGCCAAATCGGGCAGTCTTGAGATATGAAAAATCTCTTTTTTATTGACTTTCGTTCCGACCTTTAAAGTATCGTTATCAAAAAGAGCCAGAACATTCAGTCCGTAATTTGAAAAATTACTGTATTTTGCAAGTGCGGAACCTAGATTTCCTGCCCCGATAATAAAAGCATCTTTTGGGTTTTCAAACCCGAGAGTTTTTTCTATGTTTAATTTTAAATCTCTGGCAATGTATCCCACACGGCATTTTCCGACATTGTTGAGCAAGCTTATGTCTTTTCTCACCTGCGAATCGTCAATCTTAAGCAGACTTGCAATCTGCGGGCTTGAAATAAATTCAACATTTTTCAAAATATAATCCGTCAAAATGCAGTGATACAGCGTTAATCTGTTTATGACCTTATCCGAAAACTTTTTCTTATCCTTATTATTCATTTAATCCTTCAACCAATTAATTGTGATTATTTTCCCTATTGAGGATGCGGAATTATTCCAAAAAACGACTCACGTCATGCTGAACTTGCTTCAGCATCGCATCAGCGAGCGACTTTGCGACCCTGAAATAAATTCAGGGTGACGTAAACGGGAATAATTCCGCATCTTCATTATATACAAAAAAATTACAATTAATCAACCTTTTTCAATTCAGGCTTGAAATTTGAATTACTAAGTATTAGACTAATAAAGATGGTAAAAGGAGGAAAAATGATTAGTCTACACAATTCAATTCAAGTACCGCCGGTTAATTCGGTCCCGACGGTGAAACAGGCACCTGTGCAAGAAACGGCTGCGGGGCAGGCAAAGCCTGTAAGTGACAGCAATTTGCTTTCTGCTGCTTATCAGGGAATAATTATCAATAAAAACAAAGATGTAATTGTCAAAATTGGCCCGACCAATTTGCAATCATATAAAGATTTAGGACAAAAGGCGGTTGATGATATCGCATCAAGAGCCGGAAAACCGGGGCAGTTTCTTAATTGGATAGGGGTTTTGCCAAAAAATCAACTTGAAAACTTAGATAAAATATATGATTTGGCAAATCAGGCTAAACAAGGCGGGTTCACGGATATAGCCGTCTTAGGAATAGGCGGTTCCCGCCATACAACAGAAGCCATGATTAAAATGCTCGGCAAAGATTCAAACGTTCATTTCTATTCAGGAATCGACCCCCAAAGTTTTAAACACTTCACAGACGGACTCGATTTGAACAAAACAAAATTTCTCGTAGTATCAAAATCCGGCGGAACGCTTGAAACAACGGTAGCTTACGAAAGTGCCAGAAAGTTATTGCAAGAAAAATTAGGCAAACAGGATGTTTCCGATAGATTTATCGCAATGACTGACCAGTCGAGTGAAAAAAGCAAGTTACGGCAAATCGTAGACAAGGGCGACATCAAATTGTCAGGGCTTGTCCACGACGATGTCGGTGGAAGATTTTCCATCTTTGATGACCCTACTTTGTTCACAATGGCTTATGCCGGCGTAAGCAAAGAAGATACGGCAAAAATGCTTAAAACTTCACTTTCGGCACAAAAAGAATTTTTAAATCCCGACATTAATAAAAATGAAGCCCTAAAGCTTGCGGCATTTAACACTGAAGCGAAAACTCAGGGCAATAACAAACACTTTATTGAATATTTCGGAGATGCTTTCGCAGGCTCTACCCTTTGGGAAAAACAAATGAAAAATGAATCTTTGAAATCCCAAATTTCTACCGATACTAATATCGGACCCGGATACTTGCACTACAATGCAGAATCTGATTTGGATCCAAACAACAAAGATTCTTTCTACACCTTTATTTATGTAAAACCTCAAGATAAAGCAACAACCGCACTTCTTTCAGGTGCAATGAAAGCCTATGAAGCTCAACACCCCGTATCAAAAATCGAGTTAAAGGATTTGTCGCCTGAATCTGTTGCAAGATTCATTGAACTTAAGCACTTTGAAACTCTTTACACGGGGAACATGCTAAGGCAAAAAGCCGGTGGGATAACTTCTGCCGACAAGGCCCTACCTGAAGTGTTGCAGCCAAATGTTGAAATATACAAAAAAGAAGTGAAGAAAAATCTCGGGCAATAAATAAGATTTTAACAATCAATGAGGCTGTCCAAAAAGTCCCCCTCGTCATCCCGAAACATAAATTATCGGCTTCAAAAAAATCATCCCCTATTCGGGATCTCACGTGTGTGATGCCGGATTAAGGACAATCTACGAGGAGCCGATAACCCGTGTTCCGGCACGACGCTAGTTGTTAAGAGGGGACTTTTTAGACAGCCTCATTGCAGCGATTAGCCTTCTATCAATTCAATTTCATATCCGTCGGGGTCTTTTATAAATGCAATTGTTGAGCCGACAGCCGAGAGTCTGAAGGGTTCGTACAGATATTCATAACCGAGTCCGTGCAATTTTTTGCTGAATTCCTCCAAGGATTTCACCTCAAAAGCGAAGTGGCCAAAACCTGTTCCGACTTCATAACCGTTTTCCGGTGTTTCGTCATTATACGTTAATTCAATTTGTGTGTAACCTTCATTGTCCGAAAGAAAATACAAATTACAATCATCCAAACGTTTTTCTTTAGTCACTTTCAAATCGAGTAGTTCTTCATAAAATTTAAGCGATTTTTGGATATCTTTTACTCTTATCATTGTATGTAATAGTTTCATAATGTCTCCTTTTCTTTAACGTCATGCTGAACTTGATTCAGCATCGCAAGGTTGTTTGCTTATGCGACGACCCTGCCTCTTGTTTTCTTTGCGAGGAACGAGCTTAGAAAACAGTGTCGGGGAGATAGATTTTGTTTACAAAATCATCTCCGCGGAAATAAATTCAGGGTGACGTAGTTTTTCTAACCAATAAAACAATCCCATTTGCCTCAATCGCAAGCAATTCACCAACTGCGTCCATTTTTTCGTTGGTTTTTGCTTTGATTGAAATTGAATCTTCTTCAACGTTAAGCGTTTTTGCCAGATTTTTTTTCATTTGCGGTATGTACGGCATCATTTTAGGCTCTTGAGCGATTATATTTGAATCTATATTGTTAATTTCATATCCTTTTTCTAAGACAAGAGCGTAAGCTTTTTCGAGCAGAATTGTACTTGAAATATTTTTATCCCGAGGGTCATCATCAGGAAAAAGCGTTCCGATATCAGGCAGACCCAAAGCACCCAGCATGGCGTCAATTATCGCGTGGATTAAAACATCTGCATCGGAATGTCCTAAAAGTCCTTTTAAGTGCGGAATTTTTACCCCGCCGATAATCAAGTCACGGCCCTCTTCCAATTTGTGAATGTCGTATCCTGTTCCTATTCTATAATCTTGCTTCGTCATAAATGAACCTTTCTACGGCCTTGACAAATCCGTTGTTGTTGACCGTGTCGGTCACATAGTCCGCCACTTTTTTTAATTCTTCTGTGGCGTTGCCCATTGCGACCTTTATTCCGCCTGCGGACAAAAGTTCAATGTCGTTGTTCTGGTCGCCGATTGTTAAAATTTCTTCCTTTTTAAGCCCGTAATAGTCTTTCAAAAAATTTACCGCACAGGACTTTTTTGCCTGCGGGTGACAGATTTCGCAGAAATAAGGCATTGATTTCACGACGTGAACTTCGCTGTTATATTTAACTTCGAGGTATTCTTTCCACATTGTGACCTTGTTTTCGTCCTCAAAATTTATCGCAAGCATTTTGTTAATTCTCTCTAGCCTGACTTTTTCAAAAGATTTTACGATAAAATCCGCGGAACGTTCGCCCGTGTAGCGGCGGATTATAGAATCATCTTTTTCAACGTAAAGCTGGTCATTCATGTACAAATTAAGGTGAACATTGTTTTTCTTCGCCCATTTTATAATTTCCCTTGCACATTTCGGGTCGAGGTTTTTTTCGTACAAAATTTCTTCGCCGTGCTTAATTAACCCGCCCTGATATGACACAATCGGAGTTTCCAAACCCAATTCTTTTGCTATGTAATCGGTTGCGGCGTTCATCCTGCCGGTTACAAGCACAACTTTTACACCCTCTTTGGTTAATTTTCTGATGCAATCCTTAACCTCCTGATTGAATTCAAAGTTGTATTTTAAAATAGTTCCGTCAATATCTGTTGCGATTAGTTTGATTTTGGACATAATGCTTTCCTGATTATATTAACAATTTCGTGCTACAAGTTTAAACCCCAAAGATTTAATCAGCGTAAAAACCGTGTTAAAGTTTGGATTTGTTTCATTATCAAAAATCTTATATAAATTTTGTCTTGGAATTCCTGTCTGCCTAGAAACTTGAGTAATCGAATATTTTGCTCTCGCTAAATGTTCTAATGATAACATCAAAGCGGAAGCATCGTTATCTTCCATGTAAGCTTCTAAAGAAGCATTCAAATAACCCTCAGCTTCTTTAGGGTTTTTTAAACTTTCTATCAAGTATTCATCATATTTTCTCATTTTATAATTTTCTTTTCCAACCCCTCAAGCCATTGAACAAATGGTTCTTTGCCTTTAATGTCCGAATAAATTTCTATTTTGTATTTAATATCTATCATAACAATTATTGTCGCATATTAATGACAAAAAGTCAAGTGTTACAAATTGTAAATGTTTCAAAAAAAATAGCAGGAAAGTAACAAAGAAAATTTTCACGGGTTTTAGGTTACATGTTACGTATTTTCCCTTAAGGGAGAAAGGATGCAATAATTATGGGACTTACACCGACTAATTTGAATTATTCAAATGTGTACAACAAAAACAATCAATGCAAAAACACCACTTTTACGGGGAAGATAATAGCACCTGATAATTTTCGGGATGAATTACTAAGCTCTTGTACTACAATTAAAGACCGTGTCAAGATTGTAAAAGCGTTAAAAGCGATTAGAGATACACATCCTGACGAGCTTCTTCGCTTTGAACGCGATAAAGAAGGTGGGTTACATGAATATGTCTATCGATATAGGGCATATAACGTCTCTAAAGGTGAAACAATTGCGGTAGAAAAGATAAGCGGCAAAGGTGGCTGGGTAAAATTTTTTCTCAAAGTTGCTGACCTTTTTACAAATAAGTATGACGAAATAAGTGGCCTGATAAAGGATGTAAAGGTTAAATAGACACCTTCTCAAAGATTTATGTTGCTGTTATTTTACATCTTAAAAGCTCTTGTTAATGCACAAATAGTCTTTGCATCGTTGATTTTGCCTGATTTTACCATTTCAAAGACCTCATCAAGATTATACTCGAAATATTCTATAATTTCACCATCGTCGGGATTTTGTTTTGTAAATTCTAAATCTGTTGCATAATACGAATATAATTTTTCGTCGCAAATTCCGGGAGTCGTGTAAATATAACCCAAAGACTTCCACGTTTTTGCGGTGTGTCCTGTTTCTTCTTCAAGTTCTCTTTTTATAGCCAACTCAGGGTCTTCGTTTGGCTCAAGTCTGCCAGCAGGCAGTTCCAGCGAAACCTGTTTTATCGGATAGCGGTACTGTTTTACCATTAAAATTTTTTCATCTTTCATCGCCACCACGACGACCCCGCCGGGGTGATGCACGACTTCCCTGATACCTCTTATCCCCGTAGAAAGTTCAACGTCATATTTACTAACCTGAATAAATTTTCCGTCGAACACTTTTGTTTCTGATAATGTCTTTTCATTGAATATTGTCATTTTTTACCTTATGTTGTTGAGAGGTAAATCCTAACTTCTGCCTCATTTTGGATTGCCGCGTCATTCGCTTTGCTCACTCCTCGCAATGACACAAAATATCTTCAGTAAATTTTTTTACCCCCTCAAAAATGTTTTCAACTGTGTCGTTTGAATTTATAACTTTTACCCTGTCCGGTTCTTCTTTTGCAATTTTAAGATAACCTTCTCTGACTCTGTTATGAAATTCCACCCCCGCGGATTCCATCCGGTCTTTGCTCTTGCCGACACGTGACATAGAAGTCTCGACGTCAACATCAAAAACAAATGTTAAATCCGGCACAAGAGAGCTTGTGGCAATTCTGTTAAGCATTTTAGCCTGCACCAAATCAACCCCTCTGCCGTACCCTTGATAAGCAATGGTTGAATCGGTATGCCTGTCGCACAAAACTATTTTGCCCGCTTCAATAGCCGGTTTGATTATCATATCAACATTTTGAGCCCTGTCTGCCAAAAACAAAAACGCTTCGCAGTTTGGCGAAACTTCTCCATCATAATTCAGCAAAATATCCCGAATTTTTTCACCCAAACCGACCGCACCGGGTTCCCTTGTAATTAAAACCTCAAAGCCCTTTTGCTTCAAATATTCTGCCAGCAGATTAAGCTGCGTTGTTTTTCCGCAACCGTCCGCTCCTTCAAATGTTATAAATAAACCCTTATTCATATTTAAAATCCTTGTTTAATAAGCTTAACAGGTGAAAAGGTGAAGGGTGAAAAGTTAATTTTATAACCATTCACCCATTCACCCTTTAAGCCTTTCAATCTATATAAGTTCTTTTACTTCTGTTGACAAGTTTTTGGTTTCCAATTTAATGCTTGGTCCCATTGTTGTTGTCAGATACAAAGACTTGATAAATGTTCCCTTTGATGATGAAGGTCTTGCTCTCAAAATCGCATCTGCAAGAGTTGCAAAGTTTTTAAGCAAATCAGCGGTTTTAAATTGAATTTTTCCGATAGGGCAGTGAACTACACCCTGTTTGTCGGCTCTGAATTCAATCTTCCCCGCCTTAGCGTCTTTAACAGCGGCAGCGATATCCATCGTAACTGTTCCTGTTTTAGGGTTCGGCATCAAACCTTTAGGCCCCAAAACCCGTCCCAGCTTGCCCAACATTCCCATACAGTCGGGAGTTGCAATGAGGGTATCAAATTCATACCAGCCTTTTTCGATTTTTTCGATAACTTCTTCAGCACCGGCTTCGTCTGCACCGGCATCCTTAGCTTCGGTCGCCTTTGGTCCTTTTGCAATAACGCAAACTCTGATTTCTTTTCCCAATCCTGCCGGTAAAACAGTGGTTGAGCGAATTTGCTGATCTGCGTGTTTTACGTCAATTCCTAAGCGGAAGTGGCATTCAACGGTTTCGTTGAATTTGGAAACTTCCTTTGAAATTTCTTGTAATTTTTTGACAGCATCAGTTGCATTTGAGGGTTGTTCAAACCCTTCAAGCATTTCCTGCATTTTCTTTTGTTTTTTAGTTAATTTTGCCATTGTTTTCTCCTTCTTGGTGGTAACGTTCGATTAAGAACTCCCAAATTGTTGAGTTGATGGGCTTCAGCCCATCCTACCTTTTGCTATTTACTACTCACTAACAGTAACGCCCATTGCACGAGCGGTACCCTTAATCATTTTTACGGCACTTTCGAGCGAAGTTGCGTTCAAATCTTCCATTTTTGTTTTTGCAATTTCTTCCATTTGTGCCTGAGTTATTTCGCCAACCTTGTCCTTGTTAGGTGTGGCTGAACCTTTTGGAATGTTTATTGCTTTTTTAATCAAACCCGCAGCCGGCGGTGATTTTGTGATGAACGAAAAGCTTCTGTCTTCGTAAACATCTATAACGACAGGAATAATGTATCCTGCTTTCGACTCTGTTTTTGCGTTAAACTGTTTGCAAAAATCCATGATGTTAACACCGTGTTGTCCTAATGCCGGACCTACCGGTGGTGACGGATTTGCTTTTCCCGCTTCTATTTGAAGTTTAATTTTTCCTATTACTTTCTTTGCCATTTTTTTGTATACTCCTTTTTTACAATTTTTGTATCTGTTTATATTCCAATTCGACAGGTGTTTCACGTCCGAAGATTGAAACATTTGCTCTCAATTTTGACTTATCAGGATAAACTTCCGTAATATCCCCGACGAAATCAGAGAACGGACCTGAGATAATTCTGACCTTATCTCCAGCCTTAACATCAAGCTGAATTTTTTGGGTTTGAGTTTGAGAGCGGTGAATAATTTTTTTGATTTCACTGTCTTTTGCCGCAACCGGTTTTTTCGCAGAGCCGACGAATTTTGTAACACCTGCCGTGTGTCTTACGACGTACCAGCTGTCATCATCCATTATCATCTCTACCAGAACATATCCCGGAAAGATTTTTTCTTCCCTTTCCAGCTTTTTGCCGCCCTTAATTTGAGTAACGGTTTTTTGAGGAACTTCTACTCTAAAGATTTTTTCGCCCATATTCATATATTCAATACGTTTTTCGAGGTTAACCTTAACCTTGTTTTCGTGGCCTGAATACGTGTGGACAATATACCAGCGTTTTTGTGCTGTTTTAGCCGGTTTATCCTGCTCAACAGCGACTTCTTGAGCTGCATCAAGAGTTTCTTCAACCTGAAAGTCTTCTTCTAAATTTTCTAATTTCTCTTTTTTCGCCATCATAGACCGTCTTTCTTCTATCTGTGTGGAATAAAACTTAATGCCCACTTAAAAATAACATCCATAAAGTAAACCGCAACCGTAAAAACAACAATAATCACCACTACAAAAAGTGTTTCAGCAAAGACCTGACGTCTTTCGGGCCAATTAATTTTGCCCCATTCAGCTCTGACGCCTTTTAAATAAGTTGTAATTGCATTTACTGTTTCGTTCATCTTTATCCTTTGAATTATATAATCGCGCCCTGAAGGACTTGAACCCTCGACATCCGGTTTTGGAGACCGACGTTCTACCAACTGAACTAAGGACGCTTGCCGGAGGGTTGGAGGAATGGATGTATAGATGTATAGCTATATAAATGCTGGTCCTCTATACCTCTAGTCTTCCATACCTCTATTTCGTTTCTTTATGTACGGTATGTTTTTTGCAAGAAGGACAATATTTGCTTAGTTCCATTCTTTCTTTTGATGTCTTCTTGTTTTTGACGGTCGTGTAGTTTCTTTCCTTGCAGTCTTCACAAGCTAAAACCACCATTTTGTCTACTCTGCCTTTGATTCCCATCGTATCAGTCCTTTTTGTTTTTAATGTATTTTTACGGATAAAATTATAGAATGCTTTGGTTAACCTCACATTCTATCGACATTACAAAAAAATCGGCTTTCATCCATAAATATCATAAGATAAACAAAATAAAATGCAAATACAATGTAAACAAATGGTAAAATAATTGTAAAGCGGCAACATTTCAACAGAAATTCAGCAACCCAAAAGAGTTTAGTCGAAATCGTCGTCTTCTTTTACCGAAACGGCTTTAACCTTCTTCGATTTATTCCATGCGATATTCAGGTCGGACCTTATGAAAGCTTTATCAAACCATCTTCTAATCAACCTTTCATCACTGCCGAGTCCGCCCAAGATTTTTTCGCCGCTATTTAGACTGTACATAGCCTCTGAAATTCCGATTCTGACAACGAAGTGCGGGTTTTTGTTTTGATTGGGTTCCATATAAATTTTTAAATTATTATACTTGTGAAAATCCGTATTACGGGCATTGTAACTATCGTTTTGTGCATCCGCTAAAAATTCTTTTAATGATTCTTCCAAGTGATGGATTTCTCCTGGCATTTTTCCTCCAAAATTTAATTATTCAAACTATGAATTGGTGCGGGAATTCTTCCGCCTCTTGTTACGAAGCCTTTTGAAGAAAGCTTGCTGACCGGCATAATAGGAGCTTCTCCCATCAATCCGCCGTAAATTGCCGCATCACCCACATTTTTATTCGGAACGGGAATAATTCTGACGGCAGTAGTTTTTTTGTTAATCATTCCTATTGCCATTTCATCCGCAATAATACCCGCAATTGTCTCAACCGGAGTATCACCGGGAATTGCAATCATATCAAGCCCTACGGAACAAACAGATGTCATCGCCTCAAGTTTGTCAAAGGTTAAATAACCCTTCGACGTGGCTTCAATCATTCCCGCATCTTCCGATACCGGAATAAATGCTCCGGAAAGCCCGCCTACATGGGAACTTGCCATAATTCCGCCTTTTTTTACCGCATCATTCAGCATTGCCAGAGCGGCCGTTGTGCCGTGAGAACCTGCGTGTTCAAGCCCCATTGCCTGAAAAATCCCTGCAACACTGTCACCTTCAGCAGGGGTTGGAGCCAAGGATAAGTCAATTACTCCGAAGGGAATATCCAACTTTTCAGCTAATTTTCTTCCTACAAGTTCCCCCGTTGTGGTTATTTTATATGAAATTTGTTTAATTTTATTTGCCAAATCACTAAAATCTGCATCTTTTGGCATTTTTTCGATTGCGGCTCTGACAACTCCGGGGCCGGATACTCCAACGTTTAAGCTGGCTTCAGGCTCTCCGTATCCGCAATATGCCCCTGCCATAAACGGGTTATCGCTTGTGGAGTTGCAGAAACAAACCAGCTTGGCGGCACCAATTCCGTCTTTATCAGCAGTAAGTTCAGCGGTTTTTTTAATTATCTCAGCCATTTTTAAAACGGAATCCATATTTATTCCGGCCTTTGAACTCGCCAGATTTACTGATGAACAAATTCTGTCGGTCGAAGCAAGAGCTTCGGGAATACTTTCCATAAGTGCCGCATCGCCTTTTGTGCAGCCTTTCTCTACAAGAGCCGAAAATCCGCCGATAAAATCAACATTTATATCTTTTGCTGCCCTATCGAGTGTTTTTGCAATTTTTACGTAATCAGGATTTTTGCAAGATTCTCCAACCAGAGAAATCGGTGTTACGGCAATTCTCTTATTAATTATCGGGATGGAATAATCCTCTTCTATTTCGTTGGCATAGGCGTCCAGATTTTTTGCATATTTAATGATTTTTTTGTAAATTTTTTCGCAAACTACGTCAACGTCTTCGGACATACAATCTCTCAAGCTGAGTGCAAGCGTCACGGTTCTGATATCAAGGTTGTGAAGCTTAATCATATTTATTGTTTCTAAAATAAAATTCTCGTTAAAAATTGTCATTCTGGCTCTCTGCAGTAAAATATACACACTTAAAACTTACGCTGCCGCGTCATTGCGAGACATGAGACTTGTAGGCATAGGGAAAGGTTTGCATTTCGAAGCAATCTTTCCAACGTACACGTTGCCGGTAAGATTGCTTCGGTGGACGTTTTTGACTGAGCCGACAACCCATGCCTCGCAATGACGTTAGACTTGTTTGCTTTTTGACCTGAGTTGTTACCCTTTTATAATAACATAAATTTTAATTAAAAACCAGTTAACGAATAATTATTTCTGTGATAGAATCTTTACTGCAGACTATTAAGGATTTTAAAATATGAAAATTTTATTTGCATCGGCTGAAGTAAAACCATTTTCAAAAGTCGGCGGTCTGGCTGATGTAGTCGGAAGTTTACCCAAATACCTTGAAAAAGATGCTGAAATAGCCATCTTTACCCCGCTTTACGGTTGTATTGACAAAGAAAAATATAACATTAAACCTCTGGAAAATTCAAGGCTTAAAATCAGTTTTGGCTGGAGCGAAAATGTTTTTGAACTTTATATGACAACTTTGCCGGGTACGAAAATTAACGTATTTTTTGTCGACAATCCAAAATATTACGGCTGTTTCGACATGGTTTACCCTTTTAACATTGATGAAAGATACAACCACGAAAGATTTATCGCATTTTCAAGGGCTGTCTTGGAATACGCCCAGCTATTGAACTTCAAGCCTGATATAATTCACGCAAACGACTGGCACACGGGGATGCTGCCTGTTTATCTAAAAACAACTTATAAAAACAATAATTTTTTCAAAGACACCAAAACAGTATTTTCAATTCACAACTTGTCCCATCAGGGAATGTTTTATGACGACGTGCTTGATTTTGCACAAATTCCCAAGAAGGAAGTTATGTATTCCTGGGGAGTTGAGCTTTTCGGACATGTAAACTGGATGAGAGGCGGGATAAATTACGCCGATAAAGTTGTGGCTGTTTCTCCGACTTATGCTAAAGAAATCCAAACGCCCGAAGGCGGGCATAATATTGATTGCACGCTTAGGGATAATGCCGACAAGCTTGTAGGGATTTTGAACGGAATTGACACAAACGAGTTTAATCCTAAAACGGATAAATTAATTGCGAAAAATTTCGATAAAAAAGATTTGTCGGGAAAAATTGAATGTAAAAAAGAATTATGCAAAAATTTCGGACTGAAATACAAAAAAAACCGCCCTTTAATCGGGATGGTATCAAGATTATCGGAGCAAAAGGGATTTGAGCTTTTCTGGGGGCTTGATGAAAAATTAGAGGCACTTAATGCGGATTTGCTGATTTTAGGCACGGGAAATATGTGGCTGGAAAGCCATTTAAACCAGCTTTCTCACACAACCGAGAACATTAGGTCATACACGCAATTTTCTCACGAACTCGCCAACCGGATTTATGCCGGAAGTGATATGTTTTTGATGCCGAGCAAATTTGAACCATGCGGGCTTAGCCAAATGATAGCAATGCGTTACGGAACTCCGCCGATTGTAAGAGTAACGGGCGGGCTGGAAGACAGCGTTGTCGGATATCCTTTGCCAAAAGCCAACGGGTTTAAGTTTTGGGATTACGATGCGGACAATATGCTCAATGGTGTAAAATATGCAATAAGCGTTTTTAAAAAGAAGGATGAATGGGAAAAGCTTGTAAAATCAGCAATGAGCTACGATTACAGCTGGAAAACAAGTGCGAAACATTATTTGGATGTTTATAAAGAGTTGATAGGTTAAACATGTTAATAAGGTCAAAAGTTGGTAAGTCGTAAATTGGGCTTTCGGCCCGACAGTGTTTACAGCAAGTCGAATAAAAGATTACCTGTTTTATCCAAAATTGTTGCAAATTCAGATAATTTTGCAAATTCTGTTATGTCGTCTTCAAAATATTCACAATAAACTTTAAGCAAATACGTCATACTTGTTAATTGAATTGTAATATCTGCTAATTTTTTGTGTTCTGTATTGTTCATAGTTTTTTCCTTTAATTAATGTTAAACATTATATGTCACTACTGATTTATAATATATCACTATTGCGTTAATGTGTCAATAGTGATTATAAAGTGTTAAAATAATTCTATGTTAAAAAATAATTTATCAAAAATAATGGGCGAGCAGCGTATTAAAATATATGAACTTGAAAAACTTTCAGGAATAAGCAGAAGTACAATAACAAGATTGTATTATGGCAAAACCCATACAATAAGTTTTAATACTTTGGAAGGTTTATGCAAAGCACTAAACTGTAAAACAAGCGACATTTTAGAATATTTACCTTAAGTATTCCCTTGTCTTAATCCTTATTTCATCATCAATTGCAAAAATTTCTTCAATTGACGGAGTTTTAACAATAGTGTGTTTTGACATCATTTTTTCAACAATTTCGGAAATTTTAAACAGTTTGATTTCGCCCCTTAAGAACGCAAAAACCGCCTCCTCGTTCGCCGCGTTAAGGCAAACCGCCGCACTTCCGCCTGCTCTGCCCGCCTCGTAAGCCAGTCTTAAGCAAGGAAATTTTTCCAAATCCGGTGCCTCAAAGTCAAATCTCTTGGAATCTAAAAAGCTGAAACTCTTTGATTTTATTCCTTCAACCCTTTCAGGATACGTCAGGGCGTACTGAATCGGGATATGCATGCTCGGCAGGCCAATCTGTGCAATAACGCTCCCGTCAACATATTCAATCGCTGAATGAATGAGGCTTTGAGGATGAATAATAACTTCAATATCATCGTAAGACCTTCCGAACAGGTGATGGGCCTCAATGACCTCAAGTCCTTTATTCATCAAGGTTGCACTGTCAACGGTAATTTTTTTGCCCATATGCCATTTCGGATGGGCAAGCGTCTGTTCAACTGTCGCATTTTTTATTTCTTCAATGCTTTTGTTTCTAAACGGTCCGCCGGATGCGGTTATAATAAGTTTCCTTACATCTGCAAGATTTTTAATGCACTGATGAATTGCACAATGTTCACTATCAATCGGTAAAATTCTGACGCCATTTTTTCCCGCCTCCTTCATCACGATATCGCCCGCCATAACAAGGGTTTCCTTATTTGCCAGAGCAATATCAATCTTGTTTTTAATCGCTGTTAAAGTAGGTTTTAGGCCGATTTTTCCCGAAACCGCCACCACAACCAAATCGTTTTGGGCGTTTGAACAGATTTCTTCCAATCCCTCATCCCCGCAAAGAAATTTGATACCTGAAAATTCTTTTGCCAAAGTAATTTTTGTATCGTCAGATTTAGTGCAAACCGTTTTAGGTTGAAATTGTTTGATTTGTTTTCTCAAAAGTTCAACGTTATCCCCGCCGGTCAGTGCCAAAATTTCAAATTTGTCACGGATTTTTTCCACAACTTCAAGTGTTTGGGTCCCGATAGAGCCGGTCGAGCCGATTATGCTTATTTGTTTCTTTTTCATAACAAAATTGTACAACAAAAAAAATTGTGTTAAAATCATCTCATGGATAGAAATCTAAAAGTAGGTATTGTTGGTTTAGGATTAATTGGCGGTTCTATTTTTAAAGCACTTTGTGCTTTAAAATGCAACGTTTATGCTACTTCCAAGTCGAATTACACGATAGAAAAGGCAAAGAAATACTGCGAAAATGTTTCGAAATCATTGCTTCATCTAAGAAATTGCGATGTGATTTTTGTTTGTACCCACATGAATAAAACTTTGGAAGTTCTGGATAAACTTGACGGAATTTTACCGCCGAGTGCAATTGTCGCAGATGTTTGCAGCCTGAAGCGTTTTTTGTCGCATAAAAAATTTCACTATAAATTTATTCCGACACACCCGATGGCAGGAACGGAATTTGTAGGATTTGAAAATTCGTTTGAAACACTTTTTCAGGACGCAAAATGGATTTTAACCCCTTTTGAAAACACCGACAAAGCAGATATCAAAAAAGTGGCAGAAATAATAGAAGTCCTGGGTGCCACTCCGATTTTTTCAACCCCGAAGGAACACGACGAAGCGGTTGCATTAATTTCACACATGCCGATGTTGGTTGCTCAAGCTATGTTCAAAACCGCACAGGATAACAGTCTGGCACTTAAGCTTGCGTCAAGCGGGTTTAGAGATATGACACGTCTTGCAATTTCAAATGAAGAGATGGCTCTGGATATGATAAATTTAAACTCCGACAACATTCAAAATGCAATCCTGAAGCTGTATTCTTCCGTAGGCGAACTTTTGAACAGAGATTATCAAACACAAATAAAAGAAATCAAAAAAGAACGCCAGATAATGTACGTTGATGGAAAAAACGTTTTGTAGCCGTAGTTCAATAAGGATTAATAATCAGTTCAGAATTATATTCAAATTTGAAGATGGAAACGCAGAAGATGTAAAAATTATCGATTATCATTAAAAAACGGAGAAAATTATGCAAAACAGACCATATACACATCCTTGTGAAATACTGCTTGAAGAATTCATTAAGCCTTATAATTTAACCCAAAAACAATTGGGAGAACAACTGGGCGTTGGAATAAAAACGTTGAGTGAGCTTTACAACAAAAAACGCGGCATAACACCGATTATGGCCCACAAGTTAGCAAATTTATTCGGTACAACACCCGAATTTTGGATGAATGCTCAAAGTTGTTATGAACTTTACGTTGCCTATGAAGCTAAAAAAGACGAGATAGATAGAGTTAAAAAAATCGCATAGGCTCTTATTTTTAAGGCAATAAAGGGTCGGATTTGCAAAAGCAAATCCGACCCTTTATTGATTTTAATTATATAATAATTACGCTTTGCGTTCTACTCTTATCGCACTGTCGGGGCAAACCAAGGCACAAGTTCCGCAGCCTATGCAAAGCTCGGGATTAGGCTGCACAGCCGGAGTTTGGTACAAACCAACTTCTTTTGACCACTGCAAACATTTTTCGCCTTTTATGTTGATAGGGCATTTTACAATGCACAATCCGCAGCCTTTGCAAAGGTCCGTGTAACAATACCAGTCGGATTTGCCTTTGGCAACGCCTTCTACTTTTATTCCTTTATGTTCTTTTTTTTTCACTTTTACTTCTCCTTGTTATAATTCGTTGTACATTCAGCAAGGGGCCAAATTATTTACCGCCTGCTACTTTTTCTTTTAACAAATTCATACCGCGTTCAAGAGCCTTGTAATTTAATTCTCTCAATTCCGGTTTAGCGTCGAATTTTTTACCAAGTGCGTGTTCCATCGCATTTTTAATGTCATCCAACTCCAGAACGTGTGTTGCTTCAAGCAAAACACCCAAAATGATTATGTTAAATACTCTTGCACTTAATTCAGTGTTAGCAATCAGGTTTGCATCAACGCCGATAACCTTTTTTGCCTTAACATCAGGTGCTTTTGTACAAACAGAAGTATCATAAACAACGGTTGTCTTTTCATCTACGTAAGTTGAACACCTGTCAATTGCCCTGTCAGAGAGCATAATAACTATGTCAGCTTTCGAATAACGGGGTTCCCCGATTAATTCGTCAGATATTTGACAAAATGCTATTGAAACACCGCCACGCTGCTCAACACCAAAGTTTGGAATATATAATACTTGTTTACCGGCCTCATATCCTGCTTCAACAAGGATTTTTGCGATAGATTGGACGCCCTGTCCGCCTTCGCCGGCTAATGCTATTTTAGTTCTTACCATTATTCTAACCCCTCTCTTGTCACAAACTCTTTTACTTCAAAGAATTCTTCCATAGTTTTCAGTCGGTTCCAAGTGTCGACATTGTTTGTTCTCCAGTTTAACGGACAGACGGAAAGGACTTCTACGAAAGAAAATCCGCCTTGTTCAACATTTTTAAGTGCTTTTTTGAAAGTTTTTCTCAAAGCTCTCAAATTTGAAACGCTGGCTCTTGCAACATAAGCCTTTTCAGGGTTAACAATTGCGGAAACCATTTCGGCACCTTTGGCAGGTTTACCCGTAACATCACAATCTCTGCCGTAAGGCGTAGTTTCAGTACGCTGTCCGGGCATTGTTGTCGGTGCCATTTGACCGCCTGTCATTCCGTAATTCGTGTTGTTTACAAGAATTGCCAACATCTTTTCGCCTCTGACAGAAGCGTTCACCAAATGTTGAGCTCCGATTGCAAGTCCGCCGCCGTCGCCCATATAAGCAATCCCGATAACTTCAGGATTAGCACGGGTTACACCGTAAATAACCGGCGTTGTTCTTCCGTGGTGAGTTTGAACAGAGTCAACGTCCATATAGTTCCAGGACAAAAGCGAACATCCGATGTCGCAGCCGAAAACCGTTTTGTCCTTTATGTTTAAATCATCAATGGCGAAAGCCAAGGTTTTTAGTACCATCCCGTGACCGCATCCCGGGCAAAACTTGCTTGCTCCTGCTTCTGCGTCCTGTGCTTCAGGCAACACCGGCGGCAAATCCAATAATTGTACCATTTTGTTTATCTCCTTTTTATCTTTAGGGAATTGGGAATTGTTTTTCTATCTATTTCCTATTTCCTATTTCCTATTTCCTACTTCCTATTTCCTTTATATCACAGCCGGTTCTTTAACCATGCTTTCTACCTTTTGAACCAAATCATCGCCCGTTACTCCGACACCCATTTTGTAAAGTGTTGAGTAAGGAGTTGTGATTCCGTAGATTTTTTCCAGAACCATTCTGGCCAATTGGCCGTTGGCTGATTCTGTGAAAAGGATTTGTTTAGAACGTTCACAAGCTTTTCTCAACGGTTTAACAGCCAAAGGTCTAACCGTAATCGGTCTGAATAAACCGACCTTAACGCCTTTTGCTCTTAACTCATCAATTGCCGTTCTCGCCGAGCGGGCAACGATACCGTGTGCAATAATCAACACTTCAGCATCATCAGCTTTGTACTCTTCGTATTCGGCGATTTCTTCAGCCATTTTGTCAAAATCAACTTGATATTGGTCGAGAACTTCCATCAATTCTTCTTCCATATTGAATGTGTTTCTCAGATGGTTCGCACTTCTGTCGACTCCGATTTTACCTTTAGGCAAAAGTTCTGCAGGAGTCGGTTCCATTTTGATGCCCCGTGATGCAGGGTCATAAAGCATTACCGGCTCTCTCAT
This sequence comes from Candidatus Gastranaerophilaceae bacterium, assembly GCA_041678605.1. GTDB lineage: Bacteria > Cyanobacteriota > Vampirovibrionia > Gastranaerophilales > Gastranaerophilaceae > JBAYNW01. Next base: position 31,926 of record JBAYNW010000008.1, on the reverse strand, counting down.
TTTGCCCTGATATCCGTCAGCCAGAACAAAAGTCGGAAATCTGTATTTCCAGGCTGTGTTGAATGCCTTAATCATATAATCGAACAGGTCTTGATGGCCTGCTGTTGAATAAACTATTCTGAAACCTTCGCCGTTTCCGCCAAAACATGTTAAAGTTGTTTCCTGTTGAGCGTAAATTACTGTTGCGGTTGAAGGTCCGCCCCTCTGCATAACAGCACAAACGAAAGGAATTCTCATCATTTCAGCCATGCTCATCGCATCCTGCATAATAACATTTCCCGGTCCTGCTGTTGCAGTGAAAGCTCTCTTCCCTGCTAAAATTCCGCCGATTGTTGAAAATCCTGCTGAAATTTCGTCTTCTGTCTGTAAAAACCCTGCTTCTGTTTTTGGAAGCAATTTACACCATGTGTGCATAATTTCATTCTGCGGTGTAATCGGGTAGCCGTACATGAATTCTGCGTCAGCGGCATTTGCAGCATAAGCTAAAACTTCATTACCGGTCAAAAACATCTTTGTGTCTTCTTTAATAAGTTTGTTTACCATATTCTTCACCTTCTTTGGTTAATTAATTCGTACTACTCCATGTTACTACAAACAATTTTTTTTGGCAAAGAGACGGCGAAATAAATACTATGCAGGTTAAATTATTTTAAAAAAAGCAAAAACCAAAATTAAAATTGAAACGATTATTCTGTAAATCGCAAAACCTCTCATCGGCTTCGTTTTTAGAAATTCGATGAACTTTGCGACAACTACAAATGCGACAAGAAAAGAAACAACAAATCCTGCAATCAACGCTCCGATTTCGGGTACTGTCAATGCGGCATTTTCCTTAAGCAATGCAAATGCTGTTGCAATAATCATAGTCGGAATTGAAAGGAAAAACGAAAACTCTGCCGCCGCAACGCTTGAAAGCCCCATTATCCAGCCGCCTATAATTGTCGCCGCAGAGCGTGAAAATCCGGGCCAGAGAATTGACAAACACTGGAAGCAGCCGATTATAAATGCCGCTTTGTATCCGACCTGCTCAATTTCAAATATTTTAGCATTATTTCTGTATTTATTTTCTGCAAATATCATCCACAACCCGCCAAAAAACAACGCTCCGGCAACGGTAATCGGATTCATCAAATGTTCTTCAATAAATTCATGAAATAGCAGTCCTACAATCCCGACAGGAATAAAGGCCAACATTAAACCCGTCCAAAGTTTGAAGCCTTCTTCCCCCGGTTTTAATTTTTTAAAAGAATTTAAAATCTTTTCTCTAAACAAAAACACAACGGCAAGAATTGCCCCGAGTTGAATTACTATTTCAAAAAGCTTCGCAAAATCCCCGCTGAAATTTATGAACCTTCCTACAATAATCATATGCCCGGTCGAAGATATCGGCAAAAATTCCGTAATTCCCTCTACAATTCCTAAAATTATCGATTTGGCTATCAAAATTAAATTTTCCATACTACCCTTCTTAATATTGTCTTCTTTTGTGTCAGTGCCGGGAAAAATGAAGTTTCAACGCGGCAATCCAAATTGTAATTATTTTGGATTGCTTCGGGATAAACCCTCGCAACGACATTTTTAGTCCTCAAAATAACTTGCACATGACGTCGGTGTTTCCCAAACCGAAATTTTGCTCAATATCGTTATTCTTTTTTTTAATTTATCATAAATAAATTTTGCGATTATCTCACTGCTCGGACTTATGCCCTTAAATTCCGGCAATTCGTTGATGTCCGTATGGTCAAGATAATCCAAAACCGACTTTAATTCTTTTTTCAAAAGTTTATAATCAATTAAAATATTGCTTTTATCCAATTCGCCGCCCGTAACGAAAGCTTCCACAAGCCAGTTGTGTCCATGCTGGTTTTCGCACTCACCTTCATAATTTAAAAGATGGTGTGCCGCCGAAAAATACATCTGTGATTTAAGTTCGTACATTTATTTCCCCTAGTTTCTGCCTACAGAAACCATGCCTTTTTGTTTTAAATCCACCGATTGGCTTTTTAAAATAAACTCGCAAAGCTCCCGAACAGCACCTTTGCCGCCGCCTTTGGCGGAAATGAATTTTGAAGCAGCCAAAACATCCTCAACGGCATCCGCCGGACAGCAAGGCAAACCAACTTTTTCCAAAACACACAAATCAGGCAAATCGTCGCCCATATAAGCTGTTTCCGCATAGGTTAAATTGTATTTTTCCAATAATTCTTCAAGTGCGGAGATTTTATTTTTTTGCCCCTGATAAAGTTCCGTTATCCCGAGAATTTTTGCTCTGTGAACAACCGTCCCGTTGTTTCTGGCCGTGATTATCGCGGGAATAATCCCCGCCCTTGAAAGCATTATCACGCCCAACCCGTCCTTTGAGTTATACGTTTTATATTCAACCCCGTTTTCATCGAAGGTCAGGCTTCCGTCAGTCATAACACCGTCTATGTCAAACGCAACAAGTTTAATTTTGCCCGCAATTGCTTTTAATTCCAGATTGTTTTTCATCTCATATCCTCTTGGCGGATTAGGGAACCCGCCCTACTTTGCTTTATGTCGTTGGGCTGAAAGCCCAACCTACTTGTACGCCTTAAGCTACGCCGGCTTTTAACAAATCATGTATGTGCAAAACACCGACGGGCTTTTTGTTTTCATCGGTGATTGCAAGTGCCGTAATTGAGTACTTTTCCATTAAATGTAAAGCTTTCGCCGCAAGTTCGTGCGGTGAAATGGTTTTTGGATTCACCGTCATAACTTCTTTGACTTTTAGTTTGCTTACATCGTGGTGTTTAATAAGTGTTCTTCTTATGTCGCCGTCTGTTAAAACCCCCGTCATAAGACCGTTTTTGTCGGTAATAATCGCCAATCCCAATTTTTTTTGGGATATAAGCTCAATAACTTCGGTGAAAGGTTCGTCTTCAAGTGCCAATGGCAATCTTTCGTCTTTTAGCATAAGTTCTGCCACAGAGTACAAAAATCCTTTGCCTAACGCCCCGCCCGGATGAAAAATTAAGAAGTCATCTTCTGAAAACCCTCTTTTTTCAAGCAAACAAACCGCCAGAGCGTCGCCCATTGCAAGCGTTGCGGTTGTACTGGCCGTAGGAGCCTTATTCAAAGGGCAGGCTTCTTTTTCAACAGAAATGTCCAAAAAGACGTCGCTTGTTCTTGCAAGTGTTGAATTCAAGCCGCCGGTCAGAGCAATCAAAGTTACTCCAAATCTTTTTATTAAAGGCAAAAGGTTCAAGAGTTCTTGGGTTTCGCCGCTGTTTGAAATTGCTATAATCACGTCTTCTCTGGTGATAATTCCAGAATCCCCGTGGGTGCTTTCTGCCGGATGCAAAAAGTATGAAGGAGTTCCGGTTGAGGACAAAGTTGCTGCTATTTTTTTTCCGATAAGTCCTGATTTGCCCATGCCGGTTACAATTACACGGCCTTTGCAGGCGTATAAAAGCTCAATTGCCTTGTCAAAACTCTCATTTATGCTGCTTTTTAGTTTTAATATCGAATGTGCTTCAATGTCTAAAACTTCTTTTGCAAGATCATTTATGCTTTTTGTCTGCATTTTCATCCCCGCCTTATTTGATTGCCGTCTTTCAATATTATACAACAAAAAAATTGATTAATTATCGCTCAATAAATATGTTAAAAACCTTTTTGTCCGGCTCGATATAAATCTCCGGCCCTCTTAAGAAAAAGGCTAGTGATTGAAAAGCATAAGCAATATAAGTTAAACACTGCCTTTTTTCATTCTCTACAAATTCATTCCCTTTAATCTTAATAGTGTAAGGTATTTCTACCTTTTTATTGTTTGCATCAACAGTCAAAAACTCCTTCAATGTTATTTCGGCAGAATCCGCCAGCCAGCCGTTATCATGGACAAAATCAACAACTCCTATAACCCGTGTTCCCTTTTTTATATATAATTTGTCACCATTATAAACGTCATTAACCGTTTCAAAATTTATCCAATCGCCGATTTGAACCTCATCGTGATGGGTAGAAAAAGCCTGAGCCGGAGCAATTTTTACGGGAATTTTTTCAGCAAACGCAGGAGAAAATATTGAAAAACTTAAAACGGCAAGCAGAAATATTTTTTTCATTATTTAATTTTCCTCCCAGTATATTGTGAAAGTATTTTTTTCGGAATTTATCTGAACTTCACCGCCTCTTATAAGAATACAAATGAGCGGAAGAAAACCGTTTATCATGTCGTGGCTCCTGCCTTCTTTATATACTATCCCTTTTAATTTAATTCTTTTCCCGCCACGGTCTTTAGTGTAAAAATTTTCAATATAAATATTTGAAACTTCGTTCATAAACCCGTTTTCTTCCCGGCTCGTAATTGTTCCGTAAACCTTTTGCCCCTTTTTAAATTCCATCTTTGAGTCAATTTTAACATCTTCGGCAATTAAAAATTCTACACTGTCACCGTTTTGCAATTTCAAATTCGAAGTTGTAATTTTAGAAACAGGTCTGATTGTCAGCGGAATATCTTTTGAAAACCCTGCATTTACCGTAAAAAATAAACAAATTAAAATTAAAACTATCCTTTTAAACATTACAAATCTTGTACCTTTTTGCTGTCACGTTCTTTCTGTTTTTGCTGGAATGCATTAATTTCTTTTTGCGAAGAATACGTGAAATTTTCATAATTTACGTTGTGTACCATATCGGTTTTTAAAGCCCAAGGGTATTTTACATAAATATACTTATACATTGCCATAAGCCGCCTTGAAGCTTTTGGGTGAGTCATAAACAAATCGAAAGGATCTTCGCCCATCCATTTGTTCGCACATGTAATTGCCGCAATCGGATTGTATCCGGCCTTAACCATCAAATCAATTCCTATTAAATCCGCCTTGTACTCATAAGCTCTCAAGTTGCAAATCATCACTGTCCACTTCAAAAAACCGTCATAAGAATCGAGTGAATGAGCCGTTTCATGCCCTAAAATATAGGCCATTTCGTCATCACTATCTATATAGGGCAAAAGTCCGGAATAAATGTGTACTGTCTTATCCCAGAAGGCGGAAGATGCATTAATAACATTTTTATTCCTGACCATCTGAATCGGAATCCTTTTTTGAAGCCTGTTGGCGTTAATAATTTTTGTGCCGATTTCGGTAATTTTTTGAACGTCTTTGCCGTCTTTTTCCCAATAATTTGCCATATTAACATTGGTTTCAACTTCAACAAACTCAGCATTCGCCACTGTGCCAATCAGCAATACTCCCACCACAACCAGAAATTTCTTCATACACTCTCCCTCTCTCAGTCAATAGAGAAATTTTATCCCAGACCATAAAATTTTGCAACACAAAATTTTAATATAAATTTAATTTGATTATGAAATGTTGATGATAGAATGGTTATTATTGAAATATGTAAATCAGTTTAGTAAGGCACCTATAAGACAAATAGGTGTAATGGTGTAAATAATGTGCGGAATAGTAGGCTATATAGGCAAAAAATCGGTTATAGATATATTAATTGAGGGTCTAAAAAACCTTGAGTACAGAGGTTACGATTCATCAGGGATTGCGATTAACGCCGACGGAAAAATAAAAATTTACAAGGCGGAGGGCAAGTTGCAAAATCTTATTGACCTGCTCAAAAATCATACAGAAGAAACAAAGAATGCCAAAGTCGGGATAGGCCATATCCGCTGGGCAACACACGGGGCCCCAACCGAGATTAATGCACATCCGCACACTTGCAGCTGCGGCAAGCTGGTAATAGTTCATAACGGAATTATCGAAAATTTTAAAGAATTAAAGGAAGATTTAATTAAAAAAGGCTGTAATTTCCGCTCACAAACCGATACGGAAACTGTTGCACATTTGATTGCTCAGGAATTTTCAAAAACAAAAGATTTAACTCAAGCCGTAAGACTTGCAACAAAGAAAATTCAGGGGGCTTACGCACTCGGGGTTATGCATCAGGATTTACCTGACGTCCTTGTCGCAACAAAAAGAAATGCTCCTTTGCTTGTCGGAATAGGTGAAGGCGAATTTTTTATAGCGTCAGATGTTCCTGCAATTATTGAACACACAAAAAAATCACTTTATCTAAAGGATGATGAGATAGTGACTTTAACAAAAGAAAAAATGACGCTCATTGACGCCGAAAACAGAGAACTTGAACAAAAAATTGAAATTCTTCCCTGGGAGCCTGTTGCACTGAGCAAAATGGGATTTAAGCATTTTATGCTCAAAGAAATTCACGAACAGCCCGACGTTATCAGAAACGTTCTGAGCGGTAAATTATATAACATTGATGAGGCGATTTCCCTGAAGGAAGTTAAGCTGACAAAAGAAACGTTAAAAAACTTGAACCGTATACAGATTATTGCCTGCGGAACATCCTTACACGCATCTATGGTCGGAAAGTATATTATTGAAGATTTTTGCAATATTGCTGTGGACGTTGAACCTTCAAGCGAATATATTTACAGAAAAACTGTGACAGATAAAAACACTCTTGTAATACGAGTTTCTCAGTCAGGTGAAACGGCGGACACGATTACAGCAATCAAACAATCGAAGGAAAAAGGTTCACACGTCTTGATAGTAACAAACCGCCCCGACTCTACCATGGCAAGAGAAGCCGACAGTCTGGTGCCGATTAATGCAGGGATTGAAGTTTCTGTCGCAGCCACAAAATCTTACACGGCACAACTGATTTCGTTCTACCTATTGGCAATTTATATGGCGGAAGTTAAAGGAAGTCTGGACGAAAATAAATTAAAAGAACTAAAAAGAGAATTGGTAATTCTGCCGCAAAAAATCGAAAGAATTCTCGCACACAAAGAAGAAATTCAGAAATGTGCCAAGGCTTTTTCGGCAACAAAGGATTTTATCTATATAGCAAGAGGAATAAATTTCCCGACCGCTCTGGAGGGGGCTTTAAAGCTGAAAGAAATAAGTTATATTAATGCAACCGGCTATCCTGCCGGCGAATTAAAACACGGCCCGATTGCCATGCTTGATGAAACCATGCCGGTTTTGTCAATCTTAATGCATGGAAAAGTGTATGAAAAAATTCTTTCAAATGCCGAAGAAGCAAAGGCCAGAAATGCAAAGATGATTGCACTTACAAATTCTGAGGACAAAAAATTAGACGAATTGTTTGACTTTATTATAAGGGTTCCGGAAGTTCACGAACTTTTATCGCCGGTTGTTGCGATTGTTCCACTTCAGTTGCTGGCTTACTACATAGCGGAATTTTTAGGAAAAGACGTCGACCAGCCGAGAAATCTTGCGAAATCCGTAACGGTGGAATAAAAAAGACTTAATTCCTAATCTTATCCAGAATGGCTTGCAGAACAATTTTTACGTGTGCGTAATTCAGTCCGCCCTGCATATAAACTGCATATGGCGGTCTGACCGGCCCGTCGGCCGATAGTTCTATTGTCGAACCTTCTATGAAAGTTCCCCCCGCCATAATTACTTTATCCTCATATCCCGGAACATCATCAGGAATAGGCGTTACGTAAGAATTTATCGGCGAAAGTTCCTGAACCGTTTTGCAAAAATCTTCAAGCGGTTTTTGGGCGTTAAAAGTTATTGTCTGAATAATATCCGTACGCCTTTCGTCAAATTTCGGGGTGGAAATATATCCGATTTCTTCAAAAATTTTCGCTGCCAAAATTGCACCCTTAACAGCCTCCGAAACTATTGAAGGAGCCATAAAAAATCCTTGAAAAATTAACCTTGACTGATTTAACATTGCCCCGCCTTCGGAACCGATGCCGGGTGCGGTTAGCCTCATTGCGGCCTGTTCGACAAATTTTTCTTTTCCTGCGATATAACCGCCGGCTTCGACAATTCCGCCGCCGGGGTTTTTTATCAAAGACCCTGCGATTAAGTCGGCTCCAACTTCAAGCGGTTCTTGCTTTTCAACGAATTCGCCGTAGCAGTTGTCAACAAAACAAATACAATCGGGATTTTTTGATTTTACAATATGAATAATTTTTTCTATTGTTGCAATATCAAGTGATTTTCTGAGCGAATATCCGCGTGAACGCTGGATTAAAACCATATTGCAGGTTTCATCGATTGTTTTTTCAAGCAGCTCAAAATCAACTTCCATATTATTTTTCAGAGGAATTTCTTCATACAAAACTCCGTGTCCCATTAATGAAGCCCTTTTGTCGCCTCGTGTCCCGATTACTTCTTCCATCGTGTCGTAAGGAGTTCCCGCAACGGAGATTAATTTTTCGCCATAACGCAGATTGCCCATCAGGCAACAGGCAATAGCGTGGGTTCCGGATACAAAATGGTTTCTCACAACCGCTTTTTCTGCCTTGAAAGCTTGGGCAAAAACTTTGTCAAGAATTTCTCGGCCCAAGTCATCATGCCCGTAGCCCGAAACCGTCATAAAATGCTCTGCGGCAACTTTGTTATCAATAAAAGCTTCCAGAACTTTTTTTTGGTTAAAATCTCTTATATCGTCAACTATTTCAAATTGTTCAGTCAGCTGCTTCTCAATATTTTTAAAATTAATTTGTGTAGTGTTCATAGTTAAATTGTAAGCAAAAAACAAAAACCTTTCAACTTTAATGCCCCTTGTTTTTTAAATATTTATCAATTAAACTGAATTAACAAAGGGACATTAAAATGACTGTTATCAATGAAAAATTTGTTATAAATACTCAAGGATTTACGGATATTATTGACATTACAAAAAATATTCAAAATTCTGTGTACAGACATTCTTTGCAGAATGCATCCGTTCTGGTTTATGTTGCGGGAAGTACGGTTTCAATAACTAACATTGAATTTGAGCCGGGAATTCTCGTTGATTTGCCGGAGGCATTGGATTTAATTGCTCCGGCCGATAAGGAATACCATCACGATGAGACCTGGCATGACGGCAACGGCTATGCTCACGTCAGAGCGGCCATTGTGGGAAATTCAACAATGATTCCACTGATTGACGGAGCTTTGCAATTGGGAACATGGCAGCAGGTAGTTTTGGTAGATTTCGACAACAGGCCAAGAAACAGAACTATTTATGTGCAAATCGTATATTAGAGGTATTGAAGGCCAGATGTATAGATGTATGGCATATTTTAAGGCAATACATCCATACATCCTTACTTCCATCCTTCTGATTTGTAATCTTTTCTTTACAAATTGCAAAGTTTCTTGAACTTATATTAAATTTGGATAACAATTTAGTATAATCTCTTTACTATTTTTTTTATTTAAAATAGTATGATATTATATCAACTATAGTGCGTAGTATAAAAAAGAGGAATAATAAGTGGAAAATTTTGGACCAGATATCTTCGGAAAAAAAGAAGGTACACAACAAAAATCAACAGTTAATCCGGCTAGCATAAAAGTAATAGGTGTTGGCGGCGGCGGCGGAAATGCTGTTAATCGAATGATCAAAGCAGGCTTAAGCGGCGTTGATTTTTGGTTAATGAACACAGATTTACAAGTTTTGAATTATTCTTCTTGTAAGAATAAAATTCAGCTTGGAGCTAAGTTAACAAACGGACTCGGTGCCGGCGGAGAGCCTCAAATCGGTGAAAAAGCGGCCGAGGAAGCTCAACAAGAGATAACAGAAGCATTAGACGGTGCTGATATGGTCTTTGTTACAGCAGGCATGGGCGGAGGCACCGGAACAGGTGCTGCTCCTATTGTTGCTAAGATAGCTAAAGAACTAGGTGTTTTGACGATTGGTGTTGTTACAAAACCGTTTTCTTTTGAAGGAAAACGCAGACAAAATCAAGCTTTGCAAGGCTTAGAAAAATTAAGAGAATGTGTTGATGCATTAATTATCATCCCTAACGACAAGTTGCTTGACGTAGTTGACAGAAGAGTTTCTTTGCAAGAATCATTTATCGTTGTTGACGAAGTGCTTCTTCGCGGTGTTCAGGGTATTTCTGATATTATCACAATTCCGGGACTTATCAACGTTGATTTCGCTGATGTTAAGAGCGTTATGCAGGCTTCAGGTTCGGCTCTTATGGGTATCGGACGCGGTCAGGGCGAAGGCAGAGCAATTGATGCGGCAAAAACAGCAATTGATTCTCAGCTTCTTGAAACATCAATCAACGGAGCAAGCGGCGTAATTGTTAATATCACAGGCGGACCTGATATGACACTTCATGAAGTGACTGACGCAACAAATATCATTAACTCAGCCGTTCTTGATGACGCAAAAGTTATTATCGGTGCCGTTGTTGATGACAAAATTCAAGGTGAAATTCAAATTACCGTTATTGCAACAGGGTTTGAATTGAGAAACCAAATCGCTTCAAAAGATGCGTCTGAAGTAAAAACTTTAAGTGCGGCGGACTTCTTCTCAGGTGCTTTCAATCAAAAGAAAGCGACAACGGAAATAAGCCCGAGTTTCTCAAACATAGAAATCCCTGATTTTTTGAAGAAATAGGAATTAGATAATTATATATTTAAACAAGGAGTCAAACGGCTCCTTGTTTTTTTGTAACTAATCACCAGAATGAATCAAACAAGGCTCACGTCATTGCGAGACGAGGGTTGAGTAGTTGGTCAAAAGGCAGTCACCGAAGCAATCTTGCCAATGTACGCCCAAAGGATTGCTTCGGTGGACACTTTTTGTCGGAGCCGATAACCCAACTCTCGCAATGACGCAAGAATTTGTTGGTCTTTCCATCTGAGCGAATTACCTTTGTCTATGTAAATAATTGTTACGATAGTAAATTTTGCTAGCAAAAGTTTTTTTTGACAAGTTTTGTATGTACGTTACTGAAAAAACAAAGAGAGGATTAAAACATGCAAGTATCAAGAGTATCTAACAATTACCAAAACAATTACCAGCCGAACTTTAAGGGTGAAGCAGAGCGGAAGATTTTTATGCGAGTCATGTCCACATCGGGTTTAAAAAAAGCTTTAAATGCTTCCACTCCCGACAATACACAACCATTGGAAGATTTTTTTGCAAATGCGTTTGTAAAGTTAAAAAAACGTTTTTCAAAAATGTATGATGTTAAGGTGAGCAATGACAGTAGTTTCAGTCGTTTGGGTAATTCAAAAAATTTCCAAGAAAATATATTAAAATTTAAAGTTGGAGAGGAAAAAATAAGTGTATCTTTTCTCGAAAATCTTAATGCTATCCATTACTCCGAATGGACTACTTTTCACAAGAATTTAAGATCTGGCAAAGAAATTACGTACCTTTTTGGGGCAGCTAATGCAGGGCCGCTATTTGAAAATGATTTTCCTTTTGTCTCAAGAGCGATGGGAGTTTACTTAGCAAATATCGGAAAGAAAGAATTGAAGGCGGGAGTCTGGGATCAAGATAGCCTAGGTTTAATCGAAGGTATGAACAAATATAACTACAAATTTATGAACTGTCTTGCCCCTAAAAAGTTCATAGAACAAAATACCTCTATTAAATCCCCGATTTCTTGAAAAAATAGGAATTAGGTAATTATATATTTAAAAAGGGTCATATATGGCCCTTTTTATTTGTTTACATTTGCCTCAAAGAAAATACCCTGATTTACGACTTCGTCGTAAAGTTCTTCGTCTTTCTTTAAATCTTCTATAGTGGTTGGGTTAAGATCAATGAAAATATCCAAATCCGTTTCGATTTTGCCGACAATCGGCCAAATAAGTTCACGCTTATATTTATTTTCCACATCAAAAATCGCAACAAGTTCGATATCCTCGTCCCTGTGGTTTTTTCCGTCTGTAAAAATTCCGTACAAATAAAGCCCGTGGAAATCGTCAAAACGTTCACTAAAAGCCTTAATCAGTAATTTTATCGCTTCTTCAACTTGCTTTTGCATAAAATTGATTATACTCCATTTATTTCAAATTGTCAATAACTTTTAACCTATTTATCATTTTTTGTTCGGCGGTCGCAAGGTTCTTCACAGAAACAGTGTTGTTTTTCAGTTCATCTTCGCCCAGAATAACCGCAAAATCAGCCACCTTTGACGCCTTTTCCAACTGCTTTACAAATTTTTTGTTAGTCAAATCAAAATCGGCACTTACACCATGACTCCTCAATTCTTCAACCAATTTAAAAGCTTCAATGGTGGAATTTGAAACCACGTAAGCCCGTAATTTTTTAGGTTCGGCATTTTTTGACAAAGAGTTGACCAAAAAAATTAATCTTTCCATGCCCATTGCCCAGCCTACGGCCGGAGTGTCTTCACCGCCTAAATTTTTTACAAGTGAATCGTATCTTCCGCCTCCGCACACAGCGTTTTGCGACCCCAAGTCGTTTGATTTTATTTCAAAAACAGTTCTGTTATAGTAGTCAAGCCCCCTGACAAGGAGTTTGTTTTCGCTGTATTGTATGTTGAGAACACCCAAATATTTTTTTAACTCATCAAAATGTTTTTGGCAATCTTCGCAAATATAATCGGAAGTTATTACCTTTTGGATTTCTGATTTTCCCAAAATTTTCTTACATTCTTCAACTTTGCAGTCTAAAACTCTAAGCGGATTTTTTTCGTACCTTTGTTGACAATCGGGACACATTTTGTCCAATTCGGGCTTTAAAACTGCCTTAAGGGCGGTTTTAAAGCCCTCCCTGCAAACGGGACAGCCCAGAGAGTTAATTTCCACATCCAAATCATTAAGCCCAAGAGCTTTAAGGTAATTCACCGCAAGCAAAATCATTTCCGCATCAGCGGTCGGCTCTTTTATCCCGAACATTTCCACTCCAACCTGATGAAACTGTCTTTGGCGTCCGGCCTGAGGGCGTTCATACCTAAACATCGGACCTTTGTACCACAGTTTAACGGGAGCAGAGAGTCTGTGCATGCCGTTTTCGATATAGGCTCGAACGACTCCTGCCGTGTTTTCTGGCCGAAGGGTCAGGGAACGCTCGCTTTTTTCAAAAGTGTACATTTCTTTGTTGACGATATCGGTTGTATCGCCCACGCCACGGGCAAAAAGCTCGGTTGCTTCAAAAACAGGTGTTCTGATTTCACTGAACCCTGCTTTGGTAAAAATTTCCAACGCTTTTTCTTCCAAATTCTGCCACTGGCCGGCTTCTTCGGGTAAAATATCCTTAGTCCCTTTTTGTGCTTTGATTATATTCATAAATCAATTATATTAAGCTTGAATACAATTGTCAAATGTTTGTTGAGGAAACGGGGAACAGAACCCTTAAACCTTTCAGCCATTAAGCCCTTAAGCCACATCTCACTTCCCACTTTCCTTAAGCATTCTGTCGATGCAAACGAAAGCTTTTTGGGCAATTTCGGGGTCAACTGTAATTTCATATTGTTCATATTTTAGTGAGTTTAAAATATCTTCCAAATGGTGCCATTTCATGTTTGAACAAACTGCTTTCGGACTCACCAAAATAAATTCTTTGTCTTTCAAATCTCTTTGCAATCTTTCAACCACGCCCATTTCTGTTGCGATAATAAATTGTTTTTTGCCGCTTTTATCGGCAAATTTCATAATTCCAGTTGTGCTTCCGACGTAATCTGCCAACGCCGTAACCGATTGATGGCATTCGGGATGAGCAAGCACGAGGGCTTCGGGATATTTTTTCTTTTGATTGATAATATCTTCAGCTGTTATTCTTAAATGAGTAGGACAATAGCCCGGATAAGTAATCACTTTGACGCCGTGTAATTGGCTTTCAACCCATTTGCCCAAATATGTATCGGGTACAAACAAAACTTCCTTTGCATTAAGCCTTTCAACGATTTTTACAGCATTTGAACTTGTGCAGCAAATATCACATTCGGATTTGACTTCTGCTGTTGAATTTATGTAACAGACGGTAGGAATATTCGGGTGTTTTGACTTGAATTCTCTCAATTGTGCAAGATTTATCATATCAGCCATAAGACAGCCTGCCTCAAGCCTCGGCAGCAAAACTTTTTTACTTGGTGAAAGAATTTTTGCGGTTTCCGCCATAAAATAAACCCCTGCAAATACAATAATATCCGCATCGGTTTTTGCCGCCATCCGGCTTAAGTATAAAGAATCGCCAACAAAATCAGCCACCTCGTCTATTTCTATGTTCTGGTAACTGTGTGCCAAAATTACGGCATTTTTTTCTTTCTTTAGTTTTAATATTTCATTTTTCATTGGCCTTTTTCTCAAATTCATTCATTTAATGTAAAAATTCGTTACAAATGTACCTTAAGCAAAATCTATTGTATAATGAAAGTGGAGTAGTAAACAAGTATTTGAAGTAGATGATAGAAAATTTCTTAACAAAATTAGGTGCAAGCACAAAAATAGCGGTTGGGGTTTCAATATCTCCGAGCGTCGGCTTGGAAATGATTGAAATTGACAGGCTTACCGGTACTGTCAATAAATATTCAAACCGGCCTCTCGAGTACAACCATTCGACAAGGGAAATTGCCAATTACGAACAATTTAAAGAATCATTGGAAGAATTGTTTGAAGAATTGCACATCCCAAAAAGAAGCAACATAATTCTTAATGTACCAAACGTGCATTTTGGAATGATAAATCTTCCGCTTTTATTAACTGACGAAGCGATTACAAATGCCATAATATCAGAAGTAGAGCAATCATATATTTTTAAACGTCAGGAACCTCTTATCAGCTGGGCGGAAGTCTATTCGAACATAAATACGGAAAACAGGACTTTAGCATATACGGCAATTCAAAAAAATGTTTTGGATGAAATCAACATAATCTGCAGTGAAGTCGGCTGTTCTTTGATAGGCGTGGAAAGTTCTTATATATCACTTTTAAGAGCCTTGCATTACTCCGAACTGGCTAAAGAAGAAATGAAAGAAGGCACCCACTGGAACCTGATGATAATAGCACAAAACAGTTATGCTATACTTTCCATGGTTGACAAAAAAATTATAGAGTACTATGAAGAACCTCTGGCTTTAAAGTCTTTCGTTGACGACGAAATTTATAATGCCATAACAACATCCGCCAAACTGACTCTGGCAGGATTGCCGGCAAGCAACCTGCTCATAATTTCCGAAACAGATTTGGTAAGTGCGGAAGTCCTTTCCATGAAATTAGATATTGAATGTTCGGTTAATTTTTTGGAATGCAATAAATATATACAAAACGAACTTCTTCCGGTAAATCTCAACGTTCTTCCGAATATGGCTTTGAAAATAACTCTGGAATCCATTGGTGCGGCGATATATCCTTTTCATGATTTTCCGCTAAAATTGAACATGGTAGGAGATCAGGAAGGTGCTTTTGCTTCTGAATCGGACGATTCAATGTGTCCGAAAATAAATCTGGGAAACCTTGAAATCGCCTTAACTCCTGATTTTGTGAAAAAAACTTCCCTGCTGCTCGGTGGAATAATTATAATTCCAATTGCCGCTCTGGTGTTGCTGCTTAATAACTTTTTAATTCCCAGAGAGCAAGCCAAATTGGCGGGACTTGACGCTAAAATTACGCAGGCGGCAGCCGATATAGCAAAGTATAACAATGCGGGAAAAGATAACACATTTGACCTTAAATCGACTATAGATAAAATACTTTCGCAAAACAAAACAAAGCTCACTTATTACGACACTTTGGGAATAAGTATTCCCAATAAATTATGGGTATCTTACTACATGTCAAACGAAGCCGGAAAAATTGACATAAAAGGTAAGTCCACAAATGTTGAAAGTATCTACACTTTTTATAAAAATATAAAACAATTGGTTAACGACTCTGATATAAGATTATATAAACTGGAAATTGCCTCAAGCTCAATCGACGACGTTGTCGCAAGTACTTCAAGCACCCCAAAAGATTATGATTTTGAAATAACAAATATGACAGAAACAGAGCTGAATCCGCCACCACCGCCTGCGGCAGCCAACGGTGCGGCTCAACCTGCGGCCGCACAACCCGGACAAGCAACTGATGACAAGAAACCGTTATTCCAATTAGGCAAGCCGCTGTTTGGACCAAAAGACAACACTTCGCCAAACCCAAGCGGACAAGCTGCACCTGCGGCACAAGCAAGTGCGGGACAATTACCAAAAAATCTGGAAAAGATAGAAAAATTCTAAGGAGACTCGATGCAAAAATATAAAGAAGCAATTTTATTTGTTATTTTTATAACCATAGGCTTTATTTACGCCCTAGCAAGTCTTCGACCTAGAATTGTCGACATATTTACTGTTGAAAAAGATTTAAGTACAAAATCAATTGAATATGCCGACCTTGAAAGAAAACTTGAAACGCTAAAAGCATCAGAAATAGCCAACATGTCTACCTCCGATCAAACAAAAAACATTTATAAACCGGAAATTCCCGGAATGGATGCCGAATCTTCCTTTACGGTAATTTTTGATGACATTATAGAAATGGCAAAATATAACGGAATTAAGATTTATTCGATTGAATATGTTTACAACCCCGCGGAAGATGAATTTGTTAAAGGGGTCGGTTCTCAGTACAACGTTTGCCAGTTAAACATGCAAATAATCGCCGACTATCCTGATTTGGAAAGCTTTTTAAAAGAAATTTATAAATATCCTTACCTGATAAACATCGACAAGCTTGAATTGGCACCTTATAACAGGAATAAAAAAATCCTGCTGGCAAAATTACAGCTGAAGCTTTATTCATCTAAGTAAAATGCGGCCGAAATCCTACCAATTCAGCCCGAACATTTTAGCTTTGTTTTGTCCGCAGATTAGGCAAAAATCTGTTTCCAGATACATTTTTTTTGAAAAATCCTTGAAATCTCCGCCCATGCGGCCCCTGTGGTCGTTTGCCAAAAAAGGACAAACATAAACGCCCTTTTCGGTGAGTATTCTCCCATTTTTACAGTCAAGATTTTTATTCTTTAGCTCAAATTTTTCGGAAACAGGTTTGTATTTGTTGTAATGTTCGTTTATCTGAAAATTAAAATCATTTGCTTCAAATCCTATTTTTTTACAAATATTGCCAAATTCCTTAATCAGGGTTTTTTCATCTTCCCCATAGTAATTTATAATGCTCAATATAGGGTTAAAATCATATTTGACAAGGCTTTTTATAGCATTAACAGTTTGTCGGTAGGCACCTCTCCCTCTGATATCATCATTTTTTATTTCGTTGTAATGATCAATGCCTAATTTAAAAATTATTTCGTTACCGCTTTCTTCTTCAACTTTTTTCAAAAATCTCGCTTTTTTTTCATTGACAAAGGTTGCGTTTGTGCAAATGCAGACGCTTGCTCTTTTTAAACACAGCCTCAAAATAGAATTAAATTCAGGGTGAGTCATTGGCTCGGCTCCCGTTAAATAAATACATTGAATATTGTCATGTACTGTGTCATGCAAGGTATTCTTGATTTTATCAATCGAAATAAAATCTTTTACGTTTTTTGAAATCGGAAAATCTATGTAACAGTGTTTGCATCTCTGATTACAATTTTTCGCCGTAAGTTCTATAAAGAGATTGTTCAGTTCTTGCAACTCAACAACCGGTGCACTAAATATATTAGCCATAGTAAAATCTCTCCTGACGTATTTAAAAGGAAGTAAATGCCAACTTACATCCTACAAATTAATTCTATGGGTTAAAAAGAGAAAAGTAATTCGACAACAGGGTATAATTAGTGAGTAGTGAAACGTGAGGAAGTGATTAAGTGACTAAGTGCAACAAAAAAATAAGACTCTTTCCTGTTTCCTGTTCCCCGTTCTCCCTTTTCCTGTTATAATAAAACTCATGAAAAAAACTCTTATTATAATTTTTACGATTTTGGCATGCGGGGCGATTTTTTGGCATGCCAAAAAATCGCCCGAAAAATCCACACAACATGAAGTCGTTTTCTGGACGCTTCAAATGAGCGATTTTGCACCGTATATGAACGGAGTTATTAAAGATTTTGAAACTCAGAACCCGAATATTAAGATAAAATGGATTGACGTTCCTTTTTCAGAGGGTGAAAAAAGGACTCTGGCGGCAATTTTGAGCAACAACCCGCCTGATTTAATAAACTTGAACCCCGATTTTTCGGCAATCCTGGCACAAAAAGGGGCGTTGGAGAAAATTGACAAAAACAACGTGAAACAATTTAATAAAGAGATTATGAATTCTCTAAAATATAAAGGCGAGCTGTACGCTATCCCGTGGTATGCGACATCTGCCGTTACTATTTATAACAGGGAATTATACAAAAAATCCGGATTTTCGGCCCCACCGAATACTTACGAAGAATTGGCCGGAGTTTCAAGTATAATAAAGAAAAAAACCGGAGCTTACGCTTTTATGCCCACTATAACTGAAAATGACACCATGCTTAAAATCTTAAATAAGTACGGAATTAATTCTTCGCAAAATATTAATGGCAAAAAATCCGTTGAAATTTTTGATTTTTACAAAAAATTGTATGCCGAAAACTTAATCCCTAAGGAAACAATCACACAGACTCAAAGAGAAGCTTTGGAAAAATATATGTCGGGTCAAATCGTCTTTTTTCAATCGGGAGCAAATTTCTTAAACATGATTAAAGAAAATTCCCCTTCGATTTACAAAAATACGGACGTAGCGGGGCAAATTACGGGTGATTTGGGGCAAAATGATTTTTCGCTGATGAATTTGGTAATTCCGCTAAAAGCACCGCAAAAACAAGACGCTCTCAAATTCGCCCTGTTTTTGACAAACGAGGGAAACCAGCTTAAATTGGCTAAACTTACAAATGTTTTGGCAACGAATAACAAGACACTGGAAAACGATTTTTATACAAAATATGATAAAAACGATTTGATGGCGAAAGCACGTGTTATCAGTGCAAAGCAGCTCAACAAAATTCAGCCTGTTTTAAGACAGAACAAAAGCCAAAAAGAAATTAATCTGTTGATAAACACGGCTGTTCAGGAAATTTTGCTGAACAAATCCGATACACAAAAAATATTGAATGAAGTTTCAAAAAAATGGAACATTCTGACCGATTGAAAAGGAATTGTTAACAATTGTAAATACGATTTTTTGCAGACAGGGAATGAGTTTTAGCCTGTTTTGAAAAAGATTGCCTTATTTACATAGCAAAAAAAAATTTGCGTACTCGTTATAATGTGCATAAAGGTTTAAATTAACAAAAGAAAGGTAGTGTTGATATGGCAATAGGAGCTGTGAACAGCGTAAGCTTCGGAGAAGGCGAACAAAGAAGGAAAAGACATATTATCCCAAAAATGTTGGGAGGTTTTGTTGTTGCGGGCGTGCCTGCTTATTTTCTGGCAAAAGAACCCGTTAATGCGAAACAAGTCCTCAAAATGAGCGATGATACTTTCGAAAAAACATTCCAAAACGTTCCCGATGGCAAGAAGGAAATGGTTGAAGATCTCTCTTGCATTAGGGCGAACGTAAAAAAAACCAATGTGGAAGGTGCAATAGAAAAAAGAATAGAAGACCTAATGGGTAAAGGGGAAAAAATTTCAGTAGTTGATTTTTTAGAAAATATTGGGTTTGAATCAAAAGAAGCTTTGGACAAGGCAATTAATGAAGCACCTGCCAAAACGAAGAAACTGACCGAAAAATTAAAATTGGCAGAAGAAACATTCAAGAACGCAGAAACCGAAGCGGGCAAAAAAGTAGCGGGTAGAGATTTAGAAAAGGCTCAAAGCAGATTAAGCCGTCATCTTGATGAAATTGACGCTTTGAAGATTAGTAAAACCGTCATAGATTCAGCAAAGGAAGGCCAAATTAGCAGAGAAGCCATTAAAGCGAAATACTTAAAATATGTCGATTCTTATGCAAAAGATTTGGCAAAAAAAGGTTTGGAAGCCCTTGAAGAGGACATTCCAAAAGTAAAATCATTCAAAAAAGCAGGGATTTACGGACTGATTGGTGCGGGCGTGGTTGGAGTTCTTGCATTAATATTCCGCGGAAAAAATAAAGCCGAAGCACCGGTAAAATAGATTATTAGGATGCGGAATTATTCCAAAAAACGACTCACGTCATGCTGAACTTGTTTCAGCATCGCATGGTCGTTCGTTTTTGCGACCCTGCCTCTTGTTTTCTTTGCGAGGAACGAGCTTAGAAAACAGTGTCGGGAAGATAGATTTTGTTTACAAAATCATCTCCGCGGAAACGAGTTCAGGATGACGTATATTGATTGCAACTTGGTTTTATTAATGTAACAAAAATGTGCCAAAATCTTTTGTTTGTGCTATAATTGAGTAGTGAATAGTAAATAGTAAATAGTAAGTGGGAGTTTCTATTCACTATTTCCTATTTTCTATTTACTCGATTTTGGGGAGAAAAAATGGCAACAGAAGCAAATCAAGGGATAGAACAAGGTTATGATGCAAGTAACATTAGGGTTTTGGAAGGATTAGAGGCGGTAAGATTACGCCCGGGGATGTATATAGGTTCGACCTCTCAAAGAGGCTTGCACCACTGTATATATGAAATCGTAGACAACTCAATCGATGAATCTTTGGCTGGGTATTGCAGCGAAATAAAAGTTACGGTCCATCTCGACCACAGCGTAACGGTTGAGGACGACGGACGTGGGATTCCGGTTGATATTAAGCCCGAGAGCGGCAAATCGGCATTGGAAATCGTTCATACAATTCTTCATGCCGGCGGAAAATTCGGTGACGGCGGATACAAAGTATCAGGCGGACTTCACGGGGTTGGAGCATCAGTCGTAAACGCACTTTCTGAAAAAATGATTGTTGAAGTTTCAAGAGACGGATTTGTTTGGCGTCAGGAATATCTGAGGGGCGAACCTTCTACTTCTGTTGAAAAAATTAAGGAAACCGACAAAACAGGTACAAAAACAACTTTCTGGCCTGACCCTGAAATTTTTACGGAAACCACCGAAATGGACAAAGAAGTTATCACAAACAGGCTTCGTGAAATGGCGTTTTTAAACAAAGGGCTGAAAATTGTTTTTATCGACGGAAAAACTCTGGAAGAAGAAACTTTCCACTATGAAGGCGGAATCGCAAGCTATGTGGAGTTTTTGAACAAAAACAAAACGCTTTTGCTTGAAGCTCCTATTTATATGGAAAAATTTGTAGCCGGCACCACCGTTGAAGTCGCAATGCAATACACAGACGCCTACAACGAAAGCGTCCTGTCTTTTGCAAACAACATAAATACCCACAACGGCGGAACTCATTTAACAGGGTTCAGAAATGGTATTACACGTGTTTTAAACGATTATGCAAGAAAAAATAATATTCTCAAGGAGTCTGAGCAAAATCTCACAGGCGAAGACGTCAGGGAAGGTTTGACCGCAATTATCAGTGTAAAGCTAGAAAACCCCGAGTTTGAAGGCCAAACAAAAGAAAAGCTCGGAAATCAGGAAGTTATGGGAATCGTTCAAGACGTTGTCAGAGATAAGCTTCAGGAATGGCTTGAATTTAATCCTAAGATAGCAAAAACCATTATCGAAAAGACTCTTCAGGCACAGCGTGCAAGAGAAGCAGCCAGAAAAGCAAGAGAATTAACAAGGAGAAAATCCGTTCTGGAAAATTCAACTCTGCCCGGCAAGCTTGCGGACTGTTCAAACAGAGAGCCTGAAAAATGCGAAATTTACATCGTTGAGGGAGATTCTGCGGGCGGTTCTGCAAAACAAGGCAGAAACAGGATGTTTCAGGCGATTTTGCCTTTGAGAGGAAAAATTCTTAACGTCGAAAGAGCGAGGTTGGACAGGATTTACGGCAATGCGGAAATTCAAAACATGGTTCAAGCGTTTGGGATTAACATAAGCAGAAATGAAGAAGAAGTCGAACTGGAAAAACTAAGATATCACAAAATTATCATCATGACAGATGCGGACGTCGACGGTGCACACATCAGAACGCTTCTTTTGACGTTCTTCTTCAGGTATATGAAACCTTTGATTGATAACGGATTTATTTATGTTGCCCAACCTCCGCTATTCAAAGTAACAATCGGTAAAACATCCGAATATCTCTACGATGAAAGAGCATTGGAAAAATTGCTCAGTGAACGTGGTGTTAAGGGTCTTTGCCTTTGCGACAAAACAAAAACAAAAGTTTGTTCGGATGATGCGTTTATTCAATTAATGGCAAACATGTCAATTTATTATCATTCTTACAACAATCCGATTTTAAACGCTATTCCAGCTGTCGTATTGCGGGGGCTGGCACGTTCGGAAATTGAAGCTGAGGATTTTGAAAATCAGGATAAAATGACTGAAATTGTCGATTATTTAAACAAATATCTGAAAGACCATGCCCAAAATTATAATATTCAGGAAGCCGAAAAATACTCGGTTGAATTGAAATATAATCCTGAAAACGCCAAATATAATATCAAACTTGACTTAGGAGAGGAATTGGAGCCTGCATCAATAACTTCCAATATAATAAAAAGTTCGGAATACAAGAAGTTAAAAACGGCTTATCCATTGATTAGAAATTTCCTAATCGAAGAAGAAGAAAAGCTGATTTTGGAAACCGATTCAGAACAAATCGAAATCAATTCGTTTGCCGATTTGCAAAGAATAGTTGAGGAAAGAGGACAAAAAGGACTGCAACTCCAACGTTTCAAAGGTCTTGGCGAAATGATGCCTCAACAATTGTGGGAAACAACTATGGATCCTCAGACAAGAATACTAAAGAAAGTAGACCTTGACGATGCAATTCTTGCCGATCAATTATTTGACATCCTTATGGGCGAAAGAGTTGAACCCCGCAGAGATTTTATCGAAGCAAACGCAGTTTATGCAACAAATATTGATACGTAATAAGCAAATAGAAAATAGGAAATAGTGAATAGAGAAGAGGCTTAATTTGACTCATAAAAACTTAGAAATATGGAAAGAATCAATAAAACTGGTTACTGAAATTTATAAAATTACGCAATCATTTCCTAAGGAAGAGCTTTATGGACTGGTTAGCCAAATAAGACGAAGTGCTGTTTCGATTCCTTCAAATATTTCTGAAGGTTGTGCTAGACAAACGGCAAAAGAAACAGCACAATTTTTGTATATTGCCCTTGGCTCTGTTGCTGAATTAGAAACTCAGTTAATAATTTCAAGAGAATTGAATTATACAAAAAATCTAGATGAAATATTTGACAAGATTAATTTAGTAAAAAAATTAATTGTTGGATTTATAAAATTTTATAACTCTAAAAAATAGAATTCTATTTGCTATTTGCTATTAACTATTTGCTAAATAAACTAAACAAAGAGAGGAACAAAAAATGACGAAAAAAGAATTGGTATTTTTAGGACCCCCGGCCAGCGGAAAAGGCACACAAACGAGCAAATTGGCAACATATTTAAATTTTCCCCACGTAGATACAGGTTCATTGTTGAGGAAAGCATTGGCTGATAAAACCCCTGACGGGCTTGTGGCCAAATCATATATCGAAAAGGGGCAATTGGTTCCGGTTGAAATCGTAGCTTCAATCATCAAAACAAGATTGAAAGATGCAGATTGTGCAGACGGATTTATCCTTGACGGCTTCCCGAGAAGCACAGAACAAGCTGAAATACTTGAAGCAATGCTAAAAGAAATTGACGCCGGTAAAGAAGTCGGATTTAAAGTGATTTATTTTGACATTGACCAGCAATTACTTTTGGACAGAATAATTTATCGCCGTTCTTGCTCAAAATGCGGCAAAATTTATAACTTGTTGTCGCTAAAACCTCAGACTGAAGGCGTTTGCGACGATTGCGGTGCCGAATTAATTCAAAGAAAAGACGACACCGAAGAAATCGCCAAATCAAGATTTGAAACTTATTTTAGCGAAACAGCTCCGCTAATTGATTTTTACGAGAAAAAAGGGACTTTAGTAAAAATTGATGCAAATGGAAACATTGATGAAATTTGGGGCAGACTTTTGAAAGTTATCGGTTAATATTATCAACTTTTAATAAAAAACGAGTAGGGCGGGATTTCAATTTTGAAATCCCGCCCTACTTTATAGTTTAATTTTTTATAGCTAGCAATTCCGCTATATTATTTCTTTCTTCTTCAAGTGTTTTTTCAAATTCCAATATTTTCTTCTGCATTTTTGGAGTTAAGTCAACAGCTTTATCTACAAACTCGTTAAATACCTTTATTAATATATTACGTGAAGAATCGCAAGCCTTATCGGACATATTAAGTGAATAACTATTATTACTATTTATCGACCTATAACGGCTCTCCCAATCTTGGCAGTGATTCAGAAGTGCTACATCAAAAAGTTTTGATTCGTTCTCACTTAAAAATATTTCTTTTCCTCTACCATTGTCCTCAAATCCCATTTTTTTGTAAAAATTCATGAATCCAACCTCACTAAATAGGGGTTTTTCTGGAACTATATATTGTTTAAGAGCTATAGCGAAAACTTTATCACTTAAACGATAAATAGGCTTTTTGTCTGCAGATCTTCCAAAAATTGTTTCAAATGCCTTTTCGACTTCCCTTACCTGCTTTTCGTCGACTCTAAACGATCCAAAATGCATGTTTTGATTAAAATTTTGTGAATTAATTCTTTGAATTTGCATTTTAAATTCCTTTCTTTTTCTAACATGTGCTATAAACCTTCTAAAAATATTTTTTGCTAGTGAGTTTGCGGAAAAATTAGCAAAAATCGCCGTAACTCACTAATATCTCGAAAAAATTCATATTTACATTTCTTAACGCTTGACTTTTAGTCGCCTTTGGCCTACAATGAATTATATGAAACAAGTTGAAATTTTTGAATTAAATAATGGAAAATATTTTCTGAAAATTTGGAAAGGGAAAAAAGATGGAAAGAAAATATAAAAACTCCATAAGCTTAGATGAATTTATGACTGACATTCTGCAAGACGAAAAACTTGCAAGAGAATACCTTAATCAAAGCTTTATTGAATACATCAATGACGGCGATTTTAGTATGTTTTTCAAAGCACTTGAACGCGTTGTCAAGGCGAGAATGTCTATCAGAGAATTTGCAAAGCAGGCCGAGTTGGACAGAGCCAATCTTTATGCTATATTTAATGGTAAGAAAAAACCTCAATTTCGCACAGTTCTTAAAATTTTAAACAAATTGGGGTATACTTTAAGAGTAGCGTAAGAACAGGAAAGGAAAAGGAAAAAGGGGAAATAGGAAATAGGAAATAGGAAATAGGAAACTGAAAGCTAAGCTGCCAAACTTCTAAAAGCCCTCCATACCTCCAATTTATCAACTGATAACCTTATAGCCCTATCACCTTATAGACCAAAATATGATAACCAGAAAATCAAAAGAAGAAATAAAAAGAATCCGGCATGCCGGATACATCGTAGCCCTGGTTCATCAGGAGATGAAACGCATAATAGAGCCGGGCGTTAACACAAAATACCTTGACGATGTCGCATTTGATATAATCAAGAAGAACAAAGCCGTGCCGACATTTTTAGGCTACAACGGATTTCCCGCTTCAATTTGTGCTTCTCTTAACGAACAGGTCGTCCACGGGTTTCCGTCAGAAAGTGTCGTCCTCAAAGAAGGCGACATAATAAGCATTGACATAGGTGCAACTTACGGAGGCATGGTCGGCGACAGTGCATGGACTTATGCTGTGGGTGAAATATCGGATGAGAAAAAAAGATTGCTTAAAACAACCGAGGAATCACTCTTTGCAGGAATTGCCCGGATGCTCCACGGAAACACCTTAGACATGGTGGGCGGTGCGATAGAAGATGTGGCAAATCGTGAAAAATTAGGAATAGTAAGACAATACGGCGGACACGGAGTTGGGCATGTGATGCATGAGGAACCTTTTGTGTCGAATTACAGAACAGGGAACAAAACCGTATTAAAGTCAGGGATGACGATAGCAATAGAACCGATGCTTAATCTTGGCTGTGATGAGGTTGAAGTTCTGGCGGACAAATGGACAGTTCGGACTCTTGACAAACAGCCTTCTGCTCACTTCGAACACTCTATTTTGGTAACTGATGGTGAGCCTGTGATACTTACAACTTTACTTTAAGTACAAAAATTTTAGGATGGATAAATGGAAAATTATTTTATAGGATTAATGCTTTCTTCGGGGGCAAACACGGAGTCGGGTGTAGCTGTTCTGGACAAAAACAATGAGATAATCTTGCTTGACAAATTATTTTCTATGCAGGATGTCCAGCATTTTTTTGAGAATTTTTCTTCTTTGAAAGACTCTCAAGTATGTATTTCTTTGCCATGGGACAATTCAATGTTGAACGGCAAATGGCGTATTTTGTCAAAACCTTATCAGCTTGTGGCTTCAAACGAAAATTTTCAAAACACCGATAATTGGACTCAAAGATTTTCCAATCGGGGTTCTGAGTATTTTAATTCTCTTGCGGAAAATGGCATTAAGGTCTGCCGTTTTGAATTATATTTGACAAGACAGGCACTAAAATTGAATTCATGCTTCAAAGAGCGTTCGCCGGCAGATTGCAAGGCTCTCCAAAATGCCCTGAGAATTAAGTATGGATTTAATTCACTTCCGTCAAATATGATGCCCATGGCACACTTAGAAGCACTCGTGGGTGCAGTTTTGGCTAAAAACATCAGCGAAGGCATTAAAAAAGACGAAAAACCCCTGTTTGAATTCAACGGGATTCCGGTGATTAGAGGTTGAACACAAATTCCTAAACTCCTAACTAATGTTCCCTCTTTACTTTTTGGGAAAAAGGATTAAAATATATAATATGAAAAAGATTTTTAGTTTTTTAATATTTTTGTTTTTAATTCTTGCACTTCCTGTTTTTGCTGATAATCTGGGCGGCACCGGCGGAGTGGAAGATTTACTGGATTCCGCCCCAAGCGTTGAAAACGCCTTTGTCGGACAAAAAAAAATTACCGATGAGGAGTTTCAAAAAACGTTAAATCAAGTAAAAGCAAAACAAAAAAAAGGAAAAAAACCTAAAGCCTTCAAGGGAAGAAATTTTAACGAAGAAAATAATGGCGGGTATCTGGGTGAAACTGCGGAAAGAAATCTTCTTTTGGAAGTTCCGGTTTCTTTAACAAATGGTGATGGGGCGGAAATTCCCATCGGGCATTACAAAATCGTAGGCAAAAAAGTAGGCGGCAATCCTTTTTTGGATTTTTACCAATCATCCACACTGATAGCAAGGGTTCCCGCAATTGAAACCAACAACGATTTCGACGAAATGGCCATTAATTTTGTAAAATTGCTCCCCTATGATGAAAAAAGAATTAAAGTAATCTACGGCTCCATGGATTTTAACGCTTATACTTTTATAAAAATCAAAAAAGAAATTTCGGATATGAATTGACAATGTATTGACAAAGTATTGAATATATGTTAACATGCAGTAATGGATAATTAAATAAGATATTATGAAATTCACGCCTTAACCGGCTTAAGTTTTAAATTCAAACTGGATAAAAATCCAATTAATAATGAATTTGAGCCTCACATCTGGCACAGAGATCGAGTCAATCCTGAAGAAGTCATATTGGCATATTTAAACAAAACTGAAAATAGATGGAATATAAAACATAAACGGTATGAATGTTATTCAAAGGAAAATGATATTTATATTTACTATATGTATTTATCAAAGGACGAAAAAAATGTCATGGTAATAACTGCTTTCAAATCATAAGGAGCAATAATAATGAAAAAATATACACTTGAAGAAATTAAATCTCTAATAACTTCCGTTGAACGGGTTAAAGACAATGCCGTTTTTAAGGACAATTTCGGTAACGTCCATGATATTGATGAAGTCATTGAGCAAGCAGAAAAGGATGTTGAAATATTTAAAAACAAATTGAACGTAAATTTTCGCTGGAGTGAGTTTGAGATAAAACGGGCGAAAAAAATTGCCGCAAAATTAGGCATGCCCTACCAAACATACATAAAATCGGCATTAAAACAGACGATGGACAAAGATGAAAAGAATTTCGGATAATTTTGCAAATTAATACCGATTCGTACAGGTTAAAATTCTCTTTTTTTATGTTAATTTATTAAACATGAAGAAAATTTTGTATCTTGCATTAATAATAATTTTTGTTTTGTTTGCGGGTAAATCTTGTATTAACAAAGATGTTCCGGAAATTGTTGAAGTAAAAAATAATTTGGGCGGAAATTCAACAAGAGTTGAATTTCCGCCTACAGCAAAAACTGTTACGATAAACGGGGTTGATTATCTTCAAAGTCAGGCTCCCGTCGGGAATTTCGGCGGCGTTTTGGTTTCTTCAACAATCGGCGAGGGTCCAAAAACCTTTAACCCTTTTAACACGAAAGACGCAACATCTGCGACGATGACGGGAATGATGTTTGACGGGCTTGTTTCAACCAAACCCGACACCGGCGAAGTTATTCCGAGGCTTGCCAAATCTTTCGAAATTTCACCAGACGGAAAAATTTACACAATTAAATTAAGACATGGAATAAAATGGTCTGACGGCAAGCCAATAACAGCGGATGACGTTATTTTCAGCTGGAACAAAATTCTTCTGGCAGGGCTTGGGAACACCTCCACCAGAGATTCGGTTGTAATCGACGGCCAACTACCAAAAGTAGAAAAAATAGACGATTATACGGTGAAATTCACCACAATCAAACCTTTTGCTCCATTTTTGAGAACTTTGTCCGCCCCCATAGCACCTAAACACATTTTTGAACCGATTGTCAAAAAGGGACCAAAATACTTTGACTCTTTTTGGTCAACAACCGCAAGGCCTGAAAACTTTGTTATAAGCGGTCCTTTTAAATTAAAAGAATATTCAGCTGCCCAGAGAATTGTGTTTGAAAGAAATCCAAATTACTATGAAATAAATTTGAAGGGTGAAAAACTTCCCTATCTTGACAAGGTGATTTACTTAATCGTCGGGGATTTGAACAACGAAATCCTGAAATTTGAAGCACGGGAACTTGATATAATCTCACTTAGAGGTTCAAATGTCGGAAGATATAAGAAAAAAGAAGCAAAATCAGATTTTGTGATTTACAATATCGGCCCGGACACGGGTACCATGTTCGTTATAGTTAATATGAACAAAAGGAAAAATGAGCAGGGAAAATACTACGTAGACCCCAAAAAACAGGTTTGGTTTAATGATAAAAATTTTAGATATGCAATAGATTGGGCAATCGACAGAAAAAACATGGTGAACAATATCGCAAACGGCCTTGCTTCTCCGCTTTTCACCGCAGAAAGCCTCAACTCGATTTACCTTAACAAAAAACTTGCTCAGGGACACCCGAAAAATATAAATGAGGCTAAAAAATACCTGAAAAAATCCGGATTTTATTGGAAAAAGGGAGTTTTATACGATAAATTCAACAATCGGGTAGAATTTGACCTTTATACAAATGCCGGAAACACAGAGCGTGAAGCAATCGGCGTCATGGTCAAGCAGGACTTGGAAGACTTGGGAATGAAGGTTAATTTCAAACCGATAGAATTCAACACCCTCGTGAACAAGATGGTGAACACACTTGACTGGGATTTGGTAATAATGGGACTTACCGGAACTCCTCTTGAGCCTCATGACGGAAAAAATGTTTGGTATTCAACGGGTTCCCTGCACCTTTTCAACCAGCGTCAGAGTAAAGATGGCGGGATTAAGCCGGACGACAGATTTCCGTGGGAAGTAAAACTTGATAAAATAATAGACGAAGCATCGTTAAAAATTACGTTTAAAGACAGAAAAAAGCTCTATGACGAATATCAGCAGGTAATTTATGACGAAAAACCCATAATTTACCTTTATTCCCCGATTAGAGTGGTTGCCGTCCGCAAAAAATTCGGCAATATCTACCCGTCGCCGCTTGCCGGAGTGGCATATAATTTGGATGAAATTTATATTAAAGGAAACGGGAAACAGGAAACAGGAAACAGATAATGCAAATGCTCATCTACATACTAAAGAGAATACTTCAAACGATACCATTATTAATTTTGGTATCATTGATAAGTTTTTTTATAATCAGATTAAGCCCCGTAGATCCCCTCGCAGAACTGAAACTTAACCCCTCAATTTCAAAAGAAACTCTCCAAAAAGAAACCGAAAGGCTGGGGCTTGACAAACCTATTTACGTTCAGTATTTTCTTTGGGCAAAAGCTTTTGTCAAGGGGGATTTGGGCATCTGCTCCACAGGCGAAAGTGTCGCCGGCAAATTAAAAGAAAGAATTCCAAACACTTTGCTTTTGACCACTCTGGTAATATTTTTGACATGGATTGTCGGAATACCTCTGGGAATTTTGGCGGCGATAAGGTGGAAAACGCCGCTTGACAGGATACTAACGGTGCTAACCAGTATCGGAATGGCCATTCCGTCTTTCTTCTTTGCAATTTTGCTGCTGATTTTTGCGGTAAAAACAGGTTGGTTTCCCGTCGGGGGACTCACAAGCTACAATTTTAACGATATGAATTTTTCTTCCAAAATTTGGGACATTACGCATCACTTGATTTTGCCGACAACGGTTTTATTCACGATTTCTCTTGCAGGATTGCAGCGTCAAATGAGAGCAAATTTGCTCGACGTGCTTGACAGCGATTATGTAAGATTCGCCCGTGCAAAAGGTTTGAGTGAATTTAAGGTTCTTTACAAACACGCTTTGAGGAACGCAATCAACCCGATGATAACGCTCTTGGGTTTTGAATTTGCTTCACTTTTAAGCGGTGCGGCGTTGACTGAATACGTGTTCCAGTATCCGGGACTTGGCCGATTAATACTGGAAGCAGTCCTAAAATCAGATATTAATCTCGTTATGGCTTCTTTGATGACGGGAGCTATTATGCTGATTTTGGGCAACCTGATTGCAGATATTCTGCTGATATTTACCGACCCGAGAATAAGGGTGAAAGGGTGAGAGGTTAGACGTGAAAAGTGATAAGGGTGCAATATCCCAAGAAATAGGTGTTTTTAGGCAACTAGCATGCGATAAATTCGCACTAATCGCCCTTGTTGTGCTGTTCATAATTTATTTCTCACTGCTTTTTGCAGATTTTATCGCACCTTATTCCAAAGACTTTTCTGACAGAAACATGTCCTACGCCCCGCCTTCAAAGATTTTTACAATCAATGAACATGGGAAACTCTCATTGCCTTATACTTACAGCTACAAACGAGAATTTGACCCCGAAGCAATGCAGGTTGACTACAAAATCGACCGAAGCCAAAAATATTTTCTTAAATTATTTCCGAGAGGCGAAAAATACAAGTTTTTGGGTTTAATCCCATGCTCAAGACATTTAATCGGAGTCGCACCTCAAGGGAGATTATATCTTTTAGGCACGGATATAAACGGCCGGGATGTTTTTTCCAGAATACTTTTTGGCGGAAGAATTTCAATGACTATAGGGTTTTTGGCACTGTTTGTACTTTTTCCGATTGGGCTTTTGTACGGCGGAATTTCAGGTTATTTCGGCGGGAAAGTCGACACGCTGATGATGAGATTTGCAGAGGCTGTAATGTCAATTCCGAGCTTTTATCTTTTGATAATTTTAGCGGCAATTTTGCCTTCTAATATGACCAGCATTCAAAGATTTATGCTAATCGTCGTAATTTTGGCACTAATCGGCTGGGCCGGATTTGCAAGGGTCGTAAGAGGCATGGTGCTGTCCATAAAAACACAGGAATTTGTTCAGGCCGCACAGTCAATCGGAGCCTCAAAGTTGAGAATTATCATAAAACATATTCTGCCTCAAACCACAAGTTATGTTATTGTGGCCATGACTCTCAGCGTCCCGTCTTACATCTTAGCCGAATCAGGACTAAGCTTTTTGGGATTGGGTATTCAACAGCCCGACGCAAGTTGGGGGAATATGCTGAAGGAGGCTCAAGAATATATAAATATTCTGTATCGGCCATGGCTTCTGACTCCGGGGTTTCTAATTTTCATTGCGGTGTTGTCATTTAACCTAATCGGCGACACGATACGTGACGTCCTCGACCCCAAAAGCAGAGTGAGAGGAAGTTGAACGGGTTGAAGGGCTTTTTACGAAGTGATTAAGTGACTGGGTGATTAAGTGATTAAGTGCAACAAAAAAAATTAAAACTTTCCCTTTCCCGTTTCCCTTTCCCTTAATAAAATGTAAACAATTTGCTTTTTTCTTGAAAATAACCTATAATAAT